>NZ_JBLXHQ010000020.1:0-90015 GCF_048259445.1 Marinobacter sp. | reverse complement strand
CCCGAGGCTCAACGCCCAGATCTCGCCATTTTTCGGGGTGGCAGGTAAACAGCAGTATCTGGTGCCGGGTTGCTGCATCGAACAGGATGCGTTTCATGCCATCCAGGCGATCGGCGTCGCTGTGCACCAGGGTGTCGTCCAGAATGATCAGCGTCGGGCGCCCCGCTTCCTGCAACAGGTCGGCGTAGGCCAGGCGGCTGATTAACCCCATTTGTTCCCGCGCACCGAAGCTTAGCTCTGCCATCTGGCCCAGTTCACTGCCCCGGCTGAACTTTCCGGGCATGAGGTTTTCATCAACTTCCAGGCTGGCCTCGGGAAACAGTACCGTCAGGTAGTGGTCCAGGTGTTTCTGCAGCGGGGCCTGCAACCGACGTGTCAGGGCCTGACGCTTTTCTTT
The DNA here is from genome assembly GCF_048259445.1 of Marinobacter sp. GTDB lineage: Bacteria > Pseudomonadota > Gammaproteobacteria > Pseudomonadales > Oleiphilaceae > Marinobacter. The sequence continues at coordinate 89,618 of NZ_JBLXHQ010000020.1, read as the reverse complement.
CAGCAGGTTGAGCAGCAGATCCAGCGCCTTCGCCCTTCGGTCCAACTCAAGATACCGGCGATTAACGTGCTCAAGCCTGGCGACCAGTTCGTTGTGTTGCTCCTCAAGCCCCTCAGCACCCCAGGCCTCAAGCCTGGCCCGGATTTCACTCAGTTGCAGAGCACGGTTTTGCTGAGCTTTTTCCTGATGTTCAGCGGTAGCCCGGTAACGCTCTATGTCCTGCTTCAGAAGCTCAGGGCGAGCCTCGCGAATTTGGGCTTCGCGCTCTTTCAGGGATGATTCAAGCGCTGCACCCTGGCTTTCTGCATTGGCAATATCCCGGGCCAGCTCTTCCATCTGCTGCTGGCGCTCAGCGCTGTTCAGCTCATCCTGCATCCGCTGCCACTCACGCTGCGCTGCCTCGCAAGTATGTCGGGCTTTCAGCAACACGGTTTCCTGCTCCCGCTGTCTGGACTCCGCTTCCGTTAATCCCGCCTCTGCCTGCTTCAATTCGGATTCCACCTGGCTCAGGGGCTTGTCGCCGCCCTCAATATCCGCTGCAACTGCCGGCAGGGCTTCGAGTTCTGCGCTGCGGGCTAGCTGCTCGGCTTCCACCTCTGCGCTCAACGAGTTCAGTTGCTCAACGCCGCTCGGTGCCAGGGATCTCAGAACATCATCGAAGCGCTGTATCTGTGCCTCAGCATCCTGCAACCGGCCCAGCTTTAACTCAGCCGCCTCAACAGACTCAACCGCCATAGATGCTAATTGCTGAGACAGGGATTGCTCCAGCCGCTCAAGCTGACGCCGGAGACTTGCAAGATCATCACCTCCGGGTTGAATACCAAGACTACCCAGGCCCGGAATATCCAGAACACCAGGCTCCAGCAGGAGCTTGTCGCCCTGCCCCTCAATGCTCTGACCATCCAGAGCCAGGGCCTTACCCGGGTTAAGGTTCCAGGTGACGCGCGTGGCCACGGTCTGGATTCGAATATTGGCGTCGTCCAATTCACGTTGATTCTGTCTAAGTCGGTTTAACTCACCGATATCAATAAAGTTCTGCTTTTTCTGTTTGCGGGCACTATCCAGCGATGCCTGAATACCCTTGGCTTTTTCCTGACTTTGTCTGAGCTTGGTTAACTCCGCTTCCAGCCTCGTGCAGTCCTTCTGCAGGCGCTCTCGTTTATCTCTGAGATGGGCCTGCTGCAAAGCTGCCGTGGCGACCTGGTATTGGCTGCGGGCAGCCTCAACCGACTTCACCAAATCGGGGCTGGAAAGCTCTTCTTGCTCAAGTTGTTTTTTGGCCTTCTCGTAGTTTTTCAGGCGCAGCGCCAGCTGCTCGCCCTGATTTTTCCAGTGCGCCTGGCTCTGCTTAAGCAAGGTCAGGTTTTGCTTCAGCTGTTTCAGCGAGTCCATCCCGCGGGCTTGCTGTTCCTGCAGTGCCTCAACGTCCCGGTATTTGACTTCTGCACGCTGCATGTCGCGCAGGGCTTCCTCCCAAGGCCGCTCCCGGTTAGCCTGTTCATGCTCAGCTGCCAGAGTGGCCAGCCGGTCTACCTGATCTTTATATTGCTCGACCCGCGCCTGCAGATCAGACGTCTGCTGCTGCAGCGATTCCCGGGTATTCGCAAGATCAAGATACTCACCTCTTGGTTTTCCGGTCGATGTCAGCAACTCCTTGCGTTGCTGTTCCACGGCCTCAATTATTTCGTCCCCTCCGCTACTGGCGACTTCACCCACCAGGTTGTTCAAAGCGGATTTCAGGTGGCCGCCGGCATGTAGAACGGCTTTTTCAATATCCTGCCCCGTGCCCTGCTCTACCCAGAGCAAGCCCGGAATGCCCCAGTGCTCTTCTTTGCTGGCGCCCTTTTTGGGGAACTGATAGCCCAACAGTTCAGCAAGCTTCTCTTCGGCTTCTTCGCCACTGAAGGCGGTGCTGTCTACCAGCAAATCGCAGCGGTGCCGCTTGAGAAAACGCTTGTCCAATTGCCAGCGTTGTCCATTATGTTCAAACAAGAGTTCAACAGTAGGCGCGGCTGATGAGTCTCCCCAGGGCGCCAGATCTTCAGCCGATTTGGACCTGTAACGTTCGAAAAACGCTGCGCGAATGGCCCGCACCAGTGTGCTTTTACCGGATTCATTGGGGCCGTGTATCAGGTTGATGCCGGGCTGCAAGTTACTCAGCTCAAGACCCTGTCTGAACTGGCGGAACTGTTCAACTCGTAAGCGCTGAAGTTTCACTTGGCCACCTCCGCGTCTTTCGGCTTGAGCAGGCTGGCCAGAATCGCCAGAGCATCCCGTGCAACCTCTGCATCCTCACCTTCATCGTTCGTCCGTTGATTTTCCCGCAACTCCTGAACCACATCCCCGAGATAGCCGTCGGCGTGCAGTGCGGCAATGTCTTCATCCGTTGGTTCAAGTTGCAGCCCGGAGCGGTCGCAGGTAACGCTGCGATAGCGTGCCTCCGCAATGGACAGCGCATCGGTAAGCTTCTGATCGCCAACGAGTGTGAGGGTGCCGTCCAGCTTGATATCCAGCACAGAAGCCTCGGGCAACTTACTCATGCGATTCAGCAACTCATCCAGGTCAGATGGCACCGACAGGCTCTCCCGCCACTGGTGCCATTGATAACGTGCAGTTTCATATTGGGTGACCTTTGGCGCTGCGCCCGGTTTTTCGATATCAACAATCAATACGTATCCGGCATCGTTGTTGCGAAACCGCTCAGGCTCCGGCGTGCCGCTGTACCAGGTGCGCTCGTTAATCTCCCTTACGCCATGCCAGTCACCCAGGGCGAGATAATCCAGCTTTGCTGTTTGTGTCCGGTCCGGAGCGATGGGGTTTGTCGCGTCAATATCGTCAGGCAGCACACCTTGCACGCTGCCGTGGGCCAGTCCGATACGCAGCAGCCCGGGGGGCGTTTCTGCTGTGTCGAAGGGTTGGGTCAGGTCGCCGTATGTATGGCGCTGTGTCAGGGGCGCAGCCAGCACAGCAATGCCCTGCTCCGGTAATTGCGTCACTCCGGATTCCAGTGCCAGATGCACGTTAGCCGGCACTGCACCCAGCCGTTTTGCGCGCGTCCACACACTTTCTGCGAGCGCCGCATCGTGGTTGCCGGGCAACATTACCCAGGGGCCTTTAAAGTTATGGGTAGCGTTGAATACTCGCCGGATGGTGCGATCAGACACTGTCTGGGCATCAAACACATCACCTGCAACCAGCACCGCATCACACCGGTGCTCGGTCGCCAGCGCCGCCAGTCGTTCGATGGCTTCGTAACGAGCCTCCACCAGTGCGGCGCTGTCTTCGGTGTCAAACCGGCTATAGGTTCTGCCCATTTGCCAGTCCGCTGTGTGTAAAAATTTTGGCACCCGTTTTCTCCTTCAAAGAAATGGCAATGTGGGCATGGTACACTCAATCCAACTCAACGGGGTGCCGGGCAAATGCCGGGCTGAGACCATACCCGCGGAACCTGATCCGGATTATGCCGGCGAAGGGATTGAGCACTCACCGGCTTCGGTGGGGCCCGCGGCACGGTTGCCTCTGAATGGCTACCCCTGATCTGTCGCGGAGGTTACACAGTTATGCTCGTCCGAGCGCTTGCATTGTTCTTGCTCACTTTAGCTTCTGTGCCTACAAACGCTCAGAAGGTATCAACCCTCACAATTTATACCCACCCGTCTTTTGCCGCCGAATGGGGCCCCGGGCCTGCGGTGAAAGAAGCCTTCGAGCAAACCTGTAACTGCCAGATCAATTATGTGGTGCTCGATAGTGGTGGTGACATTCTTCAGCGCCTGCGCCTTGAGGGCAAGAGCTCCAAGGCCGACGTCGTACTCGGGCTGGACACTGGCACCATGGAAACGACGCGGCAGACCGGCTTGCTGGCCAACCACGAAACCGATCTGTCTGCCCTGAATCTGCCAGTGGACTGGCAGGACCCGGTGTTTGTGCCTTACGACTGGGGCTACTTTGCGTTTGTTTACGACACCGAACAACTCCCGGAACCTCCCGAAAGTCTGGAAGCGTTAATTGCCGCACCTGATGATCTGAAAATTATCATTCAGGACCCCAGAACCAGCACGCCAGGCCTGGGGCTATTACTGTGGATGCGCCACGTTTACGGCGACCAGGCTCCGGAAAAATGGCAGCAACTCAAGGGCAAGATTCTCACCACTACCAAAAGCTGGAGCGACGGCTATTTCTCGCTGTTCATGAATGGCGAGGCGCCGATGATCCTCTCCTACAGCACCTCTCCGGCGTATCACATGGCGGTGGATAAAACAGATCGCTACCAGGCGGCCGAATTCGAGGAAGGCCACTATCTGCAGGTTGAAGTAGCCGCTCTGGTGAACTCATCCGATCAAAAAGAGCTTGGCCAGGCCTTTCTCGATTTTATGCTGAGCGCAGACTTTCAGCGCCACATTCCTCTGAAGAACGTTATGTATCCGGCCACGGATCTGGGCGACGAGCTACCCGCTGTGTTCGATAAGCTGATTCAGCCGGCAGAGGCGCTTTATTTTGACCCGAAAACGGTGATGGAGAACCGCCGCCAATGGTTGAACGAATGGCTGGATGCCATGACACGGTAAAACTGCGTGAACAAAGCCATCAACCTGCGACACTCCGCACCTTTCAGCCGACCTGGATGGCGGCTTTGGCCGGGGCTGGCCATTGCCTGCGCTCTGGTGGTGCTGGCGATGGCAGGGCTGGGTGCGCTGGTTTGGGAGGCTTCACTGCCGGATCTGACTGAACTCTGGCGCAGCCGATACCTTCGCACGGTTGTTACCTTTACGATCTGGCAGGCCTTTCTTTCTGTTGTGCTCAGCCTTCTTGTGGCCATTCCTGTCGCCCGAACCCTGGCAAGGCAACCCGCCTTTCCGGGCCGCATGGTTCTGCTTCGTTTGATGGAACTCAGCCTGGTACTCCCCTCGATTGTGGCGGTATCCGGTCTCATCAGTGTTTATGGTCGCCAGGGCTGGCTTACGGGCTTTGCCAATGACTGGCTGGGCGCATCGTGGAATCTTTACGGCATCAACGGCATTGTGCTGGCGCACGTGTTTTTCAACGCGCCCCTGGCTGCGCGAATTCTGCTGCAAGCAATCGAGAGCGCGCCGGCATCGCAACGACGGGTTGCCGCGCAACTCGGGCTTGGTCGCTGGTGGTACTGGCGTGCCGTGGAATGGCCAGCGGTCAAACCGGTCATGCCAGGCCTTGCGGCTCTGGTCTTCACCCTGTGTTTTACCAGCTTTGCCATCGTAATGACCCTCGGCGGCGGGCCAGCGGCCACGACCATTGAAGTCGCCATCTACCAGTCACTTCGTTTTGAGTTTGATGCGGGCCAGGCGGCGCTGCTGGCCATGGTTCAGCTGGTGATCTGTGGCTTTCTCTGGTGGCTGGCAGCCCGCCATGGGCTCACGGCATCGTTACTTCCCGACAGGCGGGTTGCTTCACATCGAAGCAAGGCCGGCAGCTCAGCCTGGGCGCGCCTTGGAGATGGAGCAGCTCTGGGAGTGTTTGTGCTGTTTCTGGTTACTCCGTTGGTTGCCATTTTGCTCCGAGGGCTGCCGGGCATGGGTGCGGCGTTTTTCCCGGAAGGTTCGTTCTCTGTGAACCCAGCCTTACTTGATGCCACCCTGAGAAGCCTGGCCATTGCGCTACCCGCCGGGCTTATGTCCGTATGTGCCGCGCTGCTCATTCTCGCTTGCGGAACCACAGCGTCACGGCATGCCATTACCCGGCTTACAGATGTGGCCGCCTATTTGCCACTGATGGTTCCGCCGCTGGTTCTCGGCACAGGTCTGTTTTTGCTGTTCCGGCCGAGCCTTGGCAACTCCAGCGAAGGGTTGATTCTGGTTACGCTGATCAACGCCATGATGGCGCTGCCTTTTGTGTTGCAGATGCTCCGGGGGCCCATGGGAAGTCTGGATTCAGCCAGCCGCCAACAGGCCGACCAGCTTGGCGTGCTGGGCTGGTATCGCTGGCGTTGGCTGCACTGGCCAAGAATGCGCCGGCCACTGGCGCTGGCCATGGCCTATGGCACAGGTTTATCGCTGGGAGACTTCGGAGTTATCGCCCTGTTTGGCAGCCCGGGCCAACCCACCCTGCCGGTACTGCTCTATCAGCAACTGGGCAGCTACCGGATTGATGCCGCGGCCGCAACCGGGTTATGGCTTGTGCTGCTTTTGCTGATGCTGTTCAGCGTATTCGGCCGGCTGGGCTCTCCTATTTTTAATACTGGCCTGGCATCGAAATCATCCCGCACTGTTCCGGAGCCTGAACATGCTTGAGGTAAAAAACCTGGTTTTCGCCTACCCCGGTCAGGAGTCTCCCTGGAATTTTCAATTCTCTGTGGCACCGGGGCAATGCATCGCCATTCATGGCGCCAGCGGATCCGGCAAGTCCACCCTTATGAACCTGCTGGCGGGTTTTCTGGAACCACAATCCGGCGATATTCTGTGGCAAGGTGAAAGCTTGCGCTACTGCGCGCCCTGGCAACGGCCAATGACCAGCGTGTTCCAGGAACACAACTTGTTCGAGCATCTGAGTGTGGAAGCCAATATAGGGCTCGGTATCCACCCGGGGCTGAAACTCACGCCGAAAGATCAGCAGGCCATTGAACGTGGGCTGCAAAGTGTTGGCCTGGGCGGCTTTGGCAAGCGCTTGCCCGGTGACCTCTCCGGCGGCCAGCGGCAGCGGGTTGCATTACTGCGCGCGATGCTGCGTAAACAGCCAATAATGCTGCTGGATGAACCGCTTACAGGGCTGGACAGCGAGGCACGCGCTCTTCTGCGGCAGCTGCTGCTGAAGCAGAAAACCCAGGGTGCTCTCATCGTGCTTGCCAGCCATGATGAGGAAGACCGCCTTATACTGGCAGATAGCGTCTGCAGACTCTAAGCTAGTAAGCTAACAAACCAACCTTTGGATTTCTGACACCCGTGCCCATACGTGCCAGCTCCCCCGAAAATGAATATACCTCCCAGACCAGTCGCCAGCCTGGGCAGCTGAGCGATGAAAACGGCACTCTGGCTATCCACGGTGACTGGACACTCACCGACTATCAAACGCTCAAACGGCGGGTCGCAGACTATTCCGGCAAGCAGTGGAACACTGAGAATATTGATATCAAAAGTCTGGGGCGGGTTGATACAGCGGGCGCTTCGCTTCTTGCGAAGCTGCTCGGGCCAGACGGTCTTGCCACTCTGGCGACGCAGGAAAGCACCCTGCCCCGGGAACAGAGCGCTCTGCTCCGGGCTGTAGCTGAAGCCCTGCAGGAGAAGCCACTGCCCGAGCCTGAAGGCGAGGCGCCAGTATCGCAATTCCTCACAGAAACCGGCAGGACGGTTGAAGCGATCTGGCACCTGATCTATCTTCTGTCGGGGTTCGTTGGGCAGATTATCGCGACTTTGTTCGTTGTGCTGCCAAGGCCCGGGCGCTGGCGTGTTACCGCTTTTGTCGCTGCCATTCAGAACACCGGTCTCAACGCACTCCCCATCGTTGCTCTCCTCACCTTTCTGGTAGGCGCCGTGGTGGCATTCCTTGGGGCCACGGTTCTGAAAGACTTCGGTGCCACCATTTACACGGTCAATCTGGTCGCCTTCTCGTTTTTACGTGAGTTCGGCGTTCTGCTCGCCGCGATTCTGCTTGCGGGCCGCACGGCCAGTGCATTCACAGCACAAATCGGTGCCATGAAGGTGAACGAAGAGCTGGATGCCATCCGCACTCTCGGGCTGGATCCGGTAGAGCTGCTGGTGATCCCGAGGGTTCTGGCGATGATGGTCAGCCTGCCCATTCTTACCTTCGTGGGGATGCTCTCCGGCTTGATCGGTGGAGCCATGGTTTGTGCAATTTCGCTGGATATTTCCCCGGCCCAATTCATGGCCATTGTGGAGCGGGACATTGCACTCAAGCACTTCCTTGTGGGTATGTCGAAAGCACCGGTTTTTGCCTTCCTGATTGCGGCTGTAGGCTGCCTGGAAGGTTTCAAGGTGGGCGGCAGTGCGCAATCGGTTGGTGTGCATACTACATCCAGCGTGGTTCAATCCATTTTCATCGTGATTCTCCTCGATGCCGTTGCTGCACTTTTCTTCCTGGAAATGGGCTGGTAAATCATGACCGACTCGAAGTTCGAGAAAACCGGCAGCCAGACCGATCCCGTTATTGCGGTGCGGGATCTGGATAACCGCTTTGGCAGCCATGTTGTTCACAAGGATCTCAACCTGGACCTTTTTAAAGGCGAGATTCTGGGCGTTGTTGGCGGTTCGGGAACGGGCAAATCGGTGCTCCTGAGAAGCATCGTGGGGCTGCACAAGCCTTCAGCTGGTCGTATCCGTGTATTCGGCAAAGATCTCGATACGCTGAGTACCACAGAGCGTTCAGAAACCGAGCAACGGTTTGGCGTTCTGTTCCAACGAGGCGCATTGTTCACCTCGTTGAATCTGCTGCAGAACATTGCACTGCCGTTAATTGAACATTGCAGCCTGTCACGCTCCGATGCACAGGAGCTTGCCCGCATGAAGCTTGCACTGACAGGCCTGCCGGCCGATTCCGCCCTCAAGTACCCGTCTGAACTCTCCGGTGGTATGGTCAAACGTGCTGCTTTGGCGCGAGCACTGGCGATGGACCCGGAAATTCTGTTTCTGGATGAGCCAACCGCTGGCCTCGACCCGATTGGCGCTGCGGCTTTTGACAAACTGATCGTTACCCTCAGGGACGCATTGGGGTTGACGGTGTTCCTGGTCACACACGATCTGGATACGCTTTACACAACCTGCGACCGGGTTGCCGTTCTGTCGCAAAAAAAGGTTCTGGTCGCAGACCATATTGAAAAGGTTGCGGCGACAGACGATTCGTGGATTCAGGACTATTTTCAGGGCCCCCGCGGGCGGGCCGCCAGTTATGCATTCCGGGCTCAGGAACAGAGCCGGTTACGGGAGTAAGAGCCTATGGAACCGAAAGCACACCATTTGGTCATCGGAGTTTTTACGCTGATTGCGGTAGTGGCAGCACTGTCGTTTGCGCTATGGCTGGCCAAGTCATCTGCTGACCGCGAGTGGGCCTACTATGAAATCGTTTTTGACCACGCGGTGGGCGGGCTCGCCAAAGGTAACCCGGTGCTATACAGCGGTGTTGCGGTTGGCGATGTGCTGGATATGAAACTGGATCAGGCCAACCCCGGCCATGTGCGGGTTCTGGTTCGAGTGGAACAGAGTGTTCCCGTGCGCAAGAACACCCGCGCCGGCCTGGTTCTGGCCAATATTACCGGCAGCATGAGTGTTCAGTTCAGCGGCGGCACCAAGGACAGCCCGGTGCTGGAAGGCAGCAGAGATAATCCGGCGTTAATCACCGCTGAGCCTTCTGCGTTCAACAGCCTCCTGACAAACGGCGAAGTTTTGCTGACCAAGGCGGAAAAACTGCTCACCAGTGCAAACAGGGTCCTTTCGAAAGAAAACACTGAAAACCTGACAGCCATTCTCAGCAATGCCAGAGAGGCAAGCGACTCGCTTCTGGGCAGCCGTGACCAGCTGGTGGCGTTGCTTGAGCGCATGGACAATGCCAGTAAACGGGCTGCCGAAGCCGCATCCAGAGTCTCTGCGGTGTCGGATAACGCCAACGCCCTGCTGCAGAACGAGGGTAAAACGGTGTTGATCTCTATGAATGCGGCCATGACGGGAATAGAGCAAACAGCCAACCGTATTGATCAGCTAACCCGTAATAATGAAGGCGCTCTGGATTCCGGCCTTCAGGGTATTGGTGAACTGGCCCCGGCCCTGAGAGAGCTGCGCAACACGCTCAGAAACCTGAACCAGTTTACTCGCCGCCTGGAAGAAGACCCAACTGGCACAATCTGGGGCGGGCCCACCATCAAGGAGGTATCCCAGTGAATAAAACGGCTAAAAAGGCTTTCAGAGCTGCGGGTACCGCGCTGATGTTTGCCGGGATGATGACCGCCTGTACGATTTTTCCCTCACCTGAAGCGCCACGGGTGATGGATTTCACGGTTCCGAAAAGCCTGCAAAAGAGTGAAATAAGCCGGCCTCAAAGCCTTCGTATTGATACGCCTTTTGCTTCAGAGCCCTTCAACAGCACACGCATTCTGACCAAGCCTGAGCCCTGGGAATTCCTGGTTTACGGGGGAGTCCGGTGGCGGGATACAGCCCCGGTTATGCTTCGGGATATGCTGGCGGGTGCTTTCAGAGCGAACGCAAGTTTTCGTGATGTAGCGATGGATACCGGCCCCGGCAATACCGATCTCACTCTGGCCTCTGAAATTACGGCTTTCCACTCCGTAAGCTACGGCGACAGTACCCGGGTGACCATTGCTGTTTATGCCCAGCTGATAGACAACCGTTCAAGAGCAATAGTCTGCTCCGACAGCTTCATTGTTTCGACACCGGCAAAAGACAAGAGCATAGACTCGGTTGTGCAGGCATTCGGGAGCGCCGGAGAAAGGCTGGCGGAACAGGTTATCGACTGGGCCAGCGCCTGTAAAACTGGCCCTGATCAACCCTCCTGAGGAAACAGGTCTGGCCAGGCAGCCTTGATGTACAGCCCCATAGACCAGAGTGTGAGCACGGCTGCGACATACAACAGAGCAACCGCAACCTCTGAGAGAAGCTGACCCGGTGGAAATGCCAGCAACCCCACAATAGATGCCATCTGCGCGGTGGTTTTGATCTTGCCAATGTAGGACACGGCAACACTTCCGCGGCTGCCGATTTCAGCCATCCATTCCCGAAGTGCCGATATCACGATTTCCCGGCCGATAATAATGGTAGCCGGTATTGTTAACAAAATTGCGGAATACTCCTGAATCAGCAGCGCCAGGGCTACCGCCACCATCAGTTTGTCGGCAACCGGGTCAAGAAACGCGCCGAAGGGCGTGCTCTGGTCGAGCTTGCGGGCGAGATAACCATCCAACCAATCCGTTGCGGCCGCCACTGCGAAAATAGCCGCACTCGCCATATAGCTCCACTGCGCCGGAAGATAAAACACAACCACAAATACCGGAATCATAATGATGCGGGAAAGTGTGAGAAGGTTGGGTAAATTCATACGGTTATTACTCATCATGCAGTGCTGCGTATATGTTTTCAGCCAGAGATTTGCTGATGCCCTGAACCTTGGTCATCTCATCCACGCTGGCTTTGCGTAGTTCTTGTATACCGCCAAAATACCGGATTAACTCCCGGCGACGTTTGGGGCCAACGCCTTCAATACCTTCCAGGGTAGACTGGCGGCGCTTCTTGTCGCGCCCGGCACGGTGTCCGGTAATGGCAAAGCGGTGGGATTCATCCCTTATGTGCTGAATCAGATGTAAAGCTGGTGAATCAGCAGGGACGCGGAACACACTACCTGTCATGGCGTCGATCAATTGCTCCATGCCTGCGCGCCGGGTTACGCCCTTGGCGACACCGATAAGAGGAATATCGGAAACCCCAAGTTCATCAAACACTTCCCGGGCAATATTCAACTGGCCCTTACCACCATCGATGAACACCAGATCCGGGCGCTTGCCCTCACCCGCAACCATGCGACGGTAACGGCGCGTCAGCACCTGGCGCATGGCGCCATAATCGTCTCCGGCTGTCACGCCTTCAATGTTATACAAACGGTAATCGCTTTTCAGGGGACCATTCTCATCGAAAACGACACAGGATGCGACGGTATTTTCGCCGTGGCTGTGGCTTATATCGAAACATTCCATCCGCGACGGCGTTTCCGCAAGCTCCAGCATGTCGCGCAATGCCAATAATCGGCGATAGACGGTTTCCTTGCTGGCGAGGTGGGTAAGCAGCGTTTGCCGGGCATTGGTCATGGCCAGTTCCAGCCAGCGGCGGCGCTCTCCGCGCACATTTCCCCGTATACGGGTTTCGCGATTTGCCGCATCCGAGAGCGCCTGCGCAAGAAGCTCCTGGCCTTCGACATCCACAGGCACCAGCACGTCTCTGGGAATCTCGCGGCGAGTGTTGCCGCCGAAATAGTACTGGCCGAGAAAGGCGCTAAGCAGCTCCCCTTCCGACTGCTCAAGGGAATAGCGGGGAAAGTAGTCCTTGGTTCCCAGAACCCTGCCACCGCGCACAATAATCACCACAATACACACCACGCCGGCATCCTGTGCGATGGCAATCACATCGGCATCACCGCCCTCGCCGTCTACCGACTGCTGTTCCTGCACGTGGCGCAAGTGATTGATCTGATCCCGGTAGGCTGCGGCTTTTTCAAACTCAAGATTTTTGGCAGCCGCTTCCATGGCATCCATCAGATCACGAATGATGACCGGGTTTTTGCCTTCCAGAAACATGGCCGCGTGGCGGATATCCTGCTGGTAATCCTCTGGCGAAATATACTCCACGCAAGGCGCCGTACACCGGTTGATCTGATACTGCAGGCAGGGGCGCGTACGGTTTCGGAAATAGCTTTCGCTACAAGATCTTATGCGAAATACTTTCTGCAATACATTAAGACTTTCCTTGACCGCGCCCGAGCTTGGAAACGGCCCGTACCAGGTGCCTCCCCCCTTTTTGGTGCGTCCACGCCGGAAGGTCAGCGAAGGGTAATCGCTGTGGGAAGAAACGTAGATGTAAGGATAGGATTTATCATCACGGAGCAGGATGTTATAGGGCGGCCGCAGAGACTTGATCAGGTTCTGCTCAAGCAGGAGCGCTTCCGTCTCGCTGCCGGTAATAGTCACTTCAATGGAGGCAATTTTGGCAACCAGAGCTTCCGTTTTTGGCGCCAGGCCGGTCTTGCGAAAATAGCTGCTGACCCGCTTCTTCAGATTTCCTGCTTTGCCGACATACAGCACTGAGCCGCCTTCGTCGTACATTCGGTATACGCCGGGCCGCTCTGTCAGCTGTTTCAGGAAGTGCTTACTGTCGAACTCCCCGCTGCTTTCGCTCGGGGTATCAGAGCTTGTGAGCATCAAGCAACCCGAGTCGGACGGCCATCAGAGCCAACTCAACATCACTGGAAATCTCCAGTTTTTCGAATATCCGGTAGCGGTAACTATTAACAGTTTTCGGGCTCAGGCAGAGTTTGTCGGAGATGTCCTGAACTTTCTGGCAGTCTACGACCATCATGGCTATCTGCATCTCACGCTCGGAGAGGCGATCGAACATCGATGATTCGCCCTCCTCGTCCTTGTCACCGCCCAGTTGCTTGAGTGCCATTTTCTGGGCAATTTCCGGGCTGATGTAGCGCTGGCCTGAGTGAGCCATGCGAATTGCCCGAACCATTTCGCGAATATCAGCACCTTTGGTGACGTAGGCGGAGGCACCACTTTGCATTACACGAGCCGGATAGGGATCGTCTGCGCAGGCGGTTACTACAATCACACGAATTGTATCGTCTATTCTCAGGACACGCCGCGTCGCTTCCAGGCCGCCGATGCCCGGCATGCGGATATCCATCAGTACGATATCCGGACGGTCTTTGCGCACGAATTCTATCGCGTCTTCACCTGATGAAGACTGACCGATAACATCAATGTCGGGATTGTCCGCGAGCATCCGGGTTATCCCGGAACGAACCAGCTCATGGTCATCTACAACCAGTACCCTGATCAAAACTCACCTCGCATACTGCATTCGGAAATCAGCGCGATTGTATCGTTTACAGCCGCCCCCGGGTAGGTGCAAACCGAAATACACCGGGAAGCTGACCATTCATTTCGGTGAGCCAAGCCCGGCTGTATTCTCAACCGGATCAAACCAGACAACCAGTTCGCCCCTGTTAATGGCTTCCATTACACGGCTCAGTTCTGCGAGAGGATTCTCGGTATCATTCAGCCCATGGTAGCGCGTGCAGTACTCTTCTGCCAGACCATTCAGTTGATCTTCCGTCAGTAATCCCTTGTCTACAATGAACTTTTCCTCGCGGGGATCGGACTGTGGCTGGTGCGCGGCTTCGTCGCTCATAACATCTCCTGTGGGGGTGCTCATCTTAGGGACTATGCCGGCCAAGGAGAAGCCCCTCCCACTTTCAAAATCCGGAACGATTCTCTATCATCCTCCGTTTTCATAAAGTTTGGATGCTAATGAACGCCTTGGTTTTTCGTCTCACACTTCCGATTCTGTTCGGCTATCTCCCGCTCGGCATGGCGTTCGGCGTGCTGTTTACAACCCAGCTCGACTACGCATGGTGGGCTGCGCCCCTGATGGGCGTGGTGATCTATGCCGGTGCCGGCCAGATTCTGGCGGTCAGCCTGTTAGCGGTTGGGGCCGGCCTGCTGGAAGTATTTATAGCCATGTTCGTGCTGAACGCGCGCCATCTTTTCTACGGGCTTTCCCTGCTCGGGCAGTTCCGGGGTGCCGGTTGGCGCAAGCTGTACCTGATTTTCGGGCTGACCGATGAAACCTACTCACTGCTCACCAGCCGGCCCCGCTCGCTGGATAGCACTCACGAGCTTGACGTGGATTTCCGGATCACAGCATTCAATCAGGTTTACTGGGTGATTGGCTGCACTCTGGGGGCGCTTCTGGGGCGAAATGTGGCGTTCGACAGTACCGGTATTGAATTTGCGCTTGTCGCTCTGTTTATCGTTCTCACCATAGAACAGCTCAAAGCCCTGGGGGATGCCTTTCCGGTCTGGGCGGGCGCTGCGGCTGCGGGGGTCGCTATGATTCTGCTTCCACCAGCGCATCAACTGATCGGCGCTATCGCCATCGTTACCGCCGTACTTTTACTTCAGTATCGCAGCCTGAGGGCCAAATCCGGCGCGGAGGGCGGCAGTCATGTCTGATACTGGCTACCTGGTTGCCTTCATTGCCGTTGCTGCAATCGCAACGTTTGCAACACGGATCATACCTTTCCTGTTTTTTGAGCGGCACACCGAGCACCCGCTCATCAAACACCTCGGGCGCTATTTACCGGCAGCCGTTATGGCTTTGCTGGCAACGGTTTTTTTGCAGCGTTCGGGAGACTGGTCAGGGACAGTACCGGGGCTCGATGCGCTTCTTGCGGGCGCACTTGTAGTGATCGTTCATTTATGGCGCCGCAATGCCCTGCTCTCGATTGCAGCAGGCACAGCGACGTATATGGTGATACGCCAAACCGGCATACTGGAATCAGGGCTTGCGGGCTGAGGCTCTGCCTCAGTGCTGCCCTTCCAGATTGGCAACCAGCCTTGAATCGCTCAAAGCGGCGGTGCGATGCTTGACCACGCCCTTGTACTCAGCGCTTTCAATCATTGCCATAAAGGCTTCAATTGAGGGGTAGCGTACCAGCAACACCTGATCCCAGGACTCCTCAGGCGGTGCGATAAGGGTGCCAACACTGCGGCCAGACCATATAACTTCAGCCCCCACGGCACTGACACAGGCAGCGGCCTCGCGCATATAAAGCTGATAGGCTTCACGCCCGCTCCGGTTACCGGATTCGTCGGCGTAATCAGCTCTATCGCGAAACCTCAACAGGTTGAGCATTACCACGGGCTGATCTTTAGGCGTGTCTGCCAGAACCTTTCTCAGCTGCTCCGGAGCAGTATTTACGGCGCTCATGCTGGCCCTCATGTTCAGATAAGTTGCGCAATACTATAGCCCACCCTTTATGTCTCCCGGCAAGTGATTTCATTACCTTTCCGTCAGATCTATGATACGGGCATCATTCCTCAGAACCCTGGCCAATCCGAATGGACCTGATCAGCATTTTCCAACAGACACTGGAAACCACACTCCCTGTCTTTGCCATGGTCTTTATCGGCTTGGGCCTGCGCAGAATCGGCTGGATTGATGACGCGTTCGTCCATACTGCTTCCGCATTGGTTTTCAAAGCCACCCTGCCTACTCTGGTTTTTCTCAGCATCATTAAAGCCGATCTCAGTACGTCTCTGAACCCGAGCCTGCTTGTTTTTTACCTGTTTGCGACGCTCGCCAGCTTTGCGCTCGCCTGGTTATGGGCGCGCTGGAACGTTGCTCATGAAAATCGGGGCGTGTATGTTCAGGGTGCCTTCCGGGGCAACTGCGGCATTGTGGGGCTGGCATTGGCAGCCAACCTCTACGGCGACTTCGGGCTTTCGGCGGGCAGCATTCTGCTGGGGCTGGTCATCCTGTCTTATAATGCGCTTTCGGTGATTGTACTCACTGCCTATCAGCCGGGGCAGTCTGCACAGTGGCGACGCATCCTTCAGGATATTCTGCGCAACCCGCTGATACTTTCTGTGTTCGCCGCCATTCCTGTTGCCTGGTTTGATCTGCAGCTGCCCGAGTGGGTAATGACCAGCGGTGATTATTTTGCTTCCCTTACATTGCCACTGGCTCTGCTGTGCATCGGCGCGACCGTTTCACTCAGCGCCCTGCGCAGTGACAGTTCAACCGCATTCAGCTCCGCGCTGATGAAAATGGTAATTCTACCCGTACTTTTCACCGGTGCCGCCTGGGCGATGGGTTTCTACGGGCCCGAGCTCGGCTTGTTGTTCCTGTTTTTCGCAAGCCCGACTGCCGCCGCCAGTTTTGTAATGGCTAAAGCGCTTGGGGGCAACGATCGGCTGGCAGCAAACATAATCGCAATAACCACGCTGATGGCGAGTGTGACCATAACCCTGGGCGTATTTGTCCTGAAAGGTGCCGGCCTGATATAAACAGGTTCTCGATTCCACTCGTTCAACGATCTATCAGGGCATTAAATGATGGACGGAAAGCCATTTTCCCAAGCCTGCGAGAACAACAAGCAGGTGATTCTCGAAAAAATTGCTGCGATATTCAGCGGCCCCATAACCGTTCTGGAGATCGGCACCGGCACAGGACAACACGCGGTTCATTTTGCACGTAACCTGTCGCATCTGATCTGGCAGCCCAGCGACCATCCGAGTAACTACCAGTTATGCGAACCATGGCTAAGCGAGGCTCGCCTGCCAAACATCAACAAGCCATTGGCTCTGGATGTTTCCAGGAGAGACTGGCAACTGCCGCCAATCAACGGGGTATTCTCTGCAAATACTGCCCACATTATGGCGTGGCCGGAAGTTGAGGCCATGTTCCGGGGCGTGTCTGCCAACCTCCAGCCAAAAGAAGCCTTCTGCCTGTATGGTCCATTCAATTACAAAGGCCAGTTTACCAGTGCCAGCAATCAACGGTTCGACGCGCACCTGAGACAACAGAACCCCGCAATGGGGATTCGCGACATGGATGACCTGAAGCGGATAAGCAGCGAAAACAAGTTGACCCTGGAGTCGGATTTCGAGATGCCAGCCAATAATCGACTGCTGGTCTGGCGAAAGGGCGAAAGCGAATCCAACCGATGAACTACTCCCTGAGAAACACGCGACCAGACGAAATGGAGTGGCTCTATGAGTTGAACAAGGAGTCCTTCCGCGAGGTTGTGGTTCGCCAGTTCGGTAACTGGGACGAAGCCTTCCAGCGGCAGCTTTTTTTCTCAAAGTGGAAACAGCCGCGCCCGGCCCGGATTATTGAAACAGGAACGGATCGCGTCGGCGTTGTGATTCTGGAAAAGCTTGAAGATTGCAACTGGCTGCATGAGTTGCAGATTTGCCCCGACTACCAGCGGCAGGGCCTGGGAACCACACTTCTGAATGACCTGCTGGCAGACGCACGGTCGCGGGGAGTCCCGCTTCGCCTTCAGGTTCTGCACGCTAATCAGGATGCGAAGCGACTCTATAAACGAATGGGATTTCTGGAAACAGAGACGCTGGATAACCATTTTCTGATGGAAAGCAGTTAACATCGCTCCACCTTCTTAATTGAATGATCACTCAAATATATATTGAGTGATTGCTCAACTTACGTTAGAGTCCTTCCGTCGAACTCACACAAACGCCGATAGACAAGCCTTTCCAGAAGTTCGAGTGGCATAAGGCGAGTTAACCGGAAATCTCAAAAGCCGGAAAGCTGCTCTCGAAAAGGAGAAGCTTTCCGGCTTGGGTCACGAAAACATAAAGGAGATCAGGGTCATGTCGGACACCAATCAGTACCAACCGCCAAGCGTCTGGACCTGGGACGCAGAAAATGGTGGCGAATGGGCCAGCATCAACCGCCCCGTCGCAGGCCCTACCCATGAAGCCTCATTGCCGCGCGGAAAACATCCCTTGCAGATCTATTCAATGGGCACACCCAACGGCCAGAAGGTAACCATCATGGCCGAAGAGTTACTTGCCGCGGGCGAAACTGGCGCAGAATACGATGCGTACCTGATCCGGATTGGCGAAGGTGATCAATTTTCATCGGGTTTTGTCGACGTTAACCCTAACTCTAAAATCCCGGCCCTGTTTGATACCGAAACCGGCAGCCGGGTTTTTGAGAGTGGTTCGATACTTCTATATCTGGCTGAGAAGTTCGGGCGCTTTCTCCCCAAAGACGCCGCGGCACGCACTGAGGTGCTGAACTGGCTTTTCTGGCTGCAAGGTTCCGCGCCCTACCTGGGCGGTGGCTTCGGGCACTTTTACGCCTATGCACCCGAAAAGTTTGAGTACCCGATCAATCGCTTCACCATGGAAGTCAAACGCCAACTGGACGTGCTGGACAGAGAGTTATCTGAACATCGCTATCTGGGCGGAAACGAATACTCCATTGCGGATATCGCCACCTGGCCCTGGTATGGCAATCTGGTTCTGGGAGAGGCCTACGATGCAGGCGAATTTCTGCAGGTGGAAAGTTATAAGAACGTACGCCGCTGGGCGCAAGAGATTCTCGAACGCCCTGCGGTTCAACGTGGCCGTATGGTCAATCGCACCAGAGGCCCGCTTTCAGAGCAACTGCATGAGCGCCATGATGCCTCGGATTTTGAGCTGAAAACCCAGGACAAACTGACACCGGAATCAACTGGCTGATTCACATGTGATACACAACCTGCTCTCGGCACAAAAGTGTCAGAGCAGGCAGGCACCCGCAGAAGATCAGTGCATGTCTGTACTTCCATTGATGCGCATTGCTTCAAGTGACAGCGCCATATCTTCTGCCAGAGCGTGCACAGCTTCGCTATCCACATCACGCTGAGCAAAAGCCCGTAACCCCATCACTTCCGCCTGCAGCCTGCGGCCGAGGCGCTTCGGATCAAGCTGACTATCCAGCTCACCCACCTTTTGTGCATCAGCGAAGCCATCCGCAAAACGCGCCTCCATACCCGCGAGTAAATGCTCAGCCTTGCTTCTGGCAGCCTGCTCCCGGTCACCCAACTCCAGCAGACTTTTCACCAGCATGCAGGCGCGGCTTGGCAACTCCTGGTCGCAAAGCCCACCAAGCCCCCGCAAATAAGCAGCCAATCCCGCCAGCGGCGACTCATGGGCGTGCAAGGTGCGCTCAAGGTTCGCCAGCCCCAGGCTGGCATAACGCTCCAGCGACTCCTGGAAGAGCCCGTCTTTGCTGCCAAATGTGGCGTAAATGCTACCTGGCCGCATATCGAGAGCTTTCTCCAGATCCTTTAGCGAAGTGGCATGAAAGCCTTTCTGCCAGAACAGGTGCAGCGCCCGCTCCAGCGAATCTTGCCGATTGTGAATCATTGCTCGAGCCATAGTTATCACCGGTTGTCATCGCCGTGTTTCAACACGACTCTGAATTCTGAACGATTACTCAATTTTATATTGAGCAACCACTCAAGTCCAGATAGAGTCTGGGAATAGAACTAGTATTCCGAAACACTCCTGCGCTTCCGACACCACAATAAGAGAACGCCCTATGCCAAATAACGCCTTCCCCTCGATAATCGTATTTGACGTGAATGAAACGCTGCTGGATATCACGACTCTGGAGCCTTTGTTTGATCGGATGTTTGGCAACCCACGCATGCTTCGAGAATGGTTCGCCCAGCTTGTGCTTTACTCTCAGACAATGACCCTCGCCGGACTCTATACACCCTTCGGCGAGCTGGGCATTGGTGCACTGAGAATGACGGCGAGTATTCATGACATCAACATTACGGATGCGGACGTTTCGGAGCTGAAGGAACGGATGAGTTCTATTCCGGCACATCCCGATGTTTTACCGGCACTCACCCGCTTACAGGATGCGGGGTTTCGAATGGTCACATTGACCAACTCAGCCAGCAGCACAGTACCAACCCCGCTTGAAAAGGCCGGCTTGAGTAGCTTTTTTGAAAAGACATTCAGTGTTGAAGAGGCACGTAAATTCAAGCCGGCACCGGAAACCTATCAACTGGTCGCCGCAGAACTGTCTGTCGAGACTTCAGACCTGTGCCTTGTAACCTGCCACTTGTGGGATACCATCGGTGCACAAGCTGCGGGGTGCCGCGGTGCGTTTCTAAAGCGCTCCTACAACGACATGCTGCCAGCGCCCAATGTGCCTGTCCCTGACCTTTGTGCATCAGATCTTACTGCCCTTGCCGACCAGATCATCAAACGCAAACAAGGCGCCTGACCAATTTATGAATCAGCCAAGGCGCCAGCAGCATCTCAGTACGCGCCTTCGCTGTAGATTAACTCATAGCTGTGGCTGTAGATCTCCAGAATGTTTCCGAACGGATCTTCCATGTAGATCATCCGATAAGGCTTCTCACCCGGGTAGTAGTAACGCGGCTTCTCCATCCGCTTCTTGCCACCGGCCGCAACGATGCGATCGGCAAGCTCTTCAACATTCGGATCCTGCACGCAGAAATGGAAGATACCAGTTTTCCAATACTCAAAGTTGTCTTCCGGATTAGTTTGATTTTTAAACTGGAATACCTCTACACCAACCCTGTCACCGGTAGACATATGGGCAATGCGGAAGCTACCCCAACCTTTTCCGAACACCTCTGTACACATTTCACCGATAGCGCTGTCATCTTCAACGATTTCGGTCGGCTCCATGATCAGATACCAACCCATAACCTCGGTATAGAACTTAACGGCTTCTTCCAGACTGGGAACCGAAATGCCAATGTGAGAGAAATTTCTCGGGTAAACGTTGCTCATATCCTGTTCTCCTGTTTTATCGTAGAGACAGGTTACAACCGCCTTATAATTACGTAAAATTATCGTTTATAATATTGATGAGTACGAAACGTAATGACAAACACCACCTGGCTGCGAAGTTTTTGCACACTCGTCGAGGTAGGCCACTTCACCCGCACCGCCGAGCGCCTGCACATGACGCAGTCAGGTGTCAGCCAACACGTGCGGAAACTCGAAGACCAGCTGGGGGTTGCTCTGCTGGTGCGTGAAGGCAAACAGTTTTCGCTCACGGATGCGGGCCAACTGCTATACGCCGAAGGGCGCGCGATCATCCAGGCGCTATCCAGCCTTGAACAAAGAATCGTCGAGGACCCCCCGCACGAGGGCCTGGTCAGGGTGATGTCGCCCGGAAGCGTGGGTCTCAAACTCTACCCTCACCTTCTGGAGCTGCAACGCCGGCATCCCGGCCTTGTGATTGACTACCGGTTTGCTCCAAACACCGACGTTGAAAACGCGCTTTCCGATTACAGGATCGATTTCGGGTATATGACCACTGCGTCAACTCTGGAGGAAGTGAGCTGCAAACCAGTCGCAGAAGAATCGCTCCTGCTGGTGACGCCTGCGGATGTTGTTGAACCCAGCTGGGAGGCTTTGACGAAACTCGGCTTTATCGACCACCCCGATGGGGCCCATCATGCCGGCATGCTGCTTGGCGCCAACTACACTGAGTTCCAACATAGCAATCTGTTTGAAAAGAAAGGATTCTCGAATCAGATTGGTCTGATCCTGGAGCCCGTGAGCATGGGACTGGGTTTTACCGTTTTACCCGCTCATGCTGTCGAGGCCTTCGGGAGACCTAAGTGTGTGAGGACACACCGGCTCGCCACCCCGGTCAGTGAGACTCTCTACCTTGCTGTTCGTCGCGACAGAACGCTGCAGAGCAGAATGAACACTGTGATTGCAGAATCGAAGAAGTGGCTCTGAAATCAAAGCCAGTATCGAAAGCCTGCAGTCCGCGCCCTCCTTTCTGCATCTATCTTCTCAAGTTTTGACATTTTCCTGATAAAACCTCCACAAAGTCGTGATACCGCCAGAGCTAAGGTACTCACTCACGAGTAGCCCGACTTCGTCTGTCTTCAAGGGGGTCATTTTCGCTGTGATCAGATTTTCACCACCTTTTTTCTCACTCCAGGTGCAAGGATTCCTGGCTGCCGGGGGCCTTGCCACGCTGTTTCACTGGCTTGTTATGGCTGCGTTGATTGGCGCCGGGCTTGAGCCAACAGTCGCAACCGCAAGTGGAAGCCTGTCGGGCGCCGCACTGAACTATGGTCTACAGCGACGCATGGCCTTCCGAAACGCTGGCCCGCACAGATTTACCCTATGGCGCTACGTCGGATCCTGTTTTTTCGCCTGGCTGTGCAATCTCATATTTTTCTTCCTGTTCAATAACCTTTTGGCACTTCCCGTACCGCTTTCCCAATTGGCTGCTACGGGGCTTGTCGCTGCAATGAATTACACCGTTTACCAAAGGCTGGTTTTCCATGAACAAACGCGTTGAATTCCCTGCTGTACCGTTTGATAAGCCATTGCTATCACTCGTAGTGCCGCTATTTAACGAGCGCCCCATGCTGCCTCTTTTCTTTGAGCGGGTTCTACCGGTGCTCGCTCAACTGGACCTGAAGTGGGAAATCGTGTTGGTTGATGATGGTAGCGACGATGGCAGTGCCCAATACATCCGCGGTGTTGTTGACCGAACGCCGGGCATCCGTCTTGTTAAATTGAGCCGGAATTTCGGCAAAGAAGCCGCAATGACGGCGGGTATGGAACATGCCATGGGCGATGCGGTGATTGTGCTGGATGCCGACCTGCAGGATCCGCCCGAGCAGATCCCGGGCATGGTCGAATGCTGGCAGTCTGGTGTAGATGTTGTTCTGATGCAGCGTCGTTCACGGGCTGGGGAAACGGCCTTCAAGCGCTGGAGTGCGCACATTTTCTATCGGTTACTGAACCGAACCAGCCGGACAAATATTCCGGTGGATACCGGTGATTTCCGGTTGATGAGTCGAAAGGCGGTTAGCGCTCTGTTGACTCTGAAGGAGCGCAATCGCTATATGAAAGGGTTGTTTGCCTGGGTCGGCATGCCAACCAGAATAATCCAGTATGACCGCGAACCCAGAGTCGCAGGGGAAACAAAATGGGATTATCCAGGCCTGGTTGGACTTGCGCTTGAAGGGCTGACTTCATTCTCGGTATCACCTTTGCGCTGGGCCACGTTGATCGGACTGATCGCCGCCACTATGGGCGCGGTATTCGGGCTGTGGATCGTCGTCAAGGCTATCATGCTGGGCGATGCGACCAGCGGCTATCCATCACTGGTGGCCATCATCAGCTTTCTCGGTGGCATTCAATTAATAAGCGTGGGCATCGTGGGCGAGTACGTCGGTAAGACCTATATGGAATCCAAACAGCGACCGATTTACCTGACCGAAGAGGTGCTTGAAAGCCGGGTCAGTGTTACGCAGCAGGCTAATCGTAAAATGACAGGGGCACGACATGTCAAAGCGGTTTAACGTCTGGTTGCTGATACTGGCGGTAATACTGGTGAGCCGCTTCATCAGCATGGCGCTGTTTCCCTTTGCAGACACCACCGAGCCTCGTTACGCGGAAATCGCCCGCTTGATGGCGGAAACCGGAGACTGGATTACGCCCTGGTTTGAACCCGGCGTTCCATTCTGGGGTAAACCGCCCTTGTCTTTCTGGGCCCAGGCGGCGTCCATCAAGATGCTCGGTATCTCGGAGTTTTCGCTACGCTTTCCTTCCTGGCTGGCAACGCTTGGCATGGTGTGGCTGGTGTGGCGACTGGCGCGGCAACTCTGGAGTGTTCAGGTAGCTCAATGGAGTAGCCTGGTTTTCGGGACCATGGCCCTCACGTACATCAGTGCCGGAGCCGTAATGACCGACGCCTTTCTGGCTCTTGGCACCACGCTTACGCTGGTCAGCTTCTGTTTGGTGATGTCGGGAGAACGCGGCGTTTGGCGATGGCTTTTCTTTCTTGGAATGGTGATCGGACTTCTGTCCAAAGGACCCTTGGCCCTGGTGCTGACCGGAATTCCCATGAGTTTGTGGTTACTTCTCTCATGGCGTGAAGCGACCACATACTTGCGAAGACTTCCCTGGCTGGGAGGAACGCTGATAACAGCGCTGCTGGTCTGTCCCTGGTATGTCCTGGCTGAGTTAAAGACCCCCGGGTTTCTGGATTACTTTATCATAGGGGAACATATTCGCCGGTTTCTGGACCCGGGTTGGGCTGGAGACCTCTACGGAAGTGCGCATAACCGGCCCAAGGGCATGATCTGGATATTCTGGTTGTGGGCATCCTTTCCATGGGGAATTGTTGCGCTGGCGAGCCTGGCAAGTGCATTGCTCAGTGGCAAAAGAAACGAAGTCCTGCACACAGCCATATCAAATCCCGGAGTCCGCTTTTTACTGCTCAGCGCAATAGCGCCTATGCTGTTTTTTACGCTCGCAGGCAATACACTCTGGACTTATATACTGCCTTCACTCCCGTTTACCGCCATCCTGATCGGTCGCCGGGTCTCGCATTGGGAGACTTCCCCGTTGTTTAGGGTACGGGGCGGCCTGGTGGCGCTTGTGCCTGTTTTACTGAGCGTGTTCGTCGGTCTGGCCGCGACAGGCTGGACGCCGGTCAAAACGGAGAAGGAACTGGTAAGCTATTACCAACAGAACAGGCAAGCACAGGACAGCCCGCTGATGTATCTGGACAACCTGCCCTTTTCCGCCAGGTTTTACTCAGGCGGGGATGCTCTTGAAGTCACCCGGGATGGTTTGAGTAACTTGCATTTGGCCGACAGATTTAAACGTTTGTACGTGGCAGTTCCGAGAAACTGGTCAGACAATAACGTGGCTGACTTATCCATTTCAAACCGGAAGATTATGGAAAATAATCGCTATCAATTGTTGATTATTGAGGGCTCGCGCCACGGTCAACAAACAGTGTCTGGCGCCAACGGAGTTCGCTTGAATGACATCTGATCACTCTTCTGCACTCTCTTCTTCACTCTCTCCTGCCCTGTCTTCTGGCAAAAGGTCTGTCAAACCTTCTCTCAGGCTTTTGATTGTTGAGGATCAGGTGGACCTGGCTGAAAACCTGTTCGAGTTTCTGGGTGAGGATCGTTACGCTCTGGATTTTGCCGCTGACGGTCTGACCGCCCTGCATTTGCTGGCCACCCAAACCTACGATGTTATCGTGCTTGACCTGATGCTGCCTGGCATTAACGGCTATGATATTTGCCGGCGTATCCGCCAGGACCTGAAATGCGAAACGCCTGTTATTCTGATGACCGCATTGAGCGCACTGACCGACAAGGAAAAAGGGTTTGATTGCGGTGCAGATGATTACCTTGTAAAACCGTTCGAGTTGCGTGAGCTACAATTGCGAATTGAAGCCCTGCACCGGCGCTATTCACCCCAGAGGCCCGTCTTGTCGGCCGGCGATGTACGGTTCGACCCGGGCACACTTGAAGTGGAACTGCACGGGCGGAAAACAGCACTATCCGGCACGCCGGCTCGCCTGTTTGAATTATTGATGCGAGCCTATCCGAGCTTCCTCAGCCATGAAGCACTGAGCGAAGCCATATGGGGAGCTCATTATGGCGAAACGGAAGGAAACAGCCTGCGGACTCATATTTACACACTCCGAAAATCCCTTCAGGCCAGCGTGGGTAGCGGTATGGTAAAAACCATCCATGGACGAGGGTACAGGTTAGAGGTCCCTGCGGACCCCCTTGAAAAAGAAAGTACCGATACACCATGAAATCCTCCCTGACCACGCGTCTGGCCCGAACCCTGTTTTTCCTGATCGCCGCCACGACTGCTCTCTCGATGTTTATCGTCGAGGTGTTTGTAAATGATGTTGAGGACACTATTCTCAGCCTGGAGCTGAAGGCAGATGCCGAGTTTTTCACAGAGCAACTCCGGGAAGGGAGCTTTCAACCTCTAAAAACAGCCCAACTGGAAGCCACTTTCCTTCCCGAAGGTGAGCATGAAGACCGCCTGCCAGACTATTTTCAGAGCCTCCCTCTGCCGTTTTCCCAAGAGGTCGAGATAGGTGAAACAACACTTCTCATATTCGGCGAGCAGGTGACCGCGCCAGACGGAAAGCTGTTTCTGGCTCAGGATATTACGATCATGGAAAACCGCGAGTCCCTGGTTCAGCTTGCTCTGGCAGGTGTAGCCGGCTTCATGCTTCTTGTCGGTTTTTTTGTCGCCCGCACAGGCGCCCAATACCTGGTGCGCCCCTTTAAAGAGCTGACTCGTGAAGTCCTCAACACAGCACCGGGCTCCAGGATGCCGCAAATCACTACGGATTATCATGATCAGGAGTTTTGCGATATCGCTGCTGCATTTAACCGCTTCCTTTCCGCTTCAGAGCGCCATATCGAGCGCGAGAAGTCGTTTGTAAAGCTAGCGAGTCATGAGTTGCGCACACCCCTTGCCGTGATGAGTGGCGCCCTCAACGTACTCGAGCAGCGCCAGAGTTTGTCAGCAGCGGACGAAAAAACCCTCGCTCGTATCCGCCGGGCCATGCAAACCATGCGCGACGATACAGATGTCCTGCTTGAGCTCGCTCGCAGTGAAACGCCCAAAGACGATGCCCGAACCGTGATATTGCAGGAAATCGTCCAGAACACCATTGATGACCTGGAACAGGGGCTTCCGAATCATGCCGGGCGGATTACTGTCTACTCAGACAGCTCGGAACTGAGAATAAACACTCATCCCGCTCTGGTGCGCATGTTGCTGAGAAATCTTTTGCAAAATGCATTAAGGCACACCGTTTCCGAGGTGGAGGTTCGAATGGTCGACTCCAGCATCTCGGTGCGGGATTTCGGCCCCGGACTTCCTGATCGAATTACTGCAAGCCTGAATACTGACGAAGCACCCCGCGCCATTACGTCCCCGGCCGGAGAGTTCAGCAACACCACTTTCGGGTTGCTGATTGTCCGGCTGGTTTGTGAACGACTGGGCTGGGATCTGGAGGTCTCGCAATCAGACGGCAAAGGCACGGAGTTTTTGATCCACGTTCATAGCCTGGCCTGATACGCCTGTTCCCGATACAACATCAGTGGAAGGAGTGCATGGGCCAGCGCTTTTTCAGTCGCAGCTTTCTCCGGACTGTCTTCCAGATATTCTGTGCTGCCCTTTTCTCGGGAATAGACTCCGGCTAAAGCTTCCTGACCGGGCCGCAATACTGTCACGTTGAAGCGGTCGTCCATCCACGCATAGTAATCATTGAACTGCATGATCGCCCGGCCGGGCTCTTCCGGAAAACTCAGCAGATCACGGCCTATCATCGGGTGGTCACTGGCAATGCCCATAAGTGATAGCAGGGTGGGTGCAAGATCGATCTGGCTGGTCACTGGTTTAATGCGCCGGCTTTCAATATCAGCCCCAAGTATCAGCCCCGGAATCTGAAAGTTCTTCACGGGCACCAGCTCGTCACCCCAGACCCTGGCGTCATGATCAGCAACAATCAGGAACACCGTATCCTTCCAGTAGTCACTGTTTCGGGCAGTATCGATGAAATCACCCAAGGCGTGATCTGCATATTTAACGGCATTATTAACAGTATTTTTCTCATCGTCGTAACGCTCTATTCTTTGGTCAGGGTATTCAAATGGAGTGTGATTGGAAGATGAAAAAACCAGACGGAAAAAAGGTTTCTCCGACTCATGGAGTTTCTCAAGGTCTTCATGGGTTTTTGCGAACAGATCTTCATCGCTGACCCCCCAACTCCCGGTAAAAACGGGGTTGCTGTAGTCCTGTTCGTCGATGATCGTGTCGAAACCGTTTCCGGAGAAAAAGCTGCGCATATTGTCAAAATGGGCTTCACCGCCGTAAATGAAACCTGTGTCGTAGCCTTTATGTTTCAGCAGCTCACCCAAGGTAAAGAACCCTGTCTGGGACAGTGACAGCTTCACTACGCTCCGTGCCGGAGAAGGCAAATAGCCGGAGACAACAGCTTCAATACCACGAACAGACCTTGTACCCGTCGCATACAGATTCTCGAACCACCAGCCCGAGTCTTTCAGGGCTTCAAGGCGAGGAGTAACCGGGGTGCCACCCAATGACTCAACAAAGGTCGCACCCAGGCTTTCTTCAAGAACAATGACCAGATTAAGTGGGCGGGACTTTTCGAGTACAGGGCGCTGCCGGTGTAGCGTCGGAAACTCACTTGAGCTGAACGCGTAGTCACTGAGCCAGGGCGCGCTCCTCACCTCATCGAGTATTTTGGAAACTTCCATTTGGCCGTAGATGTCACCTGCGTCGTCCTCGTGCTTGAGATTGTAGATAGCAAAGGCCACCGACCAGGTTGAGTTGATTATCAGCGAATTCACCAGGGCATCTGAAGTCAATGCAAACATCGCCGGGTTAGCAGGTCGATGGCCGGTCGTGGAACGGATACATATAAACACGGCGAGAATTACGATCGGCCAAACCAGAAGCGCCCGAGGATAGCTGCCCGACCTGACCTCCCCTGACCAGGGTCGTAACAGCCAGGCGAACAGAAGCGTTACTGAGACGCAAAGAAAGACCCCGGCAACAACTGTCGGCAAGTATCCCTCCCAAAGCATACTCAGTACTTCTTTTGGATAATTAAGATATTCAATGAACAGGCGGTTGGGCCGGGTATCGTATTCTGCAATAAAGGTTGGCGTTGCCAGCTCCATGAACAGAAAAACGAAAACAACAAAAAGCGACCACAGGCCTGTCAGACGCTTCCAGACTGTCCAACTGAAACGATGGCCCAGAACCGGCAAAAGCAGGACCAGAGGTGCCACGGCCATACCCGCCATGATCAGATCCACCCGTAGTCCATGAAGAAAAATGTCTGGCCAGACGGATGTTTCCGCAACCCGATCGAACTGCCATGCAACCAGCAGTACACGGGACAATCCTCCAATGAGAAGTATTGCCAAAAACAGCATCAATATCGGAGCATAAGCACCGGTCCAGCTGAACCGTTGATATACACGTTCCGGCAATGAGCGTATCGGGAAAGACAATGAAGTCATATCTGCACTCTGTGTAAGAAGCTTCGCCTCAGGCGACTTATTAACCGAAGTGCAGAATAGAAGGGACCACGTCAATGGCGAGTCAAAAAAGTATCAAGAAATTGTCAAATCATGGGAAGTGTAGGTCGGGGAGCCCATACAGCGCGCCCGGAGTGCTGCACCAAAACGAAAAACCCCGGCTTTCTATATGAAAGCCGGGGTTTTAATTGGCGGAGAGAGAGGGATTCGAACCCTACATACTGGATGGACCAGAACGGATACAACCGGAATATCAATGATATAGAAAAATCTAGCAGTACGGCTTCGGACAGCATGGGACACCTGATTGCCCCAATTTCGCCCCAGCATTTCACGCGAAGATTCCCAGTTTTTACATGGCAGAGGTCGGCAGCTCAAACCTTCCTTCCTAGATCTACCATTCTTCAGCAACTTACAACCATCAAAAAAATCAGCCCGCTGGGTATGCACCGACTGGTCACAAACACTGGTCCTTGACCTCTTGACAGAGGTTCTCAAAACTCTCAAGAAGAAATTTCTTGGTATTCACGCCCTGTATTTGTGCGGCACTCAGATCACTCTCGGCTTCTGAAAGCTTCTTCTGCAAAGAATCTATCGCGGTATTAATGACCTGTATATCTCTGGTGTTGTCTATCACGTCGAGGTTTGACCATACGTAACCAACCAGGGCCCCGACACACTTCATCGAGGCTCTCCTACAAGAGGTCAAGGATGTATATGCAATGATTTTACTACCCACTAGTCTAATTGCTTTATAGGTCCTTTGCCCTCGCATTTCATCCAGCTTCGTGCGGATATCCCCGATTCCCGTTTTTAGCTCTATGTAAGATTTGCCTTGAAGTTCCTGTATCTGTTCATATATGTCTTGGCGTCGGGACTCAACAATTCCACACGTCGAAGAGTATGGCCCAGAACCGAATGATATTTCGACTCCACGATCACCATCAACGTTGAGGGATAAGAGGCAGCTTGGGGACTGGGCGCTCGCCGTATCTGAGTGAGCGAGTGCTCCTAATAGAGCAATGTATAGCAATCTCATCTTTTTTCTCCAATAGTTTTAATAAGAGATAAACAATGGTTGCATGAGTTCCCAAAATCTTTTTATGCATCGAAGCACGATTTGTAGTAACTCACTCTTGATCTGATCGTTGTCTATTGCGCTAAAGCTACCGGTCACTTTGAATTAAAGCCGAGTTCTGCCCCTAGGGTCCCGTCACAGTAATTGGTGCCACGAAGGCCGAGTCACCCGGATAGTCCAACTGGCGATCTGAGGCGCACGGTTTTTTTTCAGAGTCCAACTTTATGGTGCTATCACGAGACCAGTATGTGCAGGATAACTGCGAGAGAGCACTCGCTTGAAAATCATCCTGGACGTCCTCAACCATGACGTTCCGATATTGATAAAAGTAAGGCATGATTTTCCATTCGTCCAAAGACGGACCTTCGATATGCAAATAGGCTACGCTGAGGCATGGTGTTTTATTGGCGCTGCAATCCTGGTGTGTAAACGTTTGCGAGTAGGTAATGGATGACGCGTAGGCGCCCTCACCGCCCACCAGTGTATCTCCCTGTTCGGGGCGTTGGTTGCCGTCGTCCGGTATGACCGAAATCCAGCGATCAGTTGCCGGCGGCTGGACGAAGAAGCCGATCTGACCAAGACCTTCCGCTTGAATCTCAGCCAGAATATAATTTTGCGAAAGAGGAGGTGGCAACGGTATGCGGATCAGCATTTGTAAAACCGCGAGAAATGCTACCCCACCCAAACCACAAGCCATAATATCCAGCATTGATAATCCAATTGCGGGCTCGGTCCGGCTTCGCCGGCGGTCAACTAGTTCGAGAAGCGCCTGTTCAAAAATCCCCTGTTCGGCGGAAAGCACCTCATTGCGCCGCGCGGCAGCTTTCTTCGGTCTCTTGCGTGACCAGCGACCGAATATCATTTCAAACTCCACTTTTCAGAAGTACCGCCGTCGTAGGAAAGCGTGCCATGGTCAGTCAAGATTTCATAGATAATGGGCTCAAGGGGAACAGAGTAGTGCACTGCGCGGATGACAAAGGCTTCACCCGACGGGCATTCCTCAAATTTCAGAACCACCGTTTGCACCGAAGCATTATCGCGCGGACCTAAGCGCAGCCAATGTTCTGGGCGCCCTCGATCCGTCAGCGCATAGGCTTCTCCAAGCACAACCGCTTCGGCATCCGGATCGTCCAATCGCAGCTGACATTGGGCCGGATGTTCGATGCGAAAGAGTTTCGGTGGCGCCGGAGCTGGCGCACCAGCAAGCGCCGGAGTGACCTCCACCGTGCTGGCAGTAATCGCGTCAGAAACCTTCGGGGCATTAGCACCTGAATGCGGCAGCGTTGTCAGAATAAGAAACAACAGCGCGCTACCACCCAGAGCGCAGGCCAGCACATCGAGGAAAGACAGCGATGCATCTGGCGACCCTTTCACTTAGTGACCTGCTGTGGTTCCGGCAACGGCATTTTTCGTACCACGCGCCGTTCACATGATCGCCGGTATGCATGGCCGAATATGACGAACGCAGTGGCGGCAAGCGCTAAAAGAGTGGTGTCGAAAGCAACTCCCAGCTGCCCTGTCACGAGACTGATTGCACTTAGCTGCGCTTCCACGCCCTGCGTGGACGCCTCAACCACTCCACCAGCACTATCCATTGATGCCGCAATGCCGATTACAGTACCGATAAAGCCAACTGTGGGAAGCACATACTTTGTCAAGTCAATAGGAAAGCTGGCGTCGTCGTCCAACTCCTCATTAATCGCGTTTTTGGTCGAGCGTTCGATGAGTGTTTTGCCTAAACGCTGATCATCCGACGACAAGCTATTCACAACCGCTTGAAGGCGGGCCCGCACGAAGCGGTGAAGATGTGCGTCATCTGGCGTCTGCGAATCAATATCCCGAGAAAACGCACGACGCTGACCAAGGGCAAGGCAGGCTGCGAAAAAACTAGCGAGAAGTAGCCACTGCAGCGGACCCCAAATCAGCGCCTTGGCTCGATAAATACCGTCCAAACTGTCCCGCAAGTGCGACAGCTGCGCCAGCAACACCTCACGTGCGTATGGGTTTTGGTCAAAGCTGGCCACAAGCTGTGCATTACAAGTTTCTTCGATTCCGACGCTCATTCCTTCTTTAATCGGCTTGAGCGTGGTTCCTTGCTCTAACGACTTCAGCAACTCTCGTGGCGAACTCGGGGCGCCATCAAGGCCAATTAAACCGCCAAGGTCGCGAACCCAGTCCATTCCATAAGCCTGTCGGACTTTTTTCGTCGCTTGGTGGCCGTAGTCCATCAGATCACAATCTCGAATACTGTTATCTTTCACGCTCGGCAACTCTTGGGCAATAAACTCATCGCATGACTTAGGCTTTCCATCCCCCAAGCTCGGAATTTCGTTGGAGCTGCTGGCAACCGTGAGCCACTGCACTTTAAAAACATCCAGACCGCTGGAACAGATGTTGTTAGTGTTGCCCTTAAAAGAACGCTCTCGTACAACCGCCTCAAGTAGCTTAAGCTCATCTTTTTGTTCCAGCTCGGACGCTTTATCGAGGTCGACGAGATAGGCTGCCAAGAAAGCTTTCCGGTTCACCTCGTGCGTTTTAGTTGTGTTTACGTATCCGCCATTGGTTCCACTGGTCCGGATAGCGTTAAATATTGGGAAAAGCCAAGTGCCATCAGTCGCAAGACCGGCTTTTGTAAAAACCCTATTCGTTACAGTGGCAGTTCCTATCGTCATTTCAGCAGCCGCCATTAGCACTAGGTTGGCAAGCACCATAAACGCTACGGCAAACAGGATACCCTGCCAGCAAAGCCGAAGCGCTTGCGCCTTACTCCACCAGGTGGATGGGAACCGTTCGTCTTCAGCAACACGGTTGGGCCGGTGGCTGAATAGCAGCCGCTTCTGCTGATCTGTGCTTTCTTGGCTATTTTTATCGCCCCCAGGGCTGATCGTCCACGCGATATCCCATCGTGAAGACCAGTAAACGAGCATTAAACCGGCCGCCAGCACAACAATAATCACTAGCAAAGCAATACCAATCATAATTTTGTTCCATTAATTGCAGCGCTTGTACAAGCTCCCGACTGGATCGGCTGCGAAACCGTAGGTCTTGAAGACGTCGTGATGGATTAAGGACAGCATCAGTGCCATTTTCTCGCTCACGCCCTGAGCCCGGAGTGTCTCCTCGTAAGGCCGAAGGTGGCTTCCTTGATCAGCCCAAAAATCATTTACGCACCCCATATTCAGGTGACGCGGCTCAAAATGCCGAGGTTTACCGTTTTCATCAATTTGTATGTTGCGTGGCGAGAACAGAATGAACTCCCCCTCTTTTTCCAAGCCGTTCACCGCAATCCGCCCGTTAGCAGATAGATCAATGACAATATTTGTTAGCTCGCTCATCCCATCAAGATGAGCGGAATTCTGAACCAGTGAGTCCAAGAGTTTCAGTAACATGGCCGGATCCACGTCTGTTAACGACGCGGCGCTAAAGCGTTTCGGCCAATGCACGGGTGCGGCCCAGGCTTGTGACTTGGTCGCCAGCAGCGCCGTTGGTCGGTTATCACGGGTTCCATCCAGTCCGAATGCAACTGGCTTGCCATTGGTCCGCTGCCCCACAGCAAGGTACGCGCAGGGAGCGCTTAGTGACGATCCAATTTCCTGTGCTGGATCCTGCGGCGGACACACCCGGTCCAAAACGTCCGGAAGGTCTTTTTGGAGGGCACTTAAGTTCTGTATGAGGTTATCGGTCGTATCCCCGCTGCCGTCGTTTTTATTGAGGTCAACGAGTGCCATATAAGTCAGTGGTTTCGTTGCGCCGCGCGTTTGGGCCAGTATGTGTGTCGGAGTCGACGGGCCGCCTTTTTTGGTGATAACGAGCAATACCCACTTGGCGGATCTGCCGATTGGCTTCTGCTCGACCATGCTGTCGTTGTAGAGCTGCGCCTCAGCCGCGCTCGGCAGGAGTCGGCGCGCAAACTCACCGGAATCGTTGTCCTGCAGCCAACGGCCGGCACCATTCAGTTTGTTGGATTGGCCTGTTGCATCAAGAACCTCATTCGGCTTGATCCCGAAATATTCATCGCCGGTACGCACCACCAAGAGGTTTTCCCCTTTTCGAGCCTTGTGCGCGTATGGCTTGCTATTGAGATCGGAGAGTGTACTAGCCTCATATTGACCAGCCCACAACTGGCCGCCGTCCTTGACGAAAGCGTACGCCCGTTTATCCCCCCTGGCGGCACCGACGAGCAGGTCGTAGTATTTGTAACTGGAATTGTAGTGCACATCATAGTGCTTGGCCGTCCTGGCCGAGTAACCAGCTTGCTGCGCCATTGAGCCGCCTCGGCCATCGACGAAAGCAGGCTCCCAACGGATGCGTTTTTCGCACCACAACTTGAATCCAATTTTGAACGGCTTGCAATATTCGACCGGCACCATGCGCCAGGCGCGCTGGTAATTCCCGGGCGGATCTGTCGGCTTTTCGGGCCGCTTGCTATCGGCCTCTTGCCCTTGGCTTTCACCACCGCTGCCGGTCCTCGACCCCGAATAGCCCTCTGGCGCGCCATTGGCTATGGTGGCAAGGGACGAGGGGACGTGGAAGGTCAGTCCCATATCCATAAGCAAACTGAGGACGTATTCCGGCGTCAGTGACGCAAAGCTTGGTAGCGCAAACCCGATGTCGAGGCTGCCGGCCCCCTCGAACTTCACCTTCATGCCAATGCCTACCGAGCTCGCGCTTGCATCCATGCTAAATGTTGGCTTAACAGGGCCGACCTCAAGCTCGGCTTTGGTGCCCGCCGTCACATCACCCATCTCCTCCTCAACCACGACTTTGAACGTTACTGCGGATTTATCCAGCGGGATTCGCAAACCGGCATCAAAATGTCCACCTAAGTTACGTTGCAACTCCACCTTCATCATAGCGATGTCGGCGCCGAAGAGGCCGCCCTCGCCGGAGCCTGCAAGGAAAGGATTTGGTTTGAGGTCCTGGATTCGCAGTTCTCCTTGCAACTTCACTATGTCGGCCAACATCGGGCTGGTACCAATAGTGTGTTCGAATAAGCGCTCCGGGAGACTGATTGTCGTTCGAGTTCCTGCAACACCAAGCAGTCGCAGCACCATAAGATTGCCTGTAATCTCAAGCTTTTGCTCCTCAATCCCCAAGCTGCCTCGACCATCAACGCGCACCAGATGATTCGTGGCTGCGCCCGGCGTGACAGTTACAGCGCCCAACAAAGACAGCTCTTTGTTCTCTGGGTTGTAGGTGATGCCGAGGTTGCCTAGGGAGAGAACAGTTGTGTCGAACCAGCCAGGAATGCGCAGGCCAATAGGCCCTCTAAACTTCAACCGGTTGGGGCTGACGGAAAAGCCTGCCTGGAGCGCCAAGCCGATAGGTGTATCTGCTTTGCCTTCCAGATAAAGCGTGAGGCCATCGGTACTGTCATAGAACGGTGCTACAGGCCTAACAGCATCAATACCGAACAATTTGAGGAATTGGGCAGCGGCCAGTTGCTTGAGGTCCGGCGGTACTATACGAAGGCCGGTTTCGATGTCGATGAACATCTGCACGTCGACTCGCCCGATACCTTTGGCGAGATCCACTGCCACCTGAAACTCCAGCCCCTTGACCTCGCGTTTCTCGCAATACTCGGACGGTGCCCCGACAATGCGCGCATCGGGCAGGATCTCAGGCTGCTCTCTCAAGATGTAGTCGCGAATCTCATGACAGATTGCCTTGTACATCACCGGACTCAATTCGCCCAGCTCCACCTGCACACCGTCTGTGCTGATCTGGGTGTTGACCGGGACCGCGAATGGGAACGCAGCCGGCTGATACTGCAGGCTAACCTCAATTTTGTCAGCACGCGCTACAAGTCGCTGCAGGGAAAGCCCCGATTCGGTATCGCGAAGCCTTTCGGTCAGCACTGTTTCGAGGGATGGGTTGGTTCGGAACTTGTGCCAATTCAAATCGACGAGGCTAGCCAGATTAAAATTACCAGCCTCTACCTTATCAAGCAGCGCTTCGTCGCGCAGGCGGTCTATATTCAGCGTCACGCCACCAATTATATCTACATCTTTGCCAAACAGACTGAGCTGTGCTTCCAAGCCCAGCGTTTTGGGCAGACACTGGGCACCGAGTTCGCTGGGACGACGGATCGTGAACGGCGCCCCCGCAATTACCGTTAACTCGATTGTGTTACCTCCATCAAACAATATGTCGATCGCACGACATATGCGCGCTTCAGCCTCGCGTAGCTCTGCCAGGAGCGGGGCAGCTTGGGCTTTAGCCGCCTCCCGCAAGAGTTGTTTCTGCTCATTGTATGCAGCGTTCGCTGCATTGATCAGCGTCTTGGCCCGAGCCTTAAGTTCGGCCTCAACACGATCGCGAGCCGCCTGCTCAAGTTCTTTACCTCGCTTTTCCAGTAGATCCTTAATCAGCTCGGGATCAAGCACTGCATCAACCCCCTTGCAACCCTCTACCGCCGGCAACTCGTCGCCCAAAAGGTCTGCCGTCCGATCACGCATAGTGATGCACAATCGATTGGCCTGATGCTCGTATTGCTGAACTTCCTTCCAGTAAGGAAATGAATTGTTGAGTTCCCGCCGCCCTTGTTGTTTGAGGTTGTCACCGAACGCTTCTGCAATTTTCCGTGGCAGCTCGGAAGTGAGCTTCTGGGCCCGTTCGAATTGGGTATCATGCACGGCTGACTCTACACCTTTGACTTGCACTCTCAGCATGTCGCAGGCCGCTTGGGAGGCGCCCCTTAGAATTGAATCAATACCTGCGCGAGGGTTGCAGTCGAGGGGATTTAGCTGGAATTTTTCCTTCATGTACTTTTTCGCTTCAGCGACCACCGCCTGATTCAGTTCGACCTTTAGATCTGAGCAGTTACTGACTCCGCCAAGGCCAATCTCTCGGGATGCCTCAACGCATATCTTATTAATCTTCTTATTCACCTGTTCGCTGGCGATAGCACCAAGATCGAGGTTCAGGGCTTTTACGTAGACTTCTCTAAGCCCCCCGCAACCATCGATACGATCGCCTACAATCGATTCAAGTGCCTCGGCGCACACTCGCTTCGAATGGACCTCGTAATCAAATGTTGTTTGCTGCAGCGGCAGCAATTCGGCTGCCGAAGCGACACTCATCAAACTCGCCAACGCTTCTTCTTGTGTTGCGTCGGCAAAAGTCTCGCCAAAAGCCTGAATCACGGTCTGGGGCAGTGCCGCTACCTGAGCCCTGGCCTCAGCCAAATTATTCGACTCCAACTCATCTTCGATGAAAATCACTTGCTCTGTCAGCTTTCCACAAGCCGCATTGGCTGCATTTTGCAAGACTTCATGCATTTCATCGTTGGGCACGCAGGTCGGACGAAGCAGAGGAGTTGCGCCAATTGCGATATTTTTAACTATGTCCGCCGAAATAATGCGTAGGTCGAGATCAACGAAGGCTTTTTGGAACAGCGTTACTGGCTCCTCGCAGTCGCTTTCTCCGAACCAAGATAGCAACCCCTTAGTCGCTGCCTTACAGGCCTTTTTAAACGCTTCAAGCTCGCCTTCGTATGCTGCGTGCCAATCGAATGGTACAGCCGCGTTAAGACGTTCAATCGTCGCCGTCAACACTGCGTATTTGGCCTCGGCCAGTTTAATCTTTTCTTGCACCGCCTCCGCATTGCGCGGGTCGACACTGTCCATCAGCTGCTCAACATCAGCGCTGGGGAAAGGAGCCTCGCCCGGAATTCGCGGCACGATAGCAATCTGGTAAGAGGCCGATCGCGGCAGGTGTAGTGTCAGCCTCCTGCTCGCACGCTCGACGCGTATAAACGGCATTGGGGGACTCGCTGTCGGCAAGGCAATACTCAAGGCCGCCTTTAAATCTGCGGCGGTCTTCAAGACCTCTGCACTGGCAACACAATTGGTGCCGTCAGATTGACAATTAACACCCAGAATCTTGTCGCCCTTTCGCCCCCCCCAGGCTGGCGAGTTCAGCTGAAGGTAAAGTGCGCCTTCGCGCACCTCTACAGGAGGGACAAACGCTATCGTGTCACGCACGGTCAAGCCGACTGCGTCCACGGCACGGCCAATTGAACGGCTATAGTCATTCTGAGCACTTTGGAGCTTTGTCATCAGTTCTGACTGGGCACCAGTCAATGTATTGGCAAGTTTTCTGCTCTCTTTGGTCGAAGCCTCGTCAGCCGGTCCATAAACGACACTAGGGCGAGGAATTAAAGCACTTAACGTACGCTCTAGATGCGGCCTCAATCCAGAGGTCAATACGATGTCCTCGCCATATAGCGAAGTCGTCGCAAGACTGACAAGAATACGCTCGCAGCCGAGCGGTGATTTCTCGCAGTTCACCTGAATTTCAGAAAGCGCGGCAAGCAATTCGGCTGATTTATTTTTGTCTTTAAGCGCCCTAACTAAGGGGGCTAAAATGTCGTCTGAATCTCGATTGATACCTGCGATCACCGCGGCCCATGCCGCAGTGACAGATAGTTCTACATCAACGCTAACAGACAATCGTATTCCGTGTGCCGCATCGAGCAGTTGCTGGGTTGTCAGTGGTCCCGGCGGTTTGTTGAGGCGGTCCCTGAATTTTTTTACCTCTTTGTTATATTCGCTGGCGTTTAGATGGGAGCCCAATACAAATATTTGCGAAATTTGGGTGCTAATGCGAGTTGCCGCCTCTTGAGGGGGGGCACACAAGGCATCAATCCCAGTCTCGACTCCGGAAGCAGTCTCTTGATGGGCTGCCCAACATTGAAACAGTGCGCCGCTTGCGCTGAATGCCCGCAATACCTCAACCACTAGCCCCTTCAGCTGCGCTTTTATGAGCTCGTTTGCCTCTTCCCAGTCTGTTAAGTTGAGTAACTCAAGCAATTCCGCTCTAACCTTCGCGTCCAGTCCGCTTAATCGTATTTTAGGAGGGGCAAGGTGGCCTTCTAGTCGTGTTTCAAGGTCAGCACGCAGCGCATCAAGCTCTGTTTCGTGGTTATCACGCGTCTTCTGCCACACCTTAAGCACCGTAGCCGCAGGGTCTGCCTCCAGCCCCAAAGCATAGGTTCGATATCGGTTCAGGGTGGCCTGCACATTGATAGGCTCAAGTTGTGTGTCGGATTCATATTGTCCCGAGTCCCTTAAGACAGCGGCTAGATTCAGGACGGACGCATCGAAAAGGTCTCGACGCGCCAGTGTTTCGCCAAGAAGGTTTCCGTTGTGTCCGTTCTTATCCTTTGCAGCACCGGCGGTGTTAGTGAACACCGAGGCCAACTCTTCCATGGCGTCCAAGTCGGCGGTCTGAACAAACAACAGCAGCTTGGCCGGTAGCAATGCGCGTGGCGTGCTCCAGTTGAGTGTGCCGGTACGATCCAAAGACCCGGTAAAAGCAGTAATCAGAGCCGGATGTCTCTTTGGGTGCGCATATAGTCGAAGCCGGAGGGGCTCTACCGAATCCAAACTTAGCGCAACAAAGACCATGTCCTCAGGCAGGTTAAGCGAGGATGGAACCGAGTCCGAGTGCTGGTAGACATGGTTCAATCCGGGCAGTGCTTTCAATACCGCACGCAACGACGCCTGGTGCACACTCCGCCGCCAATCCGACTCCGAGCTGTGTGTCAGGGATAGCGAAAACGATTCAGATGCACTGCTTCCTAAAGTCGACGCTGTGAAAGTGCCGAAAATTTGGAGCTCCTCATTATCAGGGTTCCAAACGACTCCAATGCCGTCCGCAGAAACAAAGGCATTGGCGCCGAGGTAGCCGAGCCACTCGCGCGGTCGTTCCGGGATACCGGGACGCTGCCAAACCCAATGCTGAATCTGATCCAGCTCCATAGGAACACGCCCTGGCCGGCAAAGCCGCTGGTTGTTGGACCGTTCGGAAATAGTCGAAAACGCACAATCGACCGGACCGATTTGCCGCGCACGTACGTTAATGACGTTTAGTTTCCAGTCATGATGCTCGAAGGCTGTGATCTTATTTTTATTCTCTGAACCGCGAACGAACGAAACCACAGCGGGCGTTTCCGATTCTGCAACATAGCATTGTGCGACGTCATCACCGCAGCCATCCCTCGTTAAGCGCACCTCAACCAGTTGGCTCATGGGCACGTTGTAGGTGCTGCTGTATTGCTCTACCGGGAAAACCTGTAGAGTGAGCCGCATAGCGCCACTTGGCGAGTTTTTCATCGAATCGGGAAGCACTAATTGGCAAGGGATAGTGTCGTGCTGCTGGTCATCCTCCGTAGCTTCTAGTTTTCTCTTACTACATTCTGTGGAGCTGCTCAGGCGTTGGTACAAGGTGTTGGCAGTCTCAGCCGCCCGCGTCTTAAGGTAAAGACCATACGCGGCCTTTTCTCCAAAATTTAAGTCCCTCAATCCATGATTTTCTGCCACTTCTGCAGCCGCGGATAACATAACCCAGGCCGTATCGAACTGTTTTCTTTGGTTAAGTAAGACAGCATGCAAGAACTCAACCTCGTCCCTGGTTCGGGATGTCGATTCCTTGAGCCATGTTCCGCAGCTTTCATAGTTCTGATCAGGCGGCTCCATTCCCGCATCGGCGGGATACGTGTGGTAGTCAAAAACGACAGTGCACGGGTTGTTTTTATCGGTAGATGAGCGGTTCTTTGCTCGCAGACTAACCTCCAGCTGAGCTTTTAAAGCTTTGTCGCCAAGCAGTCCGTCCACAAATACGCGATTCGCCTCGGAAAATGAATTCACCCTCGCCTCACCCAGCGCCAACCACGATTGCGCCGCTGGACTCAGTTGGGCAGTAGCCACAGCCAACTGCATTACTTGAGTTCGGATTGCACCACCTTGCATCGATGCTTTTTCCTCCGCCAAATACAGTTTTTTGGCGAAGAACCCTGTCAGGTGCGCCGTTCGCAATGCAAAAAAGAAGTCTCGGCGTAGATTACAACCTGTAAAACTTCTATCTTCGCGACTTTCCATTTTCAGACAAGTTTCATGGGTCGGAAGATCTATCAGCTTTTCTTCACCGCCCTCTGTCTGGTCATCGGTGGCCGGATCACGCGCCTGAATCAAGCAGCCGCTTTCCTCGTCCAAAGGCTCCCCATCCCCAAAGGGTGATGAGCATGCGCTTATTTCAAGCGCCGCCAGCTCGGATATAAGGTCTTTAGAATCAATCCACTGTGAGTAAGGAAGTAACGCACGCTGAAATGATATCAATCGCCGCGCTGCGTCAACACGAAATAGCCTTTCGGCTGGAGATATTTCGACATAGTCTTCATCAGCAGAATAGCGCACGTCCATGACTCGGCTAACGGCTAGGTACCAAAAGGTTGCCAGATTCAATAGCGATGTCTGCTCATGTAGGCAGGAAGCCCCGAGAACGGTTTGGCTGAGGTCACATCGAGATAAACTGGGTTTTAGCCGTAGCGTATTGGGACTGCTTAACCAACCCCTCTCGGGCAGGCTGTCGAGAAACTCAAACTCACATTTCTTGCCTCTCTCACCCGGCAAGCAAACTGCTGATTGTTGTTTAGCCTCACCCCCGCGCCGTGCATCGAGCCCGAATTGGTAATTTGCAGCCGACTTAGCTAGCTCGCCGGCAATAATTGCAATTCGATTATTGGCGAGGTCAATGTTCGCGCAAGGCGGAGGGTGGTCCCAGTGAACACCCTGTAATTCGTACTTGTCGACGATATGGCTCTGAACCTGCAACGGTAGTGGAGAATGTGGATCCATTTCACCCAACCACACTTTGCCGTCGTGGCCTTCGCAGGCCGGATCCTTAAGGGGCTCTTGCTCCTCGGGGGACCAAAACTGCAAAAATTGCACAAGCGTGGCGCCGTAGGCAGTCAGTTCAGCCGCCACCTCGGGCGCGATCGGTTTTCCCGCGCCTAACGAACCGTAGGTGCGGATAGGACTAGCCACCAATACCATCCATACGCACAACCAGACGATCGTTAAGCGCGCCTTTCGGAGAATGAGTCGCCAACATAGACGA
This sequence comes from Marinobacter sp., assembly GCF_048259445.1. GTDB lineage: Bacteria > Pseudomonadota > Gammaproteobacteria > Pseudomonadales > Oleiphilaceae > Marinobacter. Next base: position 47,710 of record NZ_JBLXHQ010000020.1, on the reverse strand, counting down.
TCTGCGATCGTCTCTATCGTATTGGTAGTACCATTATCGTTTAAACTGGCAAGAATGTTTGACATAAGCACCCTTCCCTGCGAACTTCCCTCTTATAACCTAATCAGATACTCTCGCTTCACAAAACTTAATATCCCAAGCCTCTCTACAGTCGTCGAAAAGTCGTACCAACACGCGCAAAAGTCGGCGCCATTTTTGACTTGATCTATTGCCTTACATCTCAAAACCCTGGCCAGTGATCAATGTTATCGAGTACCCAAATTGTGGTTCACCACACTTTAACAATGCTTGTATTATTTTTTGGCTTAAACCTCTCTATTCAACACTCATAGCCTATAAATTGATTTCCTACAAGCCAGACCTGAATGAAAGTAAAAATAAAATTATCAATATTGCGTTAAACACCTGATGTAATGCTTCCGGCTTACTAAAATTGCACAGCCTGATCTCGTCTCAAATAATCATGAGAACGAACTATAGTTTTAGCATCCATAAAATCCGGGAACCCCAATTTACCTATTCAGACTACCCGACAGATCTCGTTAGGCGGAGCCCCCGCCTTTATCGGCGCAAACTGTGCCGCGAAATGACCCAAAGTAATCATTCAAGATTGGCATGCTCCCTTCAGATACACTGCCCATGATTGGGTCACTGATGGATCGCCAAGTTCGGGTTCTCGTAAGCAACCAACACGTTTGAATGCCGGTATTTATGATCCATAGTGCTCCCTAAAAACTTGTTCAGGGCCGGCCAAAAACCCGCCCCCCTTTCCTAAGTCTTTTATACGATAGAAAAGTCAAATACATGCTCATCAGCTGCTTTCAACAAAAAATCTATCAGTTTTTTTGATGTTTTCATAAAATCCTTAAAAACTACATTTTTTAACAATATTTACAAATCTACCCTATCTCCGAAATCGATTTTCGACAGTCATGATTAACGTCTATTCCATGTGTCGAGGTCAGACGCACGCGCATTTTGATCAATGTCGAGTGCCGACACACCTAAAACTAATTTTATTAATAGTGCTATTTTTCAGTGATATATAAAAAATAGACGAGAAGTGAAAGCCTAACAATTAGCAACAAGGATATTGTTTTCGCCGTCCTATTTCGACGCCAAACAGCCAAATTTCAACCCCTGTTTCGTTACAAATCCTCACCTAACGTTACGATGCTCGCAGGTTCGCATATGAGGCAAATTCAGGGTATTGCCTACTTGAACTAAGCCTGTTTATTCTAAAAAAACAAATTACAGAAAATTGAAACGGGTTCATTTTCTTTACGTTATAGCCTCATACTTAAATCGGAATAATCGAATAATGCCTCAGCAATTTGAAAAGCCTACCAATCCAATGTTTAACGCCACCACCACTTGTAAAGCACACATTCGGTGGCAGACCGGGCAAACGCCGCTCTCCAAAAGCGACCATTTTTTTCTACAGGTTTCAGATATTGAACCAGGCCTATTGGACATCAGGTTCGACGAGGAGGAAAAACAACTTCTCATTCCCATGTTCAAAGGTGATGGCCTCCCACTTGTTGATCTGATGCTTATTGGCCAGGACGGACAATTCTCGGAACTGGTTCAGGGCTCCGCCGGCTACTCCAGAATTACAGGTGATGGAAAAGGGCGAATATTCTGCCTCGACTACGCCAGTGGGTACACGTTATGGAGAGCAACAGGCCGTACCGTCATCGTCTGTTGGAAACCTGAATGGTTGCGAACCATCACTAAGATGTTTCCCTATCATCCGGATGATTGTATCGCTGTGAGTTCGACCACCTACACACAATCCGGCTTTGCCAACACCTCGTGGACTCGATCTACTTCCACCTCAATAAACTACGCTATGGCCACCTTGATGCCATTTTACATGTCGAAATTGACCAAGAGCTTCCATGATCTGGGGGTTGAGGACATAGAAAAGATCCTGTCTCTTTCACCGATTTCCAAAATTCCCGTCTTTCGCGCTCATGAACTGGATTACATCGAGCTATCTGGAACTCGAAAGCATTGGCTGAAAGAGCTTTCAGATACCCACGACCCACAACATGCCGCATCTCTCGCGCTGACCATCGCTCGTCGGTTATTACCTGAGGTGCCGGTCAAAATGAGCGTGAGCGAGCTCCAGAACCTTATAGAGGATTCTATGGAAAACCCTGTTATACATCCGCAGACGATGGATAACATCTGGGAGCTGCTTTCTCGACAATTGAACCTTCGCCGTGAAAAGGCACTGATGCCCGTAAGCTTGCCTCAAACAGTAGCCACCTCGCATCGACTAGAAATATGCTCATCCGGACTCCCTACCATCCAAGACCCTGAGTGGCAGGGTGTCATAGTTGCTCAGGCACCAATGGGAGCTGGCAAAACGCAGAGGGTCGGGCGTCCTTTGGCTGAATGGGCTACAGCAAGAGGTCTCCCGTTTATGGCAATTTGCCATCGGGTCAGCCTAGCTACCGAACTCGCGGAGCGTCTCGCCCTAAACAGTTACAACGATCAGCCACCCATTAACCCCAGCCAGGGTCTTGCCATATGCCTGCCATCCATAACCAAATTGGAATTCGCTTCTTTCGTTGATAAAAACCGTGTGCTATTCATTGATGAGATTTCGCAAGTACTTAGATTTTTCGCCGCTGGAAAGTATTGCAGCAGCTCTCAGGCAAGAAACAGTCAGGTTTATGAACACCTAAAAAACCTTGTGACGAATGCACAATGCGTGGTCGTTGCCGATGCGCATATTGATACAAGAACCATTAACTTTTTGGAAACATGCCGCCCTGGTGAGAGTTTTCGAATCATTAAGGTCCCCGAACCAGAGGATGCTGGTATCCAAGGTGTTTACTATTTGGGCCAAGATGCTGTGGGATACATAGCCCAGCGAGGGCTGGCAGAACTCAGTTCCGGCGGAAAAATCTGTGTTGCGGCAGAGGCGGTAACCTCTGTGAAGGAACTGGAGGAGATTTTTACCCAGAAGGGTTATCGGACCCTCGCAGTCTACTCGGACAATAAAGGCGGGGAACCACAGAATCGACTTCTGGCGAATGCGGAGGTGGAAAGCCGTTATTATGACGTTGTTATCGCTTCACCTGTCATCAGCTCGGGTATATCAATTCAGCATCAAGACGTTCCGGAGGAACAACGTTTCACCCTAGGGCTCTACGTTGGTGGTGGATATGCGCATACGCCGGTAGACGCGTTTCAGCAGCTGAGGCGAGTCCGTTATCTAAACAACTTCGTTGTCGGGCTCAGACAGCTCGGAAAAAAGGATATAGGAGCATTGGACTTCAGAGCTCAGATTCAAGCTGTAGAAATGGCAGCAAACCTAGAGAACCACAATCAGCAGATTACATCGTTCGATCATTTCGTGGCGGATATACAGGCAGAGGCAGAACACACGAAAAATGACTTTGCAGCGGGCCTTCTTTGGCAACTCGACGCCGCGGGATGGAATCTGGTGCCGAGCTCACATCGGCCGAGCGAATCATTCATTGATGCTCAAGCCTCGGCTGCAGCACACCTACAGAAACGATATGTTAATGCACTGATCTCAGCTCCGGTTTTAGATGACATTGAAATCGTAGAACTTCGGCGCCTCCGCAACCGCACAGAGGCACAAAATCTCATGTTAGAGGCCCACGCTTTGCGAATGAGTTTCGGCATAGGTGATGCTCCTCTTACCCGTGAGCTAGTCAGTTTCTGGGACCATGGCCGGGGGATTAAAAAGTTGGATCTATTCGATGCCTTCAGGGGAATCGTTCCTAAAAACACTCGGCAGAAAAATTCAGCTATTCACAGCGAATATCCGTTGGCAACGGCCAAAATACTCAGATGGCTGTTTGCAGGCATCGACATTGGACGACCCTACCGAGACGATACAGCAATCATCGTGGCAGACCGAATTTTCGAGCAATCAAACCTGCTCAATTTCCTCGGTGTCGCGCCTGCGTTAACGAAGAAAAGCGGCCAACCCGTACGCCTGATGAACAAGGTGCTAAAAAATATTGGCCTTGCCGTCAAGGAGGCGGATAAACGCAGAGTTGAGTGCTTTGAGAGAGAGTTGACAAAAAAAAGTGGCACGGGAAACCCCGCCAAGCGCTTTTATGCTGTGACGTTCGATAGTTACCAAAAACTGAAGCATTTAGCCGACCAGCGCAACTATCGTCGCGAGGTGACTAAAATGGTCGAGACAGATTTAACATATCGTGAACATAGCCAGCGGGAATTGCACTAACCTCTTGGAAACAAGTGGCAAAGCTCTTCCCTGGCCACAGAAATGGGTTGGAGGCGCCTCTTGGCCATGTGACCTCAACCGTAATGCACAACGGCCCTCAGTGTGGCACATTGGGGGTTATAAATTAAGAGCATATGTCCTACCTGCCACACCTAGCACCGAAACCATAAAGTTTGCTCTTGGCCGGGGAAAGGATACGCCTCCGACCGACGCATTAGGCTATCAGAGCTCCGCAACTCCTGAAAACCAAGCAAGCTTTCCCCGGCCATGGGAACAAAGTTTCACCAAGCTGCTCGGTGTGGCAGGTTGGGGGTAATATACTAAGAAACAACGGTCTATCTGCCACACCTGAAGCGAAGAATATAACTTGTAGTTACCAGCAAATGCCGAGGCTCGCCCAAGCGACGGAACTTGCAGGCCGAGACATGCTTCCTCATGGCCGGGAAAGACTCTAATCTATATCACCCCACATACCCTCAAACTTCGAGTGGGAATGATTCCGCGAGTAGTTCTCGGCGACACTGCTATTCCCGAGTCGGGCAGAGGTTCAAATCCTACTGTCCCGACCAATTCCCTATAAGGAAATCAGTCAAGTTATGGTGGCTGATTTTTTATGTCTCAAGATTGTCCCACTTTTTCATTCTTGACCACCACTCCCTAGACAACACCGGCAATTCTGCGTCGTGTCGGGTCTTTCAGGATGGAGGATTAACCCCACACAACAACCCAGCTCTTAAGCTTTTCCAGATGGCAACCCTTCCAGAGTATCGATTGGAATGGACCAGCGGTGTCGATCGTATGTTGTTGGTCTCGGTCGGGACTGGTCGAGTTGAGAATTTGAGCAACACCATTGATGCAAACGGAACCGGTATATGGCGCACCGCAGGAGCAGCCCCAGGTTGGTTGATGGCCGGAGCTTCCGCAGAGAATGATCTAATGTGCCGGATGCTTGGAGAGTGCAGGTTTGGGCCAAAAATTGACAATGAAGTCGGCTGCGTCACGAGTAACCGGCGCTATGGAAAGCTCTTTAGTTACGTCAGGTACGACACCTTGTTAACTGAGGATTCCCTGAAACAAGCAGGCACGACTTTAGGACTCTCGTCGATGAAAATGGACAAGGTAGAAGCGATACCCGACTTCGTTCGTCTCGGAAAAACTGTAGCTGCACAGGTCAACTGCGCTACTCATTTAACGGGATTCTTGTAATAAAAGATGTGTTGATCAAGCGGTCCACTACACCATCAAAAATCATTGACTCTGTTCGACTGGAGATAACACCGCCGATATTTAAAAAAACTACTGAAAAACGGATACGGAAGCATTAATGCTTGGCTTGACCGTACTAGTAGAATTCGTGGCCTTTTGCTGCACAAAAATCCCGCTCAGCAGCGATTTTCAAGCCGCTGCCAAATCTTCAATGGCCTTAAGCCCATCGTTAACGTCGATTATTTTCCGCTCGACTCCTGCAATCAGTTCAGTTGCCTTTTCTCGATCAATACGGCCATTAACCACCAAGTACTGGACCCCAGTAATGACTTGCTGGAATTTCTCCTCAAAAGCGGCATCATCGGCTAGCGCTGCCCTGATCTGCTTAATACGCGCTTCGAGTTCTTGGATTGAGTGAACACGATACACGTCTGCCTTTCCACCGCTGCGCACTAGCTTACTGATGGCGTATCCCACACCGGCACCCACGGCTACCGAACCAACAATCCAGCCGACAGGCGTTGTAGTTATAAAAACGCCACCCATAATCGAAGCTAAAGTCGAGGAGCCTGCGAATGTCGCTGCACCGGCAGCACCTGCGGCGGCTCCAGAAAGCGCCGCACCCGCAGCAGCCCCCATACCCGTAGCACCGAGCTCACCCAAAATGCCAATGCGATCCCTGGGGCTGGCTTTCATTTTCTCCAGCGCATCTACGTATTGTTTCTCTGTCAGTGGCTTCATCTTTGCTTAGTTGGGCTCCGAGGAAAGTGCTTTGAAGATGGCAGCAAAAAGCTCAAAAAACTTTTGAGCAATCAGAATAGCTTCTTGAGCTATGCCTATTGCACCATTTTCAGAATAGTTCCGGCGATCCATTCGTGCCCCGGCTACCGCACCAACGCCAGCGCCTAATACCGCAACAAGGGGCGCAAGAATTGGCCCAAGTATCGGTATCAGCGAGACCAATACGCCTGCACCGGCCCCGAGTGCGATGCCGATCGCTAAATGCGAATTCTCACGCGCGAAACGAGCTAACTCCATGAGAATTATTTTCCCGATTCGATACAACTTGCCACCGACCACGCATGTTTTCTCCCAGAGCCCCCGAAGCCGAAGGGTTACCTCGGGCGGCAATCCTGCGTTCAAAAAAGTAGCATCGCGTTCAGCGCCACTAAAATCTTCTACTCTCGATTCAAGGAGAATAAGTTCCAAGCGGGCTTCGGGCACCGTCATTTCCATTACGTTACTCCCTCTCAAACAACATGACCGGCGAAAGATTTAATACGGTAACAATACCCTAGAGAATAGCCGAAGTTGTTGCCGAAAGAGACCGCAATTGAATGCCATTGGCACCGCTACTGATCTTTCTATTCCCGACCATGGTCGAGTGCCTCCTTCATCTACGAGGTAGTCCGGAACCACTGAACCACTGCAACCTTTCAGAAACTGATGAAACACACATTGCGGCAGCTCGTAGTAATAGTTGATTGACACTTTTCAGGCACTCCGATACCCAACGACGAACTCAAATGGTGGCTGTGACCTGCCCTTCTCTTCGTTATACTGTGGTTCTTACACGCTAAAAGTGTCAGAGCCGGAATCTTATAAATTCAGTTCCTGCAGCGAAGCGCAACCCTTTTAGCAGAATATGCGTCAGAAACCGCCTTAGGAACTCCTGTGAGTACACTCTCGGTACACTGCAGGTACACTGGGAGTACACAAACAGGCGTTGAAGCCCTTGGGATGCGGTGAAATCATAAAAAAGCTCTGAGACTGGGAGGGTTGAGTACACTCCCGGTACACTGCGAGTACACTACAGGTACGCTCAGTTTTTCTCGGCGAAGCGGCTGGCACCAATTACGGTGAGGCAAGAACGTTTCAGCCTCATCCCGAACATGTTCGCGACAATTCGCCCCCGAAACCCTTGCGTTGACGCCAAGATAGCCGTAAAATTTTGAGTGTTAAGTTGCAATGCAGCTGTGAGGTAGCTGGCCTCACTTTAAACAAACAGCTTTCTACTACAGCAAGCACCTCGCTCTGCTCCCCGAATATCGGCCACACGGCCTCATCTAATCGCCTAAGGGCGCCCACTAGTAAAGTACGACTCCCAACCGCTTCGGCAACCATAAATTGAGCTTTCCTGCCCGTTGAGGCGTCATCGAAATGCTGTTCTCCAGGCCATTAGCAACGTCTATGCGTTCGCGACTTCTATGAGATCCTGGAATAGCGTTTTTGGCCCTCATGTCTCACTTCGGTCGAGGCCGAGTATCGCAAGCTCTCCCCCACCGCGGTGTCACCGCGACTACGAAATTGGTTCTATCCAAGTAGCCTCCACAGAGACGTTTTGCATGAAATGTTTCGAAGAAGGCGTGGTTGAGCCATCCACAGCCTATTTTTGCCAAGCAGAAATTGGACGAAATACGACGAAAGCCAGATTCACCCGATCGTAGCACTCCCACCTTTGCCCGACAGGGCACCCAATAATTTCGTGTGACAGGCACCGCAAAGGGCAGCGGTGACGGGGACACCCCGTTAAGCCGGAGCTATCAAGCGCGTTGTAAAACGTTGTTTGACGGCATGCGACTGACTCTCGCCATAGCACCAACGTTTCACACTTGATAACTCACAAATGCCCATCGCAGCGCGGCCTGCCGGATGTATACAACCACATCAAACAACCGCTTCCCTATGGGTCTGCGAGCGCCCTCCAACACTTTATGACTTGCGAAAAATTTAACATTACAGGATTCAGTTAGGGGAAAACCATGAGTAAAAACTTTGGCTTAGGCAGTAGGAGCATGAAAAAGGCCGGTATTTTTGCTTTAAAAAATGCCGAAATGATTGGTGCAATATCGTTTCAGACCTCAGCAGATCAAGGCCAACGGTGGGGTCAATTCTGCAAGTTTGCAGCTGAGCATGGCGTACGGCAAATGGAGCATGTTGATACCGCACTCGTCATTGAATATGGGAGACAGCTTGCCGCGCAGGTCCGGAGCAATCTCAACCGCCCAACGGGAGAAACTCACCCAGATACAGCGCTGCCATCGATCGGTGCGTCAACCGCTCAGAACCGAGTGAGTGCGGTGAACAGCGTACTGACCCTGGCTACACAGGGCCAGTGGGTACCTGTTAGCCCGACCTGCCAATCTGAATGTGGTATCACAAAGCGGATTCACGTGCGCAAAACCCCACCGACCGGCCTCAATCGCGAACACCTGCAACGGGCGTCGTCGGCACTGGACGCCCGAGGCCAAGCGATCATATGCCTTGCTCGGGAACTGGGCGTGCGCAGCAAAGAGGCAAGCTTGCTGGATGCTGTGTCTGCGTTGAATGAGGCAGTAAAAACTGGAGAAGTCACTATCGAGCGAGGCACTAAGGGCGGGAGATCGCGGAGATTCACGGTCAGTTCAGACAGGCACCTTACGGCATTACAACAAGCAGCCGATGTTCAGGGATCTTCACGGGCAGTGATGCCCCCGGAAGAAGATTGGAAATCTTGGCGAGAGACTGGCCTTCGCCATATCCGCGAGACCCTGAAGAAATTCGGCATACGAGGCATTCACGAGCTGCGAAGTGCTTACGCATGTGAACGATACGAACAGCTTACTGGCTTTCGCGCTCCGGTATTAGGCGGCAACGCGCCCCGGGACGTTGATCAGAGGGCCCGCCAGCAGATCTCAGCCGAACTCGGCCACAGTCGTATCGATATCACCAATGCGTATCTCGGAGGGCAACGCTAATGGCTTTTATTCATCGGGAGCTTCGACACAAGCTTCATCTCTATGCCCGCAAAGGAGGTAAAAAATCACGCCGGAGGCAAATCGAGCGGATTGAGATTTTTGTCGAATGGTGCCGCCGTCCGGCTGAGCAAATCGGTCGCCGGCAAGTCCATGAGTTTTTCCAGGCTCATGATTTTGCACCAACCACTGCGCGCGATTATTACTATGCCATCTGCCAGTTGTGGACCCTGCTGGGCCGCGAGGGAAAACCGCCTTCACCGCCCTTTCTTGGAGAGTGAGCCCCCCTTTAGGCCGTTAGGCGATCTTTTTCACCTTGCCGGCCCGCAGAGTCGTCAGTAGCTGAATTGACTGGATCAGCGTTTATCGCCAAACAATGTTTCAACGGCTTCAACGATGTCATGCTTATATGAGCGTTCGCTGACCGGATAAGTAGTGGAAGGGATTTCGGCAAGTCTCCTGGCAAAATATCCTCCGATGGACAGCCAAGCTTGCCTTTCGCCCAAGACAATTACTCGCTCGAATTCCTGTTGTTCCAGCTCATCAAACAAATCCGTTGACCGATCACGAATTTCATTAATCAACGGTTCATATGACGTCCCGGTTGCTATCACAGGCAACACAATCAACGTGTCTGCGTTGTGGCAAACCCCACCAGCGTAGCAGAAATCTACACCCATCAATTGTCCCGCATCCGGAAGTCTGCCCGCGTCTTTGAGTTGACGCAGCATTACTTCGTGATGAGTCCGCAGCATCGACATCACAGAGACAGATGAGTGTGCCTTTTCCATTAGCGCAGCGAGAAAAATTGTTATTGCGTCAATTTGTTGAGGATTTGATCGGTAGCAAGTGGGGTGCCCTTCTTTATCTACACGATCACCGTTGTAACATGGCAAATCGATCCAGTGGGTGTGACCGATAAAATTCATAAGTTTTATCCTGTTGTCTATTGGTTTACAACAATCAGGATACATATCTCAGCCCCCTAGGAATTTCGTCAAATTATCGAAAAATTGCAATTGGAGCCAGATCAACGAAAAAAAGCATCCAAAATACAAAGCCCTGGCCAAGTCTAGGGCTGCGTAATAACGGGCTCGCGTCATGTAACGTCAATTAGAGAAAGCCAATGGCCACGGACGGAAATGCCGATTACCACCGCTCTTGGGCAGACTTCAGCGTGGGCGATTTATGCAATGGGCTGCCGGCTCAGGTTGACCGAATTGGGATGCAAGATCATTATGCAACTGCGTGAAACAAATCATATTCGGCCTCCTCAACATCATTCTCAACTCAACCTGTTCCGTTGACTCCTGCACTGCAGGGCATTGCGCCAAAGCCTCTCAACGCGCAATATTAGGTAGCTAAGGCTGGCACTATCCCCCGTAAATGCACAACAGTTGAAAGGGCAAGATTATTCTCTGACCGGCTGGGATCCATGGTTTTCGCGAACCAGAGCTTATCAAACTAAAAAAAGGCGAAAACATCCGGTGGAAAGTCTATGTTCGCGAGGGTTGACGACAATTCAATAACGAGATCCTAAGGAGATTCGAGCCAGAATGATCGACGAATTGAAAAAATAGTGGCGGGTATTAAGAGCACACACTCCGGCGAGAGAATTAAATACGTGGTGCAGAGTAGACAATGATTACAAAGGTCATCAGCGGTGGCCAGACAGGGGCAGACAGAGCCGCTCTCGATGCAGCTATTGAGGCTTCAGTTCCGATTAGTGGAAGTTGTCCTGCTGGTAAGAAGGCCGAAGATGGCGAGACTCCTGATCATTATGGCCTTCAAGAAATAAGCGGTGGGTATCGGCAGCGCACTCGGAAAAATGTCGCAGATTCGGACGGCACAGCCATTTTCTACGATGCCTTTCTTTCTGGCGGTACCGAATTGACCCTGCAATTCTGTATCCGACTCAATAAACCCTACAAGCTAATTGATATTTCGTTGATCGATGCGGAAAAAGCGGCAGCTGTGTTGGTTGAGTTCACTGATAAATTTAACGTAACGACCCTGAACGTAGCGGGCCCGCGAGCCAGCAATCACCCGGGGATTTACGGCTTCGTAAAACAAGCAATTGGTAAAACGCTGATAGCATCTTCGAAGCCTGAATGGGGCCCCTGATAGTGCAGATGGTGATGCTCATCTTCCCAAAGAAGACGCGCCATCTAGGCCGTCAGAGGCTTCAGTGGGAATCTTGGATATCTCTGGCATTGTCAACCAATGAAACCAAGACTGGGCTTACCTGGGGGGGTGCCAGTTAAGTGGGTGCTCCGCAGAATCTGGACACGCGATGCGAATACGCATGCTCATCGATACCACATCACCAATCAAAGCAGCGAGGTGACCTATGAAGGAACCCATTCCTTACAATAATGAGTTCGTGGCGGCGGAATTAGCATTGCGAAAAGGCGGTTCAAATTTATGGTTTTCCGGTCTTTCTGAAGAATGGCAGGAGGTTTTGGTTACGAACACTGTTGAAACTTTTGACAGCTATCAGCTCACTATGGACGAGGCGGCCGGTAACATGATCCGAATTTACCAAGAGATAGTCGCTAAAAATCCGGTAGTTATGGATCAAAATCCATGGAAAGTGATTGTTCCTGGCGAATAGGCTTAGTTGGGATTTGCAACCAAACCGAAATTGAGAATCCGCGTAAACAAGATAGCAAACCTGAAACCCCATTCGCGGATGTCCGCTCCGGGTCCATTTGAGCAAAGATTTATGTCGAAAGAACGAGACGATGCGGAACGGGCTATTCTTAATGATCCCGAAAAAATGAAAAAAATCATGAACGATGTCGCTATACATCTTTTATCGAATCGGATGATAAAAGCTGGGCTGTCGCGGGATAACGTAAATCAAGTGTTGGCACGAACGCCGCTAGAGGAGATTAAGGAAATGAATTCCGAGGCGCTCGCCATGAAAGAGTGTCCGGGTTGCGGCAGTGGAATTTCACCAAACTACCTCGAAGAGGCCTACTTTGATTATCCGGCTTTCCGGTGCCAATACTGCAACACCAAGCTGAACGTTTCGGTAGATGATGAGTGTTTTGGTTATTTTCTCACTGAAGCAAAATAGTCGGGAAAGCTTAGGAAAAGCCACTCTTGTTGAGGCGCCATTTCTTTCGGATTGCTATCACAGTAAGACCACCGTTGTTTGTGATTTCTAGCTTCAATCCTCCTCTGGCAGCTGAGACCAATCCGTCGTGTACCTCTAAGAAAGACGCTGGCGCCGCATCCCATAACGGGCTTTACTCGTCTGCCGCTCCATACGAACCGTTGCCCGTGATTTTCGGTAAATCTCATCCATCCCTGTCATCAAACGTTCGGACCGTCCTTCGCTAATCCCGGCACGCCCACGTGCATCGAATAAGTCTTCTTGCAAGCCCGTCGCGCCCAAAAGATCGCTTGCTTCAACTGATTGACCCAAGAAACCACTCGAAAAATTGTGAACAATTGTAAAATATACACATTTTTAGGCTTACACAAGTTGATCAATTACGCCCCAATTTGGGCCGTTTAATGTCGAAAACAGACGCCACACCTCCTGACGAACCTCGACATAGCTCTCATCAATGTCCTATCTCGACCGAGTGATTCTCGGAGTCCTTTAAAAACAGATCGTTAAAAAAATCGGACGTTGGAAATCGACAATCAACTGAGCTTCTCCCTGTCGAACCTCGACAGACAGACATCCTCTTACCGTCCGTTTTCGACATTATCGGCTTTTTTAGCATCACGTTAGCGTTTTTTCGGAACTTTTAGTGGGTTGCGATGATCTGCCATATCAGCCTATTCTAAAAACGTCACGCAGAGGGTGACCCTGCAGTTGTCCCGAAGCCAACGCTGAAAACTGGTTGAGAGAAACCAGTTATTCCGCTGGATGGGGTAAGAGGCAAAGAGGTATGGCTGGTGGGGGGGGGACGGGTATATATACCCGTCCCCCCCCACCAGCCAAGAACCGAGACCTATGCCCCAGCCAGCATTGGTTATCACCGGACGAATCTGCGGAACACCACCGGCGGAATTCTCAAACACGATAAAGGAAAGAATTTATGAACACGCATCATTCATTCGCCAACAGCGAGCTGAAACAGGCCATTCATAACCCGGGCGACTACTCGGCTAAATTTTTCAACCTTCAGCAGGGAGACATCTCCGCACTAATGCGCGGGAATCCCCCCAAGCGGCAGTTCTTGGTCGACAAACTGATCCCTCAGGGTGTTGCCGGCCTTTTCAATGGTCCGGGCGCCATTGGAAAAACGACACTAGCAATGCAACTCGGCGCCAGCGTGGCCACTGGTGCAGACTTTTTGGGACTCGGGGTTCAGCAGGGCTCCGTTCTGATGTATCTAAGCGAGGATGACGATTGCGAGGTCAGTAATCGCCTTCATCGGATCAAAGAGACAATCCCCGATGATCTGCAAGCGAAAATGGAGGAGAACCTGAAAATTCTCTCGCGACCTGCGACTGACCTTCCATTCTTCGATTACGGGAAATCATCAAGGAGCGCCACCACAACGGTTCACTTTGGTAATTTTTTCAAAGCAGCCCAGAACCTCGATAACCTCAAATTAATCGTCATTGACAGCTATACCCGGGTCAACCGGCTAGACGAGATTCAGCACAGTCATGCCAGTTTTACTGCGGCCTGGATAGAGGTTCTTGCACAAGAGACAGGTGCAACTGTTCTCATGATTCACCACCCGCCTAAATCCAATAGCAGCACGGCGAGAGGTTCCAGTGCACTGCTGAATGCAACTCGCTTCTCAGCAACGCTATCTCCTGGCAAGAAAGGTACGAGAGCGGAATCCAAGGAAGCACTGTGCTTCAAAATCGAAAAATTCAACTATGGCAAGACCCGGCATGTAAGCCTGGAACGTCTAGATAACGGTTTGCTAGCACCTGCTTCACGCAATCCAGAAGAATCAGAGGGAGAACTGTTCCGACGGTTGAGCCAATCAATCCAGGAAGTCATCAAGTTCAATCAGGTGACCTCCACATCGAGTGGAATGACATACAGCCATCTACGTTCCAAGGCCAAGATCGGAGGGATTATCAATATTCAACAAGACCGTTTAAAAGAGCTGCTCAGCTGGGCAGTTCACGAAAAGCTACTGACGCTTGAAAACGATCACTATTTCGTTCCAAAGCCAACAACGCGAACAATGCAAACTAAAGATTATTTAACAATTTAAACGGTCCGTTAACACTCAGCAAACCCAGCGCATGTATTTTCTCGTGTAATTGGATTATTCAATCAATTAGAGAGAGGTACATGCACTCAAATCAATGATACTTTTGTATCACCATTTAACACTAAAGGTAATTATATGAAAAATTCCGAGACAAATTATATTGACCACGGTGATTGGGCCGAAGGCATCAGCAAAATGACTGGTGAAACGATTTACGTAACCAAGCCAGGCTATTACTTCACACTGCTCTATGACGTTACTAAACCCGAAGGTAAAGAGTTTTCAGGCCTGAAGTTGGTCTCAGATGTCGACTTGACGACAGGACAACTTGACGATGAGTACCTTAAACATTTCAACGCATTCATTGGGCCAGCACTCCCGGAACTGGTCATTTGGAAATTTAAATCTGCTATGGACTCACTCATTGCCTCTTACAGGAAGAATTTCGACCAGTGGAGCACATCTAAGTCTGAAGAAGCATATATTAATCTTGAAGAATCACACGAGAGTTTGAACGACATTTTTCAAGGGTTGGTATCGCTCAAACTTCAACGATTTCCTTGTGATCGAAACATAGGAGAAAAAGTGAATTCCTATTATGAAAGCAGTGATAAAAAGAAGATGTTTTTGAACTTAATGATCACTTCTTCTGCTTTAGATAGTGAACTTAAAAATCTGGCCATTGAGGAAACCTTTACCAACAACGTAATGTTTCATCCCGGTGATATTTATGATTACTTTTTAAAATACCGTGACTTTCTGGCTGTAAATCATTCGATATTGCCTTTAGTAGAGGAATTAGCATGAAAGTAACCGAAAACGAACTTAGGGCCTGCCTAAATGATATTGAAATAGAAACTACTATTAATTATTTCAATGCGAAAGAGTTCAGTCGTGATGAACCAGCTCCGGTGGAATTTGTTCACATCGAAGGTACGGTGATTAATGAGGGAATTGTACCGGGCATCGGAATGACTGTCCGCTGTTCGCAAAAATTCGATTGTGTACAGCCCGCCCATCGTGATTACGTGGAAGCCTCTGATTTTACGATGGCACCAAAGCTGAAATGGGCAATCTTCCAAAAGGACCGTATTTGTGACAACGAGGGCACCCCCTTAACCGAAGCAGAGTTGATCGACATCCTTCGCTCAAACTCAGACATTACAGCTGTAAACCCAATGCTGGCGGTAGACGACTAGTTTAAGGCGGACCACCGCGGCATTTAGAAACGACACAATACGTGATGTCTTGGTAGTTTCGAAGATTTAGGTATGCTAAGAAAAAGCAAGGCCAGCTAGCGGTGCCCAAAAACACTAGCAGCACGCCACGAGTGACCTCCGCTCGGGGGCGTGCAACATTCCTTCAGTACCCTGAGTATCGATCCCAAAGGAGCCTGTAAATCAATCTGTGTAACTGCCTACTCCATTACAGGTGACCGTACAGGCGATGACCGAACTCGATGACAAATTGATTCAGTGCCGCATTCCCATGAACCTGTACTGGCGGTTTTTTCCGTCCAGTTTACCAGTTGCCGGGACTGAGAAACCGTGAATCCAAAGAGCCCGCTAGGCCGCCGTCAATGATAGCGCTACGCTGCTTGTTCGGAATGGACTGGGCTTTGCTCTAGTTGTGACTGATAAATCCACAAAAAAGCATTTTCTCCGATGTCTATTCACCAGACTGATATTCTACGAAAAGATCATCGAAGAACGCCTTCCCGGCTTCGGCAAGCACCAGATTCCCTTTTACATTGAAGTAGGCGATGTCTCGATCCACAAGAGCCACCTTTACCGCCTCTGGGAGCGGTTGATCCATCTTGCATGCCTTGAGAATCTGGTTAAAGATCGGGTTGTTACCGATGCTTTCGAGGATTTCCCGAGAGATGCCGGCATCAGGTAGCGTCAGGGCTTCGAACATGAAGCCCTTCTCAAGCACGCCGCGACCTAGTACCAGTAGTACCCCCTGAACCTGGCGGATGGCGCCAGTGCTTTCATGATCCCTGGTGTCATCATCGTTTTGTGCCTCAGAAAGAGAGCGGACGTAGAAGAAACCCGGGCGCTGTACCAATTCCATTCCCATGTTGGCGTATGCCTCGACGTAGTATCGGTCCCGCTCCTTGAAGAGCTCGCCGAACAGGGGATTGGGCGCTACCTGTCCATTCACATACTGGGTCTGGTTAATGACCTGGCCCGCAGTCAGTTTGCGAAAAGCTTCCTGACTCAAGCGACGATTGACAACCGGCTGTCCAGGGGTTGTTTCTTGGGTAAAGGGGGTGTCGCTCATGCGGTGATCTCCTTGGTGGGGGCTTCCCGAGGAATGAGGGGGTGGTATGACAGTGCCAACTCGCCGTGGGCAATTTCGAGATGCTCGAAGCGGGCATGGAACTTGAAGTCCGGCAGAGCCATTACCCAGTCCAGGGCTTCCAGAAGGTCGCTGAGGGTGTAGCCCTCAAGGTTACTGCCTAAGTAATCGTGAAGAGAGGCGTGAAGGTCTTGGCAATCATCGTGGATCGTCCACGTTTCGAGTAGCGCCTCGATCTCGTGTTGGCGTAACTGTTCTTGCAGCTCGGCCTCTGAGCGCCTCGCTCGCGCCGGGTCTACCGTAACAGAGCCGGCTTTATCGAGCTGGCTGCGTAGCTCCTCGATGCGTCGATCCGTGAATTCCTCGATATCTGCCCGGTGGTCGATGTCATGCCAGTCCAGGCGGGCAAAGCGCATCCGCTTGATTCCCACAAAGGTACCTGGTGACTGGATGGCGGCGTGACGAACCGGAATGTAGAGATTGCGGAAGCTATCGTCGTGACGTTCCTCTGTGGCAAGCCGGATCGTATTGAAGGCTCGCTCGATGGCGTCGTACTGCTGACGCTGCTGCCGGTCCTGACGGACATAGCGTTCAAGTGAAAGGCGCAGAGAGTCGATGTCCTTAACATAGCTCTGGATGGCGTTGGCTGAGAGCTGCATCTCCTCATTGAGCGCTGGTTGGTCGCTTTCTCCCGCCAGCTTGGCAATGCGGCGTATGGCAGTGATCGCTGGGACGCCTTTCTTGAAACGTGTCTTGGGGTCGAGGAATTCGAGTGCTGGCAGAATATATCGCTGGTAGATGCGGTTGATGTTCTCTAAGGCCTTGCGGGTTTCCGCCGCACCTTCGAGGCTGCCCACGTCCTGTTGCTCCACCTGATCCGCTAGGTGATCCCCTTGAGCTTCGAGTGCCGCGATGCTTTCCTGCATCTTGCCAAGAGTGTCCTGTATCCGACGCCTGAGCAGGCGCAGTTCATCTGTGAAGTCGTCGTTCTTCAGGTCGATAGGCCTCTCCTGGAAGGCCGCAAGGCTCTGGTTGAGGCCGTCACGTAGATCCTCAAGCTCCGCCTGGCTCAACCCTCGCATACGCCCGATATCAAAGTGGCGCAGCATGTCGACGACGAAGGGGGCCAGCACCAGTGTGCCGCGAGCAGGATCTTTCCTGATGATCAGCCGCTCACGCAACAGGTTCTCTTCCGAGAGGGTGTAGCGGATGCGTTCACATTCGCGGTCATTACCCTGGGTTGCTTCCGTCTCGATAGCTTGGCGCACAATGAAGCGGTAGAGCCTGGAGGGGATCTCCACATCCCCGTCGTGATCTTCGATGTAGGCCACCAGCTGGGTAAAGAGGTGTCGGTGTTCGATGATCTGCTTCAGCACGAACGGCGACTTGATGTTCACTGGTTAGCCTCCTCTTCCGAAAGGGACGCTCCTTCAATCTGGGTGTCTGCCGCCCGTCTGGTGAGAGTCCCCTTGCGGGCGAGTGACTCGCAGAGGCCGTGGTGAACGACAGTGCGATTCTCTGCATAGGCCTGGGTGGCGTGGAATAGGCCGAGGTGGACGTAGTTGCCAAGCACCTGTGTAATTTTCGAGTCTCGATTGGGATTGGCCACAAACAGGCAGTAGCCGTGCTGCTCGGCTATCTGGCGAGCGGTGCGCATGTTTTGGGTGGCCAAGGAGCCGAACTCGTCCATGACCAGTGGCATGGTCACCTGGGCGTCACCGTCTACCAGGCGCGACATCAATACCGAGAGCAGGTTTGTGGTAATCATCATGGTCGTGCCGTTTGACTGGGCATTCGTCGTCCAGCCTTCCTCGCCGCGTTTGCGGTACTTGTAATGCACACCGGCCAAGATCTTGTCGAGGCTGAGCAGGATCCCTGTTCGCCGGGCGTCCGCGTTAAAGAAGTCGGCCTGGAAGGCCTTCAGCTGCTCATAGACCTTGTTGTCCTGCAGTTCGTCGCTTAGGAGGTCGGCCTTCTCAAGGTCGGCCAGGAGCTGTTCGAAACGTGGGTGTAGCTTGTAGTCCACCCGCACCTCCTCCAGATCAGAGATCGAGAACTGTCCCATTTCAGCGTTGATCCCGCTGATGAAGGCAGCCACCATTTGTTTGGCGCTTCGCAGGATGTCGACCTGGGAGTGCGTGGTCTTATTGTGACGATCGACCTGATGGCGGTAGTTTGCCTCCTGGGTGTCGAGGTTGTCGAACACCGCCTTGAGCTGCTCGTGGAAGTCGGCCACCTGATCACCGGTGAAAGAGCTGAGGTGGGCCAGGCTGTCGGTGTTGGACAGGATGTCCATGGTGAGCAGTTTACGAAGCTGTTCATGGACCTTATTGCGCTGAGCACTCAGGTCATCAACGCTTTCCTCAAGGGCCACTATATTGGCCTCGCTGACCTCGCAAGGCGTAGGTTTGATCACCTTGTGGCGACCTTCGAGAACGTTGTTGGCATCTTTGCCGATGCGGTCGAGGCGCTGCCGGATCAAGCGTACCTGCTGGGCTTGACCCTTAATATTTTTATGCTCCTGCCCCGCTTCCTGGCGGTTTTCATCGGCTTCCTTCCACTGGACTTCAGCTATGCCGTACTGGTGTTTTTGCTCTTTCAGTTTTTCTTCTTTTTCGTGCAGTTCGCCTTCCAGGCTCCCTAGTGTCTGGAGGTTGGCGTCGAGGGCGTTGAGCGAGTTCTTGTCCTTCTTAGCCTTGCTGATTTCCTGTTCTGCTCGCTGGCGGCGACGAGCGATTTCCTCCGGGCCCATGGTTGCCTCTTCCAAGAGCTTATCGCGATACTTTTTGTCTTGGGCAATTATCGCTTTCAGTTCGTTCAGCTGGCCCTGCATGTGCTGGCGGGACTTCTCGGCGTCATACTCTTGGTATGCAATATCACTCAGAGCGATACGCTCGTGATGGTGGCCTAACACCAAGGATCCATCTTCGGACAGGAACTGTTGGCTGAAATGGGCGAATGCTTGTTTCTGCTCGTGTGTGAGCACCCCGTGGGTGGTGCCCAGTGAGCGGTTCAGTGAGTTCAGGATACTGGCATCACTTACAGTGAGGTCGTCCAACAGGGTCGGAGTGCGACTGGTGAGCTTTTCATCCAGCCGTTTGGCTTGGCGTTCATTGCCGGCCAGTCGATTACAAATGTCGGCGTGTTGCTGTTGGGCGACCGCCTTGTTGTTGTAGCCCTCAATGTATTGCTCCTGCTCGACGATGTGCTCATCAAGGCTCTCTATAATCTCCTGGCCAGACATGCCGGGGAACTCATTTAGGGTTGCATGCGCAGCATTAATTTCCTTGCGTAGGCGATCTACCTGCTTGCCAGTAGCCTTCACTTCCGCAGCGGTAGTTTTGACCGAATTATCGGTTTCTCTTGCGATGTCACGAAGGGCTTCTGCACGGCTGTCGGCCTTAGTGAGGGCTCCGGAGGCTGCCTCCATCGCCTCCTGCAGGCGTCCTTCTTCGACTTCCACGCTTTCATTTAGATCCGCATAGGCTTTGGCCGCCTGGCCGCGCAGTTGCGTCTCATCCTTGAACCTCTCGTTAAACTTCTCCCATCTATCGGAGGCGTTGCGGATGCGAGTGATGCGGTCGCCTTCCTCACGAAGCTGGTATGCCTCTTCTACGATCGCATTGAGGTCTAGCTGCAACTCTTCTTCTTTACGGCTCTTTTGGCCCTCGATGATGGTAGCCAGGGTGTCTGGTAGAGTGCGCTCGTCCGATGCAGAGATATCGAATGCGAGGTGCACGAGCTTGCGCCATGCATCCATCTCAGGCTTGCCGGCGCCATTGCGCAGGGGGAGCAGGCTATAACGTCCGGCCTTCTTGTCATAGGGCTGGTTGGTGAACAGGCGCTCTAGAATGGTCTTCGGGTCACTCAGCGGCTCACCACCCATCTCATGCAGTAGCGCCTTCACCCCCTGCAGGGTCATGGTCTCGACCGGAGCGCCGATTCCGCCGTCCCCGCCAGCATCGACATCCCAGAATAGCGCTTCGAGCCTTTCATAAGGACAAGGCACCACCAGGCGGGCGTATTCCATTTTTTCGGTGGCAGCGCCACGATGCAGGACAATACAGAAGTCGCCGTGGGGATTCTCGGCTTCAAGTATGATGAAGGTGCGGTCTTCCGGGAAGTAGTAGCGAAAGCTCGCCATCCCGTCATAAAGATTGCCGTTGGTACCCCGAAAGTTGAACTTGCTGCCGCAGTTTCGGAAGTTAACCTCCGGCAGGAGGAACAACTTCAGGGCGTTGAGCATGGAGGTCTTGCCCAGGTTGTTCTCGCCGAAAAGCGCGGTGTGCTGATCGATGCGGAT
Source organism: Marinobacter sp. (assembly GCF_048259445.1). Classification (GTDB taxonomy): domain Bacteria; phylum Pseudomonadota; class Gammaproteobacteria; order Pseudomonadales; family Oleiphilaceae; genus Marinobacter. The sequence goes on along the minus strand of NZ_JBLXHQ010000020.1, from coordinate 26,728 downwards.
CTGGGTGTATGCATAAGCCGCACTGTTGACGAAGACCAGCTGCTTGAAGCGGAAAGTATCAAAGGTATCAAAGCCCAGATTCATCGGGTGCTCTCCGTAGTTGAAAGGGGTAGAAGGTAGGTTTCCTGTTCGAGGTGTTTACCCGTAGTGTGGATCAGGCCAGCTACATGAGCGCAGGGCGGTGAACGGCGTATGTGAATGGCTAACTGTTGGCGTTGCTTCATATTGAGTTCTCGCGTGGACGCAGTCAGGCGCTCCCGAAGATCCGCTGGTGCCAGAAAGTAGAGGGGCGGGAGGTCTCCCCGCTGGTGAAGCGTGTCACACATGCGGATTCCACCAGGGTCGGGATCGAACAGGCAGCCGATCTCCTGGTACTGCTGGAAAAAAGGGGTAAGCAGAATGTTCGTGATGCTGTTACCACTGCCGTAGACGATATCGGCGTCCTGCCAGGCCGAACTTAGCCCACAGGCAGGGAGAAGTGACAGCGTGCCGTCAAGGCTCAGGAAGTTCTCAAGATTCTCCACGATGACCAGCCGGGCGGCAGGGTTGCTCCCCCATGGCGCGCTGATCTCGCCTTGATCGTTCACCATGACAACCTGAGGGTGTGGCTGGCGGGCGCTACGGACATTAACCATGGCGCCGCTAACGCGAGCGCCGTGGCTATTACCCATGCTGGACTGGTCAATCCGGGGAACCTCGTGGCGTTCCTCTGCGATACGTTGCCACTGTGCCAGGGTGTCTTGATCCACCCCCGAGTATGTCACCAGGTCGCGCCGGATATGCGATCGAGTGGCGCAGACAAGTAACTGATCGATGGACAGGCCGAACTGGTGTGCGGCCTGATATAGTTTAGGCTCAGACAGGGGTTCTTCTCGCGATAGTTTATCGAGGTAGCCCAACAGCTGGCTCCGCGAAATGCGTCGTGCCACGATTTTTACTCCTGCGAAGTTTGATGATGTGCCAGACCTTAATTCATGGGGGTATTCTAATTTGGTACCTTAGCCATCATGAGAGTTACCGACTTTATTATGTTGTTACCGATTTTATTAACGCTTCACATCATCATGTCCTCGAAACACGCCAATTAATTAATCGTCTCGACAAAGCCCTTCAGATTAATTTCCAGCTCTCTTGCTAGTCGGAAAAAGTATTGCGTGAGCGGCTGCCTGATTTTTAATGAGACGGGTTTTTTCAGAGTCTTGGTCGAAGTCGGGCATGGCCATTCCTTAGGTGGAGAGGAGGACACTTGCTACTCATTCTGATGTTAACCCCTCAAGCCGACATGTGCTGTCGCTTCAAGTGACTCACCCATGAGAGTCGTAAATCGCGAATACATCTCGACCCGCGTCGCGACTGAGGTAGAAACCATCGCTACGCCGGTTGATTTCTGGGGACTATTTGATTCAAAGGTGCCAGATTGATAACCAGAGCACTCCGAATCTTCTCCCAGTCATCCTCAGAAAACTCCCTCCGAACCAGGTTACCCAAAAGCTCCTCCTGCCTGGGCTGACCAAACGCCAGGCGATACAAGGAGAGAATCTTGAGAGCCTCATCCAACCGTGCTTCTTCACGGCTCATGGGCATCATTGGAACAAGCCGTTCAATTTGCGCGGTGCCTGAGGGAATATGCCAGTAAGGCGTCAAATCACTGGTGCGATTTTCAGAGTGACGGTCAATTTCTGAAAACAAGGTTTCCCAGTAGTCTCCGCCATCAACCGGTTGATCAAGGTCTAATCCGAGCGAATTCGCATGCTCAGTCGCCCGGCGGCGAACCACTAACGATTTGTAGCGATTCACCCGCCCTTCCCTTTGCTCAATATCGATTGGATTGGATGGCAGATTCCAATGAACCACTCGGTTGCAATACCAGTGAAAATCCAGACCTTCCTGGCCAATGGATGTGGAGTTCAGCATGAATGGTTTGAACGGAGAATTAAAACTGTCCCGGATATGTTCAACACGCACCTGCTGCTTGTCATCAGTCGCGCTCTGTATGCCCAGTGGCACCGCAAAATGACAACGCAGCGAGGCATTCAGCGGGGTTAAATGCCGGTGGCCATCCATCTGGCCCAGGTATTGAAAGGTCACGGATGACGTTTGAAAGCCCATCACCCCCGCAAACCTGTCTGATACCTCTCCAGCGGAAAGACCGCTGCCCTTCAATAGATGCCCATATTCATCGATCATGGCCTGGAAGCCGCCATGAGCGCAGTAGTTCAATATTTTGCGAGATTTCCAGACACTGCTGAGCTGGGAGGCGTTCTTTAGCCGGGTTCCTGATTGCTTTTCGATGACCGAAATCGACTCTGGCTTATTGAATAGGGTCAGCACCCCAAAAGCGACTCCAACCGCTGCTTTTAATTCGGCCGACGACCCAACATCGTAAAGCCCTGAGATCATGCGCAGCGCGCATACCCCAGGTCCTGACACGGAAAGCAGGGCCAGATAATCAGCCAGGTCGTTTGGCATTTTGCCCAGCGTTTTTTGCCCGTCCAGGAGCTGTTCCAGGCTGTCCGCAATCTCATCCAGATGTTTCCGCCGTCCTACATCCTTTGAACTTGCTAGCTCGGTCCGGAGCCAATCCAGCCAATCTTCAAGCTCATCGCTGTAGCCAGTGGCATGGTCCAGCAACATACCGGCAAACGCATACCAATTGTGATCATCAGGCCCATCAGACTCATATTGATGAAGACTTCTCAGCCTATCTCCAAATTGCATACTCCGCTGGGTCAAGAGCTCTTCCAGTGTCGTATCACCCCGGACTAACGTCTCTGACGCCAGCACTCGTGACGGATAAATCAGTGACCACCCTGTCAACGCATTCTTACCCTCCAGGCGAATAAGCGGAACACTCCGTTTCTTATCCTCAACAAAATATCTGGAGCGACCGCCCTTTCTTTTCTGAAGACGTCTCTCGATTTCGTAGGACAACAATCCACTCAAGGCCCTTGGAACCATTGCCCAGGCCGAGAACAGTAAGGTTTTGGTGAAGTTCAGGTTGTCTGCAAACGGGCCATGCAAGGGGTAATGCGGTGCGCTGGGAGGAACCCACAGCAATTCTTCAACCCTGTCACTCATAATCCGCTCTACTAGACCACGCACTTTCGCATTGGGAGCGTCTTCCAAAAGATTCAACCGAAAGTTAGCAACACGCTCCCGAGGCAGCCAGCCCAGAGTTGACTTCCCCAGAGCAGAACGAACTTTGGCGTTCTTCAGATTCCGCTCCAGCCTGTCTCGGAATGAATAGCCGCCGAGAAAAGACAACGCCCAGGGAGCTGATTTATAGAACTCCATTAGTTGATGACCGTGTCTTGCCTGAGACACCTGGTCGACGGTATCCGCCAGCCCGGTCATTGCTGCGAATGAATTGATATCGCTTTGGCTGAAGTATTTCGCGCAATCTAGGCGCTCCGATCTAAATACCGAGTCAACGTTTTCACCGATCTGCCCACGCTCGGTGCGGGCAATAAAATCTGCAAGGGCCCGCTCCACTCTCAGCTTTTCAGCACTCGAAAGATCCTCAACTGAAAATGAGTCATCTCGAAGTCGCAGAATGGTCGCCAAAAGCTCTCTTCGGGCAGCCTCATATTCGGAAAGGCGTTTCTGATCGGAATTCATAAGGAATGTCAGGAGGTGGCGTAGTTCTTCCTGGTGGGAGGCTTCAACTTCATCATCTTCTATGCGGCTGAGCGCCTTAAAAGGCGTGGCTGATAACAGCAGAATTTTCCCAGGATTATCACGCTTAAACACCTCCTGTGCGATCAGTGCGTTTTCAGAATCCGCCGACATGTCCAAAAGGGAATTAAAACGCTGAAACTCATCCAGGATGAATAGATCTGCGCGAATGTGTCGGGCACAGGTTTTAGCCAGTTTGGTCCGCAATTCCGAGCGTAATCGGTAAAAAGAAGCGGAGCTTACATCTGATGCGCCACCCCCCAAGACACCCAAAACCTCATTCCAGGTTTTCTCGGAGTCGTCCGGCAAGCAGTCAGATAACCGACGACCGATTGCCTCCAGCGCATCAATGCAAGAGCCGCCAGAAACCTCAAGCCAATCCGCAAGGTCCTCTGAAAGCGACACCTCAGATTCAAGATCACTTAGAAACTCATCTACAAGGTTTTCATTCAGCTCATACCACCCCTGAAACCATCGCTCTCGGGTATTCCAGGTTCTCTGTTTGACTTCACTGCGCATCAACCGGTCCAGTACCGATCGCCGCGGCTTCAGTGCGTTGTGGCTCATCAAGCACTGAAAGAGGATATGCCGTTCCCACACGTTGCCATCGCTATTTGTAAGCGAGAACGACGTGGAGGGCGTCAGTGAACAGACTTCAAGCAACTGCCCATTGGCACCGTGCCTTTCTCTGGCTGCCAACTCCACCAACCGACCGAACGAGGGCTCTCTGACATATTTCTTGGCAAGATCGCCACTGAACACCGCCAGCTTTTTACGATTCTCGTTTGCCAGGGCCAGGTTGGAACAGATGTAGGTCACGCGAAAAGGTTGCCGAGGGCACTCAATGCCAGCTTCCAGGCTTTGATTGATCTTCCGGAGAAGCATTTTTGCGATTACCCCCTTCGCAACAATGGTTTTCCCCAAACCAACTTCGTCAGCCACAAGAACTCGCTCGCTATGTCCCTCTGAAAAGAAGTTTTCAATCACTCGCTCCACAGAGGCTTGTTGAAAATCCTTCAGGCCGGCCAGTGTTTTTTCGATCTGCTCGAAAACCTCATGCATAAACCAACATCCGTCTTAGCGCTTTTTGGGGGCAAAATGCCGCCACAATTGAGCAAACCGTTCCGGAACAGGAACAGAAGTCCCTTCAAGCCGGTCGATCATCTTTTGAATTCTATCCAGGGCCTCAGCGTCCCGGGCAGCGGCAAGCATCAACTGCTCGAAAATCGGGGAGTCACCAAACAAGGTGGCCAACGCACCCGCCTGACTATTGGCGCTATCGAAGCCGAGCCACTCATTTTTGTCCGGATGTCGTTGCAGCAACAGACGGATGTAATTCAGAAACTTGTCTTCAGTATCCACCAGCTGTTCGATAATACGCCGCTCGCGGTCCGTACCCGCCGGTAAGTTCAAGTCAGTCTGAATAACCAGATGCTCTGTCTCGGAGCTTGCCTGTGAGGTGATCCTCACGGTCAGGAACGCGCTGAGCTGGTTTATATTCAAGTTGTTCCAGCAGATGACATTGGCGAGAACTCGACAGGCCCCCCTCACTGGCAGGAGACCAACCTCCACCGATAGTCCCTTTGGCAGCTTCGGCACTTCATCTATCGACAGCTCTAACTCAAAAAGCGTCGGATCGCTCACAGCTTCTCTGGCAGACAATGTCCAATTCGCCTTGATCAAATCAAACGAGAGAACGCGAAACAGATCTCTCTCACTTTCGCCTTCACTCTCTGCTCGCTCTTCAAAATGATGCTCAACAAACAGCCCGTTTCGGGGGTTATCTTCATCGATCCACTGCTCTAGCAATGCAGCCGGCCCAATCAAAGGACTTTTCCCTGTCAGCCGGACCATCAATTCGGTATTGCGTGGATCAGCGCCTGCGCTGCCCATGGCTGCAGTTGTCGCATTGGCAGACCCCAGGTGCCAGTGGCAGGTTTGCCCTCGCTCTATAACAATCAGTTTTGCATGAAGGTTCTGTCTGCCAGTGCCCATCTCAAGGCGTTCCTCTCCATCAACGACATCACTGTTAATGGAAAAACACGACCACCCCTGAAGCTTCGCTGGCCCTATCTCATCAAGCTCTTCACCCCGGCTGAGCAACCAGCGACTGCCTTCCGGGGCTTTTTGAGCCAACTCATCCAAAGCCCCGACGCCACCCACAGAATCCTTCAGAAACGGGGAAACGACTAACATTGAATCATTCGAGTTCGGCATATCCAGTGGCTGACCATACCCAGGCCCACCCGCAAGAATTCTGGGGCTTCCGAAATTTTTAGGTGGCTGCCAGTTAATCCGGCCAAGCTCCTTTTTGATTACCTTGCCGGGCTCAAAGGAAGGATCCTGCAGTAGCAGATCTCTCACAAGCTCATCCCACCCTTGGTGGGCGCTGTAAATTGATTCGCGTGACACCTCTCCATCCAGCGATAAAGCCAGGTCCCAACTTCGATCGAATGTCAGGTTGCGGGATAGCACGATGAGACGGTAGCGAACAGGGCGCTGGGGGGCGGTGTAGCGAAGCAGCCAGAACTTCGGATGGAAAGAGGAATAAGCTACGTTTCCTGGCATTACCGGCTGAAGCCAAGGCTCCAGCAAGGCAAATAAGCGATTATAGGAGCCAGGTAGCTTTATCTTTCCGGCTTGGTAAAACACCTTCAAACGGCCATTCAACTGGCCAACGGCTTCCAACAGAGCCAGGCGCTCACCCTGAATTTCTCCTTCCAGCGTATCGTGGAAACATAAAGCGACCGGCACGGATAGAAGTGCTCCCAGGTCAAGCGTGTAGGTTGCGGCGATGGCAGAATCGAGCTCGTACCCCTCCGGTGGCCTTAACTCCCAGCCATAATCCACTCGTTCAGTTTTTGGATTCAGCATTCAGCACCCTGCACCACATCCCTCAGAATGGTCCTGACTGTCGGCCAGCGGTAACTAAATGAATCCATCCCTTGCCAATTCGGCGCGTCACCCAGTTTCTTTAACAGAACTGAGCGGCGGCCTTTATTTTTCTGGGCTCGACTTTCAACCAATCGATCCAGACTGCTCACAGGGTGATTCTGAAAAATAGCCTCATGCCACTGGCGCAGAAACTCACGGGCATTCACATTTATTCGGGCTCCGCCCGAGGTTGCAGCCTGCAACCAATTATCCAAACTGGAGGCCGAGAAAAGATTTCGTTTCCTGGCTTGTTCAAGCCAATGGGAAAAGAGCGCCTCTCGCTCAGCCTCCAAAGCAATATTTTCAGACTTCCGCGCAATTAAAATATTGAACCGGATATGCGCTCCCCTTACCGCCTCACTGAACTCGTCCGCCTGCTCAAGGGTTTGCCGGCAAAGCTGAGAGACTTCGGCCCTACCTTTCACCCAGGCAACAATTTCAGGAAATGTCAGAGCAGCTGCATCATCTTCAACCAGTTCTTTGGCTAAACCGTGGATCAGAAACTGCGATACGACACTGTTTCGGATGGCGGGGGTGTGAGTCAGCTTATCAATGAGGAATTGGGCTTCGGACTTGGATAAATGGATCGAAAGATCATTCATCCAACCCGACTCAAAGGCATCCAGATGCACAGCTGAACGATGCGGCATCGCATCGGAATCATCTTCCTCATGCCCTGTGGCACGAGGAGCCGATTGAACTTGGCCCACTTCCCTGGAGAACTCTGTCAGGGATTTTTCAGTATTCACAATCCCGAACTGGCGAAGGCCATTCCAATAGACCGAAGATGGTTTTCGGGCCACTCCTTGTTCGCTCCCAACCATTTCCGAGCCGATGATGCCGCTCTCTGCCGGACCATGCTGCTTTACCAAAAGCCTGGCAAGTTCATTCTCCTGCGACTCCAGGTAATCCCTGAGTGAAGTCCGGCGCTGTATCCGCACATCCAGCGCAAAGTAATCGCGGATGATTCGGGGCACCGTGATGAAGTATTTGGCCCGGGTCTGGATAGTGGAGAATCCCGGAAACAAGAGATCGGCAAAAGCATCACGAATCTGGCCTATTCCCAACTCATCCAAAGTCCCCGGCTCCTGCAACATCGCCAGAACCTGTGACACTTTTTCCCTGTCAGTGGATGAGAAGTCCACCCAGCCAATACTGCTCATAGCAACTCCGTACATCCGAATACATCAGTAAGTCAGTGACAATGTGGGTTTTGAATAGTCCAACACATGACAGCGACAAATAGTGTCGCCAATCAGATAAAGCTTCGAGTGTTCTTGTGTAGTTCTCCAGATCAGCATTGCAGTAGCCATTTAAATACGCGCACTCCGGAATTTAAAGCTATTAACATCAATTAGTTAAAATTATAGAACATTTTCTCACCTTCCTATCTGAAAACCCGGAAAGTTGTCAGGCATACGGTCCGGCCAAAACCTATTTACTTGTTAGTGCGTCAAAATGGGTTAGGTCTAATTGCGAGCGTCGTAAACGTGGAAGTCCCCCACTGCTGCGCCAAGGTTGCAGCCAACCCAATTTAGACCAAGTACTCTCTCATAAGCGGCAAAAGTTATTTGGTAACCATTTAACTTTTTTAGTTGCACAAAGTCCCAATTGCCATTAAAGTTAAAGTGTAATTGGCTGCCAATGAACTTTTAGGTCTTTTCTGAGGACATGACATGGAAAATCCGAGCCGCGAAAAACTTCAAAAAATTGCGCAAAACTTCATCAACAATGAAGTGAGCGACGTCATTAACCTGTTTCTCGGACAGGATAGGGCAGAACTTGCGCTGGATCTTGAGAACCATAAATCCCGAGATCTTTCTGGTGGCACGAGGGAAAAGTTCGACATCGACATGCTGCTTACCCGCTGTCGCGAGTTTGCCGTTGAACGTCGCCAGGGCGCAGATGATCAGGCGGATCAGGACTCCCTGAGGGCACTGGTCCAGTTCAACGCCGGTGACGCAGTGATCGATTCGACATTCAAGGAACGTCAAGAAACCCTCGGGCAGCTCCTGGACCTCCACAAAGCGGTGATGAACTTCGAGTACGGCAAGGATGACGATACCCTCACACGAGAGGAAATTGCCCTTGTGAGTGGACTGGCGGTTGAAACCGTGCGCCTGGCTGGCTTTGCGGAAGGTGAGGACAAACTGCCGCAAGAGCGTCCAGGAGTAGCCCGTAAAGCCGATGCGCAGCGCTGGCTCCTTCACAAAGGCAAGTACCGTGAATTCAAATGGTTGTCTCCCTTCGTTTTGAAACCAGAAGCCCCCTCACCTTCTGCTCGGGAATTGGCTGAAACCATCCATCACCAATCTCTGAGACAGCTCGATAAAACCAAAGAGGTGTACTCGATCCTCTCACCAGAGCATCGGCCCGGCTTCGAGGCCTACCTGAAAACCAAGGTGTTTGATCCTGACAACCTCCAATGGGTAACCCCCGAGAACGCCGAAACCTTGGGCACGGCTTTGATGATCGACCCATGTTGGTTGTTTGAAAGCTTGGATGTCTGGGCATCAGAGGCCAGGCGCCACCAAATGCTTGACCGGCTCGCAGAGCAAATGGCTCGCAAATCGCCACCGAAAGCACCCTCTGGCGTAGTCGCAGATAAAGAGACCATCAGAGAGGTTCTGACAAACCACCCATTGATCGAAAAGCACCCCGCCCAGCGCAAGCCCAATGCAAAAATTGACGGCTACCAGGTCATGGGAGGGACTGCGTTCGCTCACCAGCATGAAGGGAAAACCCAATTTCTTTGGGTTCCGGATGAGATCACATTGCCGGAAAGCACGATCGTCAAACACTACCCGGCGGTAAGTTCTGATGAGCCGACCACTCGCCACAGTGGTCTTGCCAAGTTCCGCGAGCTTGGCCGGATTGGCATCAACAAGATCAAAGTCAGAGATAGTGACGCATTTAACGAGATCCTGAATCTACTGGTGGCTCAGTAACATCAGTGATTTAGCCCATTTTGGTCAGGAGGAGGTATGAGCATGACAAACACTACTTACGAACTTACTGAACATGGGCGCAAACGTGCTGCCCAGCGAGCGATCTCCGGCATCGTGCTCGATGTGCTATTAGATCGTGGCGAAATGGCGGAGCAAAAAGGCGGGACGGCATTAATTGAACTCGATCGACGGGAGCGAAAAGCACTCGTCAAATCCCTGAAGCAGCTACTCCGGGCATTAACAAATGATGCCCCGCCGTATGCTGTGGTGGGCGATAGCGGCCGCGTCATCACCGTTGGACACAAATACAAACAGCAACATTAAAATGGAGCTTTAAGCCATGGAACACGCCCACCTAAAATCAGTGGCACACGTTGAAATCGCGAGCGCAGGCCTCCCGAAAGAACTGCTTTTATCAGAGAATGGACGTTACGCGACCTACTACGCCCCATTCGACTTCGTCAATGAATCGGCTAAGGTGGTCATTTGCGGGATTACTCCGGGCATCCAGCAGGCCACTATTGCTATTAAAGAGGCTCAAGAAGCGCTTGAGCAGGGTTTACCGGCTGATGAAGTGCTCAAACGAGCTAAACATTCCGCCAGCTTTGCTGGAGCCATGAGACGCAACTTGGCTGAAATGATGGATCTGATTGGTTTACAGCATTGGCTGAGTGTTGATAGTTGCGAAGATCTCTTCCAAACCCGTCAAAACCTGGTGCATTTCACATCCGCGTTGCGGAACCCGGTTCTCGACCAGGGGCTAAATTTTTCCGGCGGCAGGGCCATGATTTCAAACAGCTATCTTTGGGGTCAAATCCAGACGCAGCTCGTGGAGGAAATAAGATCACTGCCCGACGACTGTGTATTTATTACTCTCGGCCAGGGCGTTGATGCAGTATTCGAGAAGCTTGCCAACGGAGGGGTTGTCGAGCGAAATCGCGTTCTCTCTGGTTTGCCTCATGCATCGGGCGCGAATGCGGAGCGAATTGCCTACTTTTGCCAACGTAAGGAGCGGGGCCAACTCTCGAACAAGACCAACGCTGACAAACTCGACGCGGCTCGCGAAGGACTCCTTAGCCAAATAACGATACTTTCGGGCGAGCAAAACGTCCCAACCAGCCAAAAACGCGAAACTGAAGAAGCAGCTGCGCAGACCCCAGCTCCGCGTGTAGCGAGCACTGATTTCGTAACAGCGAGTCATGGAGAGGTCAAACGGATCTATGCCATCGGTAAGGTAAAAGGCGATCCTACCCTTTTCACCGCCAAACAAGACCGTTCCGGACGCTATGTTCTGAACCGGAAAAAGTCATCACCAACAACCGGAAACACGACAAACCAGGCTGAGAATAAAGTTTATGCTGCTACCCTTCGGGAAGCCGCCGAGCTGCTTGAGTCTGGCGACTTCCTGATAAACCTTGTTACTGAGAAGGGCGTCAGGGCGTTACGCAGCTATACATCGGTCACGATAGATTTCGGCCATTGAGTATGCCTTCTGGCGCTCAAAAGCAGCAAAAATTATTTTAATATCATATTGCGAGGAAGCTTTATAGAGCATTAAAATCACCGCAAGTTTTCGAGCAACAACGCTTTAGACGAGGCAATCAATGGCGGTAAAAAAAGTCAGTATCAAGCAGCCAGAAACGCTTTACTCACCATTTAGCGGAGACAGTGCATTGATCGGAGACGAAGCCAACTCTAGCGATGATACGTTACTGTTCATCTACTACGGAAATGCGAACGCTTTCGCATATGTAAGTGATAGATTGCTCAGAGCCATCGGAAAATCCGAGGATGAATTAGAGATTGAAGATCTACTCGATGATGCTCGGCTGGACGACACCGTGGTATTCGAAGCTGACGATGAGTGGAATGGACTCAACTACTTTGGCTTCGCACCGTTAGCCCATTAACAAATGCACCTACCGTGCCTGGCTTTATAGGCACGGTAGGTCCGTATTTAACGATTGATTGAAACACAACCTGATCAGGGCCGGCGTTGACCAGCACTCCCTGAAAGTTTGGCTACGCTACTGTCACCAGTTCACCAATTTTAAATTTCGTGTTCGTTTACGAACGACGTATTGGCCCCAAATCCCGAGGAGCCCCAGCCCCGGTGTACTCCTTCAATACCCCCGTCATCAAAGAATACACTCGCGCTAAGTCAGCACCGTTGGTTGATAAAAAGCCAAACGGAACCGGGGCGGGAGATCTTTCAGGGTCTGTGAAGTGATAGAGAACTGCGACGAACTTGTCTTTCAAAAGCAGAATCTCGACCGGCGATAGAAGCTCCGACTCTACAAAGCCAAAGAGCCTGCCACCTGCCTCTTCATTCTCGCGCTGAGCGGTGTTTTTTGCGCGCCTGTCCCGGTCATCGGGCAACGGGACGTAAACCTTGAAGCCGTCTGTTCCAGATTTATGCTTTGAGAAGAGCTCATAAATCTCAGAAAGTGCTTGGCCATGTCGTTCACACTTACCCCAGAGTTCGTGAGAAGATGGCGCCAACCAAATAAGCTCGGCTTTCTCAGCCTTATCTGAGTCTGACTTCAGCGCTGATTTGAGCTTCTCAAAAAGATCATGCCAATTTCGCGTCAACTGAAACGAACCATATAGGCGGCGCCTTTCAGATTCGGTGCCATGCCCTTGCAGTTCATCAAGGGCAAGCGATGCCAATCTTTCCGCATTCACTCCCTCATTCTGAAGCAGCCTAAGAGTGAACTCATCCTCAAGCAGGTCCGCAACTTTCGAAATTTGATTAATGTTGTTGGAACCACAGGCTGAACTAAGTGCCTCGGTCCTGGCTCGAATATAGGTGTCAGACTCCGCAAGCCCGTCTCGATCCTCAAACTCGAACTGATAGGTCGCAGCGTTTAATGACAGCACTTCCGGAATCTTATCTACAAAGTCCTTTCTTTTACTGCAGTCACTGAATTTGTAGATCTCAGGCGTGCCTCCTTGAGGAGCCCCTTTGACCAGGTGACCTTTCTTATATATTTCGTGAATATTTCTCTGAAACGAGTCTTTTGCAAGTTTTTGAGAATCAGCAACTTTTTCCTGATCAACTTTAAGTTTTAGAGTTCGACTGTCTCGACCAGGCCTCGGCTTGTTTCCGAGGTAGCTGAAGGTCAAGAGGTCAAAGCAAAAAGGCTTCCTATAGTTCGCTATTGACTCGCGCATCGGCGAAGTATCGGTATCAGAAAACAGGGCGTGCCCTTTAGCTGTAAGCCCGAGTTTTCCATCTTTTCGATACTCCACCTCTCCGGACCTGAAGAAACCCGAAAGAGCATGATCGAGCTCTTTCCGTGAGAATCCGAAAAAGTGCGCAACCTCCTGTGGAAGGAAATCTGCCACTTGAAGCAGCTTGAGTAAAAAATCGGGAACGAAAGGCAGACTCCCTCTTTCAACGAGCGAATACTCAATCATGTAAAGCTGAGATGGCACGGAAACGTCCAGCTCGAAAAGAGGAATATTACCAATGGACATTTATTTACCTCCTTTCTTTTTTGATGCCGGGAGAATATTGAAGTTTCCCTCCCCCTGGCGATCCCGGATGTAAGTTGCGACTTTTCCGAGGCCGTAATGACTGTTCTTGCCGCTCCATACCCTCATATCCCCAACAATGACCAACCTTTCCATAGCGCGTGACATAGCAACGTTGACACGGTTGTCTGATCTCAAGAAGCCCGGTGTTCTCTCCGGGTCTGACCTAGTCAATGACAAAACGATGATCCTGTTTTCCTTACCTTGGTAGCTATCAACCGTATCTATTTTTACTGTCTCCCTGAAATCATCACGCCAGTTTTGAGCTGCAAATTTTCTTTTCAGGAAGCGTTTCTGCTCGGAATACATGCAGATCACACCAATTGACGGTTCTTTGTCATGCGAGACCGTCTCCAGCAACCCTTTACAGAAAACATCGTCATTTTCGATTGCTTTCAACAGACTGATGATTTCGTCCGCCTCCACTTCATTGAACTTGCTCTTATCCCCTTTAGAGTAGGCTTTCTCGCCAAGCACTCCGGTGTCGAGCCAGGTCACCTCACTCTTTATTGGTGAAGGTACATAGGAAAAACACTCAGGTATGCGACGCTCACCTGTCTCCAACCTTCCGCCGTAGAATACATCTGAAACCAAAGCGCCAATTGTTCTGTTCATCCGATACTGCATCGTGAGAGTAGCGCCAATTCGCTTCCCATAAGACGACTCAAAGGAACGTTCAAAATCGCTTCGCATGATGAACTCCAACTCGTCAGACTTGGGAGCAACACCAAATTCCCGAGCGATACCAAGTTTGTGATCGTCCTGGTACGTGGGTGGGAGCTGTCTATGGTCACCGACCAACAGAACGCGCTTCCCAACTTGCATGGCAACTGCTAATTCACTTGAGGAGGAGCGTGCAGCCTCATCAATAATGACCCAGTCAAACGGGGTCTTGTTCAAAGCCAAGTGGCCCTGGCCCATCCCAACGCAAGTGCCGCACACCAGAGTGCGAGAACGGACCAGAAACTCATCATAGTTAGCGCTCCTGCTTTCCAGTCGCTCAAGCATCTCTTCCGATACACGTATTAACGAGAGACAACGCCTGAGCTCATGGGGCCTTGCACCGAATTCATCACAAACTGAACCATGCAACTCCAACAAGAGTTTCTGATACTCCCCCTCTTCAGGTACGGCTCTAGAGAACAGCTCATCCAAGGCGCTGGAAAGGATAGAACGGTAGGCTCCGCGCTCGCGTTGCATATCCTTCTGCATCTTGGAGTCGAGTTCTGCAGGCTGCAGATCCTTATCCAGCCTCTCAATCTCCTTAATCGGATGACGGATACGTTTTTCTACGACCAAAAGCTTCTCGATAAACGCCGGGTTTACCTGAAGCGATTGAGCTAATGAGGTCAGTCGGTGATTCTGTTCAGCCTCAAACAAAGCTTTCCGCTGACTTACCAAAGCGTTGGAATAAACATCTTTCAGACCATCGGAAACTGCTTGATCACTGTTGCTGAAACGCACAACGTCCAAGTCGGTATCGAGCTTTCTACAGTGAGACCTTATTCGCTCAACTGCTGTATTTACGGCCTCGTGAGATTGGGAGACTAACAAAATGTTGTTTACGCCTTCCCGACTGACGAGGTAGTGACAAAACGCTGCGATGAACTCGGTTTTCCCCGTTCCGGGCGGTCCTTGCAAAAGCCCCAGAGGACCATAAGCAACCAATTTCTTGAAAGCTTCTTTTTGCGCTGTGTTCAGGCCAATCACCTTGCCCGTTTCTCGATCCTCTCGCTGATAAAGCTCAAAGTCTTTTTCATCCGGTTCATCCGATAGCTTCACAGGCTGCCTATCAGAATTCTCTTCAAAGTACTCCGTGAGGTCCGGAATAACCGACAGCTGGTCAAGCACCCGTGTAACGGCCTTTTTTCTTCGGTCAAGCGACGTTTTATTTTGGGTGCTCATTAGATAAAGCGTTTCGTCAGGGCTTATGGAACGTGTCCGAGCCGTGCTCTCCACCACAAGCTCCTTTCCCGAGCTTTTACGAACATCAACGTACCCAAGGTAGAACGTTTTATCGTCTTTTTTTCTAACCAGCCTTACTTCATCATCATTATCAAAACTGTCGAGAACAGCCCCCTCTGATGAGTAAGGAATACGTAGGGATGTGTGGTCCCTGGTTGGGGAGTGCTCTTCAGACACTTCTATCGACGGCAGTCCCTCCGTCTCGGTGTCGATGATGGTTTTCCATAAACGATTAACCGGAATATCACGTTTTCGAACCTGATGAGATGTTTCGTCTATCGACGGTTCGCGCTCCGGAGATAGCTTCTGTTTTTCAGATTCCGTTGGTTTGACGGCCTCAGCCTCGGCAGAAGCGGCAAGCTCTTTATGCGCTTGTTTCTCTTTGGACAACCGCTGTACGTCATCCACCAAAGCAAGGAAGTCTTCGTTCTCGACGAAAAATTTGTTGAGCCCAGAGCAGTCATCGTGACGGTTTTGGGTTAGCTGTAGCGCACAATCAATTTTGTATTGAGCGCTATTTCGATCCCTCGCCCAAATCTCGTCTTGGATGTTCAAGAACAACACACGCCCAAATTTGCGCTCCGACGGATCGTATGTGCAGAGGAAATTACCTCCAATGCCACTGAACTTGACCGTCAACATCTCTGATCGCTTTCGGTCAGGCTCTACGGTCAGCAATAATTCACCATTATCCGGCAATATCGTCAGTTGATCGTTTACCTTCGAAGTCTGGACCGAAATCGTTGTCCGTTTAATCTTCGGCTCTCTTTCCTTTTGGATCGCGTCTATAAATCTGTCTAGGGCGATAAATCCTGCCTGGCTCTCCTGCTCCAGATTGATTAGATCTCGGATGCCCTGAAGATCATCGTCACGCGCAACATCCCAATCCATGCCAAGCAATTCTGCGGACATGCGCATGACCGCAAAGTTGTCACGCTCATAGGGAGACGCATTTTCCGAGGCTGGGCTATACCGAAAGTTTCTTGTCTCCTCTGAGTCTATGGCCAGGTCTGGAAAATCGAGTAGATAAATAAGCGGGGATTCCCCAGGCTCATTGGGCAGCACCACCTTCAAGTTATCCGGGTGCAGATCACCATGAGAAATATCCTGCTCGTGCAGGAACGAAACGTGATCGCTGAGCCGCTCGATCACTTGGAAGCGCACTTCCTGATCCAAGTCCGACAGTTCTGACCAGTGAACCCCCTCAATCAATTGAGAGACCACGAAAGGCTCATCGCGCTTTGCGAGCCCGAACTCATCGATCTTAGGAATGAAGCCCAGCTTCAACTTTTGAAGCCGCTCAACTGTCGTTAGAAACGCGAGGAGCCTTGGCCCCGCTCCCAGATCATCGCCACCGAGATCAAAACCGGGCCACGTCTTTACAACATTGGAGCCTGATCGATAAACCTCTTTGAGAGGATTATCAACGTATTCCTGCTCCAAGGGGTAAGCCCGCTCAACACGGAGCGTCGGCTGGCGAAACCTGTCCAAAGTGCCCTCATCGAACTCGAAAACTTCGGCATTTGATGGCTGGCCTTCATTCAACGCGCTCAGGAGATTTCCAGCATCCGCATAGCGCTCACTCGGTATCTTATGAATCGCCTGCAGAATTACAGGGGCATACCATTCTTCGCATCGTTGAACTTCTTCAACAACCTTCTCCAACAGAGCACTGTCGACCTTGTGAGGGATGTTTTGGGCTTTAACCAAGTGCCAGAGCAACACACCTAACGCGAAAACATCCCGGGTATACGGAGTAGCCGCCTCGATGCCAGATCCGTCGTCCTCAGGCATTTCGATAGCCCCGATACTCAATTCCTTTCGCTGTTCCCCCACTGTCCCTGCCGGCTGGAAATAGGCTGCAATGAAATTCGAAAGTGTAATTGCGTTCGACGGGGACAACCAAATGCTGTGATCACCTACGTCTCGATGGGCAACCTTAGCCCCATGCATCCTTGCAAACTGAGAGACCAGAACCTTGCCAACATTTATCCGCTCCTGGATCGCGTAGCCAACTACATGGCTGTTGATAAAGGCATTGAAACGCAAGTGGCCTGTTGGGAGTTCGAATCTCTCACAGAACTGACGCGTCATATCGTCCTGCGAAGGATTGGACATCGGTCGGAGGCAGTTCTTGTACAACTCAGGTTCGGTTAAACGAATCTGCGTCAGAACGTCCTGTTCTCTGGAAATGATTTTGTACCGACCTTCAGGAGTTTTCGGTTGGTTCCCAGAAAGCTTGTTAAAATCCCATAGGCGAAGCAGTCCACGATCAAACTTGTTCTGATCATTCACTGCCTCATATTCGGTGTAAGCACCCAATGGATGGGAGAAGATTTTCTCCTTGGCCCGGTAGCCATCTACCACAAGGTCACGCTCTTGAACGTTAGAGTCATCAAAGAGCTGATCAAATACATTAAAGTAATCGTTAAGACCTTGCTGGGCTGGATGAGGGCGAAACGCTTTGTTGAATCTATTCTCATCCGAGAATTTGAGAAAGTCCTCCAAAGTCAGAACGAAGTCTTTCTCATTCTCTGAAATACCGGAAAAATCACAGTTACCCGACATGACAACCCGATATTCGATTCTGGGCGCCCTCCTTTCCGGCAACTGATCGCGAATCCGTTCAACCTTGTTCTTCAGCAGAAAGAATTTGTTTCTGGTCGAACTGACCGGGGAGCGGCCCCGATCATTACCATTCTGGAGCCAGCGATCTCCTGAGCTTGTTATGGTGCCGTGCCAATGCTTTAACTCGACAATGAGGATGTTCTTGTGGGTAATAATAACCAGATCAAATTCACCGTCCTTGCCTTTGGAATCAGAGAACCTGAATCCTGCGTATCCCTTCCAGGGCCACATCCCTGACTGGGCTTTGTTTCCCACCAAACTGTTCAGCTGTTGTGCCATCGCATTTTGATTTCGTTTTGTCTTTCGCTCGGCCATTGATGGTGGCGCATTCTTCTCATCAAACGCAGCTTCCATTTTGCTGATAGCGTTCAGTTCATGAATGAAAAGACCACCGTCCCAAAGCTTGACTTCCATTTACTACTCCTAGTCCTACGGCGCTGCCGCACTTCAGAAAAAGCTCGACCAAGGAAACGCAAAAGTTTCCTCGCGATCGAATCAGTAAGAAACTCGGTTAACTCAACACTTCCACAAACTCAGCAATCGCCAACACCTCGCCCTCCTCATTCGGCTCAAGGATAATCGGGTCATGAGCCGGGTTAAGTGGCTTCAGGATAATGCGTTGATGCATCCAGTCACCCTCATCGGCGCGCGCCTTCTCACTGGAATAAACTTTAAGCGTGTACTGCCCGCCGTTTTCCTGGTCGGTCACTCCGGAGTGCCAAACCAATAGCTTCCGGTTCTGGCGGGTGCCGGCAGGTACAGGGCGGAAAAGACAATGGCTGCCGTTGGGAATATCAGGCTCCATAGAGTCCCCGATCACCTGGGCCACAAACATCCCCTTCTCCAGCTTTCTGCCGGAAATCGGAACCCACGTGTCGGAATCAGCTCCCACCATTGCAAAACCCGCTTGCTCGACGCTGAAAGCGCCGGCAGCCGATTTTAGCGAGCTGAGGGGCACACAGGTTTCGTAGGGAGCGAAGTCTGGATCATTCGCACTGATAACCTTCAGACCTGACGATTCGGATTCTGCGACCGGTGACGTTTCTCCTGCCTCCGGAGTCGCATTATCAAACCACTCATCAGTGGCGATAATTTGTTTGGCTTGTTTCTTTCCAACAACAGCTCGTGCTATGCGCCGGATGTGATCTCTCATCTGGGTTTTGTCAAAAAGCTCCTGATACTGTATTTCGATCACTTCATAATCAGTGTTCCGCAGCTCCTCACGAATCTGATGATCCTTCACCGCTGTCTGGGCGTTCCCATGAAGGTGTTGGCTCATACCATCCAGGTACACGCAAACACCTTCAAACTGGTCATTTGGTTCATGAAAATACACATCGGGCCGAGTATCAAATCCTCCTGAGAGCTTGATAGGTGTTTCGGTCTCAAAATCGGAAAGTCCGGCCGCTTTCAGCAGCGCAACCAGTTGCTGTTCCGGTGCATTCCCTGGCTCCTGAGTTTGAGTGTCGTCCGGAAGCACTGGTGGAATATCGTGGGTGTGCCTGAGGTTATCACCCTGACTCTGGAAGTAGTCCAGTGCCGTGTGGCGATTCAGGCTGTCATGATAAAAAGAGTTTCTGAAGTGCTGCAGGCAGTCGATGCAAGACGATTCACAGGCGCTTGGACACTCCTCTACAATCGCGCGCGCCGCGCTCACCACTTTCGGCCAGTGATCAACAAGTTGCTCAAGCAGTCCAGAACCACCTGGCATTGGGTCATAGAGCACAGCATCAACCAGGTCTGTGTCTGCTTTGGCAATGACCTGAACCTGAAGGTCGGATATTTCCATATCGAGTACTTCCGCAGCTCCCTGTCGGATGGACTCCATCAGGCTGTAAGCGGCCTCTTTGGTAGCACAGTCCGGTAAAGTCAGCGCGTCAGCAACCACTTCCGCATAGAAACTGATCGTTTGTATCGGTCGGCCGCAGCGTTCGGTATGTTGCTGGCTAAACGTATCGATCTCGTTCTGGGTACTCATCGGCGAGCGGCTAGCCCCGCATACCAGGCAGACCGGATAACCTAACCGCTCTCCGCTTCGAACCTGAGCAGAGGATCCCACGTTCACGAGCCGCATGTGCAGGCCATGCTTTTGGTGCAGAACGGTGGTACCCCATTCGTACGCCGAGCCGCCCGAGTGCCGTCGCTGATCCTGCGCGAATACTGCGACTGGCATTTGAAACCGATACTCCTCATCATCGGAAATGTAGGAGTTATGCGGCGCGTCTACATCACAGACAGAGACACCCAGTATGTGAGTGGCACCCATAGACTCGGGCTGAGCCTCGCGTTTATCCTTAACTCCGCCGGTTTCGTAAACAGACTCCGTTTCAGTATCAACTGAAAAAACCAATGGTTCTTCCGGCACCAACTGAAAGGTACGGGGAACAAATTTGTGACCATTGGCATAGATCAAGTTGCCCGGCACGTACTCTCTAACGGCCAATGCGCTGTTACGACGGATCTCCCAGTCACTGATATTCGAGCCAAACCGGGGGGCAACGTGGGTCAAGGTGACGGATCCTGTATCCAGCCCATAGCCGGGCAAGAACCCTTCAGCAGCGAGCACGCCATAGGTGTTGGTATCGTCTATACCTTCGGCCTTACTCGCCGAGCGCCGCGTATCGCCCTTCAACTTTTTCACCATTCGTTCGCAGCGCCCGCGAAGCGCTTCGTCATCAGCATCGAGTGAACCTTGATTAGCAGCCACTAGCCTCAAACGATCCAGTTGCTTCAATGCCCACTGCAACCGCCGATACAAACGAAATACCACTTCTTGCAGCTTGTCAGCAAGATGGTCGACGACTTCCTCTAACCGGTCACGCTCAACCACCTCAAGATCCGCACGAGGCCAACCCTGGCTAAAAGAGGCTTTCACGGCCTCCAATATCATCTGACGATGCTTGGCGACTTGCTGCCCCAGAGGGCTGACCGATAGCGGTTCAGAGCGAACAGCGTTCTCAGCGGTAAACAGGTAGGGCTTGATCTGTGACGGCAAACAGTTTGAAAGTGCCGTACTCAGCTCCTCGTGATCACCAGCCGGCAAATGCCTTTCCCTCAGCAACTTGAATAAGGTTGTCAGCACCGTCGCATGAACGTGCTTAGCAACCATTACCGAATTCCGAAGGTTAAAGCTCGGTGGTTCTACCTGGCCTTCCAGCAACTTCAAAGGTTCGTTGAAGTATGCACGATCATGGCTGGCGGATCGGGCATAGGTGATGTCCAGCGCCATCCGGAATTGACGGCCAGCGCGGCCTGCCCGCTGCCAGTAATTAGCGGGCAGCGGCGGCACGTTACGCATCAGTACCGCATCTAGCGCACCAATATTCACCCCCATTTCCAGGGTGGGAGTACAGACCAGTGTATTGATCCGCTCCCCATCACCTTTGAAGGCGTTCTCAATACGTTCACGCTCGGGCCCCGGAATTTGTGCGGAATGCTCATTGGCCCGCAACATCGCGAATTCCTGATCTAGCAACAGCAGATCGTAGTTGTCTTTGTTCTCTGCCTCGTGAGCCAACTTTCCGCTGCAGCGCCATGCCATGCAGGTTTTTGAGGGATTTGCTCTTGCGTGAAGCCTCCGGCAGGTCTGGCATCGATACATCCCCTCCGAAGGCGTTAGCATTAGCTGATTTACATGAACCTGCACACTGCCGTGGCAGCCCGGAAAGTTCTTACCCCGGGCGCCTTTAAGCTGAACGTCTACCAGCAGTTCTAACTTATCGGTGACCAGGTTCCAGACTTCCTGCAGGAACTCCTCTACTTCGTCGGCTGGCACGCCCCATGCGATTGCGGCCTGCTGCGGCACGCTGCCGTAATTGCTGTACCACTGCTTAATGCGGCCTTTGTGGTGCTGACCATCTCGCTGGAAGACCAGGGCCTCTGGCACACCCTTCATCGATGGCAGGTATCCCCGAAGGACCTCTTTTTCACCATCCAGCCAGAACTTTGAGTATGCCTTTGTGACGGGATCAAACAGCATTCTTCGAGCCCGTGCGTTATCTAGTAGAGAAGCTACACCGTCGACCATGGCCTCGGCCGAGCAGCCCAACCGATTAGCCCATTTAAGAATAACCGGCAAATCTGGCTCCAGGCCGCGATAACGGATTTTCATTCGCCCCAACGGCTCCAGGCCAGTGCTCTGACGGGAGCCCATCGTGAGTTCCCGCATAATCTGCACGCGCAGGAACCACTTGCGTTCTTCGCCATGGGCAATACCGGTCTGAGACTTAGGCTCCACTCGCCATACTTCGGGAATTAATGCGCGTGAAAGCTCGTCGTCTTCATCCAGATGCTGATCTAGCCACAAGGTCAGATCACTGAGCGAGATGGGGGCCTGACGCAGCTTTTGATAGATCAGTTCACGCAAACGGTAACGGCGGGACCGATCCTGCATCCAGCCGGCCTGAAACGCAGCATCCTGCCGGTTATCCGCAAACACCAACAGGCGTCGACGCTCAGCGCGATGGATCATGCTTTGCGCAAGTACGTGGACATCTGCCACGGTCGTAGCTCGGACAGGCCTGGCCGGTTCCCGATAGGTGCCCACAAACCGCCGGCCATGTGCGCCACAGGACACACACCGGGTCAACTTGCCAGGATTCTCTTCTTTCTGCTGCACGAAATACAACGGCTTGAATTTCTTATTTCGGCCACAGCCTATGCATTCGGCAAGCTGCTGGTCATGAGTGGTACCGCAGTACCGGCAGACGTGCAGTGTTTCTGTGCGTGCGGGCTCTTCATCGCCTTCGCTGCCCACCTGATGATCCAGCGAGAGTGCCCTAACCCCACCCTGAGTGAAATCCTGTGCCCGCCATACCTTGGCTTTGCCCTCTGCAGTCCCGCCACCCGGTGCCGTACCGGTGAAGTTGAAATCTTCAAGACCGTGTTCGTAGTAATGCTGGCCACACGTTGTGCAGCTGGACAAGGGAAACCGATGCATTTCGTCGCTTTCCTCCAGCGCATCTTCAGCGGACAGCCACAACTTTGCATCATTGGAATGCTCAGGAAACGTTACAACCGCGCCGCCCACGCCGCGCACAAAGCCGTGGACTACAGGACGTAAAAGTGGCCGGGAGCCGTGTCGTGAAGCTGCGCCCAATGCCAGCCAGATCAGCATCTCTTCTTCCGAGATCTGTCGGCCCAGGGTTTCGCCAAGAGATTTGAGCAAATCAGTCAGTCGCTTGGGCCGTTGCAGCGCCTGCGCAATCTGATAAACCACCTCGTTGTGGCTGAGCCATTGGTACAGAGCCTCTCGCCAATTACCTGCCTCCAGTCGGCTACCAGTCACCGATTGAAACCAGATTCTCAATGCCTGAATATCGGTTTCCGCAGCCTCTTTTTTATCAGCACCGCCCAATACCTCTAGTAGATTCTGCAATTGAACCGCCTGGTCTCCTACCAGCGGCGCACTCGCTGTTCTTGGCTCACCCCATAAATCACTTTCATAGGCTTCACCCACCAGCTCTACATTAGCCCCATCCACACCAAAGAAGCGGCTGGCAAACTCGCGGCCGGCTTCCAGACCATCAATGGGGTCGGCGATGGTTGCTGATGTGGCGATACAGGTGGTGCTGTTTTCATCCTTACCGCAATAAGCTCTAAGGCGGCGGATCAAACAGGCGGTTTCAGCGCCGTTCGCGCCTGTAAACGTATGCGCCTCATCGAACACCATGAATTCCAGCAGCGCATTATCAAACAATTCCAGATCCTGCTGGCGGGTCAGCAGCAACTCCAGTTGCTTCACGTTGGTCAGCAGAATGCGAGGCTGTTCACCAGCCGTGCGCATGCTTTCACGGCTCGCCCGTTCTTCCGGCGGATGAACGGCGATGTCCTGCTTTTTATTCTGCACTTCCGCAAGTTTGTTGCGGTAATCCAGCGCCGAACTGCCCGGTGGCAGACGAACACCGGTGATATCTGAATCTTTTTTAGGGGTTTTACCCACGTACATCCCGAAGGTCACACCGGTGCCTGCCAGCAACTCGCGCATACGCTGTAATTGGTCTTCTGCCAGCGCATTCATTGGGTACACAATGACGGCAGTAATACCAGCGGGGGCACCCTCATCCCTCAGTTGCAGACAACGACTGACAATTGGCATTAGGAAGGCTTCGGTTTTACCAGAGCCTGTGCCTGTGGCAACCAATGTTGTCTTGCCCGCGTGGATGGAGCGAAATGCCTTATCCTGATGTAAATACGCACTAGGGTACGGAGAAAGTTGCTTGATATGAGGATGGAGCACGCCCTCATTAACCAATTGCTCCAGGCTTGAACCCTGCTGAAACGTGCGGGACAGGGAGATATAAGGCCCCTTCAGCAGCGGTGTATTCCGAGTGTGCTCTAGGTTCAGCAGCTCACGCATCTGCCGATACAGTTTGTCATCCGCAAACGCATAGGTGCTTAGCTGGTAACGCAGGAAGTCACTGACCACTTGCTCTGTGTAAGTGATGGGGTTCAACATCAGAATAAAGCTCCTTGCGGGTTTTCCACCGCATACTCAGCGGCGGGCTCAGCGACTTCATCGTTATCTTCGGGCACTGGGACAATCTGGCGAATGAGTTCCGCGTGGGCGGCGCACTCCTCCCAGGAACGCTCGACATCTTCATTCAACTGCCAATCGTAAAAGCGGGGGCCAAGCCGAGAGGCCACGGACTGATGATCGCGCGAGCGGTCATCGTGACCTAAACCGTAATCAGCTAAGCGAAGCTTCTCGGGGATCATCCAGCCCTCGCCTTCGTTTTGAGATAGGAACTTATCCAATCCATTTTCTTCCAAATCACACAACGCGATATAGGATAAAATTGTATGACGCAACTCCGGCTCCAAGTTCTTGTCGACTCTCCAGAACCCCTTCGCCTCAATGTTACCCTGCGAGTAAGCAGCGGATATCATAGCGGCCGGTAAGTCACACCCTTTGAGGATATGCCGCATAGATTCTCTGTCGATTTCATACATCCAAGCATATATTGCATCTAGCATCGCAGCGATTCTCAAACGTTCATGATTCGTCAGAGCAAACCTTCTTCTCCAAGATTTAGAAAACAGCACTTCCTTAAATCGGCTGCCGGATTCTTCAATCAGCTCCATTAATGACGCCGAAAACACTTTAGAAGGCATCATTAGCTCCACGATTAGTGCAAGAATACGTTCGTTTCCAAGAATTCGATAAGGGCTTATCAGTGATGTTTCATTCATTATAAATTCACTTAAGTTCAGCCCGCCCACACGGTTTCTCAAGTGAAAATCATAAGACAAACTGTTGAGATTTGAGCTAACAGCAATAGCTGTCCTTACTGAAACTTTATCCGGACGATAAAAAAACACGCTATCCACGGCCGGATAATAGTTTAAAAAAGTCGATATGGCCGTTCTTGAGTTTGTCGCCGAACCTATCCGCATATAGGCAATTTTAGGGTGCATATATGTTTTTGAAGACTCGCTAGCAGTTTGTAACCCGCATAAATATTGAGGAGAAATAATTTTTTCGGAGAACGGAATATTTTCCCAAACCGCAGACCGACTTTTACCACTAACCCAGCCTTTCTCACTAAAATCAAACTGCCCGATCATCCGGCCCTCATAGAGCGGTAGGGCAACATCTTCAATATCGCTAACTGAAATTACTTGTGATGAGTCTCGCGAAAGCACCAAGCCTGGCTCACGCTCCAAAATATCCTGCGGACCGCTGTAAGCTCTCCAAGCACCCTTAAGCCAGTGGCCATACTCATCAGGCTGATAGCCCTTCGCCTCCCACCTTGGCCGCTCAGGGAATAATTTAGAGTCATTTGTAGAATGGAACTCAGTGCCATATTTAACCCTCCACCCCTCTTCACTCTGATCACCCAACAAAACTCCATTGGCATAGATCTTTTTGAGAACTTCCAGGTCCTTGTTGCTGCGTATTTCAAGAATCGATTTCGAATAGGGAGAGAATTCGATAACGCGATCTCGGGGATAGGCAAGGACAAATCGCTCTGCTTGGTCCCAGTCATCCACATTGCGGTGCATAAAGGCGGCGCGAATAGCCTTTGTCTCTCCGCCTTTTTCTATAATCAGAGGACAAAATTTGAATCTAGAGTCGATATCAAAAACTTTTTCTCTGTTTTCAAAGCCAAACAGCCATTGCCAGTCACACTGCTCAAGGAACAGAGTTCTCAGGTCCGTGGTTCCCTTATCGGTATACAGCCCGCTGGGCACGATCATGCCCATACGGCCTGCCTGCCTCAGTATTGCGTGGCTCTGCTCCAGGAACATTTTGTAGGTATTGAGATCCGCCGACCCTTGATGCAGGAACGGATGGGCCGCATCCGCAAATCCTTTGTGTTTTTTGCGTCGTTTTAGCCAGCGCTTATGTATCTCCTCCGAGTTGGCAAAGCTGTTTCTTCCGCCACCACCCAGGGCCAAGTCGTGCTTCTTCTTGCCTTTGTTATCTTCCGTAACCCTGTCACCAAATGGCTGGCCGACATACTTTGCCCAATTCGACATGGCCTTAAAACTTGCGTTGTATTGGATCCACCTGTGCTCAAGCTCTGCAGCGCTGTGGAAGTATTCCAGCTGTTTGGCAAGTGCCTCTTGCTTGCCGTAGGCTCGATAGAGCGGGTCGTGGTTGGAAAAGAACTCTTTTGAGTTTGGCTTGTGTATCTCCCAAGGAGGATTCCCTAACACAGCGTCGAAACCGGACTGGTTTGCCGTGAACACATCCGGATATTCAAGCTCCCAATGAAAGAAGTGATTTTGCTGCGACACTTGTTTGACAATTTCCAGCGTTTCTATGGCAGGAGCCCGGAACTCCTGGGGTAACGGCGCTAGTTCAATGGACTCCCCTGGCCAGAACCAAAGTGCACACCACAGGTCCATTCTTGCTTTGAGTTCGTGATAGTGGGGGTTGTTAAGGATCTTGTCCCGATAGAGTTCAGCACGCTTGTCGCTTTCATAGACCGGCAGACGATGGAGCTTTCGGAATACTTTGTAAGCGTCCGCCCATCACACCTTGCTAATGCTCACCGGCTTCCAGTTGTGCGGTAGCAGTTCATCAATGGCGTTGT
>NZ_JBLXHQ010000019.1:0-91530 GCF_048259445.1 Marinobacter sp. | reverse complement strand
ACTTCATTCTGATGCCGTTCTACACGCGCATGGAGAAAACCAAGCCAGTACCAGAGAGGGTGACAGGATAATGAGAAAGCTGATTTTTGGTCTTTTCATCGCATTCCTGCCGGTTCTCGGGCTGGCAGCCGGTGCTGGCGTTCCGCTCGATCATATCGAGACGGACCACACCGACAAGGCATCTCTTCAGCGCGGCGCGGCCATGTTCACGAACTACTGCATGGGGTGTCACTCCATGGAGTATGCTCGTTACAAGCGGGTTGCGGATGATCTCGAGATTCCCGTTGATCTGTTCGAGGAGAATCTGATCTTCACTGGCGCTCAGATAGGCGAGTTGATGAAGAACTCCATGGACAAGGATATGGCTGCGAACTGGTTCGGTGCTCCGCCACCGGATCTTACGCTGGAAAGCCGCCTGCGCGGTGAATCCTGGGTTTACTCCTATCTGCGTGGTTTCTACAAGGATGAAACCCGCCCGCTTGGCGTAAACAACGTGGTGTTCGACAAGGTGGGTATGCCCCATGTGCTGGTTGATCTCCAGGGGCTATGTGCGGTTGAGCCTAATATTGGCAAGGCGGCAAGCGTTGAACCATTGAGCGGAAACATCAATAATGCAAGCGCTTGCCCGGAGTACGCTACGGAAGGAAGTATGACTGGAGCAGAGTTCGACCGTGCCATGTACGATCTGACCAACTTCATGTCTTACATGGCGGACCCTATCAAGGTAGAGCGTGAGCGCCTTGGTGTTTTCGTTTTGATCTTCGTGGCTATTTTCTTTGTATTCGCCTACCTGCTCAATCGTGAGTACTGGAAGGACGTACACTGAGAAATAGGGTATAATCCTGTTCCCTGAGTTCCAGCGGGCGTTAGCCGGCCCGCTGGAATTTTTGCGTTTTTCAGGACCATTTCGGTTTGTTTACTCGTGAGGTAGTTCTATGGGCGTTGTGACCAAGCGGTCATCGATGACGTTTTTCTCAGATCCCGCCAGCCACTATAGCCACAGGGTGCGCATTGTGTTGGCAGAGAAGGGTGTTACCGTTGACGTCGTTGATGTTGATCCGGACAATCCGCCAGCCGAGTTGGCTGATCTGAATCCGTATAACGCCCTGCCGACTCTGGTAGATCGTGACCTGGTTCTGTATGAGCCGAACATCATGATGGAATATCTTGATGAGCGTTTTCCGCATCCTCCTTTGCTGCCGGTTTATCCGGTTGCCCGGGCCAACAGCCGGTTGATGATCCATCGGATTCAGAAGGACTGGTGTGGTCTGGTGGACCAGATTCTGAATCAGCCGAACGTCAAGGCGTCAGAGGCTGCGCGCAAAGAACTGCGCGAAAGCCTTCTTGCTACGGCGCCTCTGTTTGGTGAGATGCCGTTTTTCCTCTCTGAGGAATTCACTATTGTAGATTGCTGTATCGCACCCATCCTCTGGCGTTTGCCGTCGTTGGGTATAGAGCTGAATGACAAACAAGCCAAGCCGCTGCACAAGTATATGGAGAGCATATTTGGCCGCGAAGGTTTCAAAGCCAGTCTCTCTGATCTTGAAGAAGATATCCGGAGCTGATTTGGCGGGTATTCGCTTTACGGAACAGGAGGCAAGCCGTGTCTGATAACAAGATCACCATGACATCCAGTCGTCCATATCTGGTGCGGGCGTTTAATGAGTGGATACTGGATAACGACTGCACTCCCTATATAGTAGTGGATGTTGGCGTTCAGGGTGTTCAGGTGCCTACTGAGCATGTGGCGAATGGACAGATCGTTCTTAATGTCAGTCCTGGAGCCGTGCGCGGCCTGGTAGTGGGTAATGGCGCGCTGGAATTCAGCGCCCGTTTCGGCGGTGTGCCAATGCAGGTATTTATCCCGCTTCAGGCGGTGATGGCTATTTATGCCAAGGAAAATGGTGAAGGTATGGTGTTTGGCAGTGAGCCGGGCTCGCCGGATCCTGATGGCACTAATGACAGGGAAAGTGCCGGGCAATCGGGAAGTCAGGACGAGCGCCCGTCTGGCAGGCCAACTCTCAAGGTCGTGAAATAAGCTAAAGCCAGTAGTTGAACTGACAAAAATGCCGGCATCTCTGCCGGCATTTTTTTAGCCCCCGAACAGTTTCCCGTCTACCAGCGAGCATAGAGCGTTAATCACCAGCAGGAGCAGAGGCGCTGCCTCTGTTGGCGAGAGATCGTTCAGAGCAATTTCATGATCTTCAGCGTGCATCAGAGAGGTAATGTCAGACTTCTCTCTTGCGCTCAGAACCACCACGTTCATTTCCCTGTCATGAGCTGCCTGGATAGCCTGAATCAGGTTCGCTTTGTGGCCGTCGTCTACGATTACGAATAACAGGTCACCGGGCTTACCGATCGCTTTTACCTGGCGTGAGAAGGTGTCATTGAAGCGATTATCACGGCATATGGCTGAGTAGGTCGTTGCATCGGCTCCCAGATTGATCGCCGGTAGTGCTGGTCGATCCTGCTCAAAGCGATTCAGAAATGCCGTACAGAAATACTGGGCAATAATGTTGGCGTTGCCGTTGGCGCAGGTGACAATCTTCCCATCATTGAGAAGGGCGCTTACAAAAGCATCAGCTGCTTGCTCTATTGCCGAGCCTACGGTGCTGGCTGCTTGTGCCGTATGCTCCATGTGGCTCGCAAACAATTGGTTGATCAGGTTTTCCGTTTCACTCATCAGAATCTACACGTCCGCCTGGATTGCATTTTTGACCCATTGTACCCGGTATTTTTTTACGGTTCCCGGGCTGATTGCCACTACATCTATTCGGCTGAGTGCGTTCCACAGATTATGCCGGTGCAGATAGAATGCAGCTGCCTTTAACAGCCGCTGTCGTTTCGGGTATGAAATGGAGCCCGCCGGATCGACGAGGCTGCCGCTGCCTCGATAGCGCACCTCAAAGAAGACGAGCGTATCGCTGTCGTATCCTATCAGGTCGATTTCACCGCCGCGGTTATAAACATTGCGTTCGTGGATATGCACGCCGTGGGCAGTGAGATACCGTGCGGCGACTCCTTCAAAGTGCGCTCCAATAGCTTTGCGGCCTTCCATGGCGCTGGTTGTCCTTTTTGCGAGGTTTGCTCAGTTGGTCAGTGCCTGGGGGCGCTCTTCCTCTTCGCCACTAAGTTCTGTTTGCTCGGGTAGTAGGTTCGGAGTGCCGCTGCGGAACTGTGCCCAGAGTTGATTCCTGTGGATGCTGCCTTCGCGGGTCATGGTGAGTTGGCCTGTCTGTCCATCCACGGCAGCTGTTTGAACCTGTCGCAACAGGGGCAGACGTTTACTCAGCTGCCATGCATCCGCTCCCATCGCAAAGAGCCTGCCAAGCTGACCACGGGTGCCGGGCAGAGCCTTGGAAGCCTCTTCGCGTAGCGGGTTTTTGCTGTCGAGAACCCAGGGAATGTCAGTAAAAAATATCTGATTCAGGTCGCGATCCCGGGCAGGATCCGGTGTGCCTTCGTAAATGATCGAGGGCGAGTAGACTGGCAGGTCGCCTCCAAAGTAAAACGCAAACAGGGGCTTGAACTGCCGCGCGACTGCAGGTTCGGCTACCATAACGATTGCCTCTGCATCCTGGCGCCGCCTGGGCTCGAATTCCACATTGAGTCCAATGGTTCGTTCGACCTGTATAGCCCTGTCCCGGGATACGGTAATACCCAGCAAGTCTGCGGTAACTGCGCGCAGGTTGTCTTCGCGGAAGAACCGCTCGATATCAAGTGCAACCGAGTCATTGCGTTGCATGCGATTCAGCAGCGCCGCCTCTACCCGGTCGCCCCACTCACCTTGTGGAATGAGAGCCAGAACCTGATTGATATTCTGTTCCGAGAGCCGGTCTGCAATCTGTCGCGCTTCGTCTTCTGCTGAGAGGCCAAATTGATAGAGGCCGTCCGGGGCCTTCTTGTCGGCAGCCAGATAGTTTAGCCCGAGAGCAGGCACCGGGAGAGTTCTCAGGTTGGTGAGGCTCGCCAAGGCTTCTTTTTCAAGGGGGCCTATAATCAGATCGATATCCTGAGCGGCGAGTTCCTTATAAAGCTCGTCAAATGGTTGATTTGAAGTGTCTACGATACGGATGTCGGTTTTGCTGCGATCTGCTGAGTCGTCCTGGTAATAGGCGGCCAGGAAGCCGTCACGGATGGCTTTGCCAGCGCTGGCAAGGGGGCCTTGAAGCGGCAGGGCCAGCACAATTCTTTCTGGCCGGTTTTCTGCGAGGCTGGCGATAAGTTGCAGCTCTGATGGCAGTACCTGCGCAGCCGGGTGGCCGGGCCAGTTATTTTGCCAGCGACGGATGACACGCCCCTGATCATCGATGCTCAACCCCGGGTCACGCACGCTGGCTGCGAGTTCAAGCCACCCCTCGGTTTCAAAGCCAATGCTGCTCTCACTTGCGGCAGAAAGTTTCTGGTCCGGAACGGCTTTCAGCAATACCCAGATCTGATCGTGGATTTCCTGTGGATTAACCCTGCCATCTGTCTGTGAAAGCAACATCAGCGTCAGGGCTGCGGAGAGGCGGTCGCCGACAAGTGCGTAGGTTTGGGCCTGAAGGCTGGCAGCTCGGTTAACAAGGTCTGAATTGTAGTTTCTGAAGCTGTCCGGTGAGAGCCTCTCGACGATAGTGTCGGCCCACTCCCGGTCTTCGAGTGCCACTGCACCTGCCATGGCAAGCAGTTGCGTTTGAGCCTGCAATGACGGTGCAGGTTGCGCCAGTTGATCGCTCTGCAGTAATGTGCGGG
Organism: Marinobacter sp.; assembly: GCF_048259445.1. GTDB lineage: Bacteria > Pseudomonadota > Gammaproteobacteria > Pseudomonadales > Oleiphilaceae > Marinobacter. The sequence goes on along the minus strand of NZ_JBLXHQ010000019.1, from coordinate 86,796 downwards.
CGGCCCGATGTTCATCGCGTTCCTGGAACCGGCTGGCTACCTTCAGCAGATATTGCTGGGCCGTTTCAATGTTGCGTTCCTTTGCGGCAAGCTCAAGAGCCTGGGAGGGCGACTCGGCCACGTGTGACGTCAGGTCGACACTGGCGCAACCGGCAAATAACAGGCTTATAGCGAATATCCCGGCCAGGGCGCGGTGGTTAATACGGTTTTTGGTCATGGCAAGCTCTATAGATTCTGGAGTTTTGGGCTTGTGGCGCCGATCTGATGGTGGCAAGTTTAACAGCTCCCGGGCTAATTCACATGACGCAGGTGTCATGGTACCGACGTCCCTGTGCGCGAGGCATACATTTTGAAATCTGAAACGGATCAGTCTGCCATGCAGGCAATAAAACCAGGTGGCGGCCGTGGAACCCTGTATATCGTTGCCACCCCTATTGGGAATCTGGAGGATCTTTCGCCGCGTGCAGTCAGGGTGCTTTCGGAGGTTGCGGTTATTGCGGCAGAGGATACCCGCCACAGTGGGCGTTTGATTCAGCATCTGGGTATCAACAAACCCCTGATCGCATTACATGATCACAATGAGCGCGGCAGAGTTAAAAGCATACTGGACCAATTGTTGGCGGGTGCTGATGTTGCATTGATTTCAGACGCTGGTACGCCACTGATCTCTGATCCGGGCTATGTGCTGGTTCGTGAAGCGAGGGCTGAGGAGATTCGGGTAAGCCCGATTCCCGGACCCTGCGCACTGGTTGCTGCGTTGAGTGCTGCAGGTCTGCCTACGGATCGCTTCCTGTTTGTCGGTTTTTTGCCCGCAAAACGCACAGGTCGTTGCGCAGCGCTGGATGAACTTCGGAAGGAGACAGCAACTCTGGTCTTCTATGAGTCACCTCACAGAATACTGGATACAGTGGCGGACATAGTGGAAGTTATGGGTGAGCATCGCGAGATTGTGCTGGGTCGGGAGATCACCAAGACCTTCGAGACTTTTTACTCGGGTGAGGCTGCTCAGGTCCTCTCTGCACTTTCAGACGACCCTCACGGCAGTCGTGGCGAGTTCGTTGTCATGGTGCGGGGTGCTGACAAGGCTGAAAGCGGGCTGATGGCTGGCGCGCTGGATGTAGACCAGTTGCTGGGCCTGTTAATGGCGGAGCTGCCGGTCAAAAAAGTCGCGAAGATTGCCTCTGTTTTGACGGGGTTGGGCAAAAACGAGCTGTATCAGCGTGCGCTGGAACTTAAGGAAAGCTAACCTCCGGCCCGGTGCTTTTTCTTGCATGGTGGGTGGTGCAGGAGTATTGTCTCGCCCGAGCTCGCCAGACAGTCGCCGCCGGTTTAACCGGGGGAGGAAAGTCCGGGCTCCGCAGGGCAAGGTGCCAGGTAACTCCTGGGCGGCGTGAGCCGACGGAAAGTGCAACAGAAAGCAGACCGCCTAAGTGCCCGTGACCAGTTCACGGGTGCCGGTAAGGGTGAAACGGTGCGGTAAGAGCGCACCGCGTGGCTGGCAACAGTCCACGGCGATGGTAAACCCCACCTGGAGCAAGACCAAATAGGAGTCCTATGGCGTGGCCCGCGCTGGACTCGGGTAGGTTGCTTGAGGCCTGTGGTGACGCAGGCCCTAGATGAATGACTGTCCACGACAGAACCCGGCTTATCGGCGAGCTCTCCTTTTTTCCCTGGCTTATGAAGCGCGTTCATTCTCATGACGCGCTTCTTATAGCTAAAAAATCTTAAACCTCACTTGTCTTCTTCAGACAATTTTGCAGGTGGTTGATTTTCCTTCTTTTCTTATCTGTAATGTCTCCTTTTTCTCACGTTAGTGTCCGTAACCTGTTGTCATAAAAGGAACTTTCCCAAGAGGGCCGCTGTTTGCGGCGCTTGCATTGTGAATTGCGTGTTTCTATAGTGTGCACAAGTGGGAAAAAGTGGTTTCTTGTGGTTTTTTGTGGTTTTCAGGTCTTCAGAGACGGCGTAAATGAGCAATTTTCTCGGCAGTCATGCCATCAATATGGATGCGAAGGGTCGCCTGGCGATCCCCACCAAGGTGCGCGAAGGTCTCGCGCAGGCTTGCGGTGGGCGCATTGTATTGACTGCGAATGCCGATGAAGAGCGGTGTCTGCTGGTTTATCCGGAGCCTGAGTGGGAGATCCTGCGCCCGAAAATCGAAGCACTTCCCAACATGAATAAAGCTGCACGACGCCTTCAAAGGCTATTGCTTGGTAATGCTGCTCCCATGGAGATGGATTCTGCCGGGCGCATTCTGGTTCCGCCCACATTGCGCAGTTATGCACATCTTGAGAAAAAACTGATGCTTATCGGTCAGGGTAAGAAGCTGGAGCTCTGGAGTGAAGAGCGCTGGTTTGCATGGCTGGACGAAGCCTCCGGTGATGATGATATGCCACCCGAGATGGAGGCGCTCTCCCTATGACCACCGATCGCACTCAGGAGGTCGGAGCAGAGTTTTCGCATCGCTCGGTCCTTCTGGATTCAGCGGTCGACTATCTGGTCAGCGATCCCGATGGCAAATACGTGGATGGCACCTTTGGTAGGGGCGGTCACAGCAAGCTTATTCTCGGGCGTCTGGGCGCGTCTGGCCAGTTGCTGGGTATCGACAAGGATCCTGAGGCCATCACTGTAGCTGAAGAGCTGGCTGCAGATGACCCCCGTTTCGGATATTTCCATGGTTCCTTTGCTGAGCTCAGCCGCGCGGTATCCGATGCTGGCTGGGAGCAGGTTGATGGCGTACTGATGGATCTGGGTGTGTCGTCGCCGCAGCTTGATGATGCATCGAGAGGCTTCAGCTTCATGCGTGATGGCCCGCTCGATATGCGAATGAATCCACTGCAGTCGCCAAGTGCAGCTGAGTGGCTGGCATACGCGGAAGAGAGTGAGATCGTGGATGTGATTTTTCGTTACGGTGAGGAGAAGTTTTCCCGTCGCATTGCCCGGCTGATCGTCGAGCGGCGCAAAGAAACACCGATTGAAACCACGCTCCAGCTGGCCGCGCTGGTCAGTGAAGCGGTACCGAAAAAAGAGAAGCACAAGCACCCGGCAACCCGCACTTTTCAGGCGATTCGCATTTTTATTAACCGCGAACTTGAAGACCTGGAAGTCGGGCTGAGGGCGTCAGTAGATCGGCTGGCGCCTGGTGGGCGGCTGGTTGTTATCAGCTTTCATTCGCTCGAAGACCGGTTGGTAAAACGTTTCATGCGAGATCTCGCCCGTGGCCCCAGGTTGCCCAAAGGCATACCGGTGACGGCTGAGCAGGAAGCTTCTGGCTTCAGGTTGATTGGCAAGGCCAACAAGGCCGGTGCCGGCGAGGTCAGTGAGAATGTTCGTGCCCGCAGCGCTGTAATGCGGGTTCTTGAGCGCATCGACAAAAAACAGACATCGCAGGGGAGCGCGTAATTATGGGCGCGGTAGCCATAGAGCCGGCGGTAAAGCCGGCGAAACTGAATAAAGAAAAGGTTCGCGGGGGCGTTGTCGCTGCTGTCAGGATTTCGCGGCGTGTTTTCGATGCCACTCGGCAAAAAAAGGTTCTGGTGTCGCTGGCTCTTGCTGCGCTGCTTGTAGGTTCATCGATCGGTGTTGTTGTCAGCGCCCACGAGAACCGCGGATTGTTCAATACGCTGTCCCAGCTTCAAGCCGAGCGTGATCGTTTTCAGGCGGAATGGAGCCAGTTGCTTCTGGAGCAGAGTGCTCTGGGAGCGCACGGTCGCGTCGAAACACTTGCAGCAGAGCGATTCAGCATGGTGGTTCCGGGGCGTCAGGACATCGTCCTGGTGCCTCTGATGTCGCGTTAGCATTCCGGTAATTCATGATAACAACAGTCTCAGGGTGATCTGATTGTCAAGCCAGGAGTCAGCAAGAACATTTAGGCAGAAGGTGGCGGCAGGCTTGAAAGCCTGGCGCTTCGGCTCTGTGCTGGGTGTGTTCCTGGTGGTTGTGCTGGCGCTTGGCTGGCGCCTGGTTGATCTGCATGTTGTAGATAATGATTTTCTGCGAAAGCAGGGTGATGTGCGCACCATTCGTGTAGAAGCAATCGATGCTCACCGTGGTGTGGTGACTGACCGCTATGGCGAACCTCTGGCAGTGAGCACTCCGGTACAAACGCTCTGGGCCAACCCTTCAGAAACAGACCCCGGCGAACCGCGACTGACTAACCTGGCACGGGTACTGGATATCAGTGAGGCCAAGCTGCGTGAGCGCCTCGCAACTTACGCCGGGCGCGAATTCATTTATCTACGTCGGAAAATACAGCCCGCGCTGGCCGCAAAGGCCATGGAACTGGATATTCCCGGTGTTTATACGCGTCAGGAATACCGGCGTTATTACCCGGCAGGCGAGGTGACCGCTCATGTTGTCGGATTTACCAACATTGATGAGCGCGGCCAGGAAGGCATGGAACTGGCATATAATGACTGGTTGTCCGGAGAATCTGGCCGCAAACGCGTGCTGAAGGACAACCGCGGGCGCATTATTAAAGACCTTACGCTTATTCGGGATGCCAGCCCAGGCCAGAACCTGGAGTTGAGTATTGATCTGCGTCTGCAATATCTGGCTTATCGCGAGTTGAAAGCCGTGGTCAGCGCCCATGAAGCGCGTGGCGGCACACTCGTTATGCTCGACGTTGAGACCGGTGAAGTCCTCGCTATGGTTAATCAGGGCTCATATAACCCCAACGACCGCAGCCAGTTGGCGCCGGGAAATCTCCGCAACAAAGCCATCACGGACCTTTTTGAACCAGGCTCAACCATGAAGCCGATCTCTGTGGCTGCTGCGCTTGAGTCAGGGCAGTACTCTGCTAACACAACGATTGATACTTCTCCCGGCTATCGCCGCTTTGGTCGGTTTACGATTCGTGATTACAGGAACTACGGAGTTATCAGCCTTACCGACATCATAGTGAAGTCCAGTAACGTTGGTGTCAGCAAGATTGCCACCGAGTTGGGTGGGGATACGATTCGTAATCTCTATGCACGGCTCGGGTTTGGCCAGCCAACCGGTATCGGCTTCCCGGGAGAAGCGGTGGGTGTATTGCCGGCGCCGCCAAAGTGGCGACCCTCTGAAGAGGCAACGCTCTCTTACGGCTACGGCATGAGCGTAAATGCGCTGCAACTGGCTCAGGCCTACATGGTTATTGCGAATGGTGGTGTGCGTTATCCGCTAAGCCTGCTCAAGCTTAATGAAAAACCTGTTGGTGAAAGAGTGCTCTCCGAGCAGGTAACCAGTGATGTGCGACTCATGCTGGGAGAAGTGGTTTCCAGAGGGTCAGGAAAGCGGGCTCAGCCTGGCTTCTACAGCGCCGGAGGCAAGACAGGAACGGTTCACCTGGTAGGTGCTCAAGGGTATGAAGACAGCCAGTACAAGGCGATTTTTGCCGGGATGGCGCCGATTGATAACCCCAGAATTGTAACGGTTGTGGCGGTGGATGCGCCCCAGTCTGGCGAATATTATGGCGGCGAAGTGGCGGCGCCGGTTTTTTCACGGGTGATGAGTGATGCGCTGCGCCTCCTGAATGTGAAGCCGGAGCTGGAAGTTGGCGCCGCGGGCCCGCAAGCGGGAAAAACAGGGGAGAGGGGGTAAGCCTATGTGCATAACATCTCTCAGCACCCTGTTACAGGGTATTGTTTCTGTTCCTTCGGTGTTCGATGTCACCATTCATGGGTTGCAGACCGACAGCCGTGACGTCGGTTCTGGCGATGCATTTGTGGCACTGGCGGGCGCAGACACGCCGGCGGATTATTATGTGGATCAGGCCATAGCTGCCGGTGCAACGGTGGTGCTTCTGGAGTCTGATGCAGAAATGGAGTGCTGGGAGCGCCAGGGTGCACTCATCGTACCTGTTGTGGGACTACGGCAGTTAACAGGCAAAATTGCTGCCCGTTTTTACGAACACCCGTCACGCCGGCTCCGGCTGATAGGAGTTACCGGCACCAACGGTAAAACCTCGGTCAGTCATTATGTTGCCCAGTTGCTAAGCCAGGCGGGAACGCCCTGTGGTGTTCTTGGAACTCTGGGTTATGGCATGCCGGGTGCCTTACAGAGCGCGACCCACACTACACCAGACGCTGTTCAGATCAATCGTGTGTTGTCCGGCATCCTCGCCGGTGGCGGACGTGCTGCGGCAATGGAAGTGTCATCGCACGGCCTGGATCAGGGGCGCGTGGATGGGCTAACCATAACCGCAGCCATATTTACCAACCTGACACGGGATCACCTCGATTATCACGGCTCCATGGAGGCCTACGGTGCAACCAAGGCCAGGCTGTTTGAGCGTGAGGACGTGCATTTTTCCGTGATCAATTTTGACGATCCTTTCGGTCGTCAGCTGTACAAAAAACTTGAGGGCAAATGCGATCGCGTTCGCTACAGCCTGCACGAATCCGAGACAGAGCTTTGGTTGAAAGAGTTTCATCCTGTGGACTCGGGTTTTCATGCAACGGTCGATGGTGAGTGGGGTACGTTTGAGCTTTCCGTGCCCCTGATGGGCAGCTTCAATGCCAGCAATGTGCTCGCGGCAGTTGCGACGGTCATGACGCTGGGCGTGTCGGCAGAGCAGGTTCAGCAGTTTGTAAGACAGTTGGTTCCGCCTCCTGGCCGGCTCGAACGGTTCTGTGGAGTGGGCGGAATTCGCGCCGTTGTGGACTACGCCCATACACCCGATGCCCTGGCTAATGCGCTGGCTGCGCTAAGGCCGCATGTAACTGGCCGGCTGATATGTGTTTTTGGCTGCGGAGGCGACCGTGACAGCGGAAAACGCCCGGAAATGGCGAAAGAGGCAGAAGCGGGTGCAGATGTGATCGTTGTTACGGATGACAACCCACGTTCCGAAAGCCCGGCAGACATTGTGCAGGATACTCTGGCAGGTTTTTCAGACGCCGGAGCTGTAACCGTCATTCATGACCGGGCCGAGGCAATTCGTTTCGCTGTCAACATGGCAACGCCGGAAGATCTCGTCCTGATAGCGGGCAAAGGTCATGAGGCCTGGCAGGAGGTCGCCGGTCAGAAGCTTCCGTTCAGCGATGTTGCCCAGGTTCGCCAGGTGTTGAGACTTGAGGGAGGTGCAGCATGATGCGCGCTTTTTCACTGGCTGAGGCTGTGGGATTTATCAATGCCGTGTGCGGATCCACGGGGCTCGACGCTGTCAGGTTTGCTGATATTTCCACCGATACGCGTGCTCTGAAGCCAGGTGATCTGTTTGTTGCCCTGCGTGGCGAGAATTTTGATGGCCACGAATTTTTGCAGGCTGCGAAGCGATTGGGAGCCTGTGCTGCCGTGGTTGATACCTTTGACGGCGCTCTAGATAACGCTCTCGATAGCAGTCGCGATAGCACGTTAGACAGCCCCCGGCATATGCCTCAGTTGGTTGTGGCTGACACCGTTGATGCGTTGGCCGGACTGGCTGCAGGCAACCGCAACGAGAGTGATGCGAAACTGATTGCGATCACTGGCAGCAGTGGCAAAACCACCGTTAAAGAACTGACCGCCGCCATTCTGGTTCGTATGGGCGATACGCTGGCGACCCGCGGCAATCTGAATAATCACATTGGTGTTCCGCTGACTCTCTTTGGCCTGAAGCCTGCTCACCAGTATGGCGTTATCGAACTCGGTGCCAGCGGGCTCGGCGAAATTGCACATACGGTGGCTATGACTCGCCCACAGGTGGTGATTCTCACGAACGCCGGCCAGGCGCATCTTGAAGGCTTTGGCAGCTATGAAAACATAGTGCTGGCCAAGGGCGAGATTATTGAAGGTGTTACCGAGGGCGGCCTGGTTGTTCTGAATCGTGACGATCCTGCCTTTGATCAATGGCGCGCACGTGCCGGCAGTCGCCGGGTTGTCAGTGTCAGCCGCTATGGCCACCCGGAGGCCGATTACAGCGCCAGTGTTAAACAGCCTCAGAATCAAAAGCCGGAAATTGTGATTGCAGGGCCGGAAGGCTGGTCGTGCACGTTAACCCTGCCTTTGGAAGGCGAACACAACGTAACCAACACCCTTCTTGCTATCGCTGCAACTCGCGAGCTGGGAGCAACGGATGTTGCGGTTACCGAAGGACTGGCCGGAGTGCAACCGGTCCGCGGCCGCCTGCAGGTTGTCGATTTTTCGGGGGGGCTGTCGGTCATCGATGACAGTTACAACGCCAACCCGGCGTCTATGAAAGCGGCGCTGAGTGTTCTGGCAAGTCGTGATGGTAAGCGCATTGCAGTCTTTGGCGCCATGGGTGAGCTCGGGCCAACTGCCCGTGAACTGCACAGCGAGGTCGGAGCCTTTGCTTCCGAACTCGGAATTGACCGTCTTATGACAGTGGGTGCCGGCTGCGAAGGCTACGCCGACGGTTATGGCGAAACAACCGAAATGTATCAGACGCATGAAGAAGCAGTGCAGGCCATGGCTCTTGTTAATGAGCCGCCGATGACCGTGCTGGTGAAAGGGTCCAGAAGCGCCGCCATGGATCTCGTGGTGGAAGGGATTAAAAACAAGGTGAATAACGCATGCTTCTCTGGCTGACAGAGGTTCTATCACAGTATTTTTCGGCGCTGACAGTGTTTCAGTACCTGACCGTGCGCGGGATTCTGGGAACATTGACCGCCCTCCTGATCTCGTTGGTTATCGGGCCGTTGATGATCCGAAAGCTGAGTCAGTACCAGATTGGTCAGGCGATCCGTGATGACGGGCCGCAGACGCACCTCAGCAAAGCAGGCACCCCGACCATGGGTGGTGCTCTGATTCTGGTCTCTATCGGCATCACCACACTGCTGTGGGCGGATCTGTCAAACCGTTATGTGTGGGTCACTTTGCTGGTCACCCTGCTGTTTGGCGCCGTCGGCTGGGTTGATGATTACCGCAAAGTTGTGGAGCGCAATCCTCGCGGCTTGCCTGCCCGCTGGAAGTATTTCTGGCAATCGCTGATTGGTGCAGGTGCAGCCATCGTGCTGTATTTCAGCTCGGTGTTGCCTCAGGAAACATCGCTTTATCTGCCGTTTGTTAAAGACGTATCGCTGACCCTGGGGCCTGTTCTCTTTATTTTGCTGACGTATTTCGTGATCGTCGGCAGCAGTAACGCGGTGAACCTGACGGACGGTCTGGATGGTCTGGCCATCATGCCTACGGTGATGGTCGCCGGCGCACTGGGTATCTTTGCGTACGTGTCCGGCAACGTTCAGTTCGCCAACTATCTGTTGATCCCTTACTTGCCTGGAACCGGCGAGCTCATTGTATTTTGTGGCGCGTTGGTCGGCGCCGGGCTCGGCTTCCTTTGGTTCAATACTTATCCCGCCCAGGTGTTCATGGGGGATGTTGGCGCACTTGCACTTGGTGCGGCTCTGGGCGTGGTCGCAGTTATCGTGCGGCAGGAAATAATCCTTTTCATCATGGGCGGAGTGTTCGTGATGGAGACTGTTTCAGTGATCCTTCAGGTGGCTTCGTTCCGGTTGACCGGTCGCCGGATTTTCCGGATGGCGCCGTTGCACCATCATTTTGAGCTCAAAGGCTGGCCGGAACCGCGAGTGATCGTGCGCTTCTGGGTTATCACCGTCATTCTCGTTCTGATTGGCCTGGCCAGTCTGAAGTTAAGATAGGAAAACGGACTGATTATGAGTGTCATCACGTCAGATCGTCGCACATTGGTAGTGGGGCTCGGTAAAACCGGGCTCTCCTGCGTGCGCTATCTGTCTGCACAGGGCCGGAAGATTGCGGTGGCCGATAGCCGCGAAGCCCCCCCGGGCCTTGATGACCTGCGTGCAGGATGGCCGGATGTCACGGTTCATCTGGGACAGTTTGATCGTGAGCTTTTCGCTGGCTTCAACGAGTTGATCGTCAGCCCTGGAATCAATATCGCTGAGCCTGCCATTGCTCATGCCGCTGAAAAGGGTGCGCGCATAAGGGGCGATATTGATCTGTTTGCCGAAGCTGCCGATGCGCCGGTTGTTGCCATAACCGGTTCCAACGGTAAGACCACGGTCACCACTCTTCTTGGTGATATGGCGCGGGCAGCCGGTCGCAAGGTTCAGGTGGGCGGAAATATCGGAACACCCGCGCTGGATTTGCTGGGCCTTGGCGCGGAGCTGTATGTGCTTGAACTATCCAGTTTCCAGCTGGAAACCACCGGAGAGCTGAATGCGCTGGCGGCAACGGTACTGAACGTCAGTGACGATCATCTGGATCGCTATCCGGACAAGATGGCTTACTTCCAGGCCAAGCAGAGAATTTTTCGTGGCTGCAAGAACGCTATTGTAAATCTGGATGATGCGCTGAGTACGCCGATGGCCAGGGATAATTTGCGATTCCTGTGTTTCGGATTCAATCGTGTCAATCCGCAGACCTTCAGCACTCGGGAAGATGATCAGGGCATCTGGCTTACCTTTGGGTTCGATAATCTTCTGAATGCCGGTGAGTTGAAGCTGATTGGCTGGCACAACCTCAGCAATGTGATGGCAGCGCTGGCATTGGGTCATGCCGCCGGGCTGCCAATGAGCATCATGCTGGATGCTGCGCGTCAATTCAGCGGTTTGCCACACAGGTGTGAGTTCATACGCAGGTTTGGCGATGTTGATTACATCAACGACTCGAAAGGCACGAATGTCGGAGCTACGGTCGCAGCCATACAAAGTCTGGTGCCGGAAGGCGACGCAAAAATAGTGCTGATTGCGGGTGGAGAAGGCAAAGGGGCAGAGTTTTCTGATCTGAAGGCACCGGTTACAGCCTGCTGCCGGGCAGTGATATTGATTGGCCATGACGCAGACCGTATTGCAGAAGCGGTAGATGCCGGCGTCCCCGTCTATCGGGCAGCAGCGCTGGTTGATGCAGTGAAAAAATCGGCAGAGCTTGCGCTGAAAGGAGACCGGGTTCTGTTTTCTCCCGCCTGCGCAAGCTTTGATATGTTCCGGGACTATATGGATCGCGGTGAGCAATTCAGCGCTCTGGTTCAGTCTATGGGGGAGGTGCTGTGATGCAGGCAGGATTGTCAGTATCCCCCGTTAGGGCTCAGTGGCTGGGCGATATTCAGCCTTTGTCAGCGCTGGTTATCAGTTCGGTTGCACTGCTGATTATAGGGGTGGTGATGATTTCGTCAGCCTCTATGGATATGGCGGTCGAAACCATGGGTAACAGTTACCACTACGTGATTCGCCAGCTCATGTTCGCTGCTATGGGCTGCATGCTCGCGTTGGTGGCGGTTAACGTGCCCGTGGCCTGGTGGGAGCGCAGTGGGTGGTTGTTACTTGGTATCGGCCTGCTGTCCTTGATTCTGGTGCTGACACCGCTTGGTCGCACGGTGAACGGTTCAACCCGCTGGATTCCATTTGGCCTGTTCAATGTTCAGGTGTCGGAAGTGGCAAAGCTGTGTCTGATTGCCTACCTGGCGGGATACGTTGTGCGCCGGCGTGACGAGTTACTGAATACCTGGCCGGGCTTCCTGAAACCTCTGGTAGTACTGGGTGTGGCGTCTGCACTGCTGGTTATTCAGCCCGACTTCGGGGCCACAGTAGTTCTGGTAACGGCCGCCGCGGGCATGATTTTCCTGAGTGGTGTGCGGCTCAGCCGGTTTGTGCCGTTGATTGCAACTCTGGTGGTGCTCGGAGTGGTACTGGTTCTGACTCAGCCCTATCGCCTGAAGCGCGTCGTCAGCTATCTGGACCCCTGGAAGGATCAGTTCGATAGCGGCTATCAGCTAACTCAGTCGCTGATTGCTTTCGGCCGGGGTGAATGGGGCGGCGTTGGCCTGGGTAACTCGATACAGAAGCTGTTTTTTCTGCCAGAGGCTCATACGGACTTTATTTTCGCGATTATTGCCGAAGAGTTCGGGTTGCTGGGTTCATTGATCGTGCTCGGGCTGTTTACCGTGCTGGTTGTCACCGGTTTTGTGATTGCCCGTCGAGCTGCAAAGGCCGATATGCCGTTTGGTGCCTGTTTTGCTTACGGTATTACGCTTCTGATCGGTCTGCAGGCGGGTATCAATATGGCTGTGAGCACCGGCTTGTTGCCCACCAAGGGGCTGACCTTGCCTTTGGTCAGCTATGGCGGGTCCAGCCTGATGATCAGCTGTGTCTGTATTGGAATTCTGGCCAGGGTTGAGATGGAAAGACTGGACAAGGAAAAACAGGCTACCGAAAAGACCGGTTCCCGTAAGCGGGGAGGAGCGCGCTATGACTGAGCCGCGCCGGTTTCTGATGATGGCTGGAGGTACCGGGGGCCATGTGTTTCCCGCTCTGGCTACCGCCAGGGCGCTTGAGTCCAGGGGGCATGAAGTGCACTGGCTGGGCGCCAGCGGTGGCATGGAGGAGCGGTTGATTGGCGATACCGGCATTCCGCTTTCGCTGATTCATATCTCAGGGCTAAGGGGTAAAGGCAAGCTGGCCCTGGTTATGGCACCGTTCCGCCTGATGCGGGCGCTGGGTGAAGCTTTCACGGTTATGCGTCGTATTCGCCCGGATTGCGTGGTTGGCATGGGAGGGTTTGTAACCGGTCCTGGCGGCCTGGCTGCATGGCTAACGCGAACGCCCCTGGTGATTCACGAGCAGAACGCCATCGCCGGCATGACCAACCGCATTCTTGTGCGGTTTGCGAAAACAGTTCTGGAGGCTTTCCCCGGAAGCTTTGGCCCGGATGTGATTACCCGGTGTACCGGCAATCCGGTGCGCGAAGATCTGGCAACCCTGCCGGCACCAGAGCAGAGAATGGCCGGGCGCTCTGGTGAATCCGGTGAACAGAACAAGCCACTGCGCATTCTTGTGGTCGGCGGCAGCCTGGGGGCTCAGGTGTTCAATGAGCAGCTGCCAGAGGCACTGGCAATGCTGTCGGAACAGAAAAGGCCGCAGGTCAGGCACCAGTGTGGCGAGAAGAATCTGGAAGCCGCACGCGCTTCATATCAGCAGCACGGCGTTGATGCTGATGTGGAACCGTTCATCAAAGACATGGCAGAGGCATACAGCTGGGCCGATATCGTTCTGTGCCGTGCGGGTGCCCTGACGGTCTCGGAGCTTTGTGCCGCAGGTATCGGAGCAGTGTTGGTGCCGTTTCCCCATGCGGTGGATGACCACCAAACGAAAAACGGCCAGCAAATGGTGAACGCGAAGGCGGCCGTTCTCATACCACAGTCACGGCTTACGCCGGCCGTGCTGGCGGAAACCCTGGGCGATATTGCCAGGGATCGCGCCCGGGTCATGGATATGGCAAAGGCTGCACGCACGCTGGCTCGTCCCGACGCAACGGAGAGAGTCGTGAATTACTGTCTGGAGGCCGCTAATGGCTGATATAACCAATCCGCCACTTGTTTTTCAGGTACCGGAAATGCGCCGGATTCGCCACATTCATTTTGTGGGCATCGGGGGTGCCGGCATGAGTGGAATTGCCGAGGTGCTGAAAAACCAGGGTTACGACATCTCCGGATCAGATCTGAAAGAGGGCCTGGTCACCGCACGTCTCAAGGCCATGGGAATTGAGGTGCAGATTGGCCACCGGGAAGAAAACAGCGCCAAAGCAGACGTGGTTGTGGTGTCTTCGGCGGTAGGTTCTGATAACCCTGAAGTGGCTTCGGCTCGCAGTCGGCGGATTCCTATTGTGCCCAGGGCGGAAATGCTGGCGGAGATTATGCGCTACCGCCATGGTATCGCTGTTGCAGGTACCCACGGAAAGACCACCACCACCAGTTTGATCGCTTCGGTGCTTGGTGAAGCCGGGCTGGATCCCACCTTTGTGATCGGCGGCAAGCTGAACAGTGCAGGCACCAACGCCAAGCTGGGCGGCTCTCGCTATCTGGTGGCAGAAGCGGATGAAAGTGATGCTTCGTTTCTGCACCTGACGCCGGTGATCTCTGTCGTTACGAACATTGAAGCCGATCACATGGATACCTATGACGGCGACATTGAAAAGCTCAAGCAGACCTTCGTGGATTTTCTCCATAACCTGCCGTTCTATGGCGTGGCGGTTATGTGCGTCGACGATGACTATGTGCAGGAAATAATTCCGCGTATTTCGCGAGCGATTATCACGTATGGCATCAGCAATCCCGAAGCAGATTATCGTGCCGAGAATATCGTTACAGATGGTCTGAGAACCCACTTTCTGGTGAAGCGTCCCGGCGGGCGCAGCGACTTGACTGTAGAGCTGAAAATGCCCGGGCGCCATAACGTGCTGAATGCGCTCGCGGTGATAGCGGTTGCTACCGATGAGGGTGTTGCGGATGAAGCCATTTGCCGGGGACTGGCAGTTTTCGCGGGTGTCGGGCGACGTTTTCAGGTCAGCGGAGATTACAAAACGCCCAGAGGTACGGTCACTTTGGTGGACGACTATGGTCACCATCCGACTGAGGTAGAAGCAGTGATTCGCGCAGCTCATGATGCCTGGCCAGGGCGGCGATTGGTGATGTTATATCAGCCCCACAGGTTCACCCGCACCCGTGATCTTTATGAAGATTTCGTTCGGGTTTTGTCTGAGGTCGATGGCCTTTTGTTGATGGACGTTTACTCCGCCGGCGAACCCGCCATTCCGGGTGCTGATGGCCGTGCGCTTTGCCGCAGCATAAGGCAGCGAGGCAAGGTGGAGCCCGTATTTGTAGATGACAATCGCAAAATCGAGAGCTTGCTGGAAAGTGTGCTTCAGGATGGTGACCTTCTGATTACACAGGGGGCTGGTGACATCGGTGGTGTGGCGAGTCGGTTGGCAGCAGCAGGAGTAGTTACAGGTGAGTGATATGCAGCATCCCGGGATACCAGCGTATCAGGCTGAGCCAGAAGTGGTTCGGGCGCTGGGGCGCGTGGCTGTTTTTATGGGGGGAGATTCCGCGGAGCGCGATGTCTCTCTTAAAAGCGGTAAGGCGGTTCTTGCGGCTCTGGTATCTGCCGGCGTTGATGCGTTTGGTATAGATGTTCAAGGGTGCCTTCTGAAAACCGTTGAGAGCCCGGAGTTTGACCGGGTTTTCATAGCGTTGCACGGTCGCGGAGGAGAGGACGGCACCTTGCAGGCGATCCTGTCTCAGGCGGGTATTCCATACACTGGTAGTGAGGTGATGGCCTCTGCTCTGGCGATGGACAAACTGCGCACCAAATATGTGTTTGCGGGTTGCGGTCTGCCAACACCTGAATTCAGAACCATGTCGGCCACCGACGAGGCCGAACAGATTATTCGGGAGTTGCGCACGCCATTGAGTGTAAAGCCTTCTCGAGAAGGCTCCAGTATCGGTATCCGCAAGGTAAATACAGCCGCGGAGCTGGCTGAAGCCTACGAGCAGGCTGCTGCGCTGGATAATCTGGTTCTGGTCGAAGAGTGGATAGAGGGTCCGGAATTTACTGTCAGCCTGCTTCAGGACAGCGCGCTTCCGGCCATAGGGCTGAGCACGGACCACGTCTTCTACGACTATGACGCGAAATATCTGGCGGATGACACCCGCTACAGAATCCCCTGCGGCTTGTCGCCCCAGGATGAAGTGCGATTACAGAACCTTGCACTTGAAGCTTTTCGGGTAGTCGGCTGCCGCACATGGGGTCGGGTAGACATCATGCAGGATAAGGACGGCGAGTTCTGGTTGCTGGAAGTCAATACCGTGCCGGGCATGACCGACCATAGCCTGGTGCCTATGTCTGCCAGAGCCGCCGGAATCAGTTTTGAAGAGCTTGTTGTGAGGATTCTTAGCGACACGCTGGAGGCTGCTGATGCTTGAGACACCGCTGATCCGGAGCCGGGCGATACCGTCCGACCCTCCCCGGCGCAGGGGAGCAACCTCCCTCGGGCCGGAGAAGGACCGGTTTGGTGTGTTGAAAGCGATTCTTGCTGCCGTACCCTGGCTGCAGGCTGGTATGGGTATTGCGGTGCTGCTGTTGGCGGGCCTGGTGCCATGGGCAACGGGCAAGGTTCTGGCTGCCATGGATCAGCAGGTTCTGGCTATTGATGTGAACGGTGAATTTGTGGGCGACAGCCGCGTTGCCATTGAGCGACAAGCCGGAAACTGGATCGGCAAGAGCTATTTTTCGACGGATCTTTCGGAAATCAAAGCTGATCTCGAGAAGCGGCCATGGATTGAGACGGTAGCGGTACGCCGGGTGTGGCCGGATCGCCTGGAAATCAATATCCGGGAGAAAAAGCCCCTGGCGTACTGGAATGACGGCCGCCTGGTCAGTCGCACAGGAGAGCTCTTTTTGCCGCCCAACCCGGAAGTAGCCGGGCGCTTGCCCCAGCTTTCGGGGCCGGATGAGCGGGTGCGTGATGTGATCAGCATGGCCCGAACCATGAGTGACAAGCTTATGGGGCATGACCTGGGGTTTTCAGGACTGTCACTGGAACGACGAGGTGCCTGGACCCTTCGTCTCTCGAACGGCATTGAAGTGGTGCTCGGGCGGGATCAGGTTGCGAAGCGTTTTGAACGTTTTATCACTGTGTATGAAAACCGGCTTATATCGCGGTCGGACGAAGTCAGCCGGGTAGATGCCCGCTACACCAACGGTGTAGCGGTTCAATGGAAGCCAGCCGAGGCTGCTTCCGGCCCGAAAACATAGAAACAGTAAATTCAGACCTACGGTTTGGTGGAACACATGTCATCGGTTGAAACGGAAAACATGATTGTCGGCCTCGATATCGGAACCTCGAAAGTGGTTGCGATTGTCGGCAAACGCAAGATGGACGGAACCATTGAGGTGGTGGGTATTGGCTCCCATCCGTCACGGGGACTGAAGCGGGGCGTGGTGGTCAATATCGAAACCACGGTTCAGGCGATCCAGCGAGCGGTTGAAGAAGCCGAGCTGATGGCGGGTTGTCGAATTCACTCGGTTTACGCGGGGATTGCCGGCAGCCACATAAAGAGTCTCAACTCCCACGGTATTGTGGCGATCCGCGACCGGGAAGTGACTCAGGCGGACATCGACCGGGTTATCGACGCGGCACAGGCTGTCGCCATTCCTGCAGATCAGAAAATCCTGCACATTCTGCCGCAGGAATTTGTAATCGATAACCAGGAAGGTATCAAGGAGCCCATGGGTATGTCCGGTGTGCGTCTGGAAGCGAAGGTGCACCTGGTGACATGCGCCGTTAACGCAGCGCAGAACATTGAAAAATGTATTCGCCGCTGCGGTCTTGAGGCCGATGACATCATTCTGGAACAGCTGGCTTCCAGCCATGCGATTCTCACCGAGGACGAGAAGGAGCTGGGTGTCTGCGTGGTGGATATGGGTGGCGGTACCACAGACATTGCTGTGTTCACCGGCGGCGCCATCCGTCACACAGCCGTTATTCCTATCGCCGGCGACCAGGTTACCAACGACATCGCGATGGCTTTGCGAACGCCCACGCAGAATGCCGAAGAGATCAAAATCAAATACGCCTGTGCGCTGACGCAGCTGGCGGGTGCTGATGAAACTATCAAGGTGCCCAGCGTTGGCGACCGAGCACCCCGCGACCTGTCGCGACAGGCGCTGGCGGAAGTTGTTGAGCCTCGATACGAGGAGCTGTTTACCCTCGTGCAGTCAGAGCTGCGCCGTTCAGGTTTTGAGGATCTGGTTCCGGCGGGCATCGTGATTACCGGGGGCGCCTCCACCATGGAAGGTGTGGTGGAGCTGGCGGAAGAAATCTTCCATATGCCGGTGCGGCTGGCGTGTCCGCATGCTGTTTCCGGTATGACAGAAGTTGTTAATAACCCCATCTACGCCACAGGCGTCGGGTTGTTGATTCACGGTTTCCGGCAGATGGATCTTGGCCGGGCACCGGTGCTCAAGGGTGAGGATGCACCCTCGCTGTTGGAGCGCATGAAGGCCTGGTTTACCGGTCATTTCTGACGGTTCCGGGCAGGCAGTAAACGAAGGTATCTCGAAAATACAAACTCGAATAAACAGCCTGGAACAAGGCTGAAACAGCACGAAGGAGAAGGGGAATGTTTGAACTTGTCGATAATGTCCAACAAAACGCTGTCATCAAAGTAGTCGGTGTTGGCGGTGGCGGCGGTAACGCAGTGCGCCACATGCTTAACAGTGACATCGAAGGTGTAGAGTTCATCTGCGCCAACACAGATGCTCAGGCACTGGCTGATATGGACGCCCGTCAGATTATTCAGCTGGGTGGAAACATCACGAAAGGACTGGGTGCCGGAGCCAACCCTGAGATCGGTCGTCAATCCGCGCTTGAAGATCGTGATCGTATCGCCGAAGCCATCAAGGGCGCGGATATGGTGTTTATCACCGCCGGCATGGGTGGCGGAACGGGCACGGGCGCTGCGCCGGTGGTTGCGGAAGTTGCCCGGGAAATGGGCATACTGACCGTTGCCGTGGTTACCAAGCCCTTCAATTTTGAAGGTGGCAAGCGGATGAGCCTGGCTGAGCAGGGGCTTAAAGAGCTGGAAGAAAGCGTTGACTCGCTGATCACGATTCCAAACGAAAAGCTTCTCGCTGTACTTGGTAAAAAGACGAGCTTGCTCGATGCTTTCGCAGCCGCTAACGATGTTCTGCTGGGAGCTGTGCAGGGTATTGCCGATCTGATCACCCGCAACGGTATGATCAACGTCGATTTCGCCGACGTTAAAACGGTTATGTCCGAGATGGGCATGGCGATGATGGGTACCGCTCGTGCTACCGGTGAGAACCGCGCGCGGGAAGCTGCAGAAGCTGCTATTCGCAGCCCGCTTCTGGAAGATGTCAATTTGCAGGGTGCTAAAGGTATTCTGGTCAACATCACTGCAGGTATGGACCTGAATCTGGGCGAATTCTCCGAAGTCGGCGATATTGTGCGTGAATTCGCGTCTGACACTGCCACCGTGGTAGTCGGTACCGTCATTGATCCGGAAATGACCGACGAATTGAAGGTAACCGTTGTTGCAACCGGGCTTGGTGGCGATCGTGAAAAGCCGACCAAGGTTGTTGATAACACGCGTACCCTGGATGGCAAGACGGACTACAATCAGCTGGATCGCCCTGCAATCCTGCGTCGTCGTGCGGTATCACACGGTAACGTGGCCGTAGACCAGAGCAAAGAAAGTGAAGAGCAGGGAGTCGACTATCTCGATATTCCCGCATTCCTTCGGAGGCAGGCGGACTGATAATCTGTTGCAATATCCGTCCGGTGCGGGTTCGTATCTTTAGAGATAGGCCGCTGATCCGGATAATGAAGCGCTGATCACCAATAGCCGATATTGCATGAGTTTCAGGCAATGTCAGGTTGGGCAAATGGTACTCAGGCGCATTCTTTGATATTCTGCGCCCAGATTTTTGCTTTGAATATCGCCATTTTTTACGGAATAACGAACCGATGATCAGACAACGGACACTTAAAAACACGATCCGTGCTACCGGAATCGGGCTGCACTCTGGGGAAAAGGTTTACCTTACCCTGAAGCCGGCTCCGGTAGATTCGGGAATCATTTTCCGGCGCACAGATCTCGACCCGGTGGTCGAAATTCTCGCTTGCGCTGAAAATGTGGGTGAGACCATGCTGTCCACGACGCTGGTAAAAGACGGTGTCCGTGTAGCGACAATTGAGCATTTGCTCTCCGCTATGGCTGGTCTCGGCATTGATAACTGCTATGTTGAACTGAGCGCTGCAGAAGTGCCGATTATGGACGGTTCCGCCGGTCCTTTCGTTTTTCTGCTGCAGTCTGCCGGCATTGCCGAGCAGGAAGCTGCCAAGCGATTCATTCGAATCAAGCGGGAAGTAACCATTGAAGAAGGCGACAAGAAGGCAACCTTCTTGCCGTTCGAGGGCTTCAAGGTGAGCTTCGGCATCGACTTTGATCATCCTGTGTTCAAAGGCCGTGCCCAGACAGCGACCGTTGATTTTTCAAGTACGTCTTTCGTCAAGGAAGTCAGTCGCGCCCGGACTTTCGGGTTTATGCGTGACATTGAAAAGCTGCGGGCGATGAATCTGGCGCTGGGTGGCAGTGTGGACAACGCTATTGTGGTAGACGATTACAAGATCCTGAACGAAGACGGTCTTCGTTATGATGACGAGTTCGTCAAACACAAAGTCCTGGATGCGATCGGAGATCTTTACCTTTTAGGTAACAGCCTGATTGGTGAGTTCCGTGGCATCAAGTCCGGTCACGATCTGAATAACAAGCTGCTGCGCAAGCTCAGGGCAGAAGAGGACGCATGGGAAGTGGTTACCTTCGATAACGAAGAAACCGCGCCTATCTCCTACATGAAACCTGTGCTGGCGGTGCCGGCTTAAGGCTGGATGCCTTAATCCCGCACGTGGCTTGCGAGTTTTTCGAGAACCTCGCGTAGTTTTTGATCCTTCGTGTGCCCGGCTTCCTCTTTGAGGAGTCGGGCATTTTCTTTACTTAAAGGTATTTTTTTCGCTGGCGGTTTTTCATGGAACCTTGGTGGCGCAACTTTTACCTTGAGCTTCCACACGAATCGAAACAGCTCGTTTTCCCGCAATTTTTCCATGATCTCGTGCTGGCGAAAACGAATCTGGCTGGCCTTTCCTGCGTTCTCCGCCGAGAGAGTCAGCTCCCCTTCCAGGCAACAGACAAATCGGGTACCCGGAACCAGCGCTGGCGGTAACGCGGCCACAACCTCTTCTTCTGCTTTGCGGTGCGCATTGGCTTTTGCGACCAATTCGCGCAGAACCGGAGTTCTGCCAAGGTTGTCGAAGGTCATTTTTTGATCATTTTTTCGGTTCATAGGGCGTTTTTTCTCGACGGCCGCGATAACGATTGGTTACACTTCTGCACGTTTTACGCGTGGTGCCTGTGCTTCTCTTGTTTTACCTTGATGTAAATGAGTATGTCTACCGGGCGCTGCGATTTATCAGTACGTAGTTGTTGCTAAGGATGGCAGACCCACTCGGAACATTTTGAGCTGCAGCACTACAGGACAGGATTGCAGCTCATCGATGAAACCAGAAGACACTATGAACATCATTTTCGTTGGCAAACGCCACGGAGCGTCTCATGTGCTCGCCCTGAACGGCACAGTCGCTTTTGTTCTGGCCCTTTTTGTAGCCGCCTTGCTGGTTGCAACGGCCTGGGGTGGGTACACCATCGCAATGAGTCAGGCCGAAGCAAGGGAGCCATCAGATTCTGAGCTTGTAGCCGAATGGCAAAGCAGACTGGGCGAACAGAAAGCTGAGCTGGCAGGGCTGCAGCAAAATGTGCAGTATCAGGTAGATGCACTGACACTGCGCCTTGGCGAGATTCAGGGTAGATTACTGCGCCTCGATGCATTGGGCCAGCGCTTCGTCGAATCAGGCCTGGTTGCCAGCGATGAATTCGATTTTAATCAGCCGGCAGCTGTCGGTGGTCCTGAAGACTCTCTTTCTGCGGATTCTTTCACGGCACCGGAATTGACCCGGATGATCGACGAGCTGGAACTCAAGATGCAGGATCGGGAGCAGCAACTCAGGCTTCTCGATCAGGTTTCATCGCGTCAAAAGCTTGAAGATGAATTGTATCTGGAAGGTCGTCCGATCACCTGGGGCTGGTTATCTTCACGTTATGGCTACCGCTCTGATCCGTTCAGTGGCAAGCGTACCTGGCATGCAGGCGTCGATCTTGCAGGTAAGGAAGGTAGTGATATCATCTCTGTAGCTGGTGGCGTTGTCTCTTACGCAGACGAACGCTCTGGTTACGGTAATCTGGTTGAAGTCGATCACGGTGACGGCCTGGTTACCCGCTATGCTCACTGCAAAACGATCAAGGTTAAAGTGGGTGATGTAATCCAGAAAGGGCAGGTGTTGGCGCTGATGGGGAGCACTGGTCGTTCCACTGGGCCTCATGTTCACTTTGAAGTCATTCGCAACGGAAAAAGTGAGAATCCGGAAACCTACATCAAGAGAGCCAGCCGCTAGAACTTCAGGTTTCGCCTGACGTTTACTTTGTTCCCGCCAGTCTCATCAGGCTCGTCAGCTCCCGGTATCTGGCACAGGATAGTCACTGAACGCTGGCTATGTGAGCCCTGCCTTTTGTACTGTTACAAAATAAGGTTAGAATGCCGGCTTCCTCCGTTTAATCAAAGAAGTAGTGGTCTATGTTCTCAAAGTTTGCAACCAAGATGTTCGGCAGTAAAAATGCCCGAGAAATCAAGAGGATGCGTAAGCTTGCCTTGCGTGTTAATGAGCTTGAAGAGCAGTTTGGCAATCTGGCGGACTCCGAGTTGCAGGGTAAGACGGCCGAATTCCGTCGGCGGCTCGATGAAGGCGAAAGTCTTGATGCACTGCTGCCTGAGGCTTTTGCAACCGTTCGTGAGGCGGGGCGGCGTGTTATGGGCATGCGCCACTACGATGTGCAGTTGGTTGGCGGCATTACCCTGCATGAGGGTCGGATTGCGGAGATGAAGACCGGTGAGGGTAAAACACTGGTCGCGACTGCTGCTGTTTATCTCAACGCCTTGCCGGGTAAAGGGGTGCACGTTGTAACCGTGAACGATTACCTGGCCAGCCGTGATGCTGAGTGGATGGGCAAACTATACCGCTTTCTTGGTATGCAGGTAGGTGTGGTAGTTGCCGGACAGGCTCCGGAGGACAAGCGAGCCGCTTATCAGGCCGATATTACCTACGGCACGAACAATGAATTTGGCTTCGATTATCTACGCGACAACATGGCATTCAGCACCGACGACAAGGTGCAGCGGGGTCTACACTATGCGATTGTGGACGAAGTTGACTCGATTCTTATCGACGAAGCCCGTACTCCCCTTATTATTTCTGGCGCAGCTGAAGACAGCTCGAAAGCGTATCTTGCCATTAATGAATTGATCCCCAGCCTGCAAAAAGGTGAAGTCAGTGAGGAAGGCGAACCCTCCGGCGATTTCACTATCGATGAAAAGTCGCGTCAGGTCGAATTGACCGAGACGGGCCATGAAAGGGTTGAAGAACTGCTTTTGAGTCGCGGACTTCTGCAGGAAGGTGAAAGTCTTTATTCAGCTGCCAATCTGAGCCTGCTGCACCATGTGCATTCAGCGCTGCGTGCCCACCACCTGTTCCAGAAAGATGTGGATTACATCGTTCAGGGTGGTCAGGTTGTCATTGTTGATGAGCACACGGGTCGCACCATGCCAGGTCGTCGCTGGAGCGAGGGCTTGCATCAGGCGATGGAAGCCAAAGAAGGCCTCAAGATTCAGGCTGAGAGTCAGACTCTGGCTTCAACAACCTTCCAGAATTATTTCCGGCTGTACGAGAAGCTCGCCGGTATGACCGGTACGGCTGATACCGAAGCTTTCGAGTTTCGCCAGATCTATGCGCTGGATGTGGTGGTTATCCCGCCGAACAAGGCCATTCAGCGGATTGATTACAACGACCTCGTATACCTGACTCAGGAAGAGAAGTTCCACGCCATCATCGATGAGATCAAGGATGTTACGGGTGAGGGTCGGCCAATTCTTGTGGGCACCGCTTCTATCGAAGCATCGGAGTTACTCTCGATGCTGCTGAAAAAAGCACGTATAGAGCACAAGATCCTTAACGCCAAGCAGCACGAATCAGAAGCTCAGATTATTGCCCAAGCCGGCCGCCCCGGTGCCGTTACCATTGCCACCAACATGGCTGGCCGGGGTACGGACATTGTGCTGGGCGGCAACTGGGAACATGAAGTCGCCGGGCTGGATAACCCGTCAGAGGAAGAGATTGCGCGCCTCAAGGCAGAATGGACAGAGCGTCATAATCAGGTGTTGGAGGCCGGAGGCCTGCACATTGTTGGTACTGAACGCCACGAATCCCGCCGTATAGACAATCAGTTGCGTGGCCGTGCAGGGCGGCAGGGTGACCCGGGTTCTTCCCGCTTCTTCCTGTCTCTGGAAGACAACCTGATGCGCATTTTTGCGCCGGATCGTGTCAAGAGCCTGATGCAGGCAATGGGCATGAAGAAGGGCGAGGCCATTGAACACCGCATGGTCACGAATGCTATTGAAAAATCCCAGCGCAAGGTCGAGGGGCGTAACTTCGACATGCGTAAAACGCTGCTTGAGTACGATGATGTCGCTAACGATCAGCGTACTGTGATCTACGACCAGCGTAACGAGGTCATGTCATCAGAAGATGTCTCTGAGATGGTTAACACCATCCGCGAGGATGTTGTTGATACGTTGATCAGTGAACACATCCCGCCTCAGAGCATGCCTGAGCAATGGGACGTGGCGGGGCTGGAAACTCAGTTGCAGTCGGAAATGGCTGTCGACCTGCCAATCCAGACCTGGCTGGAAGAAGACAAGAAGCTTTTCGAAGAAAGCCTGCGCCAGAAAATTCTTGATGAAATCGTGGCAGCTTATCGAGCCAAGGAAGAAGTGGCCGGTGCTGATTCCATGCGTAAATTCGAGAAGCAGGTGTTCCTGCAGGTTCTCGATACGTTATGGAAAGAACATCTCTCGAATATGGATCACCTGCGCCGTGGTATTCACCTGCGCGGCTATGCCCAGAAGAACCCCAAGCAGGAGTACAAGCGGGAAGCATTTAACATGTTTGAAACCCTGCTTGAGAGCATGAAGCGTGATGTGACCCGCGTGCTCTGTCACGTCAGGGTTCAAAGCCGTGAAGAAATGGAAGAGGTCGAGCGTCGCCGTAAGGAGGCTCTTGAGCTGGAGCTCGCCAAGGCACGCTTGCGCCACGATGAGACCAGCGCGACAGCACAGAGTGAGGCTGAGCGTGGCGACAGCAGCGGCGGTGGAGATTCCCGGCAGACGACGCCTGAAACCTTCGTGCGGCAGGAGCGCAAGGTGGGTCGTAACGAACCTTGCCCTTGCGGATCCGGCAAAAAGTACAAGCAGTGTTGTGGCAAGGTGAACTGACCACGTCGCAGAGTATGAACTAAAGTACGGAGCCCGCAATCGACCAGTTGACTGGCAGACTGCGGGTTTTTCGTTTTCAGATATATCCAATTCAGAAGAAGTTTCAGAAGGAGTGGCAGGATGGCGGTGGGACCAGGAACCTTACCCGAGTTTTTCCCGGTAGCAGGTGTCAGGCTGGGTATCGCCAGCGCAGGTATCAAAAAGCCCGGGCGCAAGGATGTGGTGGTGTTTGAGCTGGCGCCGGGTAGCCGGGTAGCAGGATTGTTTACCACCAACCAGTTCTGCGCCGCTCCGGTAACCCTGAGCCGCAGACATTTAGCGGAAAAGGCGCCGCGCTATCTGCTGATTAACACGGGAAACGCCAATGCCGGTACCGGCGAGCGCGGTATGCAAGACGCGCTGGCCTGCTGCGAGGCGCTGGCGCAGCACGCAGGTGTGAGCGCCTCCGAGGTGTTGCCATTCTCAACAGGTGTGATTGGTGAGCCTTTGCCGGTTCAGAAAATCCTGAGTGCACTGCCAGATGCACTGGCCAATACCGAGGATAATCGCTGGGCAGAAGCAGCTAATGGCATAATGACGACTGACACACGCCCGAAGGGCGAATCCACACAGGTCGGCCTGGGAGGTCATACTGTCACGATCTCCGGCATTAGTAAGGGTGCGGGCATGATTCGCCCCAATATGGCTACTATGCTGGGTTTCATCGCCACAGACGCCCATATTGCGCCGGACGCGCTGCAGGTTCTGTCATCGGAGCTCGGAGAGCAGTCGTTTAACCGCATCACGATTGATGGGGACACCTCTACCAACGATGCCTGCATGCTGATAGCCAGCGGCCAGTATGGCGGGCCGGAAATTACCCTCGACAGCGAGCATTTTCCGACGCTGCGGGCTGCGTTGAAGAAGGTTTATCTGAATCTTGCTCACGCTATCGTGCGCGACGGTGAAGGCGCAACCAAGTTCGTCACCATTCGCGTCAGCGGCGCAGCTGCCCGGCAAGAGGCGCTGGATGTGGCCTACACGGTAGCTCATTCCCCCCTGGTGAAAACGGCGCTGTTTGCATCTGATCCTAACTGGGGCCGGATTCTGGCTGCGGTCGGTCGAGCCGGCGTTGCGGATCTGGACGTCAATACGCTCGAAATCTATCTGGGAGACGTTTGCCTTGTCAGGAATGGCGGCCGCGCCGAAGATTATTCCGAGGAGCGGGGTCAGGTAGTCATGGATCAGGAAGAGATTACCATTGCTATTGACCTGAAACGGGGTGATATCAGCGAGACGGTCTGGACCTGCGACTTCTCTCACGACTACGTCACAATCAACGCGGACTACCGCAGTTAACCATGACTGATACAGGAACCCATGTCCGGGAGATACATGTAGCAGTCGGAGTTATTGTCCGGGAAGGCCATGTGCTCATCGCCCGCAGGCCGGATCATGTGCATCAGGGTGGCTTGCTGGAGTTTCCCGGAGGCAAGGTGGAGCCGGAAGAAACGGTGCAGGAAGCGCTGGTGCGTGAGATTGCGGAGGAAACCGGGTTGCAAATATCGCCGGATACCCTTCAGCCCCTCATTGGTATCCGCCATGATTATGGCGACAAACGGGTGTTTCTGGATGTCTGGAGAACGGATCAGGCGAGGGGCGAAGCTCATGGCCGTGAAGGGCAGACCATAGACTGGGTGCGCCCTGAAAAACTGCGCGACGAAGACTTTCCAGCGGCTAACCGGCCTATTATCCGGGCTTTGAGACTGCCTTCTCTGCTTGCTATAACCGGAGATATTCAAGCTGGTGATGCAGGCGTCCGGCAGCTGAGCAGCGCGATTGCGGAGTTGCCGGTCATGTTGCCAGACAGCGATTGTGCAAGGTTGCTACTGTTGCGCGCTCCGGGCATGGCTGCAGAGGACTATTGCGCCCTCGCTGAGTCTGCATCAGACCTTTGTGAGGCAGCAGGTGTGGGGCTTCTGGTTCATGGATCGCTTTCGGTGTTTGATGAGAATCCGGACGCAGCGGGGCTTCACCTGCCCTGGCATGAGGCGGAAACGCTTGATGCGAGGCCAGTGCCGGACGGCGTCTGGCTCGGAGTTTCCTGTCATAATGCTCACGAAATAGAGCATGCCGTTGCCATCGGTGCAGATTACGTGACGCTGGGCCCGGTGAAACATACCGCAACACATCCGGACGCACCAGCCATGGGCTGGCTGCAGTTCCGTGAGCAGGTTTCTCGTGCAACGATTCCGGTTTTTGCTCTGGGCGGTCTTGAACCGGCTGATCTCGATCGGGTAAAGCACTCCGGAGGACAGGGGGTTGCCGGCATCCGTTACTGGTGGTCAGCAAGCTGAGTATGATCAGCCGCGCTGATGGGTATATCTGATATGCTCGCCGCTGAGTTTCGCTTATCTCGCTATTGATCTGGCGATTTTTTCTGAATAGACACCCGGGGAGACGCTGTGAGTAAATTGACACATCTTGATGACAAAGGTGAAGCCCGCATGGTGGACGTTACGGACAAAACCGTAACGCAGCGCGAAGCCCGCGCCGAAGCAACGATCCATATGACGGGTGAAACCCTGAGAATGATTACAGACGGTGAGCATCCAAAAGGTGATGTACTGGCCGTGGCACGCATTGCCGGAATCATGGCTGCCAAGCGAACGCATGACCTGATTCCCTTGTGCCATGCTCTGAACCTCACTTCTGTTAAGGTTGAGCTTACCCCCGGGTCGGATGGCGCATCAGTGCATATACTGACGCGCTGCAAGCTTTCGGGCCAGACAGGTGTCGAAATGGAAGCGCTGACAGCGGCCAGTGTTGCAGCACTGACTTTGTACGACATGTGCAAAGCCGTTGATAAGGGTATGGAGATCAGTGCGGTGCGCTTGCTGGAAAAAAAAGGCGGACGCAGTGGGCACTGGGTTGCTGACAACCAGTAACGCATGATCTGCATGGCGTCAGGGCTCGTAAAT
The DNA here is from genome assembly GCF_048259445.1 of Marinobacter sp. GTDB lineage: Bacteria > Pseudomonadota > Gammaproteobacteria > Pseudomonadales > Oleiphilaceae > Marinobacter. Next base: position 59,147 of record NZ_JBLXHQ010000019.1, on the reverse strand, counting down.
ACCGCCTGATAGCTCACCCATGTTAGAATCCTGACCCCGATTTATTGAACCACGAGGAAACACTGTGGCTGTTCGTTACATCCAGACCTGCCGACTTCCGACCCCTTTCGGGGTATTCGATATGCACGGTTTTGAAGAGCTGGACACCGGAAAGGAGCACGTTGCGCTGACTCTGGGGGCGCTTGACAGTGACGAACCCATGTTGGCACGCACGCACTCCGAGTGCCTTACCGGCGATGCCCTTTACAGCATGCGCTGTGACTGCGGCTACCAGCTTGAAGAAGCGTTACGAAGCATTGCCCGTGAGGGGCGGGGTATTCTGATGTATTTGCGCCAGGAAGGTCGTGGTATCGGGTTGCTCAACAAAATCCGCGCCTACCATCTTCAGGATCAGGGGGCTGATACCGTCGAGGCCAATGAACGCCTCGGATTTGCAGCAGATCTTCGTGATTACAGCATGTGTAAAGATATGCTGGAGCATCTCGGTATTAAAAGCCTGCGCCTGATGACCAACAACCCCCGCAAGGTCAAGGCGCTGACATCCTACGGCATCGAGATTGTGGAGCGTGTGCCACTGCATGTTGGTCGTAACCCCCATAACGAGCATTATCTGGATACAAAGCAGAGCAAGCTCGGGCATTGGCTGGAAACTCATCAGGACGATGATCCCCAGTTATAAACACAGCTCTGAGAGTGGATCTGCAGACACAAAAAAGCCCGCCTGAGCGGGCTTTTTACATGGTGGTTTTGATGACAAATCTATTTGACTACCTTGAGTCTCTGGTGCTGTAACCGCTCCATGCGGGCGCTTATCGCAGAGAATATGCCTTGGGCATCCAGCCCGCAGTCTTCAAGCAGTTCTTCGTGTTTGCCATGATCAATAAAGGTGTCCGGAAGCCCAAGTTGTAGTACGGGCATGGAAACCTCCTGGCTGTTCAGGAATTCAGTGACAGAGCTCCCCGCGCCACCGGCTATGGCGTTCTCTTCCAGTGTTACCAGTAGCTCGTGTTGCTCTGCGAGCTCGAGAACCAGAGCTTCGTCCAGCGGCTTCACGAAACGCATGTCGGCGACCGTCGCTCCCAGTTTTTCTGCGGCCTCCAGAGCCGGGGTGAGCAGCGTGCCAAAGTTGAGAATGGCGATGTTGCTGCCTTCACGAACCTTCCGCCCTTTGCCGATCTCCATCGGGGTAAGTTCTTTCTGGATCACCGCCCCTGGCCCGGTTCCTCTGGGATACCGCACAGCTGCAGGGCCCTCAAACAACATACCGGTGTGAAGCAGTTGGCGGGTTTCATTTTCATCGGACGGCGTCATCAAAATCATGTTCGGAATACAGCGCAGATAGCTGATATCAAAGGCGCCTGCGTGAGTAGGGCCATCTTCGCCAACCAGACCTGCCCGGTCGATTGCGAACAGCACATCAAGATTCTGGATAGCCACATCATGTATCAGCTGATCGTATGCCCGCTGCAAAAACGTCGAGTAAATCGCAACCACGGGCTTCGCGCCGTCACAGGCAAGGCCTGCGGCAAGCGTTACGGCGTGTTGCTCGGCAATCGCAACATCGAAATAGCGATCCGGAAAGCGCTCGGAGAATGCCAGCAGGTCTGAGCCCTCGCACATGGCGGGAGTTATGCCGTTTACTCGCTCATCCTGTTCGGCCGCATCACACAGCCACTGACCGAACACATTGGCGTATTTCTGCCTGGCCGGCATGGATTTGACCGGCTCAGGTTTGCGGGGTGGCACTGGCTCAATCTTGTTGATGGCATGGTAGCCGATGGGGTCTGCTTCGGCCGGAGCGAAGCCTTTGCCTTTGGTGGTTACCACATGGAGGAACTGCGGCCCTTCCAGCTCACGGATGTTTTCCAGGGTCTCTACCAGCAAGGGCAGGTTGTGCCCGTCGATCGGACCGATGTAATTGAATCCGAGCTCTTCAAACAAGGTGCCCGGTACGATCATGCCCTTGAAGTGTTCTTCGGTTTTCTTGGCCAGTGCCATCAGATTGGGAGCGCCCTGAAGGACTTTCTTGCTGCTGTCGCGAACCTGGTTGTAGGTTCGGCTTGAAAGCAGCTTGGCGAAATAATTGGACAGGCCGCCGACATTGTGTGAAATCGACATGTCGTTATCGTTCAGGATTACCAGCATATCGGCATGCAGGTGCCCTGCATGGTTCAGTGCCTCAAAGGCCATACCTGCTGTCATGGCGCCATCACCGATAACGGCAATACTCTTGCGGCCGGTATTCTGCTGCCTGGCGGCAACGGCCATGCCCAGAGCTGCGCTGATTGAGGTGCTGGAATGACCCACACCGAAGGTGTCGTAATCGCTTTCGGCACGCTTGGGAAAACCGGCCAGGCCGTTCTTGCGACGAATGCTACCCATCTGCTCACGGCGGCCAGTGAGAATTTTATGCGGGTAGGCCTGATGGCCAACATCCCATACCAGGCGGTCTTCGGGTGTATTGAAGACATAGTGCAGCGCCACTGTGAGCTCCAGTACGCCAAGCCCGGCGCCGAAATGGCCACCGGTCTGCCCGACCGTCCACAACAGAAACGCCCGAAGTTCTCTGGCAAACTGAGCAAGCTGGTCAGCCGGCAACTCCCGCAATTGGGCCGGCACGTCAACCCTGTCCAGCAAGGGCGTGTTTGGCCGCTGTGACGGGATTTCCTTGAAAATATAAGTGTCCTGCATCTACTCGGGTCTTTTCCGGAATGTTCGGTAACTGGCTACCATTATAGGGGAACAGGGGTACCTGTTTCACACATGTCGGGCCATATGTTACGAAATTGTACTTGCTCAGTGTGCGCTTTTGCGGCGCCTGATTTCAATGAAAGGCTCAATGAGTTCTTGCCACTACATAATCTGCCATGGCTCTCAGCGGGTCGGCTTCCGGGCCGAAATCCTGCAGGCTCTCAAGAGCCTTGCTGAGCAGCGAGGCGAGATGCTCCCGCGCTCCGGTAAGCCCCAGCAGGGCAGGGTAAGTTGGCTTGGCGCGGGCAATATCGGAGCCCTGGGGCTTGCCGATGATTTCTGTGTCCCCCTCAATGTCGAGGAGATCATCCTGAACCTGAAATGCCAGCCCGAGCGCTTTGGCGTAGCGCGTCAGATTATTCAGTGAGTGTTCGCGGATGCCTGGTACAGTCAATGCCCCGATTCGCACGCTGGCTTCAATCAGCGCCCCGGTTTTATGCCGGTGCATGGTTTCGAGCTGTGCCAGTGTCAGGTTTTTGCCCACAGATTCCAGATCAATCGCCTGGCCGCCTACCATGCCGCTATGCCCGCTTGCGCGAGCCAGTTCCTGGATCATGGCGAGCCGTGCTGATATCTCAATGCCAGGAGCGTCTGCCAGCCACTCAAATGCCAGCGCCTGAAGGGCGTCGCCAGCCAGGATTGCCGTAGCTTCATCAAAGGCAATGTGTGCGGTCGGCCGGCCACGGCGCAGCTCATCGTTGTCCATCGCCGGGAGATCGTCGTGTACAAGCGAATAGGCATGGACCAGTTCTACCGCACAGGCTGGAACCAGCGCTGCATCAAGGCCCTGGCCGAGGGCACTCGCGGCCGCAATGGTCAATGCCGGGCGGATGCGTTTACCCCCGCCAAGCACACTGTAACGCATCGCTGCCTGCAACTGCTCAGAGACAGAGCCCGCTGTGATGCGGCGATCGAGTTCTGCGTCCACGCGGCCTCGGCAGGTTTCCAGAAAATCCATGATCGACGAGCTCCCGTTGTGCATCAGTCTGCATCATCCGGCGAAAACGGGCGGGTTTCCAGAGTGCCATCGCCGTTTTGCACCAGTTGCTCAACCCGTTGTTCCGCGCTTTTGAGCGCCTGCTGGCAGGCGCGGGTCAGCTTTACGCCCCGCTCAAAGGCTGAAAGCGATTGCTCGAGGGACAGCTCTCCCTGTTCCAGATTACGTACCAGCGTTTCCAGCTCATCAAGAGACTTCTCAAAGTCGGCAATAGATGTGGCGTCTTGTTGGCCGGCCATCGGCGGTCCTCCGATCGGGTGAACAAATTTCGCGGATTATATCAGAGGCTGAGCGCTATCGCTGCCAGTGGAACTCCCGGTATTCTTCCGGACGACCTGCAGGTCCCCAGCTCTGCTCGGTAACGCAGACTTCACCGGTATGGGAGATGCTGACCACGGTGGTGGCCCGGGTGCCGTATTCAGCACCGGTTATAAAGGGCGATGAAAGAAAGCGTTCGGTATCAAGATTTATGCCGGTATCAGGCAGCATGTTATCCGGCGCTGGCGTTGTGTCCTGCAATAGCCGGGCAAGATCTTTGTGCAGGTCCCCGGCATGGATCCCTGCCGACTTCACAGTTCGGCCTACGGCTTCTCTGAGGCGTAGTAGCTTCGGCCAGGGTGTTTGCAGCAGGTGATTGCTCAGACCATAGATTCCGCGGTGAATGGTACGACCAGGGTGCGCATCACGATTGCTGAAATACCAGCCGCTTGTATCACCGAGACTTACAAGGTTGAATCCGGCGTACCGGGCAGCCGTTTTCTCCAGACTTTCCTGCAATTGTGATTCGGATTCAGCGAGAGCCCGCAGAGGCAATTCGCCACGGCTTGCCTGGCCGGCCTCTGGCGTGCCTTCGCGAACGTTGGTTACTGCGGCCACTCGGCCTTCCGGAGAAACTGCCAACCATGTTCCACCAGACTGGAGGTCCTTGCCGGAGAGCACCCGGTCGCCGGATTCGGTTACCCACCAGTCGAGCGGCGCTGTAGGTCTGCGGAAAAATTCATCCCGGTTGGCGGCAACCACCAGGGGGAAACGGGCGCTTTGGCCAAGGGAAAAGGCGATCAGGCACATGCGACTTTATTCTCCGGGGCTGATGGGGCGTATTCCTGAGTGGTGAAGTTGCCACTGCCGGTGTGTATCATACCAGCCTTGTTTTCCCGGATGTGTGAGCAACTATGTCCCTGTTGTCCGTATTTGCCATTTATATGGTGCTTGGAGCCTTTGCTGGCACTCTTGCTGGCCTGTTTGGCATTGGTGGCGGCCTCATTATTGTACCGGTACTGATTTTCAGTTTCGGGGCGCAGGGCTTCGGCCCTGAGATTGCGGCCCATATGGCCGTGGGTACCTCACTGGCAACCATCGTATTTACGTCCATCAGCTCTATCCGCTCGCACCAGAAACACAGTGCAATCCGTTGGGACATCTTTCGCCCGATGACCTTCGGTATAGTGCTTGGCGCCCTAGTGGGAGCCTGGACAGCCTCACTACTGAGCGGCCCAGCTCTGGAACTGATCATCGGCGTGTTTGTCATTCTTGTGGGCTGCAAAATGCTGCTCGACGTAAATCCCGCTCCGGGCAGAGACGTGCCGGGGAGTCCGGGCCTTGGCGCCGCCGGTGCGGGAATCGGCTGGGCCTCCGCTATTTTCGGAATAGGCGGCGGCACACTGACCGTTCCCTACCTGAGCTGGTGCAATGTTCGGATGCAGCACGCTGTGGGCACCTCAGCCGCGTGCGGGTTGCCGATTGCAATTGCCGGTGCTCTCGGGAATGCCTGGACAGGGTGGAGTGAGCCTGCGATCCCGGAATACAGCCTGGGTTTTATCTATTTGCCGGCCCTGATCGGTATTATTCTTACCAGCGTTCTGTTCGCGCGTGTCGGGGCAAATCTGGCACATCGACTGAATGCCAAAGTGCTGAAGCGGGTGTTTGCCATCATGCTTTTGCTGGTTGGCCTACGTTTTCTTCTGAGCTGAGAGGTTATTGATGCTTCAGCATCCACAGATAGACCCGGTAGCTATCGCTATCGGGCCATTAAAGATTCACTGGTACGGACTGACTTACCTGGTGGGTTTTGTCGCCGGTTGGTGGTTAGGCCGCCTGCGCGCCCGCAAACCCGGCTCCCCGATTACAGAAGAACAAATGGGTGACCTCCTGTTCTATCTGGCGCTCGGCGTTATTCTGGGCGGGCGTTTCGGCTACGTCATCTTCTACAATTTTGATGTTTTTCTGGCGGACCCGCTGTGGCTCTTGCGGGTATGGGAAGGCGGGATGTCCTTCCATGGCGGGCTGCTGGGTGTCATGTTTGCGATGTGGTGGTATGGACGCAAGATCGGAACTGGATTCTGGCGCCTTGCGGATTTCGTCGCACCTCTGGTGCCGGTAGGTCTGGGGGCCGGGCGGATTGGTAACTTTATCAACGGAGAACTCTGGGGCAAGCCTACGGACCTGCCCTGGGGCATGGTGTTCCGCCAGGCACCGGATGCGCTGGCGCGACACCCATCCCAGCTTTACCAGTTTGCCCTGGAGGGTGTGTTGTTCTTTATCATTCTCTGGTGGTTCTCTGCCAAACCACGCCCGAGAATGGCCGTGTCCGGGCTGTTCCTGGTTTGCTACGGGATCTTCCGCTTTCTGGTGGAATTCGTTCGCCAGCCGGACGCACAACTGGGTTATCTGGCTTTCGACTGGCTCACCATGGGGCAGGTACTTTCCTTCCCGATGATTCTCGCAGGGGTGATTTTAATGTCTATTGCATACCGGAGAAACGCAGAATGAAAGCCTATCTAGATCTGATGCGGGACGTAGTCGATAACGGATTCGACAAAGGCGATCGCACCGGCGTTGGCACTCGCTCTGTCTTCGGACGCCAGATTCGCTTTGACCTCCAGAAGGGGTTCCCCCTGGTCACCACCAAAAAAGTACACCTGCGCAGCATTATCTATGAGCTGCTCTGGTTCCTGAAAGGCTCTACAGATAACAACTGGCTGAAAGAGCGCAAAGTCTCCATCTGGAACGAATGGGCGCTGGAAAACGGCGACCTCGGGCCGATTTACGGCAAGCAATGGCGAAGCTGGGAGTGCCCGGACGGGCGCGTAGTCGACCAAATCAGCGAAGTGATCGAGCAGATCCGCAACAAGCCAGACTCCCGCCGCCTGATCGTCTCCGCCTGGAACCCTGCGGAACTCCCTGATGAATCCGTTGGCCCCCAGGAGAACGCCCGGGAAGGTCGCATGGCGCTGGCTCCTTGCCATTGCCTGTTCCAGTTCTACGTGCTTGACGGCAAGCTCTCATGCCAGTTGTACCAGCGCAGCGCTGACTTGTTTCTGGGTGTGCCGTTCAACATTGCATCCTATGCGTTACTAACTCACATGATCGCCCAGCAGTGTGACTTGGAAGTTGGTGAGTTTGTGCATACATTTGGTGATTGTCATCTGTATCAAAACCACCTGACAGACGAAATTGTATTTGAGCAGTTGAAGCGTGAGCCAAAAGCGCTCCCTGAACTGGTTATCAAGCGTAAACCAGACTCAATATTTGACTACGAATTGGAAGATTTCGAGTTCGAGGGCTACGACCCTTACCCTGGTATCAAAGCACCAATCGCCATCTAGAATGGGCGGGCAAACACCTTGATTTGACCGTAAGGGTGCGGAAACGGCTCTCCAAAAATGTGCGGAGCCATGGATGGCGGAGCCAAGCGTACACGGACGTATTCACAGCGGTTTTTGGAGAGTCGTTTTCGCATCCTTGCAGCCCCTCAGCCCGAAGCCCCGAATCAGAGGAAAAAACATGCGCAAGGCACTCATAGTAGCCATGTCCCGAAACCGGGTAATCGGCAAAAATAACAACCTGCCCTGGTACTTGCCGGGCGACCTGAAGTACTTCAAACAAGCCACCATGGGCAAGCCCATCATCATGGGCCGTAAAACCTGGGACTCCATTGGCAGACCCCTGCCGGGGCGGATGAACGTTGTCATCTCTCGTAATGCAGACCGGGAGGCTCCCGCAGGAACCGTGAGCGCAAAATCACTGAATGAAGCCCTGATAAAAGCGGAAGCACAGTCTGAGCTGGATGGTGGTGACGAAGTGATGATTATCGGGGGAGGGCAAATCTATACGGAAGCGCTACCTATGGTAGACCGTATTTATATCACGCAGGTGCACGCCGAAGTGGATGGCGACGCGTATTTTCCGGAAGTTAACTGGGATGAGTGGGAAGAAATCGGACGGGAGGATTTCTCCGCGTCCGATAACAATCCATACGACTACAGCTTCGTCGTCTATCAGCGCTTGGCGTCTGACTGACGAGGAGGGCGTTTACCGGCCGGTTTGCCACCTTTTCCAGGTGGTTTGCCGCGAGCACCAGCACCGCCAGGGCCGCCACGTCCTTTATAGCCGCCTTTCGGTGGCCCCTTGCGGAACTCGCCCGGGCGGCCGCCGCCTTTACGGTCACGGCGCGGAGGTGGAGCTGAGGACACTACTGGCAGGGCTTCCGGCTGCTCCAGAGGCAGTGAGCCGGGTTGCATGGCTTCCATCCAGCAAGCGAGAGCACCAGCAACCATGGCAATGTCCATTTCGTTGCGTTCGGCGATCTCATCCAGTAATGCCATGGACTTCGCAAGTTTTTTATCTTCCGCAAAGCCCATAAGCTGGGTTTCAAACTGCTCTTCGCGCATTTTCTTCAGTTCAACCGGCGAAGGCAGCTCGTAGGCTCCCATTGGCGAGTTGGTGGCGCGCTCAAGCGTGCGCAGCCAGCTCCGCTCACGGGGTGTTACCAGAAGAATGGCTTTCCCTTCGCGCCCTGCGCGGCCAGTACGTCCAATCCGGTGGATGTAGGCTTCAGTATCGTAGGGCACATCATAGTTGATGACGTGGGTAATCCTCGGCACGTCCAGGCCGCGGGCAGCAACGTCGGTCGCAACGATAATGTCTTTCTTGCCACGCTTGAGGTCCTCAACGGTCTGTTCGCGCTGGCGCTGGTTCAGATCCCCGTTCAGAGGTGCCACCGCGTGTCCGCGGGCGCTGAGCTTCTCGGCAAGCAACGTGGTCTCTGCCTTGGTGCGCACAAAGATAATCGCGCCTTCGATAGGCTCTACTTCCAGGATGCGGGTGAGGGCATCCAGTTTGCGTTCTGCATAAACTGGCAGAACAAACTGGGCAATGCGTTCAACCGTGCGGGTTTCGCTCTCGATTTTCACTTCGACAGCATCTCGCAGATAGGTTTGAGCTACCTTCTTGATCTGCGGCGGCATAGTGGCCGAGAACAACGCGCGCTGACAGTTTTCCGGCGTTTTGGCGAGTATGGCCTCTACGTCGTCAATAAAGCCCATACGCAGCATTTCGTCAGCTTCGTCCAGTACCAGGGCTTTCAGGTTGTCAAGTCTGAGCGTGCCTTTGCGAAGGTGGTCAAGCATTCGGCCGGGAGTGCCAACAATAACCTGAGCGCCGCGCCTGAGGCCTTTGATTTGAGGGTAAAAATCCTGACCGCCGTAGATTGGCAACACGTGAAAGTTGCGGAATTTTGCGGCATAGGAAGTAAAGGCTTCAGCTACCTGAATGGCCAGTTCCCGCGTAGGTGCCAGAACCAGAATCTGGGGCTCGGTTACAGATGCATCAATCCGGCTTAACAGCGGCAGTGCAAAGGCGGCAGTTTTACCCGTGCCGGTCTGGGCAACGCCCAGTAGGTGTTTGCCAGCGAGCAGTGCAGGTATGCACTGAGCCTGGATGGGCGTCGGGGTTTCATAGCCAATAGCGGATACAGCTTCAAGTACGGCTGGATCAAGCCCCAGTTCAGCAAAAGACAATTCAGACATTGATTTACTCGGAATTCGGGAGGTAGAGCATTGCTGGGCAATGCATTATGTGGCGATATTATAACCGCTTTTTGTCCGCTTTAATACGTAAAATCGTTTGCGGTCCGTAGGTAGTTGCCGGGGCGGCGGCATTGCGTTGCACTCGTATTTTGGGCAATCTCCTGTTTCTGCTGATAGGTTGCTAACAGGATAGCATTATGACCTTTGATGAATTGATTGCAGCTGGCCGCGCCAGCAAAGAGCTGGTAATGCCTGCGACCTGGTCTCAGGGGCGCGCAACGTTTGGCGGCCTGGTGACCGGCCTGCTGTTCGATCGTATGGAACACGCGGTTGCGGATAACCGGCCGGTACGATCCATGCACGTATCGTTTGTAGGTCCGGTGGAGGCAGATGTTCCCGCGGTTTTTGACGCACAGATTCTGCGCGAGGGCGGGTCGGTTAGTCAGGTAGAAGGGCGAATTATCCAGAACGGAGAACCGCGGGTAATCTGCATCGGCGCTTTCGCGGGCGACCGGGACTCGGCTGTGCGCATAGATGGAGTGCCGGCTCCCGACGCAAAACCAGTGGATCAGTGCCAGGGACTGCCATTCATTGAAGGTGTCACCCCGGGATTTATCGGCCACATAGATATGCGCTGGGCATACGGCAGTATGCCGTTCACGGGTGGAAGCGGGCGTGAAATGGGTGGCTGGATGCGGTTCAGGGAAGTGCCCGACGTTTTGACAGATGCCCACATTGTCGCGCTCATCGATGCCTGGCCGGCGCCGGTTCTCCAGCACTTCAAATCCCGGGTTCCAGCCAGTTCACTGTCCTGGGCGTTCGATATTATCCATCCAAGGCCGGCCCTAGAGCCTGACGACTGGCTGCTTTACAAAGCGACGATTGAGCAGGCAGGAGACGGCTATTGTCATTTCAGTGCCGGAGTCTGGACGCCGCGCGGCGATTTGTTGGCCATCAGTCGCCAGACGGCGACGGTCTTTGGTTAAAGGCTTCAGATTCAGAGGTTTTGTGAAGGAATGGCGGCTCAGGCCGCCATTTCAGCTTTTAACGCATCAATAATAATGCGCGCAAAGTCCTCTGGGGAATCTTCCTGCAGGAAGTGCCCGCCGCGCAGGGTGATGTGCGGCTGTCCGAGGGCGCCCGGAACGCGGCGCTGCATGTAGCGATCGCCTCCACGGGTGATCGGGTCGCCGCTGCTGAAGCAGGTAATGAAGGGCTTTCGCCAGGTTTCGAGGACTCGCCACGCAGCTTTGTTGGCGTTACTTGCCGGGTCGTCCGGCGACATGGGCACAAGTTTAGGGAAGGCTCGTGCCCCCGCTTTGTACTCTGTTGACGGGAAGGGCGCCTCATAGGCTGCCAGTTCATGCTTGCTCAGTGTCCGCTCGGTACCAAACTGCACAATGCGGCTGACCGGAAACCAGGGGCTGTGGGTAGCGAAAGCCTTCCACATGCTGAACGCTGCCGGTGCCCGGGTCTCGCCGGTTGGCAGCATGCCGTTGCCGACAATGATCCGTTGAAAACGATGTGGAAGTTCCGCAGCAAGTCGTAAACCCAGAAGTGACCCCCAGTTTTGGCAAACCAGAGTTATGTTCTTGAGGTCCAGTGCTTCAAGCCAGTTTGTCAGCCATATCATATGGCGATCGTAACTGTAGTCTTCTATGGATGCCGGTTTGTCAGACTTGCCAAAGCCTATGAGATCCGGTGCCAGTACCCGATGCCCTGCACCAGCTACCACAGGAATCATATGGCGGTACAGGTATGACCAGGAAGGCTCTCCATGGAGCATCAGAACGGGCGATGCTCCGGCTGGGCCTTCGTCGACATAGTGCATCCTGAGGCCTGGCTCGACATCCAGGTAATGAGGGAGAAAAGGGTAGTCCGGAAGACCTGAAAAACGGCCTTCGTCGGTTCTCAGAATACGCATGCCATCGACTGTCCTGACTGATTGGTTGCAGACTCAGGATAAATCAGTTGGCGGTTTCATGTGTTTGAGTTGCGTAACAGAGCGTTGCGGCTTTGAATCAGGCACTGCCCGGGTCGACTTTTGGTCGCCGGTTTGAGCGCTTGTCTTCCCAGTCAAGATTTTTCGGGTCGTACCAGCCAATAGCCCTGAGAACCTTTTCGCGGGTAGATGCAGAAAGGGTCGGCCATAGCTCCTGAAAGTCGTCCAGGCCCTGATCGCGAAAGCGCTGTTGTTTGCTTTGGAGCCGGTTAAGAATTCGCGGCAGTTGCAATGCCTCGCCGAGCTGCCCCGGTACCAGAACTTCCTGGCCCATTACCTTTCGGCGATGAGTTCTGGCAGCAAGCACCCGCCGTAATTCCGCCGCAGCGTCCAGGGCTGTTTCCGTAGTAAAGGTTTCCTGTTCCAATACCATGACCTGTTTAATAGCTGATCAACAACCTTGCACTATAACCTGAAGCATGCGCCAGTGGCCATTTGGTCGTGATAGGCTAGCGCGTGTCTGAACTTCACTGGGATAAACGGAATTATGTACGCAAAACTTGAGACACGAACCTTTCTTGCCATGCTGGTCGGCGTATCTCTGGCTTTCGTGTTTCTTATGAAGCCTTTTTTCGGGCCGATCTTCTGGGCGGTTGCTATTGCACTGATTTTTCATCCATTCCAGATGCTTTTGGTGCGCCGGCTTGGAGAACGGCCAAACGTGAACGCGTTGATCACGTTGACGGTTTGTATGTTGATCGTGGTCATTCCTGTATTGGTACTGATCACATCCCTGGCGGCCGAGGGGGTGGGAATCTATCAACAGATCCAGGAAGGCGAGATAAAACCTGGCGAGTATATTGATCAGGTAAACAAGTCTTTCCCGGCTATCCAGTCACTTCTGGCGCAGTTTGATATCAGCTTCAGTGAAATCCGCGACCGGGTCGTCAGCCTTTTTGTGGGCGGTAGTCAGTTTCTTGCCAAACAGGCCCTGGGCGTAGGCCAGAATACATTCCAGTTTTTCCTCGGGCTGGCTCTTATGGTGTACCTGTCGTTCTTCCTGCTGCGTGATGGCAGTTCACTGGTTGATTTGTTGATCCGCGCGCTCCCCTTGGGGGATGAGCGTGAGCGCCTGTTGTTTGCCAAGTTTGCTGAAGTAACCCGTGCAACGGTCAAAGGTAACCTCCTTATAGCCATTATTCAGGGCGCACTGGGCGGCATTATTTTCTGGATTCTGGGTATTGGCGGGGCCTTGCTGTGGGGCGTAGTAATGGCCATCTTTTCATTACTACCGGCCGTGGGCGCTGCACTGGTCTGGGTACCTGCTGCAATTTATCTGGCCGCCGTGGGCGATATTGTTCAGGCCGTGGTGCTCACGATATTCGGAGTCGTAGTGATAGGGCTTGCGGATAACGTTTTGCGTCCGATTCTGGTTGGGCGTGATACAAAACTCCCCGATTATATAGTGCTGCTTTCCACTCTGGGCGGCCTTGCGATGTTCGGTATTAACGGTTTTGTGATGGGCCCGCTGGTCGCTGCATTGTTTATGGCCTTCTGGGGGATCTTTATCCGTGAGTTCAGCGAAGAGTCCCAGAGAACTGCGGCTCATGACCGTGATGTAGATTAAAGCGACAGGATACAAAAGTATGTTAGTCTTTTCCGGTTCGCCCCAGCCTGTGGAGATGGGCACCACATAACAAGAAAGAAACGGATATCGCTGAGATATCAGGAGTAAAGCAGGTGAGTATCATAAAAAACGCGACCATCCGTATGGGCCGCCTTGGGCTCGCAGCCGTCACAGCAGCAGCCATGATGGGTTTCACACCCGCAGCCTTCGCCGACGAGACGGTTTCGCTCAAAAATGCCTTGTACGGTGCCGGATACGATATCACGAACGTGAATTCCCGGATGGACGACGCCACCCGGTCTGAATTGTCCCGCTTTCAGAAGGATAATGGACTTCAGGCAAACGGGATTCTGGACGAGGCAACCAAGAAGGCGCTGGGAATGATCAGTGTTCAGGTTGCGGCAGCTGCGAACACTTCCAGCCCGGCCAAATCCAGGCCAGCGGCGGTCAGCAAGCCTGAGCCTGTTGAAGAAGATGCCATTGAGGAAGAAGAGGACGGTGGCTGGTCCCTGTTCTGAGCCAGGTAATAGTAAAAAGCCCGCACAGGTCGTCTGCGCGGGCTTTTTTGTGCAAGAGCCAGAACTTAGCCGAGCTTTTCCAGATCTCTTACTGCGCCTTTGTCAGCGCTGGTTGCAAGCAGAGCGTAGGCTTTCAGAGCCGCTGACACTGCGCGCTCTCTGGGCAGCTCCGGCTTCCAGCCTTTGGCATCTCGCGCTTCACGGCGACGGTCCAGTTCCTGCTGATCCAGCAGGACATTGATGGAGCGCTGAGGAATGTCGATAAGGATAGGATCGCCGGTTTCGATAAGCCCTATCGCGCCGCCGGCCGCAGCCTCCGGCGACGCGTGGCCGATGGAAAGCCCCGAGGTGCCGCCAGAGAAGCGCCCGTCAGTCAGAAGTGCGCATTCTTTACCCAACCCTTTGGATTTAAGGTAGCTGGTGGGGTAGAGCATTTCCTGCATGCCGGGGCCGCCTTTGGGTCCCTCGTAGCGGATAATAACCACTTCGCCGGGTTTGACTTCGTCAGCCAGAATGCCGGCAACTGCAGAGTCCTGGCTTTCAAAAACCCGGGCTTTGCCTTCGAACACATAGATGCTTTCATCCACGCCGGCAGTTTTGACCACGCAGCCGTCAACGGCAATGTTGCCGTAAAGAACGGCGAGACCACCTTCAGAGCTATAGGCGTGCTCAACCGAACGAATACAGCCTGTCTCGCGGTCGCCATCGAGGCTGGGCCAGCGGGTACTCTGGCTGAAGGCGGTCTGTGTCGGGATGCCGGCTGGGCCAGCTTTGTAGAACTCGACAACCTCAGGAGGCGGGGAGCGCATGATGTCCCAGGTTTCCAGCGCCTCTTTCATGGTTTTGCTGTGAACGGTGGGCAGGTTTGTATTGATCAGGCCTCCACGTTCCAATTCACCCAGAATTCCCATGATGCCGCCGGCACGATGCACGTCTTCCATATGGTATTTGGGCGAGTTTGGTGCCACTTTGCAAAGCTGCGGAACCCTGCGGGAAAGCTGGTCAATCTCGCTCAGAGTGAACGGAACACCGCCTTCCTGCGCAGCTGCCAGAAGGTGAAGTATGGTGTTGGTGGATCCGCCCATGGCGATATCCATAATCATGGCGTTTTCGAAGGCTGCCATAGAGGCAATGCTCCGCGGCAGAACGCTGGCGTCGTCCTGCTCGTAATAGCGCTTGGTATTCTCCACAATCTGACGTCCGGCTTTGAGGAACAGCTGCTCCCGATCGGCATGGGTCGCGAGCACGGAACCATTGCCGGGCAGTGCCAGGCCTATGGCTTCAGCCAGGCAGTTCATGGAATTTGCGGTAAACATGCCGGAGCAGGAGCCACATGTGGGGCAGGCGCTGCGCTCGTATTCCGCGACCATTTCATCATCGGCAGTCGGATCTGCGGCTATGACCATGGCATCCACCAGGTCCAGTTTGTGCTCTGACAATTTGGTCTTGCCGGCTTCCATGGGGCCGCCTGATACGAAAATCGCGGGGATGTTCAGGCGCATGGCAGCCATTAACATGCCTGGTGTGATTTTGTCGCAGTTGGAAATGCATACCAGCGCGTCAGCGCAGTGGGCATTCGCCATGTATTCAACGGAGTCCGCGATAATTTCGCGCGAAGGCAGTGAGTAAAGCATGCCGTCATGGCCCATGGCGATGCCATCGTCCACTGCGATGGTATTGAACTCCTTGGCTACACCACCTGCAGCCTCAATTTCACGGCAAACAAGTTGCCCCAGATCTTTGAGGTGAACGTGACCGGGTACAAACTGGGTAAAGGAATTGACAACGGCGATTATCGGCTTGCCGAAATCATTGTCTTTCATGCCGGTGGCGCGCCAGAGGGCGCGGGCGCCGGCCATATTACGGCCTGCGGTAGAAGTCCGCGAACGATACTGAGGCATGGTGCTCTGTTCTCTCTTGATGGATGCTTGGTGATGGCTTCAATGAAGAGATAAAGGATACCAGATTAGACTCCCTGCGCATGGTTGTTTTGCTGCGCGGTGGTTACAATAGCTTACAGATATCATGAATCAACTCCACGCCTTGAGCCTACGAAGGAGATTGCCTATGGCTAGCCAGGACAGCTTGCCGCTACGTCGTCTGAAAGAGTTTCAGCCGTTGAACCGGTTGACCGATGACCAGTTGGTATTGTTGGCCAGCCGAGCCGAGCGCAGATCTCATGGCCCGGGCCAGCGAGTATTGGAGCGCGGTGTGCGGGATGGCCTGGATTATTTTTTGGTCACAGGGAAAGTTGAGCTCGAGTCGGTTGATGGCCGCAAAACGGTTGTTGAAGCCGAAACCGAAAAGGCGCTGAATCCCATTGCCAGGCTGCAGCCAAGAATGTATGAGGTGACCGCGGTAAAGCCCTGTGAGTTTCTGGTAGTGGAGCAGGATGTTCTCAACCAGCTGCTGCGGGCTGCTCCGGTTGCTCAGGTTGAGATGGACTCAGGGGAGAGCGGTGATAGCGGGGAGAGTGAAGAACATCATCTACTGATGGAATTCTACGCCGAGCTCCGCTCGAACCAGCTGAAGCTGCCCAGCGTCCCCGATGTCGCCTGGAAAGTACGGCGCACAGTGGATAAAGAAGATTCAACCGCAGACCAGGTTGCCATCGCTGTGTCAGCTGATCCCGCCATAGCGGCGAAACTGGTTAGGGCCTGTAACAGCCCTCTTTATAGAGGGTTCAGCGATGTACGCAATGTCCGCGAGGCGGTTATACGCCTGGGCATGAGAACAACGCGGCAGCTTGTTACGGTATTCTCCATGCGGGAGGTCTTCAAAAGCCGCCAGCCATCACTGCAGAACGAGATGGAAAAGCTGTGGCGACATTCCCGCGAAGTCGCAGCGCTGTGTTGGGTACTGGCAGATCATGCTACCCGGCTTAACCCGGAAGAGGCGCTGCTGGCAGGTCTGCTTCACGATATAGGTGTGGTTCCGATTCTGGTGCAGGCAGAGCACCATGTGAACCTGTTTGCCGACGACGCTAATTTACAGAATGCCGTTAGCGAACTCAGGGCGGATGTAGGTACAGCGATTCTCGAAAGCTGGTCTTTCCCGCCCGCGTTTGTCGATGCCGTCCGGCACGCAGAAGACTGGGATTACGAGAGCCGGGAGGAAGAGCCGCAACTGGTAGACGTCGTGATCGTGGCGCAGCTTCACGCCATGATAGGTTCGAGTCAGAACGAAGGTTTACCACCGTTCGACCAGGTGCCCGCATATCGCAGGTTGGGCGACCTCGAACTGAACGCATCCCGCAGCCTTGAGCTTCTGACTGAGGCGCGCGCGCGGGTCGACGAAGTTCAACAATTGCTGTCCATTCGATGAAAGTTCCAATTTTCCCTCTCAGCTCAGTGGTGCTGCCTGGTGGCAGGATTCCGCTGCAGCTGTTCGAACCTCGCTATATCGACATGCTGACCCGCTGCCTGAAGGATGATCAGGGATTTGTTATAACCCTGCTGCGTGATGGCGCAGAAACCGGGCGCGTGGCGTCTTTTTATGAAACCGGTACCTATGTACGCATTATCGATTTTCAGCAACTGGAGAACGGGTTGTTGGGGATCACGGTAGAAGGCGAAGCCAAGGTCTCTATCACGCAAAGCTGGCGCCAGGATGACGGGTTAAATCTTGGTGAATCGGAGTTTCTGCCGGTCGAGCCTGCGGAAAAGATCCCCACCGTTTTTCATGAGCTGCCATCCGTTTTGCGTGCGCTTTTCCGGCATCCGGTCATCCAGGAGCTGGGTATGAATGTGGATTACGAGGATGCCCGGGATGTTAGCTGGCGGCTGACTGAGCTGTTACCCCTGGACAAGCAGGAAAAACAGCATCTTCTGGAGATGCAGGATCCTCTGGCGCGTTTGAGTCGGCTGCAGGAATTGCTGGAAGCGCTCGAAGAGGGCTGAGGGCATCACGAAGCTGGCGCGTAATGCTGTATGGCATCGGGCCACATGAGCCAGATGTAGCTGCTACTGAATGCTAGCCAGGTTATGGCCGCCATGGCTGTCACAATATCCGGAGCGATAGGAACCCGGTCAAACCTGCTGAAACTGGCTCTTGTTGCGCCGGTGATTGCCAGCCCCAGCAACAGCCCCCCTACGATATCACTGAACCAGTGCACCCCTAGATAAAGCCTGCTGAAGGCCACCGGAATCAGCGGTAATGACAGCGTTATGTACGTCTGCCAGCGATTTCGGTTGCGGGCTTCGGCAGCCACAAAACTGGCCAGCAAGGTAACAAGCACCGTGATGCCTGTGGTGTGGCCGCTGGGAAAAGAGCCGGATGAGGGTGGGTTTACAACCTGGTCCGGACGCACAATGCCAATTGCGGATTTCAGGCCCCACACCAGCACAATGGTCGTAACGGCAGCCAGAAGTATATGAACGGCGGCAGCGTAGTGCCCGCGAAACGCCAATGCCAGGCCAGCCAGCACGGCTGCCGCGGTAAGAACGGGTGGATCGCCCATCAGGGTTGCAACGATTGCCGGGGCATCAAGTAATGGTCGGCGTAAATCGCTGAACCATTGCAGTGCCAGCTGATCGAACGGCGCAATCAACTGTGTCATGGTTACAATCTGCCCCCAGAAAACCAGCAGCGCAATAGAGCCGAGCGCCAGCATCAAAGAGGCTAACGGAAACTCACCTTCATGTGCCGGGCGCTCATTTGTGTAAAGGCGCCAGAAGCGATGGGTTGCCTCGTACTGCGCCATCTGCCGCTGCAGCCAGTGATAAAACCGGCTGTCTTCGCCGAGGCCGAGCTGGAAGCGGAACAGAACGACGTAGATCGCCGCCAGGGTCGCGAGACTGATGCCGGTAACCAGGTAAAAATGAGCGGGTGGCGGTGCCTCGCTTGCCAATGCGCTACCCACCAGAAACCCCGGCAAAATATAAACCGGTGCCCAGCCCATGGCCGACCCGATGTTGAATGCCAGAAAACGGCGCCAGGGCATCAGAAGCGCACCGGCTACCAGTGGAATAACTGGACGGACGGGCCCGATAAAGCGCCCGATAATGACGCTCTTGCCGCCGTGACTTCGGAAGAAGCGCTCACCTTTTTTGATAAGCTCGGGATGACGGCTCAACGGCCACACGCTGGTCAGCCGGCCCTGAAAAAGCCTGCCGATCGCAAAGCTTGTTGTATCCCCTGCGACTGCACCCAGCCAGGCCCATACCAGCGCGGTCATCAGGGGCATGCCGATCTGCGCCGCCAGTGCGGCGATGGCGAACAGAAATGCAACACCGGGCACAATGATGCCTGCAACTGCCAGCGACTCAACAAACGCGGTGCTGAAGAGCGCCAGCGACAACCATCCCGGATTAGCGCTCAGCCATGCGGTCAGATCCGTAAGCCAGACGCTGTTCATGTACGAAGCGCTTCTCCCGGGCTGAACCAGGCCGAATCAGCCCCGCGCCTGCGGGCTTCAAGCATGGCTTGATGTGCACGGTTGCGCAGCGTATCGGTGCGGGTGTCACTACTGCCGCGGGTTGTACAACCCAGGCTGACCGTGGCTTTACCGATCACAGGCCAGTGATTTTCAGAGATCGTGCGCCTGATGCGCTCTGAAATAACCCGAACGCCTTCTTCGGGCGTGAATGGCAGAATCAGAAAGAACTCTGAATCATTCAGCGTATACAGTGTGTCGCCAGCCCGGATCACGCCGAACAGGTGCTGAGTCATGTTATAAAACAGTCCCTGCATACCAGGTTGTCCGTGAAGGTCGGCAGCTTCGTCGGCGTAATCTATGGTCAGGTTGATCACTGAGAGGCTGTGGCCGGTCGCAATGGCCCGGCTGATTTCTTTCTGTAGCGTCTCATCAAGAAAGCGAGCGTTGTGGGCGCCCGTAACCGGGTCGGTAATAGCGAGATCTTCAGCCGACTGTGCCATGTGGTCGTAATGCCATATATAAAGTGCTGCGACCGTCAGGACAATGAGCAGGCCGCTTACCGCAGTCAAAGCGTCTGCGGAAGGCTGCTTCACAAAGAGCAGAATGGCCATTGGGGTGAGCAGAAGCAGAGACAGCATAAGCGCCTGACGGAGCGGCAGTATCAGCAGGTTGAGTACAAGCAGTGGCATGGCCCAATGGGAAATGCCCGGGCTGTTCATGGTTAACATGGCCGCCAGAAGCCCGCTGTTAAGGCCTGAGAGAATAACCAGATGGCCTGGCGCAGAGAGCTGGTGTCGGCGGCTCAGAAAGGTGTAGGCAAGGCCCGCAAGCGTCAGAGCTGTCATGCCCGTTGCCAGATAGAACAGCTCGTAAAAGCCATAGCGAAGGTTCTGCAGTGCCAGAGTAAAAATGAACAGGCTGGCAAGGCCATAGCCAACGCTGTGTGTCCAGGTTCTCAGCCGGGTTTCTGTCATGGCGCAGATCCTTCCGCTCTTGGCTGGGTGTTGTTGGGTGTCCAGGTGCTGTAGGCCTGAGTCCGGTTTCCGCCCTGTTGCTGTGCTCGACGCAGTGCGTTGGCTGCGCTCTGGTGCAGGCTGTTTGCATCGTCGCCGATATTGAGTCCGGCGATGCCGGTGCTGACGGTCAGATTCATGCCATGGGCTTCGAGCAGCGTACCAAGCCCTTTGCGGATTGTTTCTGCCTGGGTGATGGCTTCATGGGTAGCGACGCCCGGTAATATCACCAGAAATTGCAGGTCTGCCGCTCGATAGTAGGTGTCGAAATCCCGTATCTGAGAGTGCAGGAAGCGGCCTATTCGCGGAAGAATCGAGCGGATATCCTCATCCGGATCGTTGTCGCTGGTGTGGGCGTCGAGACCAATCATAACAATTGACATGTCGGTTCCTTCGCGCTCGCTGCGCTGGATTTCCTTGTGCAGGTCTGCAGAAAGGTATTCGCGGCTGGCGGCCTGAGTGAGTTCGTCGGTTCTCCTCAGAGGTGCCAGTTGGCGGGTTTTGTATTCGCGCAAAAATATAAGAAGAGCAGAAAGGAGAATGGTCAGCAGAAAAGCGCTGATCATCTGGTGGCGATCAGCGATGCCCTCGGCCCAGTGGGCCGCGGCCATTGCAAGAACGACCATAATCACTGTTATCAGGGTCGCTATGCCTCGCGGAACCAGAGCAAATGCAACCAGCACAAGGCCGTAAAGCCAATGACTGAGCGCCCAGGGGCCTGTCCAGAAGCTCGTCATCAGCAGTAGTATCAACGTCGCGAAAAACAGTTTCTGCACGGTGGGCCAGGGGCGGGTTGCGCGCCCGGGATGAAAGCTGCGCCCGCTGATAATAATGCCCGCGGTGGCTGCGGCGCTTGCCGCGGTGAGCGGCTCTCCCAGTATGGCGCACAAAACGGCCACGGCCACAAAAAATACAAGGCTGGCGCGTGATAACCGGTTGAGCAAAAACTTCTCGGCCGTCTGGGCCATGGTATTCGTCCTTTTCCGGAGTTCCCGTTGTACCGCAGCGGTATAATATCTGTTTGAGGTGCGTACTTGAAACGGGAAAGGTAAAGTTAGCCTCTTATTCCTGAATTCTGACTGAAAATACAAAGGTAAAGGGATGGATATTGCAGCTTATATGGCCGAACTTGGTCAGCAAGCCCGTGCAGCGGCAACACTTGTAGCCCGCTCTACGACCGAGACACGCAACCGCGCGTTGTTGGCAACCGCCGAAGCGCTCGATGCTGCTCGCAGTGAACTCGCCGAGGCCAACGCCCTTGATCTTGCCAGCGGCAAGGAAAATGGTCTGGACGACGCCATGCTGGACCGGCTTGAGCTCACGCCTGAACGCATCGACGCTATGATTGAAGGGCTTCGCCAAGTAGCTTCCTTGCCAGACCCCATTGGTGCAATTACCGACATGACTTATCGCCCCTCTGGCATTCAGGTCGGCAAAATGCGTGTGCCCCTGGGTGTTATCGGCATTATCTATGAGTCCCGTCCCAATGTAACCGTTGAGGCTGCAAGCCTGTGCCTTAAATCCGGCAATGCCACTATTTTGCGCGGCGGTTCCGAATCCATTCATTCCAATCAGGCTATTGCCTTGTGCCTGGCGCAAGGTCTTGCAGAGGTCGGGTTGCCGGAATCGTCGGTGCAGGTTGTCAAAACCACCGATCGCGCAGCTGTCGGCGAATTGATCACCATGCCCGAATATGTGGATGTCATTGTGCCCAGAGGCGGAAAGGGATTGATCGAGCGAATCAGTCGAGACGCGCGAGTGCCGGTTATCAAGCACCTTGATGGCGTGTGTCACGTTTACATCGACAGTCATGCCGATCCGGAAAAGGCGCTGAGAGTTGCCGTTAATGCCAAAACTCACCGGTACGGCACCTGCAACACCATGGAAACCCTGTTGTTAGACAAGGAAATTGCTGCCGACATGCTGCCGCTGCTGGGGCCGGCTTTTATCGAAAAGGGCGTTGAGCTGCGTGGGTGCGAGCAGACCCGGGAAATTCTTACGAATATTAAAGCGGCCACGGAAGCAGACTGGAGGGAAGAATACCTGGCGCCAGTGCTGGCTATTCGCGTGGTAGAAGGTCTGGAGGGAGCCATCGCGCACATCAATCGGTACAGTTCTCAGCATACCGATAGCATCATCACGGAGAACTACACCCGTGCCAGGCGTTTTATCACAGAAGTTGATTCAAGCTCGGTAATGGTTAATGCCTCGACCCGCTTTGCAGACGGTTTCGAGTATGGCCTCGGCGCCGAGATCGGTATCTCCACAGACAAGATACACGCCCGTGGCCCGGTCGGGCTTGAAGGCCTGACTTCGCAGAAGTACGTTGTCTTTGGCGATGGCCATATCCGGGCCTGATGCCGATGCATGTGATTTACGGCGGTACCTTCGACCCGGTGCACCATGGCCATCTGCGCCTTGCGCTTGAGGTCAGTGAACGGCTCGGGAATGTGCCGGTCAGCCTTGTACCCTGTCATATTCCACCGCACCGGGGTCAGACCGGCGCCACGGCTGCGCAACGGCTGCGCTTGCTGGAGCTGGCGATAGCAGGCGAGCCCCGCCTGTGTATTGATGACCGCGAACTGCGCCGTGAAGGTGCATCCTACACGGCAGATACGCTGCGCCAGTTGCGCAGCGAACTGGGTGCAGATGTTCCCCTGGTGATGATTGTGGGCACGGATGCATTTGCCGGCTTTGACAGATGGAAAGAGTGGCGGCAGATTTCAGGCCTCGCCCACATCATTGTTGTGCGGCGCCCGGGTTCTGAGCTGGATCCTGCAGGCGAGCCTGCCCGATTGCTTGCAGAGCGTGGGGTTTATAGCGAAGCTGACGGTGTCAAAGCCCTTGGTGGCAAGGTGTCGGGCCGCATTCTGGAGCTGGATCCGCCCTGGCTGGACATCTCCGCAACCGGTATTCGTGAGCGGATTGGCAGCGGGCGGTCCCCCCGTTACCTCATGCCCGATGTGGTTTGGGCGGAGATTCAGCGTATGGGGCTTTACGGGGCATGCCCAGTGAAGAACTTTTAGTGTTACAATCGCGTTCGAATATGACTTTTCGGGTGGCCATTCCGGCCGGCACCCGGACAACAGGGTGATTATGCAGGCAGAGCAACTCAAAGATCTGATAGTGAACGCACTTGAAGACGTAAAAGCAAAGGACATCAGCGTTATTGATGTACGGGACCGCACCAGCGTTACCGATTTCATGGTTCTGGCATCCGGTACATCCAACCGCCACGTAAAATCCCTTGCGGATTCCGTTGTCGTTGACGCCAAAGAAAAGGGTGTCCGTGTCGGCAGTGTGGAAGGTGGTGGCGGCAGCGACTGGATCCTGGTGGACATGGGAGACGTCGTTGTTCACGTAATGTTGCCTGCTACCCGCGAGTTTTACGATCTGGAGCGCTTCTGGCGCGATGCACCTGATGTTGGTGCTGCGGGCAGCGAGTAACCGTGCGGTTGCGCCTGATCTGTGTAGGGCAAAAAATGCCCGACTGGGTCAGTAAGGGCTACGACGATTACGCGCGTCGTATGCCTCCGGAAATGCCTCTTGAACTGGTAGAAATTGCCATGCCCCATCGTGGTAAAAATCCTGATATCGCGAGGCTCATGCAGCGTGAAAGCGAGGCAGTGCTGGCCGCTGCCGGCTCCAAGGACAGGGTTGTCGCACTGGAGGTTGGTGGTCGTCCCTGGTCTACTGAAAAACTGGCCAGCCAGCTCGAAAGCTGGCAGCAGGACGGTCGTGACGTGAGCTTTCTCGTCGGCGGGCCAGACGGCCTGGCCGAACCCTGCCGCCAGCGTGCAGACCAGCAATGGTCGCTCTCTCCTCTTACCTTGCCCCATCCTCTGGTGCGTATCCTGTTGGCGGAACAGCTTTACAGAGCCTGGTCGATTACACGCAACCACCCGTACCACCGGGCCTAGGAAGCAACCATGCCATGGGGTGAATTCAAGGACACTGCCGCCGAGCGCAGGCTTTTCCAGCGTCGTGCCATGGTTATGCTGGTGGTCGTGTTTTTGCTCCTGGCAACGCTCATAGCGAGAATGTATCAGCTCCAGGTAGTGGAGCATGATATTTACACCACTCTCTCCGATAAAAACCGTGTTCAGGTCCAGTCTGTGCCGCCTCCCCGAGGGCTGGTTTACGACCGGAATCAGGTATTGCTGGCGGAAAATCGCCCGGTGTTCAGTGTAACTGTCGTGCCGGAGCGGGTCGGCGGTATGGAAGCGACGCTGGAGCAGCTGGTCAGGATTCTCGATGTTTCTGAAGAAGATATGGAGCGGTTTCAGCGCCGCCTGCGGGAGCCCCGGCGTCCCTTTCAGGAAATTCCGCTGCGTTATGATCTGACCGAAGACGAAATTGCCCGCCTGGCGGTGCATCGGCACGAACTGCCCGGTGTGGAGGTTGAGGCAGAACTGGTCCGGTATTACCCCCACAGTGAATTGACGGCCCATGCCTTGGGCTTTGTTGGTCGTATTAACCGTGATGAGTTGCAGCGTATTGATCCGGTCAACTACGCAGGCACCAACTACATCGGAAAATCCGGTGTCGAACGGTTTTACGAAGAAATGCTGCACGGAAAGGTTGGCTACCAGCATGTAGAAACCAATGCGCGGGGCCGAACTCTGAGAGTTCTCGAGCGGGAAAACCCTGTACCGGGTGAAGATCTGCAGCTGCACATTGATCTGCGGTTGCAGAACCGGGCGCATGAGCTTCTCGATGGCCGTCGGGGAGCTATCGTCGCCATTGAGCCCGCAACAGGCGGAATTCTGGCGCTTGCCAGCGTGCCAGGCTTTGACGCCAATAAATTTGTTACCGGTATCAGCGTATCGGATTACCGCGAGTTAAGTGACAGCAAAGATAAACCGCTTTTCAATCGCGCCCTGCGGGGGCAATACCCTCCCGGTTCCACGCTCAAGCCAATGCTGGCAATTGCGGCACTCGATAGCGGTGCAGTAACGCGGGATTACACCATTTGGGATCCGGGACATTTCCAGATCAACTCCTCTGGCCGTCGTTGGCGCGACTGGAAGCGAGGAGGGCACGGTTGGGTTGATCTGACTTATGCAATGGCTCAGTCCTGTGACGTTTATTTTTATGAAGCCGCTGTGGAAATGGGCGTCGATACCATGGTCAGCTATTTGTCCCGCTTCGGTTTTGGCGAAGATGCAACTCTGGATGTGTCCGGGGCTTTGAGTGGCCTTCTGCCGTCTCCGGACTGGAAGAGGGCAACGCGCAATGAGCCCTGGTATCCCGGTGACACGGTTAATCTCGGGATCGGCCAGGGTTTTATGCTTTCTACACCACTGCAGCTCGCTACGGCGACCTCGCTGATTGCCAACCGTGGGGTGTGGGTTGAGCCGCGGCTACTCAAGGATATTCAGGGTGACCGATCGGTGGATGAGTTTTTGCCGGATGAAACCCATGAACCGCTGACTCTCAAAGACCCGAGTGACTGGGAGTTTATTACAGATACCATGGCCGAAGTGATGCATGGCGTGAAGGGTACTGCGCGTTCCGCTGGCCAGGGAGCGCCTTACCGAATGGCCGGAAAAACCGGCACCGCCCAGGTGTTCAGTCTTGCCGAAGATGAAGAATACGATGCAGAAGAGGTTCGGGAGCGGTTGCGCGATCACGCCCTTTTTGTCGGCTTCGCACCATTGAAAAATCCGCAGATTGCCGTGGCGGTGATTGTTGAAAACGGCGGCGGTGGCAGCAGTACCGCAGCCCCTGTTGCCCGGGCCCTGTTCGACGCCTGGATACTGGAGTTTTCTGAATCTGGTGACGGCGCGCTGGTCAGCAAAACCGATATTGAAAACGAGGTGCGTTAGTGGCCACCCGGGAAGTGTTCAGTTCAACAGCGAGCAACCCTCTCGGACGTCCGAGGGGGTTGTGGTCAGCTCTGCATGTGGATCCGATACTGCTTTTTCTGCTTTTGATCCTGGTTTCTGGCGGGCTGTTTGTGCTTTATAGCGGTGCAGACCGCAATATTGATGTTGTCAAAGCGCAAGGCGTGCGCTTTGGCGTTGCCTTTATTGTGATGCTGGTATTTGCCCAGCTCGACCCCTCTGTATTTCGGCGCTGGGCTCCCTGGCTGTATGGTCTGGGTCTGGTTGGTCTGATCGCTGTATTGGTTGTTGGTGTCGGAGCGAAAGGTGCACAGCGCTGGCTGGCACTGCCAGGGTTGCCCAGGTTTCAGCCATCAGAACTGATGAAGCTGGTCGTGCCCATGATGGCTGCCTGGTACCTGTCGCGGCATTTTTTGCCGCCAAGGCTGTCCCGTATCGGTGTGGGTCTCGCGATCGTGCTGCTCCCCATGGTACTGATCGTGAAACAGCCGGACCTTGGAACGTCGCTTCTGGTGGGTATGGCGGGATTATTTGTTGTATTTTTTGCCGGCATGAGCTGGAAACTGATCAGCGCATTTTTTGTTATGGTTTCTGTTGCCGCGCCTGTGATGTGGTTTTTCGGCATGCGCGACTATCAGAAGCAGCGAGTGCTGACACTACTGGATCCCCAGAGCGATCCTCTGGGCGCTGGCTGGAATATTATCCAGTCCAAAACGGCGATTGGCTCCGGTGGTTTTGACGGCAAAGGGTGGCTTCAGGGTACCCAGTCGCACCTCGAATTTCTCCCGGAGAGTCACACGGACTTTATTGTGGCTGTGCTGGCGGAGGAGTTCGGCTTTATCGGAATTCTGGTGCTGCTCAGCGTGTATTTCCTGATTATTCTGAGGTGTCTTTTCATATCAGTTACTGCCCAGGATTCGTTCAGCCGGCTGGTAGCAGGCGCGCTGACGATGACCTTTTTCATCTATATATTCGTGAATGTTGGCATGGTGAGTGGTTTGCTACCTGTGGTCGGGGTGCCCTTGCCGTTGGTTTCCTATGGAGGCACCTCAACTGTCACGTTGATGGCCGCGTTTGGAATTCTGATGTCCATACACACTCATCGCAGGATGATCACGGCCTGATGTCAGGCTGGTAATGGTGATACGTGCAGAGAACCCGTTACAATAGTATGCGCCGCGGTGTTTTATTCATTTTCCGGCGAGTATTTCAGGGGGCGTCTGGACAGTGATATCAAATTTTATTCGTGCATGGCTGGCAGTATGGGCAGCTCTGATACTGGCTGGTTGCGCCTCATCTCCGTCACCGGCCGGCGCTGATCATTCTTCGCGCTATACCATAAGTCAGGACAGAGCTCCTTCCGGAAACTTTGATGCCTCCGGGTTGTCAGATGCAGTGCCTGCTTATCATGAGCCCGCCAGAGCAGGAAACATGTCGTCGTATACGGTCTGGGGCAAGCAATACTCTGTCATGGACAGTAATGACGGTTATGTTGCCCGTGGTACAGCGAGTTGGTACGGCGAGAAGTTTCACGGACACAAAACATCCAACGGTGAAACGTTCGATATGTATAAAATGTCGGCGGCCCATAAATCACTGCGGATTCCCGGATATGCAAGGGTGACCAACCTGGATAATGGTCGTACAGTTATCGTTCGGGTCAATGATCGCGGGCCATTTCATGGTGACCGCCTGATCGATTTGTCTTACGCTGCGGCCAAGAAACTGGGTTATCAGTCACGCGGAACTGCCCGGGTAGAAGTTGAAGCGATTACGGTCGAGCCGGATGGTCGGATGTTTATCGCAGGTCAGCCTTTTGCCCCAGGCGGAGAGCCGGTGGTGAAGCAGGCTACACCCGCAACGGAAAGTACTGTGGCCGTAAACTATGGCGAGGGTGCCAGCGGCGGACTGTTTGTTCAGCTCGGATCTTTCAGCAGTCGTGACCCCGCAGAACAGCTGCAGGTGCGCGCGAAGAGCGTGCTCAGTAATCCCGTACGGGTGCGCTCTGTAGACACTGATTCCGGGCGATTTCATCGGGTACAGGTTGGGCCTTTCCAGGATGAAAGCAGTGCGAGAAGGACCCAAAGCCTGCTGGAGGCAAGAGGATTTTCTCAGTCAATTGTGCTGACCGATTCGCATTAGGCGTCAGACCAAACTTAAAACACACTTAACGACGAATGAATGGACCCATGGCATTAAAATCAGTTTTTCGCTCGATTTCTTTTATTTTTGCGTCTCTCGCCTTGGTGTTGATGCTTTCTGTATCAACTAAAGCCATGTCCCAGACTGTGCTGATCCCGTCTCCGCCACAGATTGCTGGCAGCTCTTACGTGCTGATGGATCCGACAAGTGGTCGCATTATCATGGAGGAGAACAGTAACGAGCGGCTGCCGCCGGCCAGCCTGACGAAAATGATGACGGCCTACATTGTTGAACGTGAGCTGGACGAGGGTCGGATCAACATGTCCGACATGGTTCCAATCAGCGTAAAAGCATGGAAAACAGAAGGTTCACGTACATTTGTCAAAGAAGGTACCAGTGTATCCGTAGAGGATCTCCTCAAAGGCGTCATCATCCAGTCCGGTAACGACGCGTCTGTTGCGCTGGCGGAGTTTGTTGCGGGCAGTGAAGGAGCATTCGTGGATATCATGAACCAGCAGGCCCAGCTGCTGGGTATGAAAGACACCAACTTCGAGAATGCAACGGGTCTGCCTTCCCCGGATCATTTTTCCACGGCCTATGATCTGGCCGTTCTCGCGCGTGCGATTATCAATGATTATCCGGAAAACTATCCGATCTACGCGGAGAAGCATTTTACTTATAACAACATCCGGCAGCCTAACCGCAACAGCCTGTTATGGCGTGATGATAGTGTTGACGGCCTGAAAACCGGTCATACAGAAGAAGCCGGGTACTGCCTGGTGGCTTCGGCAAAACGCAACGATACCCGCTTCATTGCGACGGTAATGGGTACCAGTAGCTCCCAGGCCCGTTCCCAGGAAATTCAGAAAATGCTGAACTACGGCTTCCGCTACTATGAGAGCGAGCTGTTGTTCCGGGCTGGCCAGGAGCTTATTGAAGCCAAGGTATGGGGTGGCCAGTCGGATAAACTCTCTGTTGGTATGCTTGAAGACGCTTATGTGACCATTGCCCGCGGATCCCGGGACAGCCTCGAGTCCAGCGTCGATCTCGATTCGGTAATCAAGGCGCCGGTTCAGGCTGGTGACGAGCTGGGGCGAGTAAAGGTGTCGTTCAACGGAGAGGTGCTGATCGACCAGCCCGTACTCGCCCTGACGGACATTCCCGAGGGTGGTCTGTTCAAACGTATCTGGGATGCCATCAAGCTGTTTTTTGTTCAGTTATTCTAGTAAGGGCGATTTGAGCCCGGGAGTAAAGCGGCATGAGTGAGCCAAAAGCACCAAAAATTGAGTTTCCTTGTGACTATGCCATCAAGGTGATCGGCGATTCTGCCCCGGATTTCACAGAGTTTGTGATCGGGGTTGTTGAGCAGCATGCACCGGGAATCAGTGAGTCGGATGTTTCCGTCAAGGACAGCAGTAAAGGGCGCTTCTGCTCGGTTCAGCTGACGATCATTGCGACAGGCGAGTCCCAATTAACAGCCTTGTTCGTAGATCTTAAGGCCAGCGGCCGCGTGCACATGGTGCTTTAAGCCCGATGCCTGAGCTGATTGTCAGATCATTGGGGTGCCAGCCCTATCTGGAAACCTGGGAGGCCATGAAAAGCTTCACAGCAGACAGAGACGATGACACAAAGGATGAACTCTGGTGTCTTGAGCATCCCAGGGTCTATACCCAGGGGCAGGCCGGAAAAGCCGAGCATATTCTTGCGCCCGGTGATATTCCGGTTATTCCGGTCGATCGGGGTGGGCAAGTGACCTACCACGGGCCGGGGCAGCTGGTGGTTTATCTGATGATCAATCTGTCTCGCCGCAAGATGGGTGTCAGAGCGCTGGTTGATGTCATTGAGCAGGCTGTTGTGCGCACACTCGCAGGTCTGAACATTACCGCGGAGCCCCGGCCAGATGCCCCGGGCGTGTATGTTGAAGCCGCAAAGATTGCGTCCCTCGGTTTGCGGGTGCGCCGCGGATGTTCTTTTCACGGTCTGGCACTGAATGTCGCTATGGACATGGAGCCATTTCAGAGAATTAATCCTTGTGGTTATGCCGGACTGGCCATGTGCCAGGTCAGTGATTTTGTTGCCTCTGCATCCATCGATGATATTGAAGAGCGCCTGATAAGCCAGCTGGTCGCCGGCCTGGGCGATTCCAGTGTGAGCTATCGCCGGGGCTGGGAAAACCAGGCCAGCATCTAGCTAGGTGTGTTGGAGGGCTGGCTGGAAATTACAGGTCGAATCGGGTGGGTCAGGTGGTTAGAGTGTCCGTATAATGATTTAAATGATCCGGTACTGTTACGCTGAATAGATCAAATCAGAGTTTAAATCAGGGTGCTTAAATTCTCCGATTCGGACAGGTATACATGTCATCCAGACACTCAGGTAAATCAGTCTCACGCATCAAGACAGGCAGCTTTGAACGTCGGCTGAGCCTGACTCGCGCAGGGCTCTTTGCCGGAACACGTGTGGCGTCGCACATGGCGACCAACTGGTTCAGCAGTAAGGAGCGGCGGGATGAGCGCCATCGAGCCATGCTCTCCAAGCAGGCTCGCTTGCTGGTAGATGAGCTCGGCAAGCTGAAAGGCAGCGTGGTTAAAATCGGCCAGGTGATGGCGCTTTACGGCGAGCATTTCTTGCCCGAAGAGGTCACCGAAGCGCTGCATACCCTGGAAGATCAGACGACGTCCCTGGAGTGGCCCGCGATAGAGCGAGTGCTCAAGGCGGAGCTGGGCAGCGAACAGCTTGCAGAGCTGGATATAGACCCGGAGCCTATAGGTGCGGCTTCTTTAGGGCAGGTCCACCGGGCGCTGCGGCGCAGAGACGGTCTTGAGCTTGTGTTAAAGGTTCAGTATCCGGGTGTTGCGGACGCTGTAGACAGCGATCTGAATGCTGTGGCTCAGCTGCTCCGAGTAGCTCGTTTGGTGAGTTTTGGGCCAGAGTTTGAAGACTGGCTGGAAGAAGTCCGTCAAATGATGCATCGGGAAGTCGATTACCGTCTGGAGGCACGTACCACGGAGAAGTTTCGCCAGATGCTGGCAGAGGATCCGCGTTTCGTGGTGCCCAGAGTGCTGCCGGAGTATTCCAGCGCACACGTTATCGCTTCAACCTATGAGCATGGTCATTCTGTCAGCTCCGGTGCCGTTCGTGAGCTTTCACTCCAGCGCCGCAGCACGTTAGGGGAAGCAGCCCTTGAGCTTTTCTTCCGGGAACTGTTCGTTTGGGGCGAAATCCAGACAGATCCTAACTTCGGGAACTATCGTATTCGCATTGCCGGAGAAGACGGCGAAGGTGTTGAGTATGACCGCATTGTGCTGCTGGATTTCGGGGCAGTGCAGTCGTACTCCAAAGAGTTTCTTGATCCGGTTATCCAGATGATCCAGGCGTCATACGAAAATGATCTCGATGCTGTGATCGATGGAGGCGTAAAGCTCCGCTTCATGAATACAGACTGGCCGAAAGAGGTCCTGGAGACATTTGGCCAGGTTTGTATGTCGGTTCTGGAACCGTTGTCCAGTGATCACGAAAGTTGGCCGGATGAAGCCGTAAACAGCAAAGGTCAGTACCGTTGGAAGCAAAGCGACTTGCCATCACGGGTTGCCCGGCAGGCGGCGCGGTCGGCGATAAGCCGTTACTTCCGCGTGCCGCCCAGAGAATTCGTATTCCTTAATCGCAAGCTGATCGGGGTATATACCTTCATTGCGGTGCTGCATTCTGAATTTAACGGTGAGACGCTGTTGCGCAAATACCTCTACGGCGAAGGCAATGACACGCCGGATGCTTCGGCGACCAGCCAGATCACAAAGGCGTAACGCAGACCTTTACCGATACCCACGAGCACAACAAAGTTGAGCCAGGGCACACGCATGATTCCGCCGACCAGGGTCAGAGCGTCGCCGCCCAGTGGTAACCAGCCCAGCAATAAAGACCACTGACCATAGCGGTTGAAGCTGTTCCTGGCCTTGTGCAGCTGCGTCTCACTTATGGGAAACCAGCGCTTGTGTTTGAAGCGGTCTATCTGCCTGCCAATGGCGCCATTAACCACTGACCCCAGGGTGTTGCCGAGCGTGGCCCAGAACCACAGCCACCATACAGAGTATCCCTGTGCAACCAGCGTGCCTGCCAGTATCTCTGAATAGGCCGGCAGCAGCGTAGCTGCGGCGAAAGAGGTCAGAAACAGTGTCAGGTAGACCACAGAGTTCTCCTTGCCGTGATGAGTAATTGCTCCTTTCAATCAATGAAAATGCTCTACGTATGATCCGGTACTATGACGGCCATTCAAAGCATCAATTTTTAATTTTCCACAATCATGTCATCATGTTTTCAGGATTTTTAACACCCTTTTCAAATATCACCCCGGAATTGTGCCGGGGTAACCATTCCGGAGGTTTTTATGGAGCAGGTGACGATTTACGGCCGTTCAAGTTGCGGATTCTGTGTGCGCGCAAAGAGCCTGTGTGAGTCTCGTAACATGCCATATACCTGGATCGATATGATCGAACACGATATGACAAAGGCAGATATTGCTGAAAAAATTGGCCGTGCTGTCCATACCGTTCCCCAGATACTTGTGGGCAGCAGATACATTGGCGGTTACGACGAGTTTGCGGCTTATGTGCGGGAACTGGAAGCGGGCAAAGTACACTAAGCCATGTTTTTGAGATTCTTAAAAGGCCCTGCAGCAAGCTGCAGGGCCTTTTTTCGACTGCTCGAAAAAACTGGGCGATCAAGCTGTCATTCAGAGCTGAAAGTCGGTTTTCAGTTTCTTTTGTGCAAGCGTGTTTTTCAGCTTCGCAACCCGGGGTAAGCCGTTGTCGAAAGGAGGAAAACTCTCGCCGGCAATCAGCGGCTCGAGATAGTCCCGGCAGTCCTTTGTAATACCGAAGCCATCATCAGTAATGTAATGGATCGGCATTTTCTTTTCCTGGTTTGCTACCTCACTGAGCGGTGCTTCACCAATCTTCCAGACGTAGGGTTTTGCCTGTTCGCGCACGATGGTCGGCATCACGGCCTGCTTGCCATCCAGAGCCATTTCTACTGCCGCTTTGCCTACCGCGTAAGCCTGCTCAACGTCGGTTGCGGAAGCGATATGGCGTGCACTGCGCTGCAGGTAATCCGCAACCGCCCAGTGGTATTTGTGCCCCAGCGCCTGTTTGACCATATTGGCCAATGCCGGCGCTACACCGCCAAGTTGTGTGTGGCCAAAGGCATCCTTGGCGCCGGCGTCTGCCAGAAAACGGCCGTGCTCGTACTGGGCGCCTTCAGAGGCAACCACCACACAGTAGCCATACTCCTTCACACAAAAGTCTACCCGTTCCAGAAACGCATCGCGGTTAAACGGTATTTCCGGGAACAGAATAATGTGGGGTGGCTCGCCTTCGCCCTGGCCTGCAAGGCCCCCGGAAGCGGCAATCCAGCCGGCGTGACGACCCATTACCTCAAGAATGAAGACCTTGGTGGAGGTTTCGCACATGGATTTGATATCCAGGCTGGCTTCCAGGGTAGAGGTAGCAATGTACTTGGCGACAGAGCCAAAGCCCGGGCAGCAGTCTGTGAAGGGCAGATCATTGTCCACCGTTTTGGGGATGCCGATGCAGGTAATGGGGTAGCCCATCTTCTCGGCGATCTGCGAGACCTTGTAGGCGGTATCCTGGGAGTCGCCGCCACCGTTATAAAAGAAGTAACCGATATCGTGGGCGCGGAACACTTCAATAAGACGCTCGTATTCCCGGCGATTCTCAGAGATGTTTTTCAGCTTGTGACGACAGGATCCGAAGGCACCGCCGGGGGTGTGAATCAGCTCCTGAATCGCTTCATCACTTTCGAGACTGGTATCAATCAGTTCTTCGTTCAGCGCACCCAGAATGCCGTTGCGCCCCGCAAAAACTTTGCCGATTTTGTCAGGGTGCTTGCGGGCAGTCTGAATGACCCCGCAGGCACTGGCATTTATGACAGCGGTAACACCGCCAGACTGAGCGTAGAATGCGTTCTTGATGGCCATCTCGGGGTTGAGCCTCCTGCAGTTTCAATAATGGCCCAGATGATACGCCAAACGCACAGGATTTTCATGGCAAGAAGTGCGGATGGTAGCGCTCTTGACGGAGTCGGGCGGATACGGGAGGCTTGTCGGGTTTAAACCAAGAGGACAGTCGGCGAATGCACATTCATATCCTGGGAATCTGTGGCACGTTTATGGGCAGCCTGGCTGTTCTGGCAAGGGAGCTTGGCCACACCGTTACCGGTTCTGATCAGGGCGTTTACCCGCCCATGAGTACCCAGTTAGAGGCTCAGGGCATCAGCCTGATGGACGGCTTCAAAGCGGAGCACCTTGAGCCAAAGCCCGATCTGGTGCTGATCGGCAATGCCATGTCCCGGGGTAATCCAGAAGTTGAGGCGGTGCTGAATCGCAACATTGATTACATGTCGGGCCCAGAGTGGCTGTCCCGCGAAGTGCTGCGGCACCGCTGGGTTATGGCTGTTGCCGGCACCCATGGCAAAACCACCACCACCGCCATGTTGCTCTGGATTCTTGAGCAGGCAGGACTCGCGCCCGGTTACCTGGTCGGAGGTGTGCCCAAAGATTTTCCGGTTTCTGCCCGCCTTGGGAGCAGCGATTTTTTTGTTATTGAAGCCGACGAGTACGACAGTGCCTTCTTCGACAAACGCTCCAAGTTCATTCATTACCGTCCCCACACCCTGATCCTGAACAACCTCGAGTTTGATCATGCGGACATTTTTGAAAATGTAGAAGCGATTGAGCGCCAGTTCCACCATCTGGTTCGCACGGTTCCCTCTCAGGGCTTGATTGTTCGCCCGAGCCTGGACCCTCATCTGGATAAGGCGCTGGCTATGGGTTGCTGGAGCCCTGTGCAGGACGCGGCCATTGGGAGTGAAGTAGCGGGTACGGCCGATTGGCGAGCCGAATTGTTATCCGAGGATGGTAGCCGGTTTATGGTTGTGCACCATGAGCAACCGGTTGCCGTTGTGAAGTGGAGCCAGACCGGCATGCATAATGTGCGCAACGCCTTGTCAGCGATTGCCGCAGCCAGACATGTGGGCGTGACGCCGGATTACGCGGTAGCCGCGTTGTGCAGGTTCTCCGGTGTAAAGCGACGCATGGAATTGCTGGCGGATATAGGTGGGGTAAAGATCTATGATGACTTTGCTCACCATCCGACTGCGATAGCAACCACGCTGGACGGCTTGCGCAATCAGGTGGGAGAGGAGCCGATTATTGCTCTTATCGAACCTCGCTCCAACACCAT
Source organism: Marinobacter sp. (assembly GCF_048259445.1). GTDB lineage: Bacteria > Pseudomonadota > Gammaproteobacteria > Pseudomonadales > Oleiphilaceae > Marinobacter. Next base: position 23,874 of record NZ_JBLXHQ010000019.1, on the reverse strand, counting down.
GAAACAAGGTGTTCATCAGCACACGTTATTGCCCAGCGCGGCCTTGGCCGACATAGTGCTCTGGGCCAACCTCAACAGTATGGAGTGGCTGCCGGAACTGGTAGCGGCGTGGCAGTCTGGGAATCCGGGTTCGAGGCAACATCAAGTGCACTCGACTGTAGATGCCCTTGTAGCGCAGGTGCTTACAGATCTGCCCAGCCCCTGCCACATTGTAGTGATGAGCAACGGCGGTTTTGGCGGTATTCACGGTAAGCTCATTGCAGAACTCGAACGTATTCATGGCTGATCCGGTACTCAGGGAACCATAAAGATGACGGAAACCATGACTGATAATCTGTCAAGAACACGAACGATCAATCTCGCATTCACCGGCGCCTCCGGTGCCCAGTACGGCCTGCGCCTTTTGCAGTGTCTGGTGGCCGCAGGTTGTCGGGTCAACGTGATGGTCAGTAAGGCCGCGCAGATTGTCATTGCAACAGAAACCGACCTTAAGCTGCCGGGAACCCCGCCGGCCATGCAGAGAGCCTTGTCTGAATATGCCTCTGCAGAGCCCGGGCAGGTACTGGTGTTTGGTCGCGAAGACTGGTTTTCGCCGCCCGCTTCGGGGTCTGGTGAGAAGGCGCCTCTGGTCGTTTGCCCTTGCAGCACCGGCACCCTTTCTGCACTGGCCACCGGTGCCAGTAACAATCTGATTGAGCGCGCCGGCGATGTGGCCCTTAAAGAACGGCGCCAGCTGATTCTGGTTCCCCGCGAAGCACCTTATTCAGAAGTGCACCTGGAGAATATGCTGAAGCTTACCCGAATGGGTGCAGTGATTATGCCAGCCAGCCCCGGGTTTTATCATCAGCCGGGATCGGTACAGGACCTTGTGGACTTTATTGTGGCCCGTATTCTCGACCATCTGGACCTGCCTCAGGATCTGATGCCCCGTTGGGGCGAGGCACGGGTCAGAGCCAAAGAGAGGCGTGACGATGGTTTTGGCCAGCACGATTGATGGTTTTCATCATTGAGCGAACTGGCCTGCCGGCAGAGACTTGGTGAACGTTAATTACCACATTGTTCACTGACTGAGGTTCACCATGATTCCACGCACGCTCTTTGACGCCGACCTTGATGGCTTTCGGGATTCCGTTCGGAAATTCCTGGAGCAGGAAGCCGCGCCTTACCATGAACAGTGGGAGAAAGACGGACAGGTCAGCCGCGAATTGTGGCAGAAAGCCGGCGAGCTGGGCTTTTTGTGCCCGACCATGCCTGAAGAGTACGGCGGCGTTGGCGCTGACTTCCGTTACAGCGCAGTTGTGATGGAGGAGATTTCACGGGCCGGGCTTTCCGGTATCGGTTGGACTCTGCACTCCGACATCGTTGCTCCCTACATATTGAACTATGGCTCCGAAGAGCAGAAGCAGAAGTATCTGCCGAAAATGGCCTCCGGTGAAATCATCACCGCGATCGCCATGAGTGAGCCGGGAGCAGGCTCCGATCTTCAGGGCGTTAAAACCAGCGCCATCAAGAATGGCGATCAGTATGTATTGAACGGCTCCAAAACGTTTATCACCAACGGCCAGTTGGCAGATCTGGTGATAGTTGTTGCCAAAACTGATCCGAAAGAAGGTGCGAAAGGCATCAGCCTGTTGCTGGTTGAAACCGCCTGGGAAGGTTTTGAAAAAGGCCAGAACCTGAACAAGGTTGGCATGAAGGCTCAGGATACCTCCGAGCTGTTCTTCCAGGATGTCAAAGTACCGGCGGAAAACCTGCTCGGCCCCATGGAAGGCCAGGGCTTTTTCCAGCTGATGTCCGAGTTGCCCGCCGAGCGTTTGCAGATTGGCCTGACCGCCATTGCCTCTGCAGAGGCAGCCTGGCAGTGGACACTGGACTACGTGAAAGATCGCAAAGCCTTTGGCAAGCCGGTTATCAAATTCCAGAATACCCGCTTCAAAATGGCCGAGATGAAGGCGGATATCACCGCAGCCAGGGTGTTCACCGATCGCTGCCTGGAACTCCATCTTGAGAAGAAGCTGGATATTCCGACTGCTGCAATGCTGAAACAATACACAACGGACCTGCAATGTCGGGTAATGGATGAGTGTGTTCAGCTGCACGGTGGCTACGGTTACATGTGGGAATACCCGATTGCCCGCGCCTGGGCTGATTCGCGGGTTCAGCGTATATACGGCGGAACCAACGAAATCATGAAAGAGATCGTTGCCCGCGCATTTTAAGCCGTATTTTGCCAGCGCCCCGGGGTCAGCTCCCGGGGCTTGCTTGTTACCAAACTTTACAAATTGCCAAACCTATCAAGGTCTCCGGCAGTCACTTCCCTTAAAGTAGCGGCACAACCCCTAATAAGGATAAATGGTTGCCGTGAAGAAACGCCTGATTTGCCTGCCTGTTTCCATTCTTTTCCTTACGATTGCCGGTTGCGGTAAGGAATCCGATCAGTTGCCTGTGGATGGGCGCAACTTTGATGGTGTGCAATACAGCGAGCCTGCTCCTTACTCGGGCAGGGTGATAGACGGCTACCTGAAAAATGCCCGGGTCTGGCTCGATATGGATGGCGACAGCCAGTATACGCCCGGGCCATTTGTATACGAGTTGGCTTCTGGCCGGAAGGTTACGCTGCCATCCGGTGAGCCTACAGCCATGAGTGAAGAGGGTGGGCGGTTCTCGCTGGATATCTCTGAACTCCTCGTAGATCCGGAAGTTGGCCCTGATATCGATCCCCGTAAATTCCCTTTACACGCTCTGGCACTGCCCGGAAAAACGCTGGAGCAGGTGCGCGGCGGAGATGTGCCGGTTTCACGTGCCTTTTTACTGTCGGCACAACCCGGTGTAAGAAACGTTACGCCTCTAACCACCCTGGCTCGTTATCGCGGGCTCGCGGCCTTGGCCCCCACCAGCAGGTCCCTGTCTGCTCTGGCCGGAATTAACCTGCTGACAGATTATGTACTCGCTGAAGATGATCGTGCCCATGCCTATGCACGAGCCATGGCGCGCTTCATGGCCAGTCAGTTTCCCGACGCTTATAACGAATCACTGGCGAGGCCTGAGAGTGATGGCACCGAACGCTTACCTAGCCCCCAGGCAGCCTTTCTTCTCGGGGTTTCCCTTTTGCAGAATGCAGGCGATGTGATTGCCGCTGTCGATTCTGCGGCCCAGGGCAGCTATGGAAGCTTGGATGTTGATCTGATCGAACTGCCCCAGGTGTCGCTGGAATTGAGTGATCCTGTACTGCTCACCCGTCAGCGTATTTATGCACAGTCCAAACAGGCAGATCAGCTTCCTGCCAGCCGTTCGAACTTATTGATTTCGGCAGAGCTGATGTTTGATTACAGTGAGGATGGCCGCCTGAAGTCCATTAGTGCCAACGGCTGTCTTGTTCCTTCAATGCAAGAAATTGCAAGGTTGATCAGCGTGAACGGCTACATGGCAAAACTCAGTACCCAGTGGTTGCCCTTAGCATCACTATCAACCCAGAGCGCAATTGCGTATTCCGATCCAGCCGTTGATGAACGCGTGGTGTTTGACTGGGCTGCACGCACGGCCAGGTTTGAAACCGTTACCACCTGCCATCAGCAGGAGGGTATAGAGCCAGGTTCGACGGAGCTTGGAGGAACCCCTGAGATAACCTATAGCTGGAGCTTGAGTGACAGGAAACTGGCAGAGCTGGTTGCCAGCATTCCCCAAACAAATAGCACCATTACCCGAACCTTGGTTCCGAAATTTATTAATGCCCCGGATGGTTTCCCCGGCTATGAGTTAACGCGAGACGGTGTTGCGTTGGAATCCCTGATCTACAGCAGCGGCTTCCAGAGTTGCACCCTCAAAGATAGCGCCAAGCAGGCAGATCAAGCCGTAACAGGATTTTATAACTATACGTTCGCGGGTTATGAGCCCCAGCCAGCGGGCTTTACCGGACTTGCTCTGGAGTTTGATACCAGAGATGGCCTCAAACGGCCGCTGCGTTACGGCTTTCTGGCACCCGAGATGGCAGGGCTCAGCAACGTCGATGCTGAAAACAGCTTCGAGTGGGTGCTGTTTTATAGTGCCAGAAGTCCGGGGGCACCTCTTGACGAGACCTCGAACCTTATCCGTGAGGCCTACCTCAAAAGCTACGCCGGCAGTCGCGACTGCGGCCGCGAGTTTGAGGGTGTTCCGTCCAGTGTGTATGCGAGGGTGGATTACCAATACCAAAACCTTTCGGGGTATCTTGTTGGGTTACTGGATTGATCAGCGGCCAATGATTTGATCCTCTCGATCTTCTCGCTACATTGCCTGCTGGGCCTGTTGCGGTGCTTCAGTGCTCAGGAATTGAAACTTTCCGGTTGTGTAAGGGTCATGTCTGGGAGTGGTAGTTGCGTCTGTTGTTAGGCGAAATATGCGCTTTCAGGAGGCCTGATGAATTTGACACCCCGGAGCCGTTCCATTTCTTTGTGGTGGTTGGCAATCGCAGCTGCGCTGATTCCGCTGGTAACCATTCATGCTACTTTTGCCATTGCGGTTCTCGAAGGTTACATCTCCTGGTGCATACCTTACTGGGATAGTTGTACCAGCATCAGTCGAACAGGCCGCCATGGCACTGCCTATTTCATATTCAAGGGCGCCATGTTGCCTGCGGCCTTGCTTGGTATTCTGTTCTGGTGGTTCAATCGCCTCTGGTTGTTGCAATTGGGCGCCTCAGGCCGTGGCCAGCTCTGGATACCTTGGCTTGGGCTGGTGGCCTGTGTGGCCTTGGCCGCTTACACATTAGCACTTGGCCATGAAGGCGAGGGCTTTAACCTCATCCGCCGTATTGGAGTGGTGCTCTATTTCTCGCTTACGTATATTGCGCAGCTATTGATCAGCTCGGCCCTGAAAGATCACCCGCGCTGGCACCAAAGTGGAAAGCGCCTGTTGTGGCTCAGCCAGGTGACGTTGGTGGTGGGCTTCTTATCCGTCATTCTTACCGCAGCAGTGCCTGATCTATACAGCCAGATAGACAACGCTTTTGAGTGGGTGCTGGCGCTACTGATAAACCTGCACGCGCTCCGGGTTGCGTTGCTCTGGCGTCAAAGCTCGTTCCGGGCAAGTTTGTGGGTGGAATGACGGTAGCGTTCTCGGGCTAAACATAACGGAGAGTCAAAACAGAGCAGCCGTGTACCAGCTATGCGTACCAGTTGGGGTCTATAAGGTATTGAGGTAAAAGTAGAGTGTTGATTGTCTTTTTACCCATAAATTTTCCAAAGTCCGGAACCATAAAATCGTCACAAATCTGTGATCATGCCGCCGTATCACCCATTGAGTAGTCTAGCCTGTTGGGGCCTATCCGGAGGATAGGCTTCGTCAATTAAGCATCAAGGCCATTGCGCAGCATCTCGGGAAAACTGTTCATATGAACAGGTCCTGCTTACACTAACCGTAACTGTTAGCGCAACTCCTCAGTTAACCGTAGTAGCATTCGTTTATCGACGGTGAAAATGCCCTGATGAAGAATTCGCTATGAATACCAAGGCATCTCCAATTCTGTACAAGGCGAGTATCGCCTTATGCCTGCTATTGGTTTGGCCGCTGGCTTCAATGGCCGATAGTTCCTTTACGGCAGCTCGGTGGTCGGCAGAATCTGCGCAACGTAACGCGGCCGTCGCTTTTCGCAGGGGTGAGCCCTACCTATACAGTTCCGGTGGCTTCGTGTGCTCGCCAAAATACCGGGCAGAATATAAGGCAATTGCCAAGGGGTTGGCGGTGAAATCGTTTGCCTGTGGCTGCGTTATTGATGTGTTTAATGCAGAGGGCTTCAGCCAGGCACGATACGCCGAACACTTTAATAACCGGATTCTGGCGTTGATGGCCGAACGTGAAGAGTAACAGTAGGACAATTAGGGGCGTGAACAATGAAAAATAAAAAAGGAAAATTTTATACCAACCCCCGTCAGCTTATTTCGAAGAACTTTATAACATTAAAGAACTTTTTAAAATTATTATTGATCCTAATAACCGTAGGGGCTTCTGGCTGCCTCACTGTTGCTGACAATGCAGTAATATTCAAAAATCATTTGTTAACTGAAAAGGAAATGCACGAGTTATCAGGGCACTATACCGGTAAAACATCCAATGGCACCATCTGGTTTTTGTCAATCTCGGATTCAACCAAAACTTGGGCTTCGCCATCTGCACTCTCTCAAACCGGTCAAAAAGTAGCTGGTAAATTAGCCGTGCCTTTAGACGCTATTGGTTTCACGCTTCAGTTTGGTACCCAGGTAAGATCTGACCGTTATCATGGTATCGCTTTTTTGTCTAAAATACCTGGTGCCCAGCGTATACTGGCATCAGCCCCCCGACAAAATCTGATGGGCTTAGATGATTATGGAGATATAAAGCTCGCCATAATAAACAAAGAAAATAAAAATGATCATTTTATTTTTACCCTCGAGCGAACGCCTGCAGGGCTAAATATGGGTTATTTCGGTGTGGAAGGAGTGTTTTCGTCGATAAGAACAGTGGCAGTGCCATCAGTTCTAGAGAACATTTCTGATATGATAGAATCCCCAGAATATAAATCTATCCCATTGAAAAATACATCCCTACTAGAAGCTATGTCTGCGCGTTGGATTCTTTCCCAAGGCGAGTTTAATCGGACAAATAAATCGGCCGCTCAAGCTCAGGCGCAAAAGCCAAAGAAGCCGGCAATATCACCGCCCGTTTCCACCAAGCCCGCTAAACTCCCAATCGAAAAATTAGGTAACCCTCATGGCTGGTATGAAATCGGGAACTGGGGAATTGCTCAGGTGATTGTCACGAAAGAAATACCACACACCGGATATGATTTTATCAGTGTCGTTCATACTACAGCAGACCCTAGGATCGTACGCCCCAACCAAAAATTGAATAAAGGAACCTGGCGAACGTTTGTAGATAACTGGGTATGGAACGAGTACTTGTTGCGTGTAAGCCAAGCATGTGGAAAGCAGACATACGGGCCACTTAGGCAAAGTTACCTCGAACCTGTATTAAACAAAAGCGGCATTCAAAGAAAAGGACTCTATCGGTTCAAGTCTTCAAATAACGAAAGGTTTTGTAGGGTTGGAAGTTACAATGCAAGAACCTGCAAGTTTATTTCCTGTGACAAATGGTCTGATCATCCGGACTATCGCGACCAATCCCCCTCTTTTTTGGTGCGTGATCTGAACCAGGCAAAAAAAATATTTGCAAGCATGGAACATTGGACCTACGACAAGCACGGCGTCGGATCGGTCTCAAAAGGCTCATCACGACAACGCGGAAATAGCGGTTATAACGCGTCTGAAGATGCCAGACAGTCGAGCTATGATGCGGCGGTTGATTTGTGGCTTGATAACTAGTGTTTATCGAAAATTTTTCATAAAACGCTAAATTTTTTACTTATTGAATGCTGTGACAATAAGGTAAATCGTTTTAATGTAAATTGAATGCTTAGTATCTGAACGTAGCATAGAAGGAAATAGTCACATGCTAAAAATAATTGCCTTCGTTGTAAAAATAGTTTTTTGCTTAACGCCCGCTTTACATACCCAAGCTGCTTCTTCTAAGCCAGCAAGCGCCTTTTCAGCGGCCAATCATTTCGGTGGAGAGATAAGTTACGGGGCGAACCAGACACCTGATTCAGTCGGGAAAAAATTAGCCAAAGATGGCTTGGTTGTTGTAATAACGCATATTAACGGTAAGCCTGAAGACCCAACAGAGTTAGGTATTAGTTTTAAAGAACTAGGCGACGTAAAACTAGACGCAAGTAAGCAGGTTTCAAACCGATTTGATGTCAATTTAAATCATTTTTTGTTTTACACGCAAGATGGTAATGGCGCCACCAATTACCTTTTACCATTAAAAATCACTTTAGGCAGGTATAATGAAAATAGAAAAAGACCGTTATTAATAGATGATATTTACGCGGTATCTTCTGTCTACTATCGTGGCGAGATGATGAGTGACGTTGTAACATTAAAAAGCCAGCTAACTGGTGCAACAAGTGAACAGTATTTGCGATACTTACTCACGTCGTGGGTAACAAACAGCATGATGCAGATGGCAAAATCTGCGATTAAATCCAATGATAATGATCTCGCAATACGTTTACTCAAACCGGCATCCAAGACCGTTGAAGACGCCCAGTTTTTCTTAGGCGTAGCCTATCATCAGAAGAAAGATTATAAAAATAGTGCTTTTTGGCTAAAAAAAGCGAGTGATAACGAATATATAATTGCAAGTTATTTATTGGGCGACATGTATCGACGTGGCCAAGGGCTTGAAAAAAATGTATCCGAATATTTGCGTCTAACCCAAAAAGCCGCAGAAGCTGGAGACGCGCGGGCAGCCTATAGCCTTGGTCAATATTATCACTATGAGTATCAGTCTGAAGCAGCAATAAAATGGTTAAATATTGCGGCACAAGCAGGAGTAGCTGGTGCTGAAAGTTTAAAGCAGGACAGCATTGAATATAGAAAATTACAGCAAAGCCTTTTACAGTCGAGAAAAGAAGTAGCGAAAATAAATAGCACGCTGGCATTAATTGATCTTGGCGGCGGGCATCCTCTTAACAAGCTTTCGGAATCCCAATGGTTTCTGCTGACACAGAAGATGGATGAAAATGCAGAGTTTTATGAAAATGATAACGGCGATTTTAATTGGGTAAGAGTGTCTGATTTAGCGAGACGGATGAAGTTATTTTAAATCTCGAAAATATTATAATAGGAAAGTTTTATGTAGCAGGCTGAAACTAACACCTCTATTGATTGATTCGACAAGCTTTTATGGGGCATATTAGTTATCAACTTAAGCTGCAGAGGTTTAGCGCGAGCTGCTGAACCAGAGTAGATGGCCGGCGGTGAGGCGGCCAGGGTAATCAGCAGGGTGTGCAGAGTCTGCTCGGACAGCAGATCCTGTAGAGTGCGATTAAGGGCTTCAAAGACCGAAACGCTGAGCTTGCGGCGGATTTTGCTGAAGGCCTGAGCAATGAAATTGGGGCAACCGAGTAAATTAAATTAGTTGTACTTCGCTCTGCTTTCACGCCATCCTATTTTAAAAATATTAAATTTTCTTTTGCTTATTTACATCTGCAAATATTAAAGCCTCTAATTTAAGATTAAAAATAATTCGGGCGATTTGGAAGGCCAATTTAGTATGCAATCGATTAACTTGAAGGGTGGTACTATTACATTAGAGACGTCTCATAAAGAGTTGGAGATGCTTGAAGTTATTATTCGCGCTGGACACAACACAGATCCTGTTTTTAGGCATGCCAGTGACGAAGAAAACAAAAATCTTCATTTAATGGTGTCTTCCTTATTGGATAGGGTGAAAGAGGACACTATTACTTTCTCTATGTCCCAGCAAGAGCTTATGAGCATGTCATCTATAATAGAAGCAGTTAACACAATGGATTCTGAGATATATTATCCAGATATGATTGATGAATTTCCTTCTGATGATGATTTGGATCGTTTTACACAACATGTCAGCGATATTTACGATCAGGCTTTTAGCACTAATGAGTAGGTGAAATGACATTGACATCAGAAGAACTGGATGCGGCGTTAGATAGGCTATTGGAGCACTCTGAAGAGCGCGGTCATTTGACGAGCTATAATAAGAAAAATGTGGCGAACTATAAAATATTAAATAGCTTGAGGAAGTATAAACTCACATTCGTGAAACACTTCAAAAAAGTGCCGCAGATCGACTGTAGGCAGGTGGGTCAACTTAGCGGCGCGCACAATGGAACTTGTTCCAGAGGTTTTTTTCTTCAGCATACTCAGCGGTCTTGAGCATCAGCGTTTTATGGCTAATGAGCTCACTAATAACGCTTGCTACGTGAATCAAAACGCGATCATCCGGAGCGTAAGCAACGAAAACATCACCTTCTGGCTCTATATACAAGCTAGAGATATCCAGACCTTTTTGCTCTGATGCTGCGTAAATTAGCACGTGCCATAAATGACCTTGCGACCCTTCATATTTTGTTTCTATCCATTCTATGAGCCCCATTGTTCAGGTAGCCACAGTTCAAAATTCCCGTTGATCCACGATCGTTCGATGATACAAGGTTGGTATTCATTCACGATCGTGCATCTCCGGCTAGATTCTTCGATGATAAAAATTCATGAAGGGTTATGAAGCATCATCTCGTTGAAGGGTAGACTGGCTCAAGATATCAGGAAATATAGGTCATTAATGTTCAGAAATCTCTACTTACGATGTTTGATTTTCAACTTTAATTGGCTTGTTTGCTGCAGTCAAAAAACCATTGCGGTCAGTTGTGATCATATAACGCTTATTGATTCCGAATAAATAGGACACTGGTCGACATAGACCCAAGATTGGTGACTGTTGCAGTGAGTTTTTCAGCCACTTTTTGCTTGTGACGACAGATCAGGTGGCCGCGCGGATTTTGTTGGGAGCAGAGGTGGATACCCTGCTGATTTACCAAGCGGAGTAGGATCTTTTCATTCAATTGATGCTCAACGTAGACAATGGTTCCCGGGGCAGCGCCTGATTCCAGCTCAATCGTGAAGGTAGCGTTGCCCTGAAGGTTAATTGTGCGAACAAAGCTCTCATCTTGATTCGGTTTTTTTATGCCGAATAGGCCACCGGTAAGCAGGCGTGGGCTGTTTTTGGCCGTGCTGAGTCGGTCAAGCTCTCTGTCGATGCGGTCAGACAACAACTGATTATCCACGGTAAACGATCGAGCCTGGTTGAGCATGCTGATTGTGGTGGCACGAATAGCGGCTTTGGCTTCCAGGCTTGCAAGTGCAGAAAAGGGAAGATTGTTTCTTGCGGTAGCAGCGTCGACCATACCTTGTGCACTCTGGTCTTCTAATGCGGCGTAGTAAGTTTCTTGTGTCTGAAGCAACGCGGTTGCCACCTCTGTGGCTGTTTGTGATCTTTCCAGTTGAACGACAGGCTCGGCTGAACCGGGCGACGATGTGGCACAGGCTGTCAGGGCAAGTGCCATAAATGCTAATGCGAGGCTATAGAACCCTGAGTGCAGCGACAATGAGAAGTGTGCCAAGATAAACCGCCCTAACTGAAATGGTTTGTCTGAGCCTAGCAGGCTTTGCGTTAACATAAGATCTAAATAACAAGTTTCCGGGAAGTGCCATACCCATGACAGCTTCACAGCCTTTGAACATCCTGATAGTGGAAGATGATTTTGCCGATGCAACCATTGTAATCACTCAGGTGAAGGCATTGGGTTGGTCTTACAGGGTGGTCAATACGGTACAGGCAGCACGGGCTGCCTGTTCGAATACGGCTTATGACCTGGTTGTGCTTGATCGTATGTTAGAAGATGCCGAAGAGGGTTTAGCGCTGCTGAATTGGTTCAAGGCGCTTGAGTCAGCAGCACCCGGTGTGCTGGTTGCCAGTCGTCTGGGTAGTTCGAGCGATCATGTTGAGGCGCTTGATCTGGGCGCAGACGATTACATTAACAAACCCTACGATGGCGAAGTTTTGCATGCGCGTTTACGGGCGCTTGCCCGCCGCCTGTCCGGAATCCGAGTGCCCGAGTCAGTCGATGTGTGGGAGGATCTTGAAGTTCGCTTCATGAATCGCAGCGCTTTATGGCGGGGGCAGCAGATCGCACTTCGTCCGCAGTCGTTTGATGTGTTGGCGGTACTGGTGGCGGCTAAAGGTGAATACGTCAGCCGTGAAGCCTTATGGCACCAGGTCTGGGCCAGTTATAAGAATCTGCCGCCGCAGGACACGGTGCTCAATACCGCTATAAGTCGCCTGCGGCGGGGGTTTGCCGATGTGGCAGAGGCGCCCAGGGTCGAGAGTGATCGGCTCGGTTATCGGCTGAAGCTCAGTTCACCATCAGAGTAACTAAGGCGTATGTTTTCCTCTTCAAGCCGGACAGCGCAACGATCTCTTTTTCACCGCATGCATGTATTATTGATTGTATCGATACTGATTGTTGCCGGTATCGTAATCACCGGTGCACTGTATGTTGTTGATCGGGCTGTTGTTCAGGTTGCTCGCGCGGATATCGAGGCTGAATATCAGGAGCTGATACGCTATCAATCTGAATACAAAGTGGTCAGCATTGCGGATGCCATAGATTTCCGGATCTCGATGGGGGCAGCGCACCCAACGATTTATGTGCTGGCTCGAAACGATGGCAGTGTGGTTGTGGGCAGTTATGCGCGCTGGCCTGTCGACGTGCCCAGGCAGCCAGGCTGGTATCGGTTTGAAACAGAGTTGGGTGCTACGGGGCCGGCGGAAGCACTGGCCAAGGTAGAACTTTTTGATAATGAGTTCCCGGTTCTGGTGGCCCGTAAGCTTTCCGTTTACAGCAGCTTGCGCCATGAATTTCTGCCTTACATGATTAGCAGCATTGCATTATTTGCGGTGATTTTATTAGTCGTGGTGTTTCGTTCAAACCGACGTTTTCAGCAGCGGATTGATGCCATCAATGCGGTGCTGATAGATGCGGGCAGGGGCAACCTGGATGCTCGAGTTGACCTATCCGCAACATTGCCGGCTGATGAAATCCGTTTTCTGGCGAGTCAGATCAATGAGACTCTGGACGAAAACTCACGCTTGATTATCGGCCTGGAAACAGTAAGCCAGACGGCTGCACATGAGATCAACAAAGAGCTAAGCCATCTACGGGATCTCGCGGCGTCCAGCGGCCAACCGGAATTGACCGCTTCCGCCGACGAGTTACTCAAGCTGTTGCGGGAGATATTGGAACTGTCAAAAATCCAATCCAGTAGCCATTCGCTCATGGGCCACTTGGATCTGGCAACAGCGGCGAATGCAGCAGTAGAACTGTATCGCGATGCGTTTGAAGAAGCTGATGTCGCGCTTGACGTATCCGTCGAGTCAGCGACAGTGCTCGGCCAATCACATCTATTGATCAATGCGATGGCCAACCTGTTAAGCAACGCATTGCGCCACTCTCCCGCGGGCGGTTGCGTTGTGCTGCGGGTAGCCCGCCATGGCGACAGCGCAACAGTGAGTGTTGCAGACGAAGGCCCCGGTACCCTAAGCGATGATCTGCGAGAAGTGCTCGCTCAGGCGCGTACAGGCAAGGTTGCCGGATACGGTTTCGGGTTAAGATTTGTTCAGGCTGTAGCCCTTCGGCACGGCGCCAGGCTGCGACTGGCAAACCTTAGGCCCGGGTTTGAAGTCCGCTTATCGTTTGCTGTTGTGGGTTATTTAAACAATAATCTGCGCGCCGTTAACAGCGCCAGTATTCGGTAGATGCCATAGAACAGCCATTGCCTGGTAGTGAGCGGTTAGAAAAAAGACGCGTCCATCTATTAATTTCATATCTACGTCGATTACTTCAGTTCCTCCAACATCACACCGAGCAATCTGACAGTTTGCCGCAACGTCCCAGACCCGGGCAAAGGTTTCATCTGTGCTGGTGCTGATTAGGTAAGTTCCGTCCAGATCAGCAGCAATACGATCGACATGGTTACCATGGCCGTCTTTATTCGCGGGGTGCTCAAAAACCGCAATTTCCTCACCGGTGTTTGTGTCGAGTACTTTGATAATTCGATCATTGGGTTCATCCTTTTCTGCGTCACCTCGGATGAGTGCGATCCAGCGACCGTGATTCAGAAGGGCATGGTCGTGAATGTTTTCGATATCCCAATGTCGGTTTCCTGTCCAGCAGAATAGCGGCACCTTGGCTATTCCCGTGATGGCATCCCAGATAATGCCAGCTACATTGTCGGTGCCTGTCGCGGCACCCCAGGCTGAAGAGTAGCTGATGGTGAGCACCGTGTGATGCCGATTCGCCAGGAATCTTGCGCTCTTGATTGTATTTAAATGGCCGGAGTTCGCTGTGTTTTTTTCTGGTTGCAGGGTTGCCACACAACACTGACCTGCAATATCCCAAACGCTGATAACGTTGCCCCACCCATCTCTCCATGGCTGTGCTGCGAGCAGGCGTTGCCCGTCTGCACTTATATCAAGAACGCTGAGATTTTTGGGTAAAAATTCGATTGATTTAATGGTGTCTGATAACAGCGTATCTTCCTCGTTAGTCTGGCAATCCTGCCAGAGGTAGCAGTTGAACAGATAGTGACGCGAGCCAGAATTTTCTCCGCGATGAGCACATTTGCGTTCATCAATCACTGCCCATTCAGAATTACTCAATGGAAAGCGAACGCTACCTTGAAAGTCGTAATACCCCTCGTCGAAGGGATGCGCTTGAATGTGTCCAAACGGCTCCGATTGATGAACAAAGTTATAAGCAGAGAAATCCATTTCTGGAGACATATGCGGGTCGTACAATTCCAAGAGCTTTCCGGTGTCTGTTTCCCAGACGGCGCCGCCGTAAGGCCAGCGTCCGGTTTCCGAAGAATTATCCAAATAACCCCAACCGGCAAGGCGCCGACCTGATAACGAGAAGCGGGCGCGAAACAGAACAGGTTCGCCTAATAGGAAACGCCGAACTTCCTGGCATTCACGAGAGCATTGGCTTTCATTGTTTCCGGGTTTCATGCCGTTAGTCATGGTCTGCCATCTTGGCGTGCCTTCTGCTCTTCAGGTGTTGCGCTTTTTGTTGCTGTGATATTCTTTTATAAGCTCCATTTCTTCTCTAATATCACAAATATCATCATGAAGTGATTCAAGCTCGGGAATGTCATCACCAAAGTTTACGCCGTACCATATTATATTATTGAATAGTCGATATTGTTCCAAATCGAGGCTTAAAGAAACAGTATCGTCTTCATTTGTCGTACTATTTTTTGCGTTCTGTATATAACGACGAACGCTCGAGAAGTCTTCATGCACAACATTTCCAAGGGTAAAAAAATCACTCTCCATAAAGTTATTATCAATGTAAGCAGTAATTTTTAAAACAATATCAAGTGCATCAGGACCCATCTCCAGATTTATTGGATTTCCTTGCGCAACGATTTTAAATATGTTTTTCATTATATTATTTATAGCTCATTTAAAGACGGCCTGAATGTATTTGAGCAATGGCCTTGATTCGTAATTGCCGATGCTGATCTGCCAGTTTTTGCCCCTCGTAACCCGCATTCAATAGCGGCTGAATATCAACGGCCTCTGCCGCCTTGGCGCAGGCAATTAGCAGATCACCGTTGGGATACTCGCGATCTTCCAGGCCCAACCGGCCACGGGCATCGGCCTCACATGCCTGGGCAAATTGCTTTACACGCTCTGGTTTTTGAAAAGCGTCCAGTGCTTCCAGCAAACGCATAATAGAACGCGGCCGCATTTCCAGAAGTTTGTGACACCGAAGATGATGCTCAGACACCAGCATACCCAGCTCACAAAAATCTCGCGGTACGTTAAATCGTTCAGCAACAGCGCGGGCTACAGGAACGCCTCTTATTTCATGCCCGATATGCTTTGGCCATTCTTCGCGGGGCGTTAAGCCTTTGCCCAGGTCGTGGACCAATACCGCCCAGGTAACAATAGGTGAATCGAACCGCCGCCGGGCCACATCGATGCACAGCATCACATGGTCGCCAGTATCCACTTCAGGATGGTGCAATGGCGGTTGAGGGATACCAAACAGCAGGTCAACCTCGGGCAGAATAATTTTCAAGGCGCCACAGGCTCGCAACACACGAAAAAACCCACTTGGCTTGCATTCGGATAGCGCCTCGAGCATCTCTTCCCAGATTTGATCTGGCGTTAACGATAACAATGCACCCGCCTCTACAAGCTGGTACATTGAGTCTATTGTTTGTTGTTGGACGGTAAATCCAGGCGCCCCAGAGCGTGCCGCCAAGCGAGCCACACGCAGAACACTCCTGGGATCGTCTGAACAAACTCCAAGCTCCATTATTCAATACTCCCATTCCAAAAATACAACAGCCTTTGTTGCGCTTGCAGGGTTGAGTTGTTTGACTCCAATACTCGCTCCGTCGTTAGCCAAGACGAAGGTTTCTCCTGCCGGGATGATCAAGTCGTCACTTTGAATTTCAGTTCTATCCACGCCTAAAGCATCGTGTAGATATACAAATCCTGAGCTGACAAAAAAGCCTTCGTTGTCGAAATATCTCACTTTCATACTGTCAGGCTGCAGCGTGACTCCGCGGCCAAGCGTGATACTGCGATCAAGCGTGTTGGTAAACGATACTTCTATATCATTAATTTGCGTACCGACACCGTTGTTTCTCCACTTGAAATAATTCGCCTGCAATGACGGCTTTGGGGTCAGTGTCTGCGTATGTACTCGAAAATCAGCGCGAAGCGTAATGGGGCCCAGATTACTCAATGCACCTGGCACGCGAAGAGGATCGTCAGAAGCTACCCCTCTGATATAATCTCCGTAGACAGGAAGCGTTTGGCCCGGGGAGATGCAGTCTCCGTAAGGGTTATTAAAGAAGGTAACGTCGAAGTAGTTGCCGTCGACTCGCGCCTCGAAAAAGTTCACCGGAGAGCTGTCCTGGGCTGCTGCGGCGCTCTGCAGATTGCGGAAGTAACCACAAAACAGATTACTGCTTGTATTGGTTACGTTGAATGTGAAATACCAACGAATTATCGTGTTTCCGCTGATGCTGGAATCAAACTGTTTGGCTACTTTTATCTGGTTATCGAAAATCAGCCCCTCCAGACTTCGATTGCCCGTAGTGATAATCAGCGGCAACTCAGCTTTTTCGAGATCGTATGCCACAAGCCCTAAACATTCTCCGTTATCGACGGTAAAGGCGTAGGCATTATTTCCCTGTAAGCTCAAGTCAGTTGCGGTATTGTCGGCGCAAATCTCACCGTCACCAGTTGATCCGCCGCCATCGTTCATAGCGGCCAGTGTGGCGTCGAGGTGGGTTTGGGCAGCAGCTGCAGTAACCAGCATTCGCGCGCCGGCAGTGGTTACCGCTGTAAGCGTGCTAACAACTGTCTGTACGTTCCCGTCATCCTCAAATTCGGTAACGGGTTGATTGAACTCAATGGCTTCATTCGCAGCCAAAGCTCGCACGGATTCAAGTAGGGTAATGCCATTGTCTGGGTCGCCATCGTCATCCAGGGTTTGCAGGAAGCGGGCGATATTGATCACCACTGAGTTGCTGGTGTCGCTGGCGGCGGCAACAAGATCAAGCGGCGTAATAGTTTCAGCTCCAGTGGCGGTGCCGATCACAATATCTCCAACAGAGAAAGTCACCGGCTGCCCGACTTCGTATCTAAATATGCCGGCACTGTCAGTTAAACCGGATAGCCTACCGGAGGTATAGTTAAGGCCTTCAACTTCGCTGTCTAGAAATACGCCTTGGGCCGTCTCTGGTGGTTCAAGTGGTTTTACCGGCGCTTTCGTGTCTGAAGATGAACCACCGCCGCCACAGGCAGCGAGGGCAAATAAGGAGCTAGCTAATAGTGCTTTGGAAATAGTCAGTGTGTGCTTCATGGCAGTGTCCTTCGGGGTGATCAAACTCCACAGCAACGCCTTACTGAGTTCAAATAAAAAATGCGCAAATATGAATTAACGTTGATGTGAGATAATTTTTCGTTCGACACTATTATTAAAGCCGTTCGATAATATGCCAGTAACAATTTCGGTTAGTGGAGAGTTACATGCCCGGCTTGGGGCGCCTCAATGCTTATCCAGAATCATCTTCTCATCGCTGCCAATCACGACACCCGCCGCGTCAGTATCGCGAACAACTTCGCAGGCTTGTAGTATTTTGACCACTTACTAGGCTAATATTTATTCATTCTCACGGCACTATAGCCGCAATCACCTTTATGTAAGATGTAAGGTAAAAACGAGAAGGATGACACCATGCATCGAATTGTCTCTATCGTCGTTTTTACCATCGTGCTCGGCCAAGCGTTGGTTGCACACGCCGCGATAAGCCCGCTGGAACGCAATAATTTGCGTTATGCGTGTGAAGCGAGTGGGCAGATTTCGGGGGCAGAGGTCGACGGCAGGTGGTGCCAATGTATGAACGATTATTATCTCGATACGATGACCACCGCTGACTGGACGAAATACAGCCAGGATTACTATGCCCTTCAGGCGCTACAAAATGTGCAATCAGAAGCCAACAGCTACACACGGATTCTGCAAGTCGGACAGGGCCACTGCATCAAATGCAAGAACAGGAACTATCAGGGATGTCTCAAAGGCGATGAACAGATCGCGCAATACAACGATATCCTTGAAAACCTGACGGCAGGGCAATTCCAGTCCGTTGAAAAAGACATGACCTACAAGCTGTTCTACACCGACTTTATTCGCACCTATTCTAAACACTGTTCCGCTCTCATCCGCGACGGTGTGGTCGATACCTTTGTTTATGACGACCCGGTCTTAGGCTCAGGTGGCTCAATAACCCGAATCGAAGAGAAGTTTCTTAACAGTTACGACCGCTACGTTAAAGACGTGAATCTGAACTTCTTGGTGGAGTTCGGGCGTAAAACTGGGGAAGCAATAACGACACGTAACCCTCTGGTGTTGATGGAAATAGGGTTTGATGTGGTGTCGCGAAATACGTTTATGAACCGGCGGTTTGCAAACAAATGCACAACGCCGGAAGTACGTGCCTTGCATGCCAATATCGAACGTTTTGATAAGGGTATGTCTTCGGTAGATCCTCAGATATCCAGAAGCTCAACGGCTTCTTCAATAGACCGCAAACGTACAGAAATCTTCGCTTACACCCAAGCATCCTACAATAAAGCGGTTGCGGCCTATACCAAGGCCAATCAGAAGTACGACGGCCTGAACTGCCCAAGACGTCAGAAGGAAGCAACAACGGTAACAGCGCCACGCAGCCCCAGCGGCGATGATTTGAAGGATCTGGAAGGAGCCTGGTCCGGCAGTTTCTACGGCGAGCCTGTCGAGCTGGCAATGTGGCACGTTCAGCGTACGCCTGAAATGAACCCCTGGGTAGGAGGTATTCTCTATTTTTCGGAGCGTAAATGTACCATATTCATGAATCTCCAGGTTTACGGACAGCCCGCCCGCGCGGTGGTGGAGGCGAGACCCAGGCCTCATCCCACCGATTGCATGTCCGTAACCAATGCAGAACCGGGCAAAGGCGGTTACGGCTTCGATGGAGATTACGCCTTAAAGGACGGTAAGCCGACACTGTTGCTGACTCGTATTCAGTACCTTCTGAGTTCAAACGCAACGTGCAGTGCAAACGCCCCCTCCTTCACTCGCGCTAACGCATCGCCTGCATTTATTGACGCTATAAAAGGTATTCAAGCTGCTCGTGATCCAAACATGTCAAAGCCGACACCACAGCAATTGAGCAAAATGATTCGCTAGAACTCTATCCGTAATGATCGCGGTTACCGCTAAGAGACCACGAGCTCCGCAAATAGCAGTTTTGGGCAGAAGCTCAGGAACCATAACTTTCCCGACTGCTATGCGAAGTCTATAAGGTACTGAAATTACTGGCTATAAAGCTGGAGGGTAGAGTTAAGGCGTGCGTGGGGGTAGTAAAAACGCATGAAACACGGGAGAAGAATTTTCCGCTAAGTAAAAATTATGGGTAAATCGACAGACTCTGCCATTCAAAAGGGGATATGAATGGTGCCGAGGAGAGGACTTGAACCTCCACGCCCTTGCGAGCACTAGCACCTGAAGCTAGCGTGTCTACCAATTTCACCACCTCGGCAGGTGATTTGCAGATTTGACGTTAGTTTGTTGAAAACTGGACGTTTCTGCCAAAGATGAAGCCACGCCTCATCTGATGGCGCGTACTGTAATAATTCCCGCGGAAGCTGTCAAATACTTTTTCTGTAAAAGGGCGGCAAGTAATTGTGCCTATAAATGGTGGGTTGTTAGGCAGTCTATCCGTACCAACGTATACTGTTATCCAAATGAATATAAACAGTGCCGTTGTGGCGCCGCATTGAAGAGCAAGGATTTGAATGGTTTCCAGAAATAAAAAACACAAAGACCCCCACGCTGGCCGTGAGGCTCAAAATTACGATAACCCGATTCAAAGCCGGGAATTTATCCTCGCGCATCTGAAAGAACGGGGAGCGCCGGCAACACATGAGACATTATGTTCCGAGCTCGATCAGACATCCCCGGAAGGTATCGAAGCGCTCAGGCGCCGACTGATTGCGATGTGCCGGGATGGTCAGCTTATCTGTAATCGCCGCGATGCCTATCTTCCGATTGAAGAGGCTGATCTGGTCAGCGGCCGGGTGATTGGCCATAGGGATGGCTTCGGCTTTCTGGTGCCGGACGATGGCGGGTCTGACCTGTTTCTGACCGCACGTCAGATGCGCATGGTGTTTCACGGTGACAGGGTGGTTGCCCGGGTAGACAAGGTCGATGATCGTGGTCGACGTGAAGGCGTTATAGTTGAGGTTATAGAGCACCATACGCAGCAGACAGTAGGCCGCTTTTTCAATGAAAGCGGAATAGCTTATGTGGTGCCCGAGAACGCCCGGATCAACCACGAAATACTGGTACCCGAAGAACATGTGGGTGAGGCCTACCATGGGCAGTATGTTGTTGTGGATCTTTTACGCCAGCCCACCATGCGCTCCAAGCCAACCGGGAAAATAGTCGAGATTCTGGGGGAACATATGGCCCCTGGAATGGAGATTGATGTGGCTATCCGCTCCTATGACATTCCACACAGCTGGCCCACGGAAGTTGGTGAGCAGGCAGCGTCCATTCCGGGCGAAGTGGCAGAAAAGGATAAAGCCAATCGGGTAGATATCCGTAATATGCGGCTGGTTACCATCGATGACGAGACCGCTCGGGACTTTGATGATGCGATCTACTGTGAGCCCCGGGGCCGGGGTGCTTATCGTCTCGTGGTGGCAATAGCCGACGTATCGCATTACGTGCGCGCCGGATCACCTCTTGATGAGGAGGCTTTACGCAGGGGCAACTCGGTGTATTTCCCGGATCACGTGGTGCCCATGCTGCCAGAGAAACTTTCCAACGGCCTGTGCTCTCTGAACCCGGAGGTTGATCGCTTGTGCATGGTGGCAGATATGACCATCAGCGCAGCAGGCAACATCAGCGGGTACACCTTCTATCAGGCGGTCATGCGCAGCCATGCCCGGCTGACCTACAACAAAGTCAGCGACATGCTGGAGCGGCCTGATTCAGAGCCCGGTTACCGGCTGTCGGCACAGTATGCGGATGTACTGCCGCACCTGCACAACCTGTACGACCTCTACAAGCTGCTGCGCAGGGCGCGGACAGAGCGCGGTGCTATTGATTTCGAGACCACTGAAACCCGAATTGTTTTCGATGCCGGGCGTAAAATTGAAGAAATTGTTCCGGTGCACCGCAACGATGCTCACAAGATCGTGGAAGAGTGCATGCTGTGTGCCAACGTTGCTGCTGCGCGCTTCCTCAAGAAGCACAAGATGCCAGCGCTCTACCGTGTGCATGATGGTCCCTCCGAGGAGCGGCTCAACTCAGTGCGCCTGTTCCTGAGTGAGCTTGGCTTGCAGCTGGGTGGCGGCGACGAGCCGACTTCGGCTGATTATCAGGCGTTGTTATCCCAGATCACAGACCGGCCGGATGCCAATGTTATCCAGACAGTCATGCTTCGCTCGTTGAGCCAGGCGGTGTACAGCCCGGATGAAAGTGGTCACTTTGGCCTTGGTTTTCCGAGCTACGCCCACTTTACCTCGCCGATTCGTCGCTACCCGGATCTCGTTGTGCACCGGGCTATCAAGTCCAGGATTCACAATCCTGAGGTAACGAAGGATGTTGTGTCCCCGCGGGTCTTCGATCCTGAGCTGGTGGAGTACCCCTACGATTATGCCCGTATGGCGAAGCTGGGCGAACATGTGTCGATGACCGAGAGGCGTGCCGATGACGCCACGCGTGATGTTATGGCGTGGCTCAAGTGCGAGTTTCTCAGTGATCATGTCGGAGAAGAGTTTGACGGGGTTATTGCTGCCGTTGTGCCCTTCGGGTTCTTTGTTGAACTGTCCGGTGTGTATATCGAAGGTCTTGTGCACGTATCTACCCTTAGCGGTGATTATTTCCATCACGATTCGGCCAAGCATCGCCTGATTGGCGAGCGCACAGCGGTAAGCTTCCGTCTTGGTGACGAGCTGCGCGTGCGTGTGATGCGGGTTGGTATGGAAGATCGCAAAATCGATCTGGAGTTGGTCAGCGAGCCCAGGCGTCGAAAGGCGGATCGTGATGCTCTTGGTGTGGCCAAGCGGGATACCCGAGGCAAGGATGGCAAGCGAGCGGATAAAGGCCGTGGTCGGAGCGGCGCGTCTTCGGGGGCAAAGTCCGGCAAAGGCAAAAAGCCTGAGAAAGCTGGTAAGTCTGGGAGTACAAGCAAGCCGGGCAGTGCAAAAGCTAAGCTGGTAGCAGATGCGGCCAGTGAAGCCGGTAAAAAATCGAAGAAAGTCCCGGGTAAGCCCACGGGGGCCAGTAAACCGCGGAAGCCACGCAAGACAGATAAATAACAGGAAGCCGAACCAGTGTCCGAGGAATTTGTATTTGGCTGGCACGCGGTTGAGGCTGTTCTCAAGCGCGAGCCGGGAAGGTTGCAGCAGGTCTGGATTCAGACTGGCCGGCAGGACAAACGAGTAAAAACCATTACCGATACCCTGGATGAGCTGGGGGTCAAGTGGGGCGTTGTCCATCGTCGGGAGTTGGATGAACGGGTTGGTGGTGTTCATCAGGGCGTTGTTGCGGCAGTCAGTGAAAGCCGCGAGTGGACAGAGGATGATCTTCTGGCAAGGCTTGCCGTGAGCGATAGGCCTCCGTTTCTGTTGGTACTGGACGGCGTAACCGATCCCCACAACCTGGGTGCGTGTATGCGCACCTGTGATGCAGCGGGTGTGCAGGCTGTGATTGTGCCTAAAGATAAATCAGCTTCGCTGACAGCTGTGGCGCGGAAGGTTGCGTGCGGCGCTGCGGAGACTGTGCCTTTTGTTCGCGTGACGAATCTGGCGCGTTTTCTTCGCACTCTGAAAGACCAGGGGGTATGGCTGATCGGCACCGCAGGCGAAGCAGAAGCCACGTTGTTTCAGGCTGACTTCAAAGGCCCGGTTGCGCTGGTAATGGGCGCGGAAGGCAAGGGCATGCGCCGGCTAACGCGGGAGCACTGTGATCAGCTTATCAATATTCCCATGCTCGGCCATGTAGACAGTCTTAATGTTTCGGTTGCGACCGGTGTCTGTCTTTACGAAGCCTTGCGTCAGCGTCTTGGTTAACTCTTGCACAGAAGGCTGTGTACGCCTAGAATACGTCACCCCTTTTGTAGGGGGAGGTTTTGTATTGTCTGTAGTCAGGTAGGCAACGCCTCGCTTTTGATTGAGCCTTTCTTGTAAAGCCTTGTCGATAAAGCAAAAAAACCGGCGGCTTCGGCTGCCACCTCCTTGCTTTCATGCCTCGCGGCCAGTTCGCGAAAAAGAAAGCTGTTTAAACCGTAGGGAGAACTCATGCGTCACTACGAAATCGTGTTTATGGTACACCCGGATCAGAGCGAGCAGGTGCCCGCTATGATCGAGCGTTATACCGGCGTCATCACTGAAGATGGCGGCAAGGTACATCGCCTGGAAGATTGGGGCCGTCGTCACATGGCTTACCCGATCAACAAGATTCACAAGGCTCACTATGTGCTGATGAACGTAGAATGTTCACAGGCAGCAATGGACGAGCTGACTCACAACTTCCGGTTCAACGATGCCATCATCCGTGACCTGATTCTGCGTCGCGATGAAGCCGTTGCTGATATCTCTCCGATGAAAGCCGCTGAGTCCCGTGAGGACCGTCGTTCAGGCGGAGATGATCGCCCGCGTCGTTCAGCTGAATCTTCTGATGACCGTCAAGACGACAGTCAGAAAGCTGAATCCCAGGACGAAGAAGAGTAATTAACCGGAGTTGAGGAGTTACGTTATGGCTCGTTTTTTCAGACGTCGCAAGTTCTGCCGGTTCACGGCAGAAGGTGTTAAAGAGATCGATTACAAGGATCTGGACACCCT
>NZ_JBLXHQ010000018.1:7399-92550 GCF_048259445.1 Marinobacter sp. | reverse complement strand
CTTTATATTTTCCTGCGCCCGCGCCATTTCGCGCAGTGCTTTGGCAACCTGGTCTGCCAATTCACGGGTCGGGCACATAACCAGTCCCTGAACCGCAAACAGTTTCGGTTTGAGGCTTTCGATCAGCCCGATACCGAAAGCCGCCGTTTTACCGCTGCCAGTCTGCGCCATGGCGATCACATCACGTCCGGCCAGGCAATGAGGCAGCGCCCGAGCCTGAATATCAGTCGGCTTGGAGAAGCCCAGTTGTGCAAGATTGGCCTGCATGGCGGCAGACAGATCAAGATCTTTGAAGGAAGGCATACAAGAAAATCCCGGAATCAGGGGTTGCTGGTTAAGAAGGTCGTTATGAGGGCGTATACTGTTGCCACAGGATACCAGAATTTATGACTAATTAATGGAGTTATCCCATGCCGTCCCTGCAGGATCAGCTAATGAAAGCGGGCCTGGCCGACCCGAAAAAGGCCAAAGCTATTCGCAATGAAAAACACAAGCAGCGCAAACAACAGCCCAAGGGCACAGTTCAGGTAAATGAAACCGAAATCCGTGCTCGCCAGGCCCGTGAAGAAAAAGCAGAACGCGATCGCCAGCTGAACCTCAAGCGCCAGCAGGAGGCCGAGAAAAAGGCCATTCAGGCCCAGATTCGCCAACTGGTGGATACCAACAAACTGGATCGCAGCCGGGGTGAGACCTCTTATCAGTTCGTTCACGACAAGAAGATAAAGAAATTGTATGTGGACGATATGCTGGCCGATCAGCTTTCTCGCGGTCGGCTCGCCATTGTATTCGTCAATGATCAGTACGAGATTGTCGCCGAGGGCGTGGCGCGCAAGATCATAGAACGGGATGAGCAAGCAGTGGTTGTACTCCATGACCGTAAAAAAGATGATATGGGTGACGACGATCCTTATGCAGGTTATGAAATCCCGGACGATCTTATGTGGTAACCATTGGATCGCTCAGATTCCGTCATCAACTGACTCATAGGTACTTTTAAGAACTCTACCTCTCTTGCTGCGAGCCTATACTGAATATACACAGTGAACTCATGGGGATGAATAATGAAACTTAAAGCATCACTTATTCGCACAGCTGGTGCCGCTATTCTGGTTACCATGGCAAGCTGGCCATTGGCCGCTCAGGAAAATGAAGAAGTGTTTGGCCGGGAACTGATGACCCGGACCGAACTGCAGCAGCATCAGGATACCATGCGCAACCTGAATACCGATGCCGAGAGGGCTCAGTACCGCCAACAGCACCATGAACGCATGATGCAGCGTGCTCAAGAGCACGGCGTCGAACTGAAGAATGGAAAGGGGCAAGGCTCAGGACAAGGTATGGGTGCCGGCCAGGGTCAAGGTAAGGGCCAACAGGGCAAAGGTGCCAACCAAGGCATGGGTGCCGGTCAGGGCAAGGGGCCGGGCCAAGGCATGGGTGCTGGCCAAGGCAAAGGCGCTAGCCAGGGCATGGGTAATGGCCAAGGTAAAGGTGCCAGTCAGGGCCAAGGCGCCGGAGGCAATGGCAATAACCAGGAGTACAAAATCAAGGGATCCGGCAACCAGAGTGGCGGTACCAAGTAACCCGGATTCACTTTCCAGAGTATAAAAAAACGGGGCTAGAAATCAGCCCCGTTTTTTATTTGCGCCTTTTAATGGCAGATGGTTCAGGCTTTACTGAAACGCTTGTCAGAGTCGGGGAAAGCATCACAATTGGATTTACCATTAGCACTCCGCAATCATTTGTTACCTAAAACAAATTGAATCTTATCCCCAATAAATACCTAATAGAGACACAATAAAAAGCTCAACCACCTCTTTTGCGTATCAGAAATGCTTGTCGGTGATCTGTCGGATGGACTCGAACGGCAGGACTGGCATTGCTCGCAAGCCCTAAGGACGCTGCATGACACTTCAGAACCTGTTTGGCAATATGACCATTCGTACGAAAATGGCAGGCGGATTTGCTCTCCTGCTCCTGCTCACTATTCTGGTAGGTGTGGTTGGGAATAGCGCATTGGAAACCTACAGCCAGCGCTCAAACATCGTAACCATGCTGGGTCAGGTCAACACCGGCCTTACTGAAGCAAGAGTTGAAGAGAAAAACTTTTTGCTGTCGGGTGATGTAGCAAATGTGCAGGCCTCCCGAGCCCACGGTGACGACGTGCTCGGTATCACCCAGCGCATCACGCCTTTACTGGCTGTTAACACTGACATCAGTACCCTGGAGAGTATTCAGGCGGATATAGCGACGTATCAGTCGCTGATGAGCGATGTAGAAGTAAACGCCACCCAGCGGGATGAAGCCCTCAGCAGCCTTGAGACAAAGGCCCGGATACTTGGATCTTCACTCAAAGCCCACAGCTCTTTGTTTTTTGCATCGGCGATGTTTGAAGACATGCGTCGCTCGGAGCGAAAGTTCCTGGTAGAGGGAGATTCCAGCAGCGTTAAATCCTATCTAGAAGATGCAAAACGGATGCAGGGACCATTGAAATCTGCATCCATTAGCGCGGAAGAAAAAGCACAGGTAACAAAAGCTCTTGAATCCTACTCAACCGAATTCCAGAACGTGGTGAGGCTGACCGAATCCGGAGGACAACTTTCACAGGACATGGTCACAACGGCCAGCCGTGTTATCGGATCGGCAAACAGCCTGCGCGAGGCGCAGGCGGACAAGATGGAGTCCGATCGCAAACAGGCGAGCACCCTGATTTTTGGCGCAACCGGCATAGCAGTGCTGCTCGGCGTTCTGATGGCCTACCTGATTACCAGAGCAATCACTACCCCGATCAATCACGCCGTTGCCATTGCCTCAGAAGTTGCCTCCGGCAACCTGTCTGTTCATATCGACAATAACCGGACAGATGAGGTAGGTCGTCTGATGGCGGCTCTGGCGACTATGGTCAGCGGCCTGCGGGAACTGGTCAGAAGCATTGAATCCGGCGCGTCCAACATTGCAGCGTCTGCCGAAGAGCTCTCGACGGTTACCAACCAGACCAGTGACGGGATCAATCGCCAGAAACAGGAAACCGATCAGGTGGCTGCAGCGATGAATCAGATGACGGCAACCGTTGCCGAAATTGCCCGCAACGCGGAACAGGCGTTTACGGTTGCCTCAGATGCTGCCAGCCAGGCTACGGAAGGTGAGCACGAGGTCACGGAAACCGTGAGCCAGGTGAACGGGCTGGCCAGAGAAGTAAACCAGAGCATGGAAATCATCCAGGGGCTACAAGCAGAAACTGCCAACATAGGAACGGTTCTGGACGTCATTAAATCCGTTGCGGAACAGACGAATCTGTTGGCGCTGAACGCAGCAATCGAGGCGGCCCGCGCCGGCGAGCAAGGTCGTGGTTTCGCCGTAGTTGCTGATGAAGTGCGCTCCCTGGCCCAAAGGACCCAGAGCTCTGCTCAGGAAATCGAGACTCTTGTAACGTCCCTGCAAAGCAGCGCAGGAAACTCTGTATCTGCGATGGAATCCAGTGCAACACTGGCTTCGGAAACACTCAAACGGGCAACAGCTACAGGCGCATCTATCGGACGGATCACCCGGGCGGTGGAAGAAATAAAGCAGTACAACAGCCAGATTGCAACAGCATCGGAACAGCAAACGTCTGTAGCAGATGAGATCAACCAGAACATCACCAGCATTCGTGACGTTACCGATCAATCTGCGTCATCCTCCAATCAAACTGCCAGCTCCAGTTCAGAACTTGCCAGGCTCGGCAGCGAATTGCAGACTCTGGTATCCCGGTTCAGGCTTTGAAAGCGCTCAGACTGCCTGTTCTTCCAGCGCCTCACGAATAGCGCGCACGGCGGCAACTGACTCGGGGTTGTCGCCGTGAACGCAAATGGTATCGGCCTCAAGGCGCAGCGGTTTGCCGTTGATTGTCTGTATTGACTCACCCCGGGAGATAGCCAATACCTGGCGCAAAATAACGTCTGAACTGTGATGCACTGCGCCCGGTGTTTTTCGGGATACTATGTATCCTTCTTCGTCATAGGCACGATCAGCAAAAGCCTCCAGTAACAATTCAACTCCGTACTCGGCACACAAGGCTTTCAAAGGCTGATTGTCAGCGGTGGTCATTGCCATCAATGCGAGTTTTCCCGGAGACTGGCTTAGCGCATCGAGAATAGCCCGCAAAATGGATTCGTTCCGCGCCATGTCGTTGTAGAGCGCGCCATGAGGTTTTACGTAGCTGAGACTCCCGCCTTGCGCAGCGGCAATCTGACTGAGCGCTCCCACTTGATAGAGCACCATGGCGTGAATTTCATCAGGGCTGCAAGCCATCGAGCGTCGCCCAAAACCCTGCAAATCGGGATACGCCGGGTGCGCACCCAGAGTTACCTTGTGCTTCAAAGCCAGCGCCACCGTTCTGCGCATAACCAGCGGATCCCCGGCATGAAAGCCACAGGCTATGTTTGCCTGATCGATATAGGGCATCACCTGGTCATCCAGGCCCATTGTCCAGGCGCCATAACTTTCACCAATATCACAATTCAATAGCATGTCAGTACCCTGTCAGAATGCGTAATCCAATAGCCGTTGAAGCAACCAGCGATTACCCCCTGAATATCCCGGCGATATTTGAAGTCTACATCAATCATGCCGGGGAACTCATATGAAAACTGCGGGTCGTAGGCCAGTCAACCATGACGAGGATTAATGATGTTATCGGTAAATATCGGCCCGTTGAGCCTGCCTTTGGCTCAGCTTCTGCTGCTCAGTGCGTTTGTCATCGCACTGATCGTTGGTGCCATCACGGGGCGCAAAGAAGGGGTTCCCATAGCAGGAACCCTGTCTGATATTTTTCTCGTTGCTCTGGTGGCAGCGCGTATCGGTTTTGTTGTTCAGTACTTCGAGCACTATCAGGATAATCTCTGGGGCATTATTGATATCAGAGACGGCGGCTTCAGCGTTATCGCCGGACTGGTCGGCGCAATGGCGCTCATCACCTGGAAGCTCTGGCGTCATCCCAGAATTCGTAGATCTCTCACCATTGCAAGTGCTTCGGGCCTGTTGGTCTGGGGCTCGGTGTCCTTACTGGTATCCCTGATGGAGAGCAGCTCCAGAGGCCTGCCTCAAACTACATTTACCTTGCTCGACGGCAGCCCGGTTGCGCTTGCAGAAGTAGCAGATGGCAAACCTGTGGTCGTCAATTTATGGGCCAGCTGGTGCCCTCCCTGCATCCGTGAAATGCCTGTACTGGAGCAAGCCCAACAGGATAATCCGGACATCACTTTTGTCTATGTAAACCAGGGTGAGCAACCCGAAACAATTACCCGGTTTATGAGCCAGCATAAGCTCTCGCTTCAGAATGTTCTGACGGACACCAGCGCCAGCCTTGGCCGCACCACTGGCAGCCAGGCCCTGCCGACGACACTGTTTTATGACGCCAAGGGTCAGCAAGTGAATGCCCACCTGGGAGAGCTTTCGCAGGCCTCACTGGCGCACAATCTCAGAAGCTTCAACACCGACTGAGATGAAAGTGCCCCAGAGAGCCCGGACTTGCTCCGGGTTTTTTTATAACGGGTAAAGCACACTCGATTCAAACAATTTATTGATAAATTGTCGTCATTAAGGCTACAGTTTAGCAACAAATTTTCGACAACTGGTTTGACAGCTGCCTGCCACACAACTAGTTTTGATCAGAGAAAGCACACAACAGGCTTATAAAGCTGTATCCGGTTCTGTGCTTAAAAATACAACAACAGACACAACTGACGTCCATCGTGCATGTCAGTGCCAGGAGGCAAACATCATGGAAAAAAGCATTAATCCCATTCGCCAGAACTCGGTTTCTACCCCGCACCTGAAGCGCCTTGGCAGCTTACTCACAGCCGCAATGCTTACGTTTTCGGTCGGCAGTGCCCAGGCGACAGACTGGGATATGCCAACACCGTACGGCGATTCCAACTTTCACACCGTCAACATCAGGCAGTTTGCTGACGATGTGCGAGAAGCTACCGACGGCGAGCTGAATATTACGGTTCACAGCAGTGGCTCGCTGATAAAGCATCAGGAAATAAAAAACTCCGTGCGCCGCGGGCTGGTTCCCGTTGGCGAACTGATCATGTCACGTCTGGCAAATGAAGATCCGCTGTTTGAAGTTGACTCAGTGCCCTACCTCGCCAGTGATTATGATCAGGCATGGAAACTCTGGCAGGCCTCAAAAGACGTGCTTGCCCAGCGTCTGGAAGGTCAGCGCCTGAAATTGCTCTTTGCCGTGCCCTGGCCTCCTCAGGGTATCTATACCCAGTTTGCGGTAAACACTGGCGAAGAATTGAAAGGCGTAAAAATGCGCGCCTACAACAAATCAAGCGAACAGCTTGCTGACTTGCTGGGCGCCTTGCCGACTCAGGTTGAAGTGCCTGACATTCCCACCGCCTTTGGTACCGGCCGTGTTGACGCCATGATCACCTCTCCCTCAACCGGCGCCAACACCCGGGCCTGGGATTACCTGACACACTTTAATCACGCCCAGTTGTGGTTGCCCAAGAACATGGTGGTCGTAAACGCCAAGGCCTTTGACCAGTTACCTGAAGACGCGCAGAAAGCGCTTGAAGACGCGGCCGAAGTCGCAGAGAAGCGAGGCTGGGAAGCCAGTAAGGCGGAAACCGAAGCCAAGATAAAAATCATGCGTGACAATGGCATCGAAGTATCGGAGCCCTCGCCGGAACTGGTCAAGCACCTGCAAAAAATCGGCGAAGCCATGACAGAGGAGTGGCTCGAGCGCGCAGGCGAGGACGGCCAGGCTCTTCTTGACGCGTACAACAAGCAGTAATCACAAGGCAACGTCAGAACAATCGGTAAGTTGGTTGTTCTGGCGTATAAACGACTCCTTCCCTGCAATACGGGTCACAACAAGAGGACGGGCCCATGCGCAGAGCACTCGATGCCTTTTACCGACTGGGAGGTGCACTTTCCGCAGTGCACCTGACGCTCATCATGGCAATGATCGTGGCACAGGTGCTGGGCCGCGTGCTGGATAAAATGCTGGGATGGGCAGGTTTCGACGCTCTGGGCCTCAACGTGCCAGGCCTTGCGGAAATTGCCGCGTTCATGCTGCTTGGCGCCACGTTTTTTGGTCTTGCCTATACGTTCTGGCAGGGCGGTCACATTCGGGTCACGCTGGTCATTCAGTATCTGCCCAAATCCCTGCATCGTGTGATGGATATAGCGGTCACTCTGGTTGCTGCCTCCATCACCGGCTTTGCCGCGTGGCACAGTGCCAGGCTGGCACTCGACAGCCACGATTACGGAGATCTTTCTATTGGCATGGTGCCTGTGCCGCTCTGGATTCCACAGGCTGTTATGACGCTCGGCCTTGTGTGGCTGCTCATTGCGCTGCTCGACGCACTGTTCATGCTTGTCAGCGGCCGGATGACCCAACTCAGAAACGAAGCACCTCAGGAGTAGGCTCATGGAAATGATCTGGATGAGTTTATTGCTGCTGTGCGTACTTCTGGCGCTGCTTGCGAGCGGGCTATGGGTCGCGTTTTCACTGACCACCATTGGCTGCATTGCCCTGTTTTTCTTCAGTGGTATACCAGTCGGCGACAGCCTCTCCACGGCGTTTTACAGCGCCAGTGTATCCTGGGATCTGGCGGCGCTTCCCATGTTTATCTGGATGGGTGAGGTACTGTTCCGCTCGCGTCTGTCTGAAGAAATGTTCAGAGGCATTTCCCCCTGGGTTGGCAAGGTTCCCGGCCGACTGCTGCACACCAATATCATAGGCTGTGGCATTTTTGCGGCGATCTCCGGTTCTTCTGCCGCGACGGCTGCAACCATCGGTAAGATGTCCATACCGGAACTGACCAATCGTGGTTACGACAAGAACCAGATTCTTGGTACTCTGGCCGGATCAGCAACCCTGGGCCTGCTGATTCCCCCGTCTATCATTCTGATTGTTTACGGAGTGGCAACAGAGCAGTCCATCGCCCGGCTCTTTGTTGCGGGTATTCTCCCCGGTTTGATGCTCATGGCCCTGTTTGCGGGCTATGTGATGATCTGGTCCCTGATGAATCCGTCAGGGGTGCCCGCTGGCGAAGCTGAATCTTTCTCGTTTAAAGAAAAAATACGCCGCAGTCGTCCACTTATTCCTGTGATGCTGCTGATTGTCGGCGTTATAGGCTCTATTTATACGGGGCTGGCATCGCCCACGGAATCAGCCGCCATCGGTGTGGCTTTGGCACACCTTCTGTCCTGGAAAAGCGGCTCACTGAGCTGGAATACTTTTTCGAACGGGCTGATGGGCACGGTAAAAACCTCCTCTATGATAGCCTTCATACTGATAGGCGCCCACTTCCTGACCAGTGCGATGGGCTTTACCGGTATCCCGCGCGAGCTTGCCGCCTGGATCGACACCCTGGGCCTGTCACCCTATATGTTGCTGGTGGCACTGACCCTGTTCTTCATTCTTCTGGGCTGCTTTCTGGATGGGATTTCGGTTGTGGTGCTGACCACTTCTGTAATTCTGCCGATGGTTGAAGCCGCTGGCATTGACCCTCTGTGGTTCGGCATCTACCTCGTGATCGTCGTCGAAATGAGCCAGATTACGCCACCGGTAGGTTTCAACCTGTTTGTAATTCAGGGCCTGACAGGGGAAAACATCCTGAGAATCGCCTGGGCCGCTTTGCCTTACTTCCTGCTGATCCTGAGTGGCGTGATTCTCATTACACTGTTTCCGGAAATTGTCACCTATCTGCCCGGCAAAATGGGTAATTAAATAAATCCTGAACGGGCAAGCCAAAGAAACACTGATAACAGAGAGCACTGACTTCACCATGAAAAAGACCAACGATTCCCCGGAGCATCCGGACAAAGGCAAGGTGCATCGTAAAGTGGGCCCGATCGTGTCGTCCGCTCATCTGGCCTCTGACAGTGCGATGGAGTTGTCCGAGCTTGAGTTCGGGCTGATTGTGGCCGGCAATGCCTTTAATCGGTGGATGGTGCGCTGCATGAACGCTGCCGGCCTGCCGGAACTAAGCCCTCTGGACATACTGGTTCTGCACAGCGTGAACCATCGTGACCGCGCAAAAAAAACAGCCGACATCTGCCTGGTACTGAACGTAGAAGACAGCCATACCGTGACCTACGCACTCAAGAAGCTGTTGAAACACGAAGTGGTGGCTTCGGAGAAGCATGGTAAGGAGACTTATTATTCGACCACTGAAAAGGGCAAGGCGGTATGTCGTCGCTACCGGGAAATACGTGAGGAGTGTCTGGTGGATTCGTTACGGACGTTGGGTTTCTCAGGAGCCGACACCGGAGCGGTAGCAGGCTTCCTGAGAGGGATATCGGGGCTTTACGACCAGGCTGCGCGGTCAGCTGCATCACTTTAAATCACCGCACTCCCTGGTCTCTCAGCCGCCACAACGCTCTGGCGTTCCTCAACCTGCCTTGCAGGTTTCGGTCGAACCTCTTTCGGTTCAAATTCTCCCAGCTATAGAATGCAAAACGCCTCAGGCTGTGGGGCACACAATCTGAGGCGTTTTGACTTGAATATGGCGCGGCTGGGAGGATTCGAACCTCCGACCGCTCGGTTCGTAGCCGAGTACTCTATCCAGCTGAGCTACAGCCGCCAATAACTTTGTATCCTCACATTTGGCGCTATGCCTGACGGGAGGATTATTCGGGCCTTTAGCCCTCACCCCTTCGGGGCCGCCGTCGCTTCGCTCTGGCGTTCCTCAGCACACTGCGTGTGCTTCGGTCGAACCTCTTTCGGTTCAAATCCTGTCTGACTTATGAGCCTGACTCTAAAGTCGGGTTCACTCATCGTTATTCTATTAAGTGGCGCGGCTGGGAGGATTCGAACCTCCGACCGCTCGGTTCGTAGCCGAGTACTCTATCCAGCTGAGCTACAGCCGCGCATTGATCACTTACTGTGGTTGAGAGCTACTTCAACCTGTTCCGATTCCCTGTAAAAGGAAATGGCGGAGAGGGAGGGATTCGAACCCTCGGTACGCTTTCGCGTACGGTTCCTTAGCAGGGAACTGGTTTCAGCCACTCACCCACCTCTCCTTGAGAACGGGGCGTATACTACCATAATTTTTCTGTTTTCATAGGGTTGACAAGATTTTTTTAGCTTTCATTTTCCCTGAAAACAAAAAAACCGCTCGCGCTGTGCCCGAACGGTCTTTTTAACTACTCAGCTATTGCCTGGCTCTGGCTCATCCACGTCTTTTTCTGACTGGATACGCTGATAAATCTCTTCCCGGTGCACCGCCACTTCTTTCGGTGCATTAACCCCGATACGCACTTGATTGCCTTTCACTCCGAGCACGGTAACAGTAACGTCATCACCGACCATCAGAGTTTCGCCAACGCGGCGAGTTAAAATCAACATATTCCTTACTCCCTATTCAGAGCTACCTGTTCCGACAAGTAATGTTTTAGTTGGTTCGACGTTTCTAGCGAGAACACTGGCCAACCACAAAATGCACATTTCCTTATACGGTCACACGCAATCACAAGGTCAGAAAATGCGCCTCTTTTTATAATGTTTCTTCTACTCCGGGTTTATCGAGCTCAAATGCACTGTGAAGGGCGCGAACGGCAAGCTCAAGATATTTTTCGTCAATCACCACTGAGATCTTGATTTCGGATGTGGAGATCATCTGAATGTTAATACCCTCAACTGAAAGCGCTTCGAACATTTTAGTTGCAACTCCCGCATGAGAGCGCATACCGACACCGACGATACTGACTTTTGCAATTTTGGTGTCGCCGCTTACTTCGCGGGCTCCCAACTCGTCAGAAACGCGCTGCAGTACATCCTTCGCGCGTTTGAAATCGTTGCGATGAACCGTAAAGGTGAACGCAGTGCGGTTATCTTCGCCAACGTTCTGGACAATCATGTCCACATCAATGTTGGCATCACTTATAGGCTTCAGAATGCGCAACGCGCTGCCCGGGGTGTCGGGTACACCCGAAATCGTAACTTTTGCTTCATCACGGTTAAAAGCGATGCCGGAGACGACCGGTTGTTCCATGGCGATGTTATCCTCAAGTGTAATCAGAGTACCCTCACCTTCCTGAAAACTGGAGAGCACCCTTAACGGAACGTTGTATTTTCCCGCAAATTCTACGGCGCGAATCTGGAGAACTTTTGAGCCCAGACTCGCCATTTCCATCATTTCTTCAAAGGTTATCCGGTCCAGACGGCGAGCACTGTCTACTACTCTTGGATCCGTAGTATAAACGCCGTCTACATCGGTATAGATCTGGCACTCATCAGCCTTCAGTGCAGCTGCCAGGGCAACTGCCGTGGTGTCTGAACCACCGCGGCCCAGTGTCGTGATATTGCCACTTTCGTCAACACCCTGAAATCCGGCTACGACCACCACGCGGCCGGCATCCAGATCTTCGCGCATACTCTGCTCATCGATCTGTTTGATACGAGCCTTGGTGTGCATACTGTCTGTCAGTATGCGGACCTGGGATCCGGTGTAAGAACGCGCTTCACAACCGCGCTTCTGAAGTGCCATGCAAAGGAGGGCAATGGTAACCTGCTCACCGGTCGAGACCAGAACGTCCATCTCACGGGGCGTGGGCTCCTCCATTATGCTGTTGGCCAACGCAATAAGCCGGTTGGTTTCGCCACTCATGGCAGAAACCACAACTACGATATCATGGCCGTCTTTGCGGAAACCGCATACCTTCTCCGCAACAGCTTCTATGCGCTCGGTTGTACCTACCGAGGTGCCACCAAATTTCTGAACCAACAGCGCCATTGTCGTTCCAATATCTGAATCAGGGATCTTTGGAAGAGCTGGAAGCTCTACCCGTCAAAAATCAAGCGGCCAGAATTATAAACCCCGACCGCTTCAGAAAAACAGTTGCTTAAGCGATATTTTTCTCAACCCACTCCGGCACACCTGCAAGCGCGTCGTCAAGCTTCGAGGGGTCATTGCCACCGCCCTGAGCCATGTCGGGCCGACCGCCACCTTTTCCATCCACCAAACCAGCCAGATGCTTCATCAGATCACCGGCCTTGATTCTGCCAGTTGCAGATTTGGTCACAGCTGCTACCAGGGTTACCTTGCCGTCATCAACGCTGGCAAGCACAACCACACCCTCGCCCAATTTGTTTTTAAGCTGGTCTGCGGTTTCCATAAGGGCTTTGCGATCCGCGCCTTCAAGCTCACACGCAACCACTTTCAAACCGGCCACTTCAACTGCCGAGTCTGCCAGGTCACTGCCGGCCGAGCTGGCAAGCTTTGCCTTAAGGGCGTCAATGTCTTTTTCAAGCTGCCGGTTGCGATCAACAGTTTGCTGCACCTTGTCGACAACCGTATCCCGGCTGCCTTTAACCAGACGAGCTGTTTCACGCAGAGTGCGCTCGGTCTCATCCACCCACTCAAGCGCACCAAAGCCGGTAACCGCCTCGATTCGGCGAACACCAGACGAAATACCACTCTCGGATGTGATCCGGAACAGCCCGATATCACCCGTGCGCGCTACGTGAGTACCGCCACACAGCTCTACCGAATAGCTGTCGGTACCCATGCTCAGTACCCGCACAACGTCGCCGTACTTTTCTCCAAACAACGCCATGGCGCCTTTTGCCTGGGCCTGCTCCATATCCGTAATATCGGTCTGCACAGGCGTATTGCCAAGAATCTGTTCATTCACCTGACGCTCGATCTCTTTCAGCTGTTCGGGCGTTACGGCCTCGAAATGCGAAAAGTCGAACCGCAGCTTGTCAGGATCAACCAATGAACCCTTCTGGCCGACATGCTCACCCAGCACCTTGCGCAATGCCGCATGCAACAGATGAGTAGCAGAGTGGTTGCGACGGGTCCGGTCACGACGTGCGTGATCAATTCGGGCATCCACTTCCAGACCCTCGAACAGCTCGCCCTCAATAAGAGTACCCACATGCAGGTGGTTATCGCCGTCTTTGCGGGTATCGGTTACTTTGAAGCGGCCGCCACTCCAGGTCAGCAAGCCGGTATCACCCACCTGGCCGCCGGATTCGGCGTAGAACGGCGTGCGCTCCAGCACCACAACCGCTTCATCACCGGCCTCGGCCGTTTTCTGTTCGCCGTTGACAATCACAGCGCGAATGCGCTCGTGGCCATCGATGTGGTCGTGCCCGGTAAATTCGGTTTTACCCTCAATGCCCAGACCGGCAGCGTTGTAATCCATACCGAATTTGCTGGCCGCCCGCGCGCGCTCACGCTGGCTTTCCATGGCTTTTTCATAACCCTCATAATCCAGCGACAAGCCGCGTTCACGGGCTATGTCGTTGGTGAGGTCCACCGGAAAGCCGTAGGTGTCGTAAAGCGTAAAAATGGTTTCCCCGGGAATCACGTCGCCTTTCAGCTCGGTAATGTCCTGCTCAAGCAGGCGCAGGCCTTTGTCCAGGGTTTTTACAAACTGTTCTTCTTCCTGCAACAAAACCTTTTCGATCTGCTTCCGGCTGCTGACCAGCTGCGGGAAAGCTTCACCCATTAATTCAACCAGGGCGCCGGTAAGCTTGTAGAAAAACGGGCCAGTAGCGCCCAGCTTGTTGCCGTGACGGGCGGCACGGCGAATGATGCGACGCAGCACAAAACCACGGCCTTCATTCGAAGGCATAACGCCATCGGAAATCAGGAATGCACAGGAACGGATATGGTCGGCAACCACTCGCAGACTGGCTTCGGTTGTTGCAGCACCGCCGAGTATCGCGGAGGCAGCCTTGAGCAGGTCATCGAAGAGATCGATTTCGTAGTTGCTGTGTACGCCCTGCATCACTGCCGTTACGCGCTCCAAACCCATACCTGTATCGACAGAGGGTTTGGGAAGGTTGAGCATTTCACCGTCAGCAGTGCGGTTGTACTGCATAAAGACCACGTTCCAGATCTCGATGTAGCGGTCGCCATCTTCTTCCGGACTTCCCGGAGGGCCACCAGCTACATCCGGGCCATGATCGTAGAAAATTTCGGTGCAGGGGCCGCAAGGGCCGGTATCACCCATCTGCCAGAAATTGTCTGACGCATAGGGAGCTCCGCCGTTGTCTCCGATGCGGACGATACGATCCGCCGGCACGCCTACTTCCTTATTCCAGATATCATAAGCTTCGTCATCATCGGCGTAGACCGTCACCCAGAGCTTTTCAGCCGGCAGGTTCAACCACTGGTCTCCGGTCAGAAACGTCCACGCATAGTTGATGGCTTCACGCTTGAAATAGTCACCAAAACTGAAATTGCCCAGCATTTCGAAAAAGGTGTGGTGACGCGCCGTGTAACCCACGTTTTCCAGGTCGTTATGCTTGCCGCCAGCGCGAACGCATTTCTGGGAGCTGGTTGCGCGGTTGTAATCGCGCTCTTCACGGCCAAGAAACACGTCCTTGAACTGATTCATTCCCGCATTAGTGAACAGCAGCGTCGGATCATCTGCCGGCACCAGAGAGCTGCTTGAAACAATGGAGTGACCTTGCTGTTTGAAATAATCGAGAAATGCCTGTCGCAACTCTGCGGTTTTCATAGCCCTTTGATACCTTTCCATAAATCCCACCGTAAACCGGCCGGATCCGCGATTGAATACGAATACTTACATGCGTGCGTAAATCGGCTACTCTAGCACACGCCGGTTACAGGAAAAACGTGAAACATCACAGGAGACCCCATGCCCCGCCGCTTCCACGTCGCTGACGAACTGCTTCCCCCAGCGACATTTCTCAAAAGATCACTGGCTATTATTTACGACGGACTGATCAGCATTGCCGTGCTTCTGGTTACCACCTGGCTATACACCATGATAACCGGCTGGATCACAGGCTGGGATCGTCTCGCTCAAAAAGCGGAAGCAGGTCAGTTATCCGGAGATCCTGGCCTGACGTTCGTATTGTTTCTGGTGATGTACCTGTTCTTTGCCTACTTCTGGACACGGATAGGGCAAACACTGGGCATGCAGGTATGGCGTGTCCGTATTGAGAACCTCGACGGCACCTCTGTGAGCTGGAGCCAGGCTCTTCGGCGATATCTGACAGCGGCTGCTGTGTTTTTTCTGGCACTGCTGGCCGGTTATACCATGGGGGCGGCAACGCTGTTCCTCAGTATTCCGGCGATGATAGCGCTGTTCTACCCTATAAACGGGCTTTCCGTAACAGACAGGCTTTCAGAAAGCGTGGTTGTTGGCCTGCCCCATAAAACCAAAGCAGGTTAATCCGGCGCGCAAGGGTTCCTACCCTGCCCGCCGCATCAGCACTGCACCAAAGACCGCACTGATCGCGATCGGAACGAGAACGGCAAGCGCCGGGTTAAACCCGTAGACCACACTCATGGGGCCCAGAAGATCCTGCATGTATTTGAACAAAAGCCCCACGAGCAAGCCGGTAAACACACGAAAACCCATGGTAACCGAGCGCAGCGGCCCGAATATAAAGGAAATCGCAACCAGAACCATCACCCCGGTGCCCAAGGGCATCAACGCTTTCTTCCAGAAGGCCAGCCAGTAAGGAGCTCCGTTCAATTCCTGATCGCCAAGATAACTGGCGTAAGTAAACAGGCCAGTCATGGAAAGATTTTCCGGTTTGACGATCAACACACTCAGCACGTCCGGAGAAAGGCCGGTTTCCCAGCGCAGAGACTCATGATTTTCACGGCTTGTTGAGTCGCCCTCGAGGCGCGTGGTTGTAGAGTTCTCCAACAACCAATGGTCGCCCTGATAGATC
Organism: Marinobacter sp.; assembly: GCF_048259445.1. Classification (GTDB taxonomy): domain Bacteria; phylum Pseudomonadota; class Gammaproteobacteria; order Pseudomonadales; family Oleiphilaceae; genus Marinobacter. The sequence continues at coordinate 76,889 of NZ_JBLXHQ010000018.1, read as the reverse complement.
GCCCGCTCTGCAAAACTTGAAGACATCAACTGGCGCTGATCGTCAAAGCGGAACAAAGACACGCCGTGCAGCACTCCATTCGGCTGTACCGCGTTAAGATGCATAAATGTATTGCCCTCGCGGTGCCACACCCCATGAGCCGCCGCTACATTCTGCCCGGCACCGAGCGCAACCGCCTTATAGCTTTGGGCAGCTCGCTCCGCCGGTGGCGCCAGATACTCACCGATAAGAACGCCGGTAATAACAATGATCAACGCCGGCTTCATTGCCGACCAGACAACCCGCTTGATAGAAACGCCAGCCGCGCGAATCACCGTAAGTTCAGAAGAACTGGCCATTGCACCCAGTCCAACCAGGCAGCCCATAAAGGCTCCCAACGGCAGGTAGTCATATATACGACGCGGCAAAGTGAGAACCACATACCAGAGCGCATCCAGGATCCGGTAGTTGTTGCGCGTGTCCTCCAGCTCGGCAACAAAGGCGAAAATCAGATCCAGAGACAGCACCACAACCATCACCAGGAGCATAGCCCCGCCAACGTTTCGCATTACATAACGATCAATCTTACGCATTGGCCACCCCTTCCCGCTTCACTCTTCTTTCGTGGAGCCAGGCCGGACCAAACTGCAGCCAGAGACCAAGAGCAAGAAAAATGGCATGCACCCAGAGCATGCCCAGCCACTCAGGAACCTTGCCCTCTGACATCGCATCGCGGGCAACGATGAGCAGACCAAGATAGGCAACATAAACAAGCATCGCAGGCAAAAGATGGAAAAACCGTCCTTGCCGCGGGTTAACCCTGCTGAGCCGAACCGCCAGCAGCGTCACAATCGGAACAATCAGCGGCAGAGAGAAACGCCAATGCAGCAAGGCCCTGTCTCTCGGGTCATCTGAACGCATCAGCTGCCCGGTTGTAACTCCCTCTTCCAGTTCTACGTCACCGCTGCTGCCACTGCGAATTTTCAGGCCGTAAGCTTCAAAACCGGTAATCTGGTAATCCAGTTTCCCCGGTATGCCGTCGAAGCGTGCACCGTTTTCCAGAATAAGAAAGCGACTCCCCGTATCCTCATCAATCAGTTGGGATCCGGAATCAGCAGTAATAACACTCACGCCCGACCCATCACGGCCGTACTCCGCGATGAACACACCTTCAAGGCGACGCTTATCATCACTGAGTGCCTCGGTGTAGGTTACACGCCCACCTGATGAAAGCTTCTGAAAGCGGCCTGGCGCAAGCAAGTCGAACTCCGTCGCCTTTGCCTGCTCGGCGAAAATCTCTTCAACCTGTTTCATACCCCAGGGCGAAACCACCAGGCTCATACTCCCTACAACCAGCATTACCACCAGGCTGCCCATAAGGGTTTTTGAAAGCAGCTGACGATCACTGACACCACAAGCAGAGAGCACCGTCATTTCGCTTTCGAGATACATCCGGCCATAGGCAAGCAATATGCCGATAAATAATCCCAGCGGCAGAATGAGCTCAAGAAATCCCGGAAAGCGATAACCCATGATTTCAAACAGCACACCCGGAGCAATCTTGCCCTCTGCGGCACCGGCCAGGTATTTAAGAAAACGCCCGCTCATAAACACCAGCAGAAGGATGCCCGAAACGGCAACCATGCTGACCATAACCTGACGTATGAGATAGCGGAAAATAATGCTCAAAACGGTTTTTCTGCCCGTGTAGACCGAAACATGGAGGAATAGGATAACTGCGCGTATTCTAAGTAACCTTGGGTCTGAATGACAGTACAGCGACGTTAAGGCCACGACAGATACTCTACCGGCAGAGTGAACTAACCAGCTCTTCCAGCTTGATAATCTGATCGCAAACCCCAATGCTTGGGGAATCGCAACAAATCAATCTCGCCGCCATCAGCTGCGGCCTCCCGGGACAACCAACAGGAGTTTCCATGAACTTCAGCCTCAACAGTAAAGCCATTGCAAGCACCAAAGCCGACTGCCTGGTCGTCGCCCTGCCAGAAAAAGGCGACTGGCCAGCCTCTACTACTGAGGCGGACGGCGCATTGGGAGGGCTGATAAGCAAACTCCAGAAGGCCGGGGATATCAGTGGCAAGAATGCAGAGACCAATATGGTTCCGCTTATCGACCAGCAATGGAGCCGGCTACTTATTGTCGGTACCGGAGCGGATGCAGACCGCCATAGCGCCAACTTCCGCAAAGCGCTGACGGCAATGACGGGATCCTTGAAGGATGGCCCTTCTAAAAGCGCGCTTGTCACCCTTGCAGACACACCTCTGACCGGCAATGAAAACCTGACCTCGGAACTGGCAAAACTCAGCCTGATCGGCCGCACACTGGAAGAACAGCTTTACTTGTTCAGCGAATTCAAGAGTGAAAAGCCGGCCGCGCGCAAACTCAATAAAATTCTGGTGGCTGCCTCTGACACGGGCAAGGCCCAGAAAGAAGCGTTCAACCTGGGCCTGGCAACAGGCCGCGGTATGAATTACACCCGCGACCTGGGCAACATGCCACCGAACATCTGCCATCCTGTGTGGCTAGCCGAACAAGCCAACAAGCTGGCGGCCGACCACGACTGCATCAAGACTGAAATCCTTGACGAAAAGCAGATGAAAAAGCTGGGCATGAACTCTCTCCTGGCCGTCGGTCAGGGCAGCACCCAGCCACCCCGCCTGATTATCATGGAATACCGCGGCGGCAAAGCAAAAGACAAGCCTCACGTTCTTGTGGGTAAAGGGATCACCTTCGACACCGGCGGCATCAGCCTCAAACCAGGCGCAGGCATGGACGAGATGAAATACGACATGGGAGGCTCCGCAGCCGTATTCGGCGCCATGCAGGTCCTTGCAGAAGTTCAGCCGAAAATCAACGTGGTTGCCGTAATCGCTGCCGCCGAGAACATGCCGGATGGCAATGCCGCACGTCCGGGCGATATCGTGACAACCATGTCTGGCCAGACCGTTGAGATCCTCAACACAGACGCCGAAGGCCGCCTGGTGTTGTGCGACGCCCTTACCTACGTGAAAAAGTTTGATCCGGAAGCAGTGATCGATCTGGCCACCCTCACAGGTGCCTGCATCGTTGCCCTTGGGCATGAGGCTACAGGCCTGCTGGCAAACAATGACGAGCTCGCCAACGAACTGCTGGCCGCAGGTGATCGTGCCAGCGACAAGGTCTGGCGCCTGCCGCTCTGGGATGAGTACCAAAGCCTGCTGGACAGTAACTTTGCCGACATGGCCAACATCGGCGGCCGCTCGGCGGGCACTATAACCGCTGCCTGTTTCCTGTCGCGCTTCACCAAAGAATACCGCTGGGCCCACCTCGACATCGCCGGCACCGCGTGGCACTCCGGCAAAGCCAAAGGCTCCTCCGGCCGCCCGGTTCCCCTGCTGGTCGATTACTTGATGTCCCACGCAGGCAATTAATGGAAGCTAACGGGAAGCTATGAACGGTAATCCGGCAACACAAACCGGCAGCGATGCTGCCGGTGACTCCCGTCAGGCGGTGGGCGAGGAGGATAAAAACCAGCGTTACTGGTTTCATATACTTCTGCAAGACACCCCTGCCGCCCGCAACCTGCACGCCACCAAGCTTGTAAATAAAGCCTGGGAACAGGGCGACCGGGTGTGCATTGTATGTGACACACAGCAACAAGCTGAAGAACTGGACGACCTACTCTGGAACATCAGCCCCGACGCGTTCATCCCCCACAGTATCGTGCCCGACTCGGCGACCACCTGTTCCGATCCCGTCGGTATCCTGCTCTACCCACCCGCTCCGGAGGACTGGGATACGGTGATCATTCTCTCAGCAACCTTGCCGGCGGATGCAGACAGGTTCAAGAGGCTTGCGCTGGTTGCTCACAACGACCCGAATATTCTGAATCAGGCACGGTCGCACTTCAAACAATTGCGGGCTCTGGGAATTGAACCGAGGGTGCATGACCTCAGAAAACGGGGATAGTCGTTGCCGGAATTTTCTTTTCTAACCCGGTCTAAAGTTCGCGCCGGAGTCAGATCTGCAGAGTTGGGACTGGCTTTCCAAAAATCTCGAAGGCCAGGGACGGCCGGAGAGAAGCGCACATGGATGTGCTCGTAGCGGTTTTTGGAAAGCCAGTCCCAACTCTGCAAGCCACTTTAATAGCAGGCTTGATAATCACAGAGGTTCGCCGCAAACAAGGCGACCATGTATAATCCAGCGTTCAAATTTCCCCTTGTGAATCAATCAAACGGTCGCTAGAAAAACCCATGGAAAAAACCTACCAGCCAGAAAACATTGAGCGCCAGTGGTACGAAAACTGGGAATCCAAAGGGTACTTCCGCCCCAGCGGAGAGGGCGAGTCCTACAGCATCGCCATCCCACCACCCAATGTGACCGGCAGCCTGCACATGGGCCACGCCTTCCAGCACACCATCATGGACACTCTGACTCGCTACAAGCGCATGCAGGGCCACAACACCCTGTGGCAGGTAGGCAGTGACCACGCCGGCATCGCCACCCAGATGGTCGTCGAGCGCAAACTTGCGGGTGAAGAAGGTAAGACCCGGCATGATCTGGGCCGCGACGAGTTCATCAAGCGTATCTGGGAATGGAAGGAAGAATCTGGCGGTACCATTACCGGTCAGATGCGCCGGCTGGGCAACTCCGTGGATTGGGATAACGAACGCTTCACCATGGACGACGGCTTTTACAAGGCCGTACAGGAAGTGTTTATTCGCCTGTACGAGGACGGCCTGGTATACCGTGGCAAGCGTCTGGTGAACTGGGATCCGAAGCTGCACACCGCCATTTCCGACCTGGAAGTTGAGAACAAGGAAGAAAAAGGCTTTTTCTGGCACCTGCGTTATCCGCTGGCCGACGGCGCCACCACACAAGATGGCAAAGACTATCTGGTTGTCGCCACCACCCGCCCGGAAACCATGCTGGGCGACACCGCCGTAGCTGTGCATCCGGACGACGAACGTTACCAGCACCTGATCGGCAAGTTTGTGATGCTGCCGCTGGTAAATCGCCGCATCCCGGTGATTGCAGACCATCACGCTGATCCCGAGAAAGGCTCAGGCTGTGTCAAGATTACGCCGGCACACGACTTTAACGACTACGCTGTGGGCAAGCGCAACAACCTGCCGATGATGAACGTACTGACTCAGGATGCGAACATCCGTGAGCAGGCCGAAGTATTCAACAGCGACGGCACAGAAAATACCGAACTGGATGGTTCCCTGCCCCAAGCTTACGCCGGGTTGACCCGCGAAGACGCGCGTAAACAGATCGTTGCGGACATGGAAGCCGCAGGGCTGGTTCAGCAAGTGGAAGACCACGTACTGAGTGTTCCCCGTGGCGACCGCTCTGGCCTGATCATTGAGCCAATGCTGACCGATCAGTGGTTTGCTGACGCCAAAACTCTGGCTAAACCGGCTATTGAAGCGGTTGAAGACGGCCGTATTCAGTTTGTGCCCAAACAATACGAAAACATGTACTTCTCCTGGATGCGGGATATTCAGGATTGGTGCATTTCCCGCCAGCTGTGGTGGGGCCACCGTATTCCTGCCTGGTACGATGCTGAAGGTAATATTTACGTAGGTCGCAGTGAAGATGAAGTCCGCCAGAAGCACAATCTGGCAGCAGACTTCGCCCTGAAGCAGGACGACGATGTACTGGATACCTGGTTCAGCTCTGCTCTTTGGACCTTCGGCACTCTGGGCTGGCCGGAAATCACCGAGCGTTTGAAAACCTTCCACCCTACGGATGTATTGGTGACAGGTTTTGACATCATTTTTTTCTGGGTTGCCCGGATGATCATGATGACCATGCACTTCATGAAGAATGACGACGGCACACCTCAGGTTCCGTTTAAAACCGTTTACGTTACCGGCCTGATCCGTGACGAGCACGGCGACAAGATGTCCAAGTCCAAGGGCAATGTCATTGACCCGTTGGACATGATTGACGGCATCGATCTGGCCCCGCTGCTTGAAAAGCGCACCGGCAACATGATGCAGCCCAAGCTGGCGAAGAAAATTGCCAAGCAGACCGAAAAGGAATTCCCGGAAGGTATTTCTGCCCACGGCACCGATGCCCTGCGCTTTACGCTGGCAGCCATGGCCACTACAGGCCGTGACATCAACTGGGACATGAAGCGCCTGGAAGGCTACCGCAACTTCTGCAACAAGCTGTGGAACGCTGCCCGCTATGTGCTGATGAACGTGGAGGGCGAAGACTGCGGCGTAAATGGCGAGCCAGTGGAGCTGTCATTGGCTGATCGCTGGATCATCAGCGCGTTGCAGCAGTGCGAGCAGGATGTTATCCGTCATCTGGATCAATACCGTTTCGATCTGGCCTCTCACGCTCTGTATGAGTTTATCTGGAACGAATACTGCGACTGGTACCTTGAGCTATCCAAGCCTTCTCTGAGCGACGACAACGCCAGTGCCGAAGCCAAACGCGGTACCCGTCGCACTCTGGTGCGCGTGCTGGAAACGGTTTTGCGGCTGGCGCACCCGATCATGCCGTTCATAACAGAAGAGATCTGGCAGCGTATTGCGCCGCTGGCCGGTAAATCCGGGGACAGCATCATGCTTCAGCCCTTCCCTCAGGTGGATGCCAGCAAGCACGATGCAAAAGCCGTCGAAGACATTGAGTGGCTGAAGGGTGTGATTGTGGCCGTGCGCAATATTCGCGGCGAGATGAATATTTCTCCGGCGAAGAAGATTCCGGTTCTGTTCCGTGGCAACAGTGCGGAAGGTCAGCGCCGGATGAATGAAAATCGTCAGTTCCTGAGCTCGCTGGCCAAGCTGGAAAGCCTGGAATGGTTTGAGGGTGATAATGCGCCCATGTGTGCCACTCAGTTGGTGGGCGATATGGAAGTGTTGGTGCCTATGGCCGGCCTGATTGATAAGGATGCTGAGCTGAAGCGCCTGGATAAGGAGCTTGAACGCCTGGACAAGGAAATCGGGCGTCTTGAAGGCAAGCTGGGTAACGAAAAGTTCACTGCCAAAGCGCCCGCTGAGGTTGTGGCCAAAGAGCAGGAAAAGCTGGCTGAGGTTCAGGGTAATCAGAGCCGGCTGAAGCAGCAGCGCGCAGATATTGAGGCCATGTAGGTATGGTGTCTGCGGGTGAGCGTTCCGGGGGTGGCGGGTTGATTGCCATTCTTGGAGCGGGTTCTTTGGGGCGGCTGTGGGCCGCCCTTTTGCCGTCTGATTGTTGTGGTTTTTTACCGAGAACACCTATCAAAGTATCCGAGCATGAATTTGAGCCTCGGAGAAGCTTCAGCCATCAGGCGGCCCTCCCCGAAACACGCTGTGAATACATCCTTGTACGCTCTGTTCCGCCATCCATGGCTCCACAAGGTTTCGGGGAGAGCCCCCTGATGGCTTCGCCGGACTCTGGTGAAGCCCGAAAACCTATTAGCATTCCAGCACTCCAGTCCACTGAGAAGGTAAAGCTGCTTGCAGTAACAACGAAAGCCGGAGATACGCTTGCGGCTTTAAGTGACTGGCTACCATATATTCCGGAACATACTCCCGTGGTTTTGTTTCAGAATGGCTTAGGTAGCCAGCAAGCAGTTGCTGAGCGCTGGCCGCAACGGCCGATTTTGGCGGCCAGCACTACCGAAGGGGCGAATCGGCCATCGCAGGATGTGCTGGTTCATGCCGGGGCTGGTGACACCTGGGTAGGTGCACTTACTGTTTCTGCGGCTGAACATGTAACAGGTGTCGTTCAACAGTTGGCTGAAACCGGTTTGCGGATTCATGCTGAGGACAAGATTCTGCAGCGTCTTTGGCAGAAGCTGGTGGTTAATGCCGGGATAAATCCTTTTACCGCCCTGCTCGACTGCCCTAATGGCGATATTCTGGCCTCGCCACTCTACCAACAGAATATTGACGGGCTTTGTTCAGAGATATCTCTTCTGCTGCAGGCCGAAACCTCGGAGGCTGTAGCGTCGTTGGTCCTTCGGGAGCGTATTGAGAAAGTGGCGAGAAATACCGCCGGCAATACTTCGTCCATGCGCGCGGATGTTTTGGCGGGGCGTAAAACCGAGATCGATTTTATCAACGGCTATCTTGTGCAGTGTGGAAAACAGCGTGGTATCGCCACACCGGTAAACCAAATGTTGACTGACCGAGTAAAAGGTCTGTAACGCTTTTAATAAACCAGATTTTAACTATCAGGAGCACTTTCATGGGCAATCGCCTTTCCAAGATTTACACCCGCACCGGCGACGACGGGTCTACCGGCCTGGCCGATGGTAACCGCATTGCCAAAAGCGCTCAGCGCGTTGAAGCGATGGGTATGGCCGATGAGCTGAATTGTCATATCGGCCTGCTGATTGAAACTCTGGACAGCGACGATGACATGCTGGACTCTTTGCGTCGCATTCAGCATCACCTGTTTGATCTTGGCGGTGAGTTTGCCATTCCTGGCAGTGAAGCAATCAACGATGATCACATCAGCTGGCTGGAGAATCTGCTGGATGAGATGAACGAGCCCTTGCCGCCCTTGAAAAACTTCATCCTGCCCGGCGGCAGCCCGGCCGCAGCCCAATGTCATCTGGCTCGCGCAGTTTGCCGTCGTGCGGAGCGTGTGGTGGTTGCTCTCAGCCACGAGGATTCAATAAACGTGTTGGCACGCCAGTACCTTAACCGTCTATCAGACCTGTTGTTTGTGGCTTCAAGGGTGTTAGCGCGCCGGGAAGGTGCTGAAGAGATTCTTTGGGATCAGAAGAAGTCGGGCCTCTAGCATTCAGAATGCCAGAAAACGACTTTACAGCCCGGCCCGATAGCGCGAAGGCTCCAGAAACACGCGGTGAATACATCCATGTACGCTTGGCTCCGCACAGTTTCTGGAGCCTTCGCGCTACCGGGCCGTCGAGCTGAGGAGTTGTCTTCAGCCCACTCACAGCGGCAACTCGATCTTAAACTTTAAATGCCTCTACAAGCCTTTGCAGGGAAGCCGTCAACTCGGACATTTCCCGGGATGAAGCCAGGGTTTCTTCGGCATTCGACGCAGTGGATGCACCCAGTTCGCCAATATGGGCCACACTGGCATTCACATCTTTAGAAACCGCAGACTGCTCTTCTGCCGCCTGGGCAATCTGGTGGCTCATGTCCACGATGACCGAAATGCCATTGGCAATCCGGCTCAGTGCTTCCGTTACTTCTCCGGATTTCTGGACGGTTGTCTGGGTTACATCGCGGCTATTGGTCATGGCCGCTACAGCATCCTTCACGCCGCTCTGGAGCCGTGAAATCATACCCTCGATTTCTTCAGTGGACTTGTGGGTGCGCTGGGACAAAGAACGCACTTCATCAGCAACCACCGCAAACCCGCGCCCATGCTCGCCCGCCCGGGCCGCTTCGATCGCGGCATTGAGCGCAAGAAGATTGGTCTGCCCCGCTATCGCCTTGATTTCAACCAGTACCTGGCTGATGTTGTCGCTGTCTTCGCTAACACGATTGATCACATCCACCGCACCGGAAATTTCGGTGGCCAACCGGTTGATGGTTTCCACGGTATCCGAAACGACACCGCGGCCGGTTTCTGTATCCTGTTCCGCTGCTGAAGCGCTGTCTGCAACCCGGTGAGCGCTTTCCGTTACCTCATTAACAGCTTCAACCATCTGACTCATGGCTTCATTGATCTGGCCACTCTCCGACATTTGACGCGCTACAGCCTCGCTGTTGGAGGTGGCTGTATCCTTGACTCGCGCGGCCTGTTGGTCAACATCAGAGGTCGTCTGGCCTACAGAACGTATCAGGTCGGCCATTCGATCCGTCATGTTGTTGAATTCACCAGTCAATTCACCGAGTTCGTCGCGGTTATCAAGTGAAATCCGGGTGGTCATATCTCCTGCAGCCACCTTACGTGCTGCTTCACTGAACCGGTTGATTGCCGTGCGCACAGACATGAAAAAGCCAATGTAGAGGTACACAACAATAAGCAGAACCACAACCAGTGCCACCACAATCAGGCGCCGCTGACTGACTTCCTGTTCCAGGCTGGCATTCAGGTTATTTTCTACCACATCAAACGCTGCGGCTTTCAGTTCACCAAAGCCCACCAACTGTCCAGCGATACGGGCGTCGTACTCCTGCCAGGACAGCTCCAGCCGCATAGGCGTAATAATATTCAGATCAAGCAGTTCACGAACGCTCAACAGGCTCTCATCAACCTTCCGAAACGCATCACCCGCGCCGGCCTTCAGTGCGGGAGACGCGTCTGCAGCAAGTGTGAGTGCCGGGGAGAGCAGAGAGCTGCGGTTTGTTAGCCCGTCATAGATCTCATTGAAGGTTTCGCTCAGGGCATAACCAACCTGCCCCTCAACCAACGCGTAAAATCCATAAGAGCGCGCCTGCCCTATCACGCTGCGTGCATCCGGCAGCGTTTGGCGAATGAGCCCGAGAACAAGCAGATTCTCTCTTGATACGCCCTGGCTCAGTCCGGATGTCTCTATAGTGGCAGGAAGAAGTGCCAGAACCTTCTGAACAAACTCCTGATAATACTTGAACTGAGGATCGAAATTGGTCTGGTAGTTGTCATCCGCACGAAGGTTCTGCCAGTCAGCACGGAGCGCCTCAACCTGGTCTGCCCAGGCGCCGGAGGCATCAAATGAGCGTGGCTCTGCGGTCAGGCTTTCGAGAATAGCGGTAATATCTTCGGCTGCTTCATCCGAGCGGGCCATGATGGCGTCTTCATTTTTGGCCACCGCCGGCGCGCGATAATCCCGGTAGTCCATAGAGGCATCTACAAGACGGTCAATCTGACGCAATTGCTTCAGGCCCTCAACACCACCGGTCATTGTCTCAACCGAGCGATTGAGCTCAGTCATCACAAGCCAGGACAACCCACCAATCGGCAACAGGAACAGAACGCTGATAAGACTGAACTTGTACAGCATCGGCAATCGGTTCATCAGTGCTACTGCAGGATTAATGAGTTGCTTCACATCGGCCCTCTCTTTGAAACGTAAACAGCTGAACTCATGTTCTTTTTTTATCGCCCGAACATCCGATAACTTGAGCACGATCTTTTGCCGCTGGAGTTCTCAGACGACCCCTGCAATAACCAGCAACGCCAGTACACAGATCCAGACCAGCATACTCCGGTTCAGCAAGTCCCTGACCGCATTAAGGCTACGCCCTCCAAAACTGGCCCATTCATCCGCATGAACCTGGGAAAACCGCTCCGGATCAAGTGCATATCCGGTTAACGACCCATTGGCGGAGATCATGAGCACATCAGATGTGTTTTTCGTGACACCTCCCATTGCTTGCCTGGCTTCTACCAGCCATCCCGAGAGGTCTCCGGCAATTCCGAACGTTATCGAAAGCAGTCTTGCGGGTATCCAGTTAACCCATTCACAGATCGCTGCATATTTAGGCCTTGCAGCTGCCTGCGGCCACTGCTCTGCAAGAGCCACAAGCCCCCGCACAAAAATTGCCAGGCCAATTCCGCCGACGACATACCAGAATGCAACAAGGAAGAAACGCTGGAAGACTGCCACCATGAGGGCCCGTGTCAGGGAAAGGTGCATAGCCTCGGGTGACACTGCCGCACCACGCTCAGCAGCAGGCAAGCGCTCCTGGATATGATGCCAGGCCGCCTGCATGTCGCCCTTTTGCCAGGCCCCGGTATAGGACTCGATTGACTGCCGCCAGCCAGGCACGCCCATCATCACTACAAGAACAAATATTTCAAGCGGGTAGGCAGCAATCCGCCATCCGTAAGTCCATGAAATATACACGCACAGGGCCGCCAGCAGTGCAGGCAATGCCACCAGAAACAAACCGGCCATAATGCCGGATTCATGGCCGGCTTCAACTTTTCGTCCGCTATGAAACCAGCGCCGCCAGAGCGCATCACCGGAAACAGCATCGAGACTGTCAAGACGTCTTCGCACAAAATAGGCAATCAGAAACACCACAAGAATCATTCAAAATGCTCCCTTTTGAGCCAATTACCCAAGGTGCCTGCCAGACTTGACTACCTGCAGTGAAGCCCGGAAACCTTGCCAGTCGAAAGCCGGCCCCGGATCCGTCTTGCGCCCGGGGGCGATGTCACAGTGGCCGGTAATCCGGTCATTGGTAATCTCCGGCCAGGCTGAGCTGATTACAGCCGAGAGTTCGGCCAAAGAACGGTACTGCTCCGGTGTATAGGGAACATCATCCGCCCCCTCAAGCTCTATTCCAATGGAGAAGTCGTTGCACTCCTCAACGCCCTCGAAACTGGAGCGACCAGCATGCCAGGCCCGTTCCAGCAAACTGACAAACTGCACAACTGCCCCGTCCCTTCTGATCAGCGCGTGAGCCGATACACGCATATCTGAAATGGTTGCAAAATAAGGGTGCTCAGAGGGATTCAGGCAATTCGTGAAAAATTCTTCGATATAACTTCCGCCAAACTGGCCGGGGGGAAGGCTGATGCTGTGGACTACCAGCAGACTTATCGTAGCGCCCTCGGGGCGGGGGCCGTGGTTCGGCGACGGGCACCAGCGGGCAGATGAAAGGCGCCCGGTTTCCCGGAGCGTTTTTATGTCTTCGCCAGAAATGGTCGAATCAGAGTGATCTGAGGCTGAATGGGACAAGATGAATCCATAATTATCAGAGCATTACGTTGTGGCTTGATTGAATCACAAAGCAGGCCCTCTTGCCACGGATCAATCCTTGCGGCTGCTGCGCAGGTTATCGATGATCGATTCCAGCGCCCTGTCGAAGATAAGTCCATCATCCAGCATGGTGACGGCGCCTTTCGCCATGGCGGCAGCCAGTTCCTGACGACGATACTCAGCAACCTTCGCACCACTGCGATTAACAAAGATGTACTTGCCCGTGGCTCTTATAAAGGCAGCCAGCTTACACCGGAGCCTGGTTTCGTCACGGGTGAGCTCAACCCAGGCACCAACACTCAGGCGGTCTGCCTTATCCAGCCATTGCGCAGGGACCTCCTCGCTATCTTCCGGGGCAGGCGCCTCATCGACAGGCTTCGAAAGCACAGGCGGCGCTGCCTCTACCTCGTTTGATTCGGCCAACGGAGCCTCTGGCTCAGGGCGTGCCTCGGGCTGAGTCTGCGGTTCGGCGAAAGATTTGTCTTCGACCACCGAGGTGCCAGGTTGCGATGGCGCAGTAGCCAGGCGCTGAAATACGTCAACATGCGCGAGTTCCAGATCCCGAACCGCCGTATCGGTTGCAAACGGATCCCAGGAAATCTCCTGAAGGGCAACACGAAAATCGTCGACAATGGCCGGAATGGCTCTCAGAAGTTCGCTGCGGGTTGAGTCCTCAACGGGCTGTGGGTCAACACTCCAGACAATGTGCCCGGTCAGTTCACGTGCATCCGCCCAGCGTTCGCCGTCCTCACCTTCGCGCAACACCACCCACTGAAGATACTTTGTCCAGGCTTCGCTCAACATCCGGAAAACAGGCTCCGGAATATCTCTTCCAATAGTAAGATCGTTCACCAGTGATGCTGAGATCTGACATGCTCGCTCCTGACGCGCCCTGCCCTCTTCTGCATCTCGCAGGCGCTGCTCTACCAACTCCCTCCGGCGACGATCAAGATCCGTAAAGTGACTGAAATCTTTAAGGAGTTCGTCAAAAAGCGATACGTTATTTGTAAACTCGCTCAGCACGCGATCAACAACCGACTCTATTTTCTCACGCAGCGGATCGCGCTGACCTGCACGCTTCTCGCTCCAGCCAATCGCTGACAAAGCCAATTCATTCAGTAGCTTGCGAACAGGGTGACCACCCCGATTAAAGAAGTTCTTGTCACTCAATGCAACCTTCAGGACCGGTATCTGCAACCGTCCGATCAGCGCCTTCATCACCGGGTGCAGTTGCCGATCTTCCAGAATAAAATCGAAGAGCATCGACACCAGGTTGATAACATCGTTATCAACCTGGCCGACACTGGATTTCTGGCCATTGGCAGCCTGGAGAATTGACTTCAGCTGATGATCAAGAGAGACGACTTCATCAACCTCCCACTGGCCACAGGAAGCCTGCGCCTCACTGAGACGAGCCACCAGCCGGTCAGTATCGAGATAGGCTTCCCCTCCCACTCCCGACTCAGCCGTCGCGTGGGAATTCCCTCTCTGGTGCAGAAGCGCGCTCAATTCGGAAAATGTTGCATGGGAAACACCACCCTGTATCTGGTCATAACCATAGTTCTGGCGGCTGCTCAGCTCGCTCAGCTCTTCCACCGGCCCATGCCGGACAGAGCTTGCGGGTACCGGTGCTGAGGCCGCCGATCTTGCGCCGGAGGCACCCGCCGCCGAGCGTGCCGGTGCCCGTTTGACGTCTGGCAGTATGCCTTCCGAAACCAGAGTGCGATTAGCCTCCTGATAAAAATCACCAAGCGTGTCTGCCAGCAGGCGGTCAAACAGTTTCAGTACAACAAGTTTTGCGCGGATATCGATGTCGAGATCAGCACAGGCCTCCGCGAGACCGCCACAGATAACTTCCGGGCTGAGCGGCATCTGGTTGTCGGCCAACTCTACTTTGGGAACCAGGTGATTAATCCGCAACGACAAAAGCTGAATTGAGCCCTGATAACGATTTCGAAGCTTGTTGATCAGGTTATCGATAGCCACCTGCTGCTCAAGGTCGGAATGCTCGACAAGGCTCAATGAATCCTGGTCAACTTCATCCAGAGCTCCGCCGGATTGCCGTGGCCGGAACTGGCCGATATCGTTGAATGCCTGACTGACATATTGCAGCACTGAGACAGCCATGGCCTTGCGCCGCAATCTGAGCTCGCGCATGGCATCAAAATAGACAGTCTGGTCTTTATTGGAGCCCGCACGGTCTGCGAGTTCAAACAAGGCATCGTCTGCACGCTCGAAAAAGCGCCCAAGAACATCTTTGAGTGACTGGCCTGAGGTATCCCGAAGACGAACAAGGGCCGGCGGCAGATCAAACCGCGAAAACGGCTTCTGACCAGAAAAACTGACAACCTTGTTATCCTGCTTCATTGAAAAACTCCGGACCAGAATGAGTGAAGCGTCTGGCCATAGGTTTGAAACTATTCTGATTACACATCATACGAGTTAGCCGCGTCACCTTGTGTCAGAAATTGTCACCTTTTGTGTAGACCAGACCCAGGTCACAGTTCCCTCAGAATTTGGCGAAATCACTGGCGGGCGATAGAATCATGACCCCCGAATATTTCAGAACCCTTTAGCCCCTGACACAAGCGGATGCAACACCATGAACTTCACTGAACGCCTACGCCAGTCACGAATCGAGAGCGTCGCTCTGAGCTTGCGCGAGGATATCGGCGACGGCGATATCACGGCCCGCCTTATCCCCATGACAAAACAGGCGTCCGGTCATGTAATTACGCGGGAGCAGGCAACCATAGCGGGGCGCGAGTGGGTCGAGGAGGTATTTCGTCAGGTAGACAGATCGGTATCGTTAGAGTGGCTGGTTCAGGATGGACAGTCCGTTTCTCCGAACCAGGTGCTGTTCCGCATGCAAGGAACTGCCAGAAGCCTGCTGACGGCGGAAAGAGCAGCGCTGAACTGGCTTCAGACCCTTTCCGGAGTGGCAACAAACTGCTCCGGTTATGCGGCACGGGTTGCTCACACCGGCGTGCGCCTTCTGGATACCCGCAAAACCCTGCCCGGATTGCGGCTTGCCCAAAAATACGCCGTGACCTGCGGCGGCTGCCATAACCATCGAATAGGCCTGTGGGACGCCTTCCTCATCAAGGAAAACCACATTGCTGCTTGCGGATCCATCGCTGCCGCTATCGCTGAAGCCCACCGGATTGCTCCGGGCAAACCAGTAGAAGTGGAAACCGAAAACATGACAGAACTGGAGCAGGCACTCAGCGCGGGCGCAGACATCATCATGCTTGATGAATTTTCCATGGATGATTTGCACGCAGCAGTCGCAGTAAACGAAGGGCGGGCAAAACTGGAAGCCTCCGGGGGTATCAACGCAGAAACGCTCGTTCCCATTGCGGAAACCGGCGTCGACTATATTTCAATTGGTGCACTGACCAAGGACGTCAGAGCCGTAGACCTCTCCATGCGCCTCGACTGAATCAATCGACGGACAGCAACCGGTCAAACGCTTCGAGCTCCCGGATCAGGCTTTGGCCGGATTCGGGGCGACCACGAAAGTACTCCTCCGCCATGGGCGCAATGCCTGAAACTGTTGGCAAAGGGTGGGCACTTTCGATAATCAGCTTCATGCGTTCCAGAAACACGAACTGAAGCCATTGAGTAAATGTCAGCGTATCGAGGCAAAACGGCTCTGAGCTAACAAACGCATCCGCGGGCGGGCGCTCCGTCTCCCACATCCCGAGCTGGCGCAAAGCCATCTCGATACTCAGAAGACAATCCGCAACCTGCCCTGTTATGTCACCGGAACCTTTCATAAAAACCTTTTTAATCTGCCAGGGGCTCAAGCTCTACAGTTTCACCATGCAATACCTTATAAAGATCTTCAAACTGGCGGGTGAGCGGGTGTTTCGGAGCCATATGGATAAGCGGCTGACGGCACTGATGGGACTCTTTCATTTTCACCGAGCTGGACAGTCGCACTGGCAGTACCGGCAGGCCTTCCTCTATCAGTTCTTTAACCAGCTGTTTGGGCAGGCTGGCCCGGGGCTGAAACTGGTTGGCAACAATACCTTCCACAACCAGCTCATCGTTATGATCTTCCTGCAAATCGCGGATTTCGTTGAGGATGTTGTAAAGCGCCTGGCGGGAGAAATCATCACAGTCAAACGGAATCAGGCAACGCTGGGCCGCAATAAGCGCCGAGCGGGTATAAAAGTTCAGCGCAGGGGCCGTGTCAATGTAGATAGCATCAAATGATTCACCCAGTTTTTTCAGCGCTTCCCGGAGCTTGTAGATTTTGTGCTTTGCTTCGAGCTTGCGCTCAAGAAAGTCCAGTTCCGGGCTCGACGGCATAACGAAGAGATTCTTGAACGGCGTAGCGTGCACAAATTCCTCGGGGCGCCTGTTGAATACCTTGAACGCAACCGTCTGCTCCAGCATATCGGCAACGGTGTCCTTGAGTTCTCCGGCGGGCTTGCCCAGAAGATAATGGGTCGAGTTACCCTGGGGATCCAGGTCAACCACGAGCGTGCGCTTGCCTCGGGCAGCGCTGATCGCGGCCAGATTGCAGGTAATACTGGACTTCCCTACTCCACCTTTCTGGTTGAATACTACCCGTCTCATGTCGTCTCTCCATCTGGCGCCTTATTCAGCGCCTTATCGTTTGAATGCTGTATCTGTGTTTTGTGGCGGCTGGCTTTGTATCCCTACCACTGCATCACCGTTTTCACGAACGGAATGGTGAGGCGGCGCTGGGCCTGTAATGAATTTTCATCCAGAGTATCGAGAATACCCAATAACTCTCCAAGACGCCTTGGTGCACGTCGCATGATAAAGCCTGCGACATCCTCCGTCATTGTTAGCCCGCGTTGCTCAGCACGTGCCATAAGAATTTTCAGCCGATCATCATCACGGTATATTCCAAGCTGAACAGTAAACCCGTGATGTAAGCGGGAAACCAGATCCGGCAATAGAAAAGGCAAGGCCCCGGGAACTTCGGAGAGGCTTACAACCAGCATATGGCCGCCATCGTGCAGCCTGTTATACAGGTGAAACACGGCTTCTTCCCAGTCTGGCTTTCCCGCCACCCGATCAAGATCATCAAGCGCAACAACATCCATGGCATCCAGCCCGGCAAGTGCTTCCGGCCCAAAAGGCTCCAGCTCGGCAATGCTGATACAGACCGCCGTTTTTCCCCCAGCTTCTGCATGGTGGCAAGCTGCCTGAAGCAGGTGGCTTTTACCGGTATCCGAATCACCGCAGACAACCACCACCGGCAGGCCAGCAGGCTGTCTGAATACCGACAAAAGCCGCAGTGATGCATCCCTGTTACGATCACCATGGAAATTATCAAAGCGTGCATCGTCCCGAAGCCTTACACCAAGGACCAATTGGGAAGGATTCATGATTGCCGGGACCTCCATGCCCGCATACTCCAGACCAATACATAGTGAGAACCGCTGATAATAACCGAGACCGCAACCAGCCAGATTCCAACGTCCAGCCAAAACGGCTGTACTGGCAAACCCGCCAGAATAACAATGATGCCAAGAACCACGAGAACCTGAACCATCGTATTCAATTTACCGGGTATGCTGGGTTCCATATCAAAGCGGCCGATACAGTAGTGGTACAGAAGGGCGCCCCCGACAATCAGAAGGTCCCTGCCGAGCACCAGGGCAAAAAGCCATAGAGGAAGCACGGAGGTGTACGTAAGCACGAGATACGCGGTAATCAGTAAAGCCTTGTCCGCCAGCGGATCTGCCACGGCACCAAACCGTGATCGCCAGTTGAAGCGTCGTGCCAGAAAACCATCAAGGCCATCCGTAATCGACGCCACAGCAAAGATCACCAATGCAATACGGTATTCCTGTAAGAACAATGCCCTGGCGAAAGGTGCAATCATCAGAATACGCGCGAACGTCAATACGTTGGGAATCCACCGCCAGTCATATGACCTCACCGAACCGCCTCCGATGATGGCTTACTGCCCGCCATCATTCCCGATAACCGGCACGGGTTGCCACCGGTAATAGAGAAGCTGATAAAGCGATTCAAACGCCTGCTCTGCCTCTTCTTCATCCACCGGAGACGGCTGGTAGGTAAACCCAGGCTGACCGGACGAGTCAGCAACCTTCTCGACTTCCGGCGCGCCCTCTTGCTGGCCTGATGGGGCCTGCGCCTGAGCCGGCTTTGCCGAGGCATCAGATGCTTGCGCAGGGGTTGGCCGAGCATTCTGCGGTTCACCCTCAACAGGTACAAAACGAGAGTCCAGCGCAATGTACTCTTTGAGCTGATCCAGCTCGCCGGAAAATGAAACCCTGAGCGTTAGCTGCTCGCCTTTAACCCGGGACGCACCGACATTTACAACGGGTGTCAGCCCCTCAAGCACCTTGCTGGCGTTTCCATAGTCAGCAACCGACGTTACGCCGCGCAAAACTATATCAACCCGGGGCAAATCTCCAACTTCGCCGGCCGCAACAGCATAACGGTTGGCATACAGCTCCGCCCAACGATTTACCAGAGCCTCTGCCAGGGCTTCCCGGGTATCCGCACTGACCGATTCTTCACTGCCATTGAGGCTTGCTCCCTCAAACACCCAGCCGGCACGCCATTGGCCGCCGGAGCGGCTCACTCGCACCAGAGCAAGTACGTCGTGCTCGACACCCTCTGAAGCGTTACGCACCCGGCCTGTGAACTGGCCCCAGATATCAGAAAGCAACTCGCGGTTTTCGCTGAACTCCGTTGGCGGCAGCGTTACCGGCAAGCCCCGTTCCCGGGCGGCAAGGGCAAATGCCGAAGACCATACACCACTTTCACCCTGATCTGCCTGGCCGCTGGCATTTCCAGTAACAAGCTGGCGAACACCGCGATCTTCTACAGCCACCCACGCAAGAGTCAGTGGGCGATTGGCGCCCCAGACCGGCGCATCAACGGAAGCCAGGGCCCGATTCACGCCCACAGCGCCGAATGTCATGCTGAGCTGGCTGTTGCCGTTCGCGCCACGAAGTAGCTGATAGGAAAGCAGCAAGGATTCCGCGTTTTCGAGCAGCGCCTGCACTCCGTCCAGCGCAAGCACCTCACGGGTGCCCGAAATACGCACAAAGACCCGGGCCAGGCCATCCGCATATCCCTTGGCCAGATCGCTCTGTCCGGAACCGGATACCGGAACTTCCACAGAATAAAGGCCGGATACCGTCACAGCAGCGGCGGGAGCAGGCATCAAGGCCAGCATGAGCGCACAAAATACGGCAAGCCATATGGCTGGCATCGGCTTAACAACCGGAATCTGGTCTGGTACTGGCATGAAACACCCTGCAGTTCGCATTAATGGCGAACAGGATACACCATGCCCCGAAGCCTGAGTAGCCGACCCGGGTTTCAGAAATGCAATCTTGGGCAACTCAGGGCGCACCACCACACGAATCAGCAGCCGCTTACGGCGATTGCACTTGGAGCCCTACACCGCACCTGCTAAAATCCGCCGCCTGACCCACTGGCCAACGGTTAAGAACACCATGAGCGAACAGAAGCCTTCCCTGACCTACCGCGATGCCGGCGTTGATATTGATGCCGGTAATGAACTTGTCAGCCGTATCAAGGAAACCGCCGCGCGCACGCGGCGCCCCGAGGTTCTGGGAGGTCTTGGCGGTTTTGGCGCCATGGTGGCCATTCCGGCCGGTTACAAGGAACCTGTTCTGATATCGGGTACCGATGGCGTCGGCACCAAGCTGCGCCTGGCAATGCAGCTTGGCAAGCATGACAGCATTGGTATCGACCTCGTGGCCATGTGTGTTAACGACCTTATTGTCGGCGGCGCCGAACCTTTGTTTTTTCTCGACTACTACGCCACTGGCAAACTCAATGTGGATATAGCCGCAAACGTCGTTGCAGGTATTGGACAGGGCTGTGAGCTGGCTGGCTGCTCACTGGTAGGTGGTGAAACCGCAGAAATGCCCGGCATGTATGAAGGCGACGATTACGACCTGGCCGGTTTCTGCGTTGGCATCGCCGAGCGCAGCGAAATCATCGATGGTAGCAAGGTGCAAGCAGGCGATGTGCTGCTCGCCATTGAATCGTCGGGCCCGCACTCCAACGGCTACTCGCTGATCCGGAAGATCCTCGAAGTCAGCAAAGCCGATCTCGATCAGCAAGTCGGTGAGACTACTCTGGCAGGCGCTCTGATGGCGCCTACACGGATCTATGTCAAAAACCTGCTGCAACTGATCCGTGAGGTAGATGTACGCGCGCTCTCTCACATTACCGGTGGTGGCTTACCTGAAAACATTCCCAGAGTTCTGCCAACAGGCATGGTTGCAGCCATAGACACTGAAAGCTGGGAACTACCCCCGGTATTTCAGTGGCTGAAGGATGCTGGCGGCGTAGCCAGCGAGGAAATGTATCGCACGTTTAACTGCGGCATTGGCATGATTGTTTGCGTATCGGAAAGCCAGAAAGACCTGGCTCTGGATACTCTGAAAGCCCTCGGCGAAAAAGCCTGGCAGGTGGGCCTGATTGAACGAGCGGACGACTCCGGAAAAGATGCAGTCGTGCGTTACGCACCGGGTCTGCTCTCAGCATGAAAGCAGACCAACCGACTCTTCCCCGAATTCTGGTTCTGGCCTCGGGTAGCGGAACCAATCTTCAGGCTCTGATAGACGCGAGCCGGGAACGTGATTTTCCCGGCCAGATTGTTGCTTTGGGCTGCAACCAACCCAAAGCTTTTGCGCTGGAACGTGCTGCCCAGGCCAACATCGAGACGTTTGTCGTCAACCACAAGAATTTCGGCTCCCGCGAAGAGTTCGATGCCGCGCTATTGGCTCACATCCTTCGCCATAACCCGGATCTGATCGTACTTGCCGGGTTCATGAGAATCCTGACAACCGATTTCGTTCGGGCCTTTCGTGGCAAGCTGGTGAACATCCATCCCTCGTTACTGCCAAAATACACAGGGCTAAACACTCACCAGAGGGCTCTGGATGCCGGCGACCTCACTCATGGGGTTTCCATACACTTTGTTACCGAAGAGCTCGACGGCGGGCCGGTGATAGCTCAGGCCGAGGTTGCAGTGTCACCCGAGGACACAGCAGAATCGCTCGCAGAAAAAGTGCAGGCCAAAGAGCATTTGCTGTATCCGATTGTGGTGCGCTGGTTCTGTGAAGGCAGGATTCAGCTGGGCGGCGAACAGGTGTTATTCGATGGCCAGGCTTTGGCGGCGCCAATGCGCCTCCCGGACAATTAAACTGCCTTACCAGACTGTCACCCCGCAACGCCCGCTGACCCGCTAGACTTTCAGCATCGGTGAAGGATTGGAGGTCAACCAGATGTATTCAGCACGACAGGCAAAATTTGCCCCCGGAAAAAGCCGGATGATGTTACTGCCGCTCTTGGCGATAGTCGCGCTGCTCTTCGGTACGACTGCAAAAGCCGAAACGAACCCGGAGCTGTTTCCATTTGAAGTAAGTTTTGATGCTGAGCTGGACAAAGGCCTGTCCCTCAATGGCACCGCCAAACGCATCCTGACCTCTCAAAGCAATGATGTCTGGCTATATCGCACTGACGTAAATTCTCTCATTGCTGATATTGATGAATCCCTGATCTTCAAATGGGAAGACGGCCAGGTCATTCCGCTCAGATACCGCTATCGCCTATCGGGATTTCTTATTAAAGACAGGGAACAGTCCATCGATTTTGACTGGAAGAGTGGAATCGCCACAGGAGAGTACCGTGAAAAGCCTTTCCGGATCGAGCTGGCGGAGGGCAACCTCGATCCTCTTGGCTTCCAGCTCCAGTTACACCAGGACATCCGGAGCGGCGAACGGGAAATGGAATACCTGGTTCTGGACCGCGGCAGGGTGGATAGCGAGCGTTTCGCCGTCGTGACTGATGACGCCAGCCGCACTGATGGCAGCCAGTCCTCTTACCTCAAAGCCGAAAAGATTCGTGAAAATTCCCAGCGGGAAACGCTGATGTGGTTTGATCCGGACAACAGATACCTACTGGTTCGCCTGCTCCAGGTCGAACCCGATGGCAGCCGCTACGAACTCAAGCTCAAGGACGTGGACCTGGGAGGTTAAACCTCCCGATCCGCTTCCGCCCAGACAGCCTTGACCTCATCTGCAATAATTCGCAGCCCCTGCGCCACGCGCTCGTCGTCCTGGGAATAGGTTACGCGCAGGCATTCGTGGCGATGTCGCCAATCATCGTCCTCCGGCAGCCCCGGGAAGAAATAATGGCCCGACACCACCAGTACGCCCCGGGCTTTTAACCGCTGGTAAAGCTCAAGACTGGTAATGGGCAAATCCGGAAACCATAGCCACAGAAACATCGCGCCTTCTGGTTTGTGCACGTACCAACGGCAACTGTCCTCGCCCATCGCTTCCCGGAACGCCGCCACTGCCCGCTCCATCTTTCTCTTGTAGAATGGGCAGACGACATCCCGGCTCAGGGACAGAATCTCTCCAGAGCGTACCAGCGGCTCAGCTAGCATGGCGCCGAAACTGCCTGTTGCCAGGTTCATGATGGCATTAATGCCAGACAACGCCTTGATCACCGGCTCGGCAGCAATCACGATGCCTGTTCGGGCGGCCGGCAAGCCAAGCTTGGACAGACTCAGGCACAAAATAATCTGTTCGTTCCAGGTGGGCTTGGCATCCACAAACAGAAGACTTGGAAAAGGTGTACCGTAGGCTCCGTCGACGATCAGCGGCACGTCATGCAAGCGTGCCATCTCTTCCAGCCGAGCCATCTCTTCGTCGGTAACCACATTACCGGTCGGGTTGGTTGGCCGGGACACGCAAATGGCACCGGTCTCTCCGGTTACTTCTACCGCATCAAAATCCACTCGATACTTGAATTCGTGGGCATCGGTGAATGAAATATCCGGCTGCACAGCATGAAACAGTCCCGGCTCGATGCCGGCATCTGCATAGCCGATATACTCAGGTGCCAATGGCAACAGTATGTGCTTGCGCTGGCCTTCACCGTAATCGCCGCCGAACATGTTAAACAGCATGAAGAACGCTGCCTGGCTACCATTGGTGAGCGCAATGTTACCGGGCTTCAGGTCCCAGCCGTATTCGCGACTAAGCAGTTCCGCCAGCGAGGCAATGAACTGCTTTTCACCCTGGGGCGGATCGTAAATACCAACCAGCCGGCGAACGTCGCTTTCACTCCGGCTCATATCTCCAAGAATTTCCTGTACCCGCTTCTGTATCTCAGGGATGTGTCCCGGATTGCCCCCGCCCATCATGATCATGTCGTCGCCAGACGCCATGGCGTTACCCAGGTCATCCATTAACGAGGTTATACCGGCGTCGGCGGTAAATTTGCGACCAAAAGTAGAGAGTTTCATGGGGTTATATCCGTGTGATCAATGGGGCTTCAGTCTCCCAGCGAGATACCGAGGTTGCTGATTCCTTCGTTTGCGGCGTCTTCCCGGAGCTCTGTGATGAAAAGTTCCAGTGGCGTGCGCTGGCGCTTGAGAGCCAGTACCAGGTCGCGCTGGAAGGTTTTGTCTTCTTTCATCAGAGGATGAGAATCCAGCAGGCGCACCAGCTCATCTTCTTCGAGCCCTTCACCTTCAGACAACTCGATAAAGCTCATAACGGTGCCGGTCGCCAGCTGCGATGCTTCTGTGGCCCGGTGCTTCGAGGGGTTCAGTCGATTAAGCAGTGCCTGCTCCAGCAGTTGGCAAAAATCAAACGCCGGGTAGACACCATAAGCGTCATAGGCCTCTACATCTGGAGACAGAGCTTCCAGTTTTGCCAGCAGCTGCGGAATAGCGGTTTCTGTTACGTCTTCCTGGAGCGTGCCCCAGGCAAGATCCAGAATCTGGTGCATTTTGCCGCCGGTTTTCAGCCCTACCGCTTCAGCAAACAGGGCATAATTTGGAAATGAGCGCTCAGCGAGCGCCAGAAGGAAGGCGCATTCACGCCACCCCTGCAGCTGTGAAACAGCTTTGAGAAACTGGTTGGCGTTCATGTTTTTGGGAGGGTCACGCCGGTCTGACCAAAATATTTACCGCCCCGGTCTTTGTAGCTGGTTTCACAAACTTCGTCAGACTCGAAGAATAACATCTGGGCGATACCTTCATTGGCGTAGATTTTAGCCGGGAGGTTGGTTGTGTTGGAAAACTCCAGGGTTACATGGCCTTCCCACTCTGGCTCCAGCGGGGTGACGTTTACGATGATGCCGCAGCGTGCGTAGGTGGATTTGCCCAGACATACGGTGAGTATGCTGCGGGGTATGCGGAAGTATTCCACGGTGCGCGCAAGGGCGAAGGAGTTCGGCGGGATGATGCAGACGTCGCCGGTGAAGTCTACGAAGCTTTTTTCGTCAAAGTTTTTGGGGTCGACGGTGACGGAATGTACGTTGGTGAAGATTTTGAATTCGTTGCTGCAGCGCACGTCATAGCCGTAACTGGAAGTGCCGTAGGAGATGATTCGGCCTTTTTCAGTTTCACGAACCTGTCCGCTTTCGAAAGGTTCGATCATGCGGTGCTGTTCAGACATCCGGCGAATCCACTTATCGGCTTTGATGCTCATGGCGAAGTCTCGTATCCACTGGGAAAATTGGGGCGTAGTTTACCTGTTCGGTTTAGTTCTGTCGAAGCTTCGCTGTGTGGCCTGAGGTCTTTTAACTTCGGGGGCTGCAGTCACGGGAAAGGTGGTTCAAAAACCGCTTCAAGCACATCCCTGTGGGCTTGTCTCCGGCCATCCCTGGCCTCCGACATTTTTGAACCACCTTTCCCGCGCCTGCGATCAAATCAATGAGTTGCCTGCTGCGCCCATGGGTTAACCTAAGTGCGGCCCGCCGCGTAAGCTGAATCTGGCTTAGTGCGACTTTACGGACACGCTTGAGATAGAGCCGCTAAGGTTGCGCTCCCGTGTCGAAAGCTCTGCACCAACCCTGCGCGCAATATCCCGGTAACGGCGGGCAACTTCGGAATCAGGCTCTGCAATCACGGTGGGTTTTCCGCTGTCGGTCTGTTCGCGGATGGTCATGTGCAAGGGCAACTGGCCCAGCAGGGTTGTTTCGTATTCATCGGCAATGCGTTCACCGCCGCCTTCACCGAAGAGGTGTTCTTCGTGGCCGCAGTTGCTGCAGATGTGGACGCTCATGTTTTCCACAACGCCAAGCACAGGGATTTCGACTTTGCGGAACATTTCGATGCCGCGTTTGCCGTCAAGCAGGGCGATGTCCTGGGGGGTGGTGACGATAACGGCGCCGGTGACGGGGACTTTCTGGGCCAGGGTGAGCTGGATGTCGCCGGTGCCCGGCGGCATGTCGACGATGAGGTAATCGAGTTCGTCCCAGAGGGTTTGCTGCAACAGCTGCATCACTGCGCCGCTGACCATGGGGCCGCGCCAGACCATGGGGGTCTTGTCGGTGGTTACGAAGGCCATCGACATTGCCTGGAGACCGCGGGCTTCCATGGGCAGGAAGTATTTTTCTTCCCGCACACCCGGGCGTTTGTTTTCGGGGACACCGAGCATCATGCCGATGCTGGGCCCGTAGATGTCGGCGTCGAGCATGCCCACCCGGGCACCTTCTGCCTGTAACGCCAGGGCGAGATTAACGGCGGTGGTGGATTTGCCTACGCCGCCTTTGCCGGAGGCAACGGCTATGATGTTTTTGACGCCGGGAACGGACGGCAGGTCTTTCTGGACTTTGTAGGAATGGATTTTCTGGGCCACATGCACATCAGCGGACTTGACTCCGTCAACGTTTTCGAGCGCATTGGCAACCAACTGTTTCAGGCCGCCTGCGATGCCTTTTGACGGATACGGCAACTCAATCATCAGTATTACATGGCCGGCTTCGTCAGCCACAAGGGATTTTACGGCACCCAGGTCGTAAAGGTCCTTTTGCAGGTATGGGTCTCGGTATTCACGAACGGCCGCCTGCAGGGCCTGCTCTGAAATCTGTGTCATCTGGCTCTCCGTAATAGATTCATGCGGGTTTTCAGCATGAAAACAGGTGTTTCGGGTGAAAATTATCTGTTCAAAAGGTATCATCTGGGCCCGTTTCTGACCATACAACCCTTATCTGATGAAAGGTTCGGACAACACCATGACGCAAGCGAGTTCAAAGCAACAGCGCGATATTCTGGTTACCAGCGCCCTGCCCTATGCCAATGGCCCCATTCACCTGGGTCATCTGCTGGAATACATCCAGACAGATATCTGGGTGCGCTATCAGAACATGCGAGGCCAGAACTGCTACTACGTTTGCGCTGACGATGCCCATGGCACCGCCATTATGCTTCGTGCCGAGCGGGAGGGTATTACACCCGAGCAGTTGATCGACCGGATTCGTGAGGAGCACCAGCAGGATTTCAGCGGGTTTCACATCCGCTTTGATAACTACTACACCACCCATTCGGAAGAGAATCGCTATTTTTCCGAATACATCTACCGTCAGTTGCTGAAAAACGGGAAGATCGCGACCCGTATGATTACCCAATTCTTTGATCCCGAGAAGAACATGTTTCTTGCGGACCGGTTTATCAAAGGCACTTGCCCGAAGTGTAAAACCGACGATCAGTATGGCGACAATTGTGAGGCCTGTGGTGCAACATACACACCTGCCGAGCTGATCAATCCGCGCTCTGCTGTCTCCGGCGCCACGCCGATTGAGAAGGAGTCAGAGCACTACTTTTTCAAACTGCCGGAATTTACGGACTTCCTGACCAATTGGACGCGCAGCGGTGCGCTGCAGCCACAGGTAGCCAACAAACTGGCTGAGTGGCTCGACGCGGGCCTTCAGGAATGGGACATCAGCCGTGATGCGCCCTATTTCGGCTTTGAAATCCCCGATGCGCCCGGCAAGTTTTTCTATGTCTGGCTGGACGCACCCATTGGTTACCTGGCGAGCTTCAAAAACCTGTGTAATCGGGAAGATATTGATTTCGAGCACTTCTGGAAGGCAGATTCCCCCGCCGAGGTTTATCACTTTATCGGTAAGGACATTATTAACTTCCACGCGCTGTTCTGGCCCGCGATGCTGCACGAGGCGGGTTTCCGCACACCAACAGCAGTCTGGGCCCACGGGTTCGTAACGGTCAATGGCAAAAAGATGTCCAAGTCCCGGGGCACCTTCATCATGGCCCGTACCTATCTGGATCATCTGAATCCGGAATATCTGCGTTATTACTTTGCCGCCAAGCTTACCGGTG
This sequence comes from Marinobacter sp., assembly GCF_048259445.1. Lineage (GTDB taxonomy): Bacteria > Pseudomonadota > Gammaproteobacteria > Pseudomonadales > Oleiphilaceae > Marinobacter. The sequence continues at coordinate 49,158 of NZ_JBLXHQ010000018.1, read as the reverse complement.
GCGTGGACGATATGGATCTGAACCTGGAAGACTTTGCGGCCAGAGTGAACTCGGATCTGGTGGGCAAGGTGGTCAACATTGCCAGTCGCAGTGCCGGTTTTATCACCAAGCGCTTTGATGGAAAGCTTGGCGAGGTGACTGAGCACGACAAACTGAAAGAGTTCATCGAAGCCGGTCAGGAGCTGGAAACTTTCTACGAGGCCCGGGAATTTGGCCGTGCCATGCGCCGCATCATGGAACTGGCAGACATCGCCAATCAGTACGTAAATGATGAGCAGCCCTGGGTCGTTGCCAAGCAGGAAGGTCAGGACGAAAAGCTCCAGGCCATCTGTACCAACGCCCTCAACATGTTCCACTTGTTGATGGCGTATCTCGCCCCGGTGTTGCCGGAAACGGCCAAGGCGTCAGAAGACTTCCTGAACGCGAAGCTGGATTGGAACAACCGCAGTGCGCGACTGGAAAACCACCTCATCAACAAGTTCACGCCTTTGATGAACCGGGTGGACATGGCCCAGATCGAAAAAATGCTGGATGCCTCAAAAGAAGAGATGCCTGCTGCGACTGGCAAACCGGCCGAGCCCGCCCAATCCGAAAAGAGCGAAGCGATTGCCGATGAAATAGAATTTGATGATTTCGCGAAAGTGGATCTTCGAGTCGTTAAAATAGTCAAAGCGGAACCTGTTGAAGGCGCAGACAAGCTTCTTCGCCTGACGCTTGATCTGGGGCATGGCGAGCGAAACGTGTTTGCTGGTATCAAGTCTGCTTACAACCCTGAGGATCTTGAAGGACGCCTCACGGTAATGGTCGCCAACCTCAAGCCCAGAAAAATGAAGTTCGGCATGTCTGAAGGCATGGTTCTGGCAGCGGGCCCGGGTGGCAAGGATATCTTTATCCTGTCTCCGGATTCGGGCGCGACCCCCGGTATGCGGGTGATGTAAACAGCGACCGGGACAGAGCGCACCGATGGCGAAATGACGACGATACGATGATAACGACGCGATGATGACAGAATATTTACTGATATTGGTCAGCACCATTCTGGTGAACAACTTCGTGTTGGTTCAGTTTCTTGGCCTGTGCCCCTTCATGGGTGTGTCCGGCAAGCTGGAAACCGCCATGGGCATGTCCCTGGCAACAACCTTTGTGCTGACACTGTCATCGGTGTGCAGCTATCTTGCCTACACCTACCTGCTGGAGCCTCTGGATCTGGCGTTTCTGAAAACCATCACCTTTATCCTCGTGATTGCGGTGGTGGTTCAGTTCACAGAGATGGTGGTTCGAAAAACCAGCCCTCTGCTTTATCGTGTGCTGGGAATTTTCCTGCCACTGATTACCACCAACTGCGCGGTACTTGGCGTAGCACTTCTTAACCTTAATAAAAACAACAACTTCGTTGAATCAGTACTCTATGGTTTTGGCGCTGCCGTCGGCTTCTCGCTGGTGCTGGTGCTGTTCGCTGCAATGCGCGAACGTATTGCCGTGGCCGATGTCCCCCTTTCCTTCCGGGGTGCAGCCATAGGCATGGTCACCGCAGGGTTGATGTCACTGGCGTTTCTGGGCTTTACCGGCCTGGTCAGCGTTTAACGGAGACACGTTTTTATGTGGACAGGCATCCTTATCGCCGTTCTGGTATTGCTTGGCCTCGCTCTGGTGTTTGGCGGCTTGCTGGGCTTTGCCTCCGAGCGGTTCCGGGTTGAGGGTAACCCGTTGGTGGAACAGATCGACGCCGTGCTGCCCCAGACCCAGTGTGGCCAGTGCGGGTTTCCCGGCTGTCGCCCCTATGCCGAATCTATTGCAGAGGGTGGCGCAATCAACAAATGCCCCCCTGGCGGAGAGTCCACAATCAAGGCACTGGCAGATCTGCTTGATGTAGAACCACAGCCGCTGGATGCCGAGCACGGCGTAGAACAGGCAAAGCGCGTTGCCGTGATACGGGAAGATGAGTGTATCGGCTGCACCAAGTGCATCCAGGCCTGCCCGGTGGACGCTATTCTGGGCGCCGCAAAACATATGCACACAGTTATCGCAAGCGAATGCACAGGCTGTGATCTTTGCGTAGAACCCTGCCCTGTTGACTGTATCGACATGATTACCATTGAACCCGATATCAGGGGCTGGGCTCAGCCAGCACCAGAGATTATTGCAACAGACCGGCAGGAGGCCAACGCCTGATGCTCCCGATCACCAAGCTTTGGGATTTCAGTGGCGGCGTTCACCCCGCGGAGCGCAAGGAGCTTTCAACCGCCCGAGCCATTCAGCCTGCAGGCATTCCCGGGCAGTTGGTGCTTCCGCTGCAACAACACATTGGCGAACCCGCAGACCCCGTTGTTGCGGTTGGTGACACAGTACTGAAAGGCCAGAAAATAGCCGATGTCAGCCATGGTATGGGCGTTCCGGTGCATGCTCCGACATCGGGAGTCATTGAAAGCATCGGTAACCACCCGGTGCCACATCCTTCCGGCATGGCGGATAAATGCATCGTCATGAAACCGGACGGCAAGGATGAGTGGTGCGAGCGTTATCCGCTCAGCGACTATCGCAAACTCGACCGGGACCAGGTTCTGGATACCATTCACTCAGCCGGTATCTCCGGCATGGGTGGCGCGGGTTTTCCCACCTACATCAAACTGAAACCGCGCCAGAATCGGAAAATCGACACACTGATTCTGAATGGCGCTGAGTGCGAGCCCTACATTACCGCCGACGACATGACCATGCGCGAGCGAGCCGACGAGGTTATTGCCGGGCTGAAAGTAATGGCCTGGCTCCTGCGCCCTGAGCGGTGCGTGATTGGAATTGAAGACAACAAACCGGAAGCTGCGGCAGCACTGCGTGAAGCCATACAGGGCACAAAAATTGAAATCGCTGTTATCCCGACCAAATACCCTTCCGGTGGCGAAAAGCAGTTGATCCAGATTCTGACCGGGATGGAAGTACCCAGTGGTGGTATCCCGGCCGATATCGGCGTTATGTGCCAGAACATCGGAACTGCCGTCGCGGTTTCCCGGGCCATCTTTGAAGGCACACCTCTGATAGAACGCATTGTCACACTCACCGGTGAGGCGCTTCAAAAGCCAGGCAATTTTGATGTTTTACTGGGTACGCCTGTGGATTATCTTCTCGCGCAGGCCGGGCTAGAAAAAGACCGTGTCAGCCGCCTGGTTCTCGGCGGCCCGATGATGGGCTACACGCTGACGACCACAGCGGTGCCAATTATCAAGACCAGTAACTGCATTATTGCGGCAACTTCAAGCGAGCTACCCGCGCCGCCGCCCGAGCAGGCCTGCATCCGCTGCGGACAGTGCGCCGAAGTTTGCCCCATGGAATTGCTGCCGCAACAGCTGTTCTGGCATGCAAAGGCCGCCGAGTTTGAAAAAGCAGAACACCTGAACCTGTTCGACTGCATTGAATGTGGTGCCTGTTCGTATGTGTGCCCGAGCTCGATTCCGCTCGTGCAATACTACCGCTATGCGAAAGGCGAGATTCGCATTCAGCGTGCAGAACAGCTTAAAGCGAACCGGGCCAGAGAGCGGTTTGAGGCCCGTCAGGAAAGGCTTGAACGAGAGCAGCTGGATAAAGAATTGCGGCGCAAGGAACGTGCGAAAGCCGCTGCGGAAGCCCAGGCCAAAAAGAAGGCGGAAGCTGAGCGGGTTGCCGCCAGCGGAGGAGCTGTCGACGAGCGGGCGGCAGGCTCTGCACTGGTTGAACAGGCTTTGGCGCGTAAAAAAGCCAGTAGTGAAGCTGCAAAGGCGCAGGTAGCTGTATCAGCAGGCGCAGCGTCGGAAAAGCCCGACGTTGAAGCACTGGAGAAACAGTTGGGGCAGGCACAGTCCAAACTGGACACCATGCAGACCATGCTTGAAGACGCGAAAGCGCAGCAAGCAGACAACATAGAAAAACTCGAACGTGCTGTCACCAAGAATCACGACAGGGTAAAACGGGCAGAAGAAGCTCTGGCGGACGCTCGCAAAACGCCGGCAACCCGAACCGAATCCCAGTCCATCGAATAACCCGAATCAGGCCCGATCTAAATGGCGTTTGTTCAACAGTCCTCACCCCATGCTCACAATGCGCGCCCGACATCGAAGGTGATGCTATGGGTCATACTCGCAGCATTACCTGGCCTGCTTGCACAGACCCTGTTTTTCGGGTGGGGCAACCTGATCAACGTTGTATGGTGCATTGCCATTGCTCTGGCATCGGAAGCTACCATTCTCAAGCTGCGCAGCAAGCCAATAGCGTTTGTACTCAAAGACAACACCGCTGCGGTAACCGGGCTATTGCTCGGGCTTTCCTTACCCCAGTTTGCGCCCTGGTGGGTATCGGCAGTGGCGGTCATTTCAGCGATAGTGATAGCCAAACAGCTCTATGGCGGACTGGGCTCCAATCCGTTCAATCCTGCCATGGTGGGCTACGCTCTGGTGCTGATTTCATTCCCGGTTGCCATGACCACCAACTGGGCAGAGCCTGCACTGATCTGGGACAAGGCTCCCGGGTTTGGAGACACCCTGGCAGCCATCGCATCAGGGCAGCAAACAGCCATTGATGGCTGGACGATGGCAACGCCGTTGGACGAATACAAACACAAGATTGCCACCCATACCGCGGAAGAGGTTCTGGTGCACCCCACGTTCGGCGAGGGCATTGCCAGAGGGTGGGAGTGGGTCAACGCGGCCTTTCTGGCCGGAGGGCTTGTACTCATCGGCCTGAAGATCATCACCTGGCACATTCCGGCCGCTTTTCTGGGCGCACTGGTCGCCATGAGCCTGGCATTTGGCAGCAATGCGGATCAGTATGCTCCGTTATCACTGCACCTCCTGGCCGGAGGCACTATGCTCGGAGCATTTTTTATCGCAACTGACCCGGTCTCCGCAGCCACCAGTCATCAGGGTAAACTGATTTACGGAGCGGGAATCGGCGTGCTCATTTATCTGATCCGAAGCTGGGGGAACTATCCGGATGCCGTGGCGTTCAGCGTGTTGCTCATGAACTTTGCCGTACCCTTTATTGACCACTACACGCCGCCGAGAACCTACGGCCACCACAAAGCCCGACGAGGACTGCCCGGCCGGGGCAGGAGCTGAGCCATGGCGACCATGATTCAATCCATTCGCCGTAGTGCCATCGGGCTGGGGCTATTTGCTGTTATTACCGGTGGCACCATTGCGGTTACCCAGGCGCTGACCGACGAGCGCATCGCAGAGCAGGCCGCCAGAGCAGAAGCCAAAGCGCTCTTTGAAATCATCCCGGAAAGCGCGCATGACAACGACATGCTCAGGGATACGTTGATTCTCCCGGCCAGCGATCGGCTGGCAGTAGAGGGAAAGGTGACAGTCTGGGTCGCGCGTCAGAACGGGCAACCGGTTGGTATGATCATGCCCGCCGTTGCGCCTGACGGGTATTCAGGCGCTATAAAGCTGCTTGTAGGTATTGACCTTGAAGGTACGGTTCTCGGTGTCAGGGTTATTGGCCACAAGGAAACTCCGGGGCTAGGCGACCGGATTGAAACCCGAAAGTCCGACTGGGTAAAAGACTTCGAGGGGCGCTCTCTGGGCAATCCGGCGCCACGGGAGTGGAATGTCAAAAAGAACGGCGGGGTATTTGATCAGTTTACCGGCGCCACCATTACTCCTCGGGCTGTGGTAAAAGCCGTACAGAAATCGCTGATTTATTTCCGGAAGAACCAGCAGGTTATCCGGGCCCAACTGAACAAAACCCCGTTGGGGCAAGGCCCTGAAGTCACCCCCGGGGATCTGACAGACGAATCCCTGAACCTGGAGCAATCCTGATCATGGCGACAAAAACTTCCGGTGAAATCATCCGTGACGGTCTCTGGAACAACAACCCGGCGCTGGTTCAGGTACTGGGTTTGTGCCCTCTTCTTGCCGTCACCAGCACAGTAGTCAACGCCATCGGCCTGGGCCTGGCAACCCTGATGGTTTTGATGGGCTCCAATCTGGCGGTTTCCCTGATCCGGAACTTTGTTGGCGAATCCGTGCGCCTGCCGGCGTTTGTAATGATTATTGCTTCCTTCGTTACCTGTGCCGAGTTGCTGATGCAGGCATACACTTACGAGCTTTACCAGATTCTCGGTATTTTCATCCCTCTGATCGTTACCAACTGCGCCATTCTTGGCCGTGCCGATGCATTTGCCTCACGCAACGCTCCCGGCCCTGCACTGCTTGATGGCGCAATGATGGGCGCCGGCTTTCTGATAGTACTGGTGATTCTCGGTGGCATGCGGGAACTCATTGGCCAGGGCACCCTGTTCGTTGATATGCACCTGCTGCTCGGCCCCATGGCTGCCGATTGGGTAATAGAGCCGTTTGCCAACTACCCGGATATGCTGTTCATGGTGCTGCCACCCGGCGCTTTCGTTGGTCTTGGTTTGCTGATCGCCCTGAAAAACGGCATCGACAATCATTTAAAGGAACGCCAGAAAGTAGCTGAGCCAGTGACAATGCCCGGCAGCAAACGCGTGCGTGTTACCGGGAACGTCTCATGACCTGCGGCCGGAGTCGTAACAAAACACTATGAACAGAGCCAAGCGTATTGAAATATTCTCCCGCTTCAGGGAGGCCAACCCTCATCCGGAAACCGAGCTGAACTACAGCAGCCCGTTTGAACTGCTCATCGCGGTTATCCTCTCTGCGCAGGCTACAGATGTAGGCGTCAACAAGGCGACTGACAAGCTCTATCCTGTCGCTAACACGCCGGAGGCCATACTTGCGCTCGGATTGGACGGTCTGAAGAGTTACATAAAGACCATCGGGTTATTCAACAGCAAGGCAGAGAACGTTATCAAGACCTGCCGGATACTGATTGAAAAACACAACAGCATTGTGCCGGACAACCGTGAGGACCTTGAAGCCCTTCCGGGGGTCGGCCGAAAAACCGCCAATGTGGTTCTGAACACAGCGTTCGGCCAGATCGCCATGGCGGTAGACACTCATATTTTCCGTGTATCCAACCGCACCGGCATTGCTCCGGGCAAGAATGTTGTGGAAGTGGAAAAACGCCTGATGCGGCTGGTGCCGAAAGAGTTTCTTCAGGATGCCCATCACTGGCTTATCCTGCACGGGCGTTACACCTGCGTAGCGCGCAAACCCCGCTGCGGCGCCTGTACTATTGAGGATCTTTGCGAGTTCAAACATAAAAGTGATTATCAATAAAAGATCCGTTCCAGCCACGAAAAAGCCGGCGTTTGCCGGCTTTTCTGACACAAGCAATAAATCCCTGTCAGCTCTGACCCAGCATTTTTTTCTTCAAACTCTTCTGAGCCGGCTCAGCAGAAAGCCAGATACCAAATAAGGCTTTCTTGAACTCAAGGCCGCCAACAATGTCTTTTTGCTCACCGTTCTTCAACACCTTGACGCCCTCACCTGGCACGTAGACCAGATCAAATACGTCACCTTCTTTAATTTCTTCTTTGAATACCGACATGAACTGATCAATTTCCGCCTGAACGGAAGCCATATCACCACCCGTAGAAGCCTCGAAGCCCTCCATGGTTGCTTCTGTCATACGGTCACTGGTGATCATGCCGGAAATAATATGCAGTGTAATTGCCTGAGGTTCATCGGCTTCAATAACCGCATTGCCATCCTGTTGTGCCTGAGGCACATAAAGGCTGCCTATATAAAGATCCATGAAAAACTTGGAGCGAGTGCCCGCACCGTTCAAGGCAAGCTCGGTGCTGTCTGCCTTGTAGGTCTCAGGGACATCAACACCTTCAACGGTCAACGCGAAAGCAGGAGCCGATAGTGTGGTGGCCAGCATCAAGGATGCCAAACCCTTCAAAAAAGCCTTTTTCATCGTCCTTTCCTTTTTAGTCATTATTATGAGAGTTCATTCGTCACCAGGTAAAAGTCCGCAGCCCCCGGCGCCGCTATTCTAACAATGACCAAAAGGGGCGAGTCGCAACCTGGTTCTCATTTGCACGGTTACTTTTCGGAGATACTTTTGCAGAACCACTAAAACACAAAACGCCAGCCATGAAACATGGCCGGCGTTCAGGGTGTTATGTCAGGAAGGCTATTTGAACAGCAGGTTTCCAGTCAGGCCTTCTTTTTCGAGGATTTCACGCAAACGTCGCAGCGCCTCTACCTGAATCTGTCGAACCCGCTCACGGGTCAGACCTATTTCCTGTCCGACTTCTTCCAGCGTACTGACAGGATAGCCCCTCAGACCAAACCGCCGGGACAGCACTTCCTGCTGTTTGTCGCTCAGCTGGTCTATCCATTTCCCAAGGCAGGCACACATGTTGTTGTCCTGCAATACATCTGCAGGGTCAGAGGCGCCTTCGTCAGCCACCGTATCCAGCAAAGACTTCTCACCTCCGGCGCCGATCGGCGTATCCATGGAGGCAACGCGCTCGTTAAGGCCCAGCATACGCTTGACGTCATTAACCGGCTTGTCGACACTCCTTGCGATTTCTTCCGCCGAAGGCTCATGATCAAGCTTTTGTGTAAGTTCGCGAGCTGCCCGCAAGTAAAGGTTCAGCTCTTTTACTACGTGAATGGGCAAACGGATAGTACGGGTCTGGTTCATGATCGCCCGCTCTATCGTCTGGCGGATCCACCATGTTGCATACGTGGAGAAGCGGAAGCCCCGCTCCGGATCAAATTTTTCAACCGCACGGATCAGCCCGAGGTTTCCCTCTTCGATCAGATCAAGCAACGTCAACCCACGGTTCACATAGCGGCGGGCAATTTTTACAACCAGCCGCAGGTTACTCTCAATCATCCGTTTACGGCCGGAGTCCTCACCTTTGCGCGCCAGACGTGCAAAATAGACTTCCTCTTCCGCGGTCAGAAGTGGTGAGAAACCAATTTCGTTGAGATAAAGCTGAGTGGCGTCCAGCTGCTTCGAACTGCTGTAATAACGCCTTTGGGAAGGAAACCCTTCATCGACTTCGGCAGCCTCAGGGGCGCTCTTATCGGTTTTTTCTTCTGCGAGTAACTGATCCTCAGATTCATCAACGTTCGTAATGCCATCGACGTCTGTAATACGATCAACAATAATATCTTCTTGTTCTGCTGACATATCTCTTGCCCCGCCTTTCAACAATCCTGGATTTTCGCCCGATACTTCTTTTTGTTGCGGGCATTGGTTACTTCTTTTCTCTTCAGGACTTCTTCAATGGCCAGCTTATGCGCTGTTGCCATCATTTCTTCTTGTTTTAAGCCCGGCATCCATCATTAGCGTGGTGGCAGATAATGAGTTGGATCAACCGGGTTACCATTTTTTCGAATCTCGAAATGTAACATCGGACGCTCCGCACCACTGCCGCCGAGTTCTGCTATGACCTGTCCGGCCTTTACTCCCTCCCCTTCACTAACCAGAATCTTCCGGTTATGAGCGTATGCACTCAGATAATGCTCGTTATGATTCACAATAATCAAATTGCCATAACCCAGCAAACCGTTGCCGGCGTAGACCACACTTCCGTCTGCAGCAGCCCTTACAGCATCCCCGGCTTTTCCGGCAATATCAACGCCTTTATTGACTTTTCCGGATGCAGAGTATCCTGCAATTACGGTGCCAGAGTGTGGCCAGCGCCACGGAATGCTGGCTACCGTCTGCGTGCGTGAAGCCAGCGGAGCAGACTTATCCGGCCCCCGGGTGACCGCGGGTTTCCGGGCAGTTGTCGCTGAGCCAGGGGATCTGGCGGCCGGTGCCCGGGCAGATGTGTTCTGAGGTGGCCTGGAGGCCTTTGCCGAAACGCGACTGCTACTGGACGAAACGCTGCCGCGACGGTCCAGCCGGAGTACCTGCCCGGCGCGGATCGTCCAGGGAGGGCCGATTCCATTAGCACTGCCCAGCTCCTGATAATCGCGACCGTAGGTCCAGGCAATGCCGTACAGGGTCTCGCCCTGGCGGACGACATGGCGCCCCCAGTAAACCGGCGGGTTGTAAATATCATCCTGATGAAGCGCCTGAGTGTTACAACCACTCAACGCACCGGACAGAAAAAAGAAAGCCGTCAGAAAGAACCAGAACTTGCCAGTTACAGGTGCACAGGCAGACGGGTGGGCACCAAAGCGGAACCGCGGGGAGGCCGACAATGCGGCATGAGCTGACCCACGTAGTAATCTCACTGGAATAACACCGGCCCGGTTAGGAGTAATCTGTATAAGCCCTGAATCGGTTCAAAGAAAATCCTGAAGTTTTAAAAGTAACTCGCTAATTTATTGCACATTTTGGATTCAAATCCAAGTTACTCTGAACCCATTCCTGTTACCCGCCGTCATCTTTGTTACGGGCGGGAACAACAGTTTGCCCATAAAGGTAACACGGAGTTCCTGATGGGTTGCCGAGGAGGTGTTGAAGCGTCACCCGACATTATCGGATACCGGCTGCGCAGCTTTCTGGTTGCGTCCACCAACCCACTCGACCAGCAATACAAGAGCAAAACCGGCAATAGCCATTATAACTGCTGTTGAAATCTGGGGGTCCAGACCAGTAATGTCCGCAAATGCCCCGGGGCTGATACTGACTTCATTCAACGGCACTTGTTCGCCAGAGCTGTTGGTTCGCCAGCTGAGAGCCTCTTTCCAGGGCCATACTTTATTCAGTGCACCAATCATGAAACCGGTAAGCAGAGCCAACACAGGATCATGATATTTGTGAAAAGCCCACGTAATCAGCCTTGCTACCGACAGCAGGCCAACCAGACAACCTGCCATAAACAACAGTAACACCATGACATCAAAAGATTTAATAGCCGCTAGAACCGGAGCATACATACCCACGATGACCAGAATAAAACTACCGGAAATACCGGGTAAGATCATCGCGCATATTGCCAAAGCTCCGGCGCCGAAAAAGGTCAGAGCGGAAGGCTCAATATCGCCACCAGACAGTGTTGTAATCCACCACGCGACGACAACGCCAGCAACAAGAGGAACAAGCAGAGGTGCACGGTAGTGTCTTGCCTGGCGGCCGACATGAAGGACAGACGCAATAATCAGGCCGAAAAAAAAGCTCCAGATCAGAATCGGATATTCGTCCAGCAGGAAACTGATGGCAGATGCCAGGGTAACAACACTGAGGAGAATGCCCGCGAGCAGTAAGCTGAGAAATGTGCCGTCACAGGCCTGCCAGAAAGCCTTCAGCCTGCCCTGGAACAGTTCTCTGAACACGGCTCCCGGCACAGCATTGATCGCCTCAAGTAACCTGAAATAAATACCTGTTATAAATGCAATGGTACCGCCGGAAACACCCGGAACTATATCTGCTGCGCCCATCGCCATGCCTCGTAAGAACACCGAGGCGGGGTGGTGTTCGCGGCCACTGATTTGCGTGCTGGTTTTCTTTGCCTGGTTGATCAACGGACAACTCCGCCCAATAAAGGCACAAAGCGAACCGGCTCCAACTCACGACGCTCAAACCGATCACCGTTGCGAATCACCTCCACAAGCACCTGATGCTCTTCACCAACCGGTGCCACGAGCACGCCACCATCAGCTAGCTGATCCAGCAACTCGGTTGGAATCTCCATCGGAGCGGCAGTAACAATAATGCCATCAAACGGGCCCCTTTCCGGCCACCCCATGCCTCCGTCCGCATGCTTGAGCATAACGTTACGGATATTGAGCTGCCGTAGCCGCTCGCGGGCACGATCCTGAAGGGGCTTGATCCGCTCTACACTGTAAATCTGCTCAAAAAGCTGTGACAACACAGCGGTCTGGTAGCCTGACCCTGTGCCCAGCTCCAGCACTCTGGCGGGCTCATGCCTGAGCAACAGTTCGGTCATTCGAGCGACGATATAGGGCTGGGACAGCGTCTGACCATAGCCAATAGGTAGCGACGTGTCCTCGTAGGCCCGGTGCGACAGGGCTTCATCCAGAAAAATGTGGCGCGGCACCTGCCCCATGACATCCAGAACGCGATCTGACTCGATGCCGGATTCTTTGAGGCGTTGCACCAGGCGCATGCGTGTTCTCCGGGATGTCATCCCGATACCCTGAAGCTCACCACTCACGCACTGTCCCCCATGGAGGCCTGCAGGGAGTCGGCCCAGTTTCTGAGAGAAACAAGCGCTTCGTGACGAGTCATATCTATGTGAACAGGCGTAAGTGAAACGTACCCTTGCGAGACAGCATGGAAGTCGGTTCCCGGACCGGCATCACCGCCTTTCCCTGCTGCACCGATCCAGTAGCGCTCCTTACCCCGCGGACACGTCATCGGAACAGCGCCCTCGGCGCGCTCCCGGTCACCAAGCCGGGTAACGCGAAACCCGGCAAGTTCTTTCCAGGGCACATCGGGCACATTCACATTCAATATAGAACGAGGCCCCAGAACAAAAGGCTGCGGAGTCTCCAGAAGCATGCGCACGACTCTGGCAGCTGTGTCGAAATGATTACGTCCCTCACTTACCAAAGAGACTGCAATGGCTGGCAACCCGAGATGACGACCTTCAGTTGCAGCCGCTACCGTGCCGGAATAGATGATGTCATCACCCAGATTGGCATGGGTATTGATACCTGAGACTACACGGTCGAACGGCTCACGAAAAAGGCCGTTAACAGCAAGGTGCACACAGTCTGTGGGCGTACCGTCGACAGACCGGAAACCGCCGGGATGCTGTTCAACCGTAAGGGGGCGGTTGAGCGTCAGAGCGTTGCTTGCGCCGCTGTGATCCCTGTCGGGTGCTACAACTTCAAGATGACCCAGGCCTTTGAGACCTTCGTAAAGGGCTACAAGCCCCGGTGAATGAACACCGTCATCGTTCGATAACAGAATGCGCACAGTACTCTCCAAAACATGCTATCCAGTAAACCACTGGCCAAAACGTCGCTGGCCGTATTATTTTTTATGATGGCCGAGGCTGACGTCCTCTAGCTCAAAAATATCACTCAAAATCGTAGTGGCGTATTGACCGGGCTTCAGAAAAAAATCGAGCTCCAGAGCACCATCATCCAGCCAGGACCAGCTTAGGCCTTCTGCCACAGCAACCAGAGGGCGCCGCTCAGGCTTCATTCGAGTCGTCATGAACAGCGAAGCCAGTTTTGGCGACTGTGCCACTATCTCATGTTCACGTTGCCCAGCCTCGCCACTGGCACTCGTGCCTCCATCGCCCCACAAAGGCCCCGTTGCAGCCTCAGTTGGCTCGCCAGGAAGCGGAGCCTGCCAACTTCCTTCAGCCACCCGCGACGCAAGAACCTCATTGAAAAGCCAGGAGCGGGCAGCCGAAAAATACAATACGTTTTTCCGGTCATCTCTGCCACCGCCAGACCTGCTGCCACCCCGGCCTCGCCCCCGGCCCTTGCCCTGTCCGCCACGACGATTCAGCGCCGCAGGATCAATATGAACAGCACGGTCCAGATTCGCGCCGCCAAAACCGAAACGCTGAGGGCCGAAGTAATTGGGTGCACCCTGTATTTTCAGTCGTTCCAGCGCGCTTTCGACAACATCACGATCAGCGCTGATCTGCCGAAGCCTTATCGTAAACTGGTTTCCCTGATGATCCCCGCGACGAAGTTTTCGCACACTGCGACAGGCTGACTTTACCGGCCAGCGCGCCGAGATCTGCCCGATTAATGCGGCATCGTCCTCCATCATACCGGGCCTGTAGAGGCTGAACCATTGGCTGGTCACCGCGTGGCGATCCTTCAACCCGCAAAACCCCACATCAAAAGATCGACAGCCAGCCAGGGTAGCGAGCTCTCCAGCGACAAACTCCGTGTTGTCACCGGTTTTCTCCAGGCGCAAACACAAATGCTCGCCTTCACCGGCAACGCCGGCAACAAGGGACTGGTCCGTATGTTCGGGAAACGCCTCCAGCACTTCACAAACCCGGAAGTCTTCCGGCACGGTTTTCAGCTGAGCGCTGCCTACACGCGCTCCTGCTGACACGGGCCAGTCCAGGCGCCAGCCTGCTGCGCCTGCTTCCGCCTCACTCACGGTGCCACCTGCTCAAGCAGGCACATTGCCTGACACGCTATACCCTCACCACGCCCAGTAAACCCGAGTTTTTCGCTTGTGGTCGCCTTTACGCTTACACAGCTGGCCGGGATACCAAGGTCCTCAGCGATATTCAAACGCATGCGCTCGATATAGGGCGCCATTTTGGGTGCCTGGGCGATGATCGTAGTATCAACATTCACGACAGCAAAGCCCTCCTCTGATACCCGGGCCACAACCCGGCGCAGCAGATCACGGCTATCCGCACCAGCCCATTCCGCGCTGGTATCCGGAAAAAAATGGCCAATATCACCCAGGGCAACCGCGCCCAAAAGGGCATCTGCCAGCGCATGTAAAAGCACATCGCCATCAGAATGGGCTTTCAGCCCCTGACTGTAAGGTATGGAGACGCCGCCAAGAATAACGGCATCGCCTTCGCCGAAGGCATGAACATCAAAGCCCTGACCAATTCGCATAATTTACTCCGGGAAAACCAGAAAAGTCAGAACCGGCTGAGAATAAAACCAGCAAGGTCCAGATCAGCAGGTACGGTAATCTTGATATTGTCCGACCGCCCTTCTACCAGAACGGGCATGTTACCGGAAAACTCCATGGCAGAGGACTCATCCGTAATCGGTTGCTTCTCGCCCAGAGCCTTCTCCAGCGCCTCGACCAACATCGAATAACGGAACATCTGAGGCGTGAGCGCCCGCCAAAGCTGGCTGCGATCCACGGTTCCAATAACCTCCACCGGCTGACCTGACCCCGCTTTTTTCAGCGTGTCCGCAACCGGCGCAGCCAACAAACCACCCACAGGGTGATCCACTAAAGTTGAGACAAGGTTCTCAAGGTCAGCCGGATGCACACAAGGTCGAGCCGCATCATGAACCAATACCCAGTCATCGGCTGCGACCTGCTCCTCCAGTGCGTGTAATGCGGAGAGAACAGAATCCGCCCGTTCCGCGCCACCCGTGCAGGTCTGAATGCGGTCATCGCTGCTGGCATCCGTATCCGGCCACCAATGATCCGCTGAATTAAGCGGGACCATACAACCAGCAAAAAGGCCGGAACCCAGTAACCGGGAAAGGGTGACATCCAGAATAAAACGGTTATTGATATGGAGGTACTGCTTGGGACATTCAGCCTGCATGCGCTGACCAATGCCTGCGGCGGGAACAATCAACCAGAATCGTGGAGAAGTCATAGGGTTTCCGCACAAGGCCTGGAGAGCGGCGGGTAGATCTTTTCCGGGAATGTCGGTGGCCAAGGATGGCCACCGTCAAGCGCACATGGATGTGCTCGTAGCGTTTCCCGGGAAAGGTCTACCCGGCGCTCAGAGCTCCGAACCCGGAAGTCACTGCTCAACAACAAGAAAAAACGTCTCATCGTTGCGAATCAACCCAAGATTCATCCGGGCCCGCTCTTCCACCGCACCCTGCTCATTGCGAAGATTACGCACCTCCGCATACAAGCGCTCATTACGAGTAGCCAGTTCGGCATTTTCCTCGCGCTGCTCGGCAATCGACTTTTCCAGCGTCCAGACCTGCGCAAAGCTGCCCTCCCCAATCCACAGGCGCACCTGAAGAAGGAGAATGAGAACAACCATGAAAGCCCAGAGCAACTTCATTAATACCGATTCCGTTCACGAGTTAAACGATCAAAAACCATACACCGGACGCTAAGTATAGACCTTAGAGTAGATTAGCAACAAATTCTTCTAACTAATTGGACAAAAAGGCCATCGTGACTGAAATTTCATTCAGAACACGACGGCCTTAATGCTCCATTCCCTGAACCCCGGACTTCAGGGGCAAAGGTGAAGGCTACTGATTTCAGCCCTGGCCTTTAATCTCGACCAGACCACGGTATGGCGCCTTACCTTGCAACGCCTCTTCAATACGCAGCAGCTGGTTGTACTTGGCAACACGATCAGAGCGGCAAAGAGAACCGGTCTTGATCTGGCCAGCACAGGTAGCAACGGCAAGATCAGCAATGGTTGTATCTTCAGTTTCACCTGAACGGTGAGAAATAACCGCCGTAAATCCTGCATCCTGAGCCATTTTGATAGCGTCCAGGGTTTCACTCAGGCTTCCGATCTGGTTGAACTTGATCAGAATGGAATTGCCCACGCCGGTATCGATACCGCGCTTGAGGATTTTGGTGTTGGTAACAAACAGATCGTCGCCAACCAACTGTACTTTTTCGCCGATCTTGTCGGTCAGTACTTTCCATCCGTCCCAGTCGCTTTCGTCCATGCCATCCTCAATGGACACAATCGGAAAACGCTCCGCCAGTCCAGCCAGATAATCGGCAAAACCAGCAGAATCAAAACTCTTGCCTTCACCAGCCAATACGTACTGGCCGTCTTTGTAGAATTCAGACGCTGCGCAATCCAGAGCCAGAGTAATATCGGTACCAAGCTTGTACCCGGCTTTTTCAACCGCTTCTTTGATAACTGCCAGAGCCGCCTCGTTAGACGGAAGGTTTGGCGCAAAGCCACCCTCGTCGCCTACCGCAGTGTTCAGGCCCTGAGCCTGCAGCACTTTTTTCAGACTGTGGAAAATCTCGGCACCAATGCGCAGAGCTTCTGAAAAGCTCTTGGCGGCAACCGGCTGCACCATGAACTCCTGGATATCAACGTTGTTATCCGCGTGCTCGCCACCGTTCAGAATATTCATCATCGGCACCGGCATGCTGAATTTGCCGGAGGTGCCGTTGATGTCAGCGATATGCTCGTAAAGTGGTTTACCCAGAGACTCCGCTGCAGCTTTAGCCGCTGCCAGGGATACCGCCAGAATGGCATTAGCGCCCAGATTGGCTTTATTCTCAGTGCCATCCAGCTCCAGCATGATATTATCCAGACCACGCTGGTCTGCAGCATCTTTACCTTTCAGTGCATCCTTGATCTTGCCGTTAATGGCTTCGACTGCCTTCAGCACACCCTTACCCAGGTAACGGGACGCATCGCCATCGCGCAGCTCCAGCGCTTCACGAGAGCCTGTAGAGGCTCCGGACGGTGCACAGGCACGACCAAGCGTTCCATCTTCAAGGATCACGTCTGCTTCTACCGTGGGATTACCACGGGAATCCAGGACCTCACGGGCTTTAATGTCGGCAATCTTGGTCATTCTAGGGAGTCTCCAGGTTCTCAATTTCAAAGGGCATTAATAAAATCTGGTGCAAGAGAGAGCGGGGCACGGCTTTACGAAAACCGCTACAAGCACATCCATGTGGGCTTGGCTCCGCCATCCATGGCTCCGCACATTTTCGTAAAGCCGTGCCCCGCTCTCTCCCATAATTTGTACCTATAACGCGAAAACCGCCAATCAGGCGGTATCGATAGGTTTAAAACTCTTCACAAGGTCATCAACAGCCTTAACTCGCTGCAAAAATGGCTCGAGTTGGCTCAGGCGCAAGGCACAAGGACCATCG
Organism: Marinobacter sp.; assembly: GCF_048259445.1. GTDB lineage: Bacteria > Pseudomonadota > Gammaproteobacteria > Pseudomonadales > Oleiphilaceae > Marinobacter. The sequence continues at coordinate 31,818 of NZ_JBLXHQ010000018.1, read as the reverse complement.
CATTTGGCTTCATCCGGATCAGGGTGAGCTTCCAGGAACAGGCCCGCCAAACCCTGAGACATACCCGCCAGCGCCAGATCAGTCACCTGAGCGCGGCGACCACCGGCAGAATCTGAACGACCGCCAGGCATCTGCAACGAATGGGTCACGTCAAACATAACCGGCACATTCATGGCCTTCATTATGCCAAAACCGAGCATGTCGACCACAAGGTTGTTGTACCCGAAACTGCTACCGCGCTCGCACAATATAACCCTGTCATTTCCAGCTTCTGCGCACTTGGTGATGATGTGCTTCATTTCCTGCGGCGCAAGAAACTGGGCCTTCTTGATGTTGATCGCCGCGCCGGTTTTCGCCATGGCAACCACCAGATCGGTCTGGCGGCTCAAAAATGCGGGCAGCTGAATGATGTCACACACTTCAGCGGCAGGCGCCGCTTGTGTCATTTCATGAACATCAGAAATAATCGGAACACCGTACTTGCTCTTGATATCAGCCAGTATCTGCAAGCCTTTATCGAGCCCGGGCCCACGGAAAGAGTTAACCGACGAACGGTTCGCTTTATCGAAAGAGGCCTTGAATACGTAAGGAATACCAAGCTTGCGGCAAACCTCAACGTAACTCTCAGCGACCTCAAACGCCAGATCCCGGGACTCCAGAACGTTCATGCCACCAAACAGTACGAACGGTTTGTGGTTGGCGATGTCGATATCAGCAACAGTAACGGTGTTCTGAGCCATTCTCAGGATTCCTTACGGTTCGCCAGCGCTGCTTCCACAAAACCCTTGAACAACGGATGGCCATCGCGGGGTGTGGAGGTAAATTCAGGGTGGAACTGGCACGCTACAAACCAGGGGTGATCGGCAACCTCCACCACTTCCACCAGTTTTCCATCGGTAGAGCGACCGGAAATCAGCAGGCCTGCGGCTTCCAGCTGTGGCAGAAAATGATTATTCACTTCATAACGGTGGCGATGACGTTCACGAATGGTTTTCCTGCCGTAGCAATTGGCAATATTCGAGCCTTCGGTCAGGACACAGTCCTGAGCACCAAGACGCATGGTACCGCCAAGATCAGAGTCATCTGAACGCTCTTCGCGTTCACCAGTTGCATCCAGCCACTCGGTAATCAAACCAATAACAGGTTCCGGGGTATGCTCACGGAATTCAGTGCTGTGTGCATCCACCAGGCCGGCTTTGTTGCGGGCGTATTCTATGACGGCTACCTGCATACCCAGGCAAATTCCCAGATAAGGAACCTTGTTCTCCCGAGCGTATTGAACCGTGCGAATTTTACCCTCTACACCACGCTCGCCAAAACCGCCAGGAACCAGGATTGCATCTGCGCTTTCAAGTACCTGAGTGCCATCACGTTCGATGTCTTCAGAGTCGATATAGTTGATGTTCACCTTGGTGCGGGTCTTTATACCCGCATGCAGCAAGGATTCAATCAACGACTTGTAGGCTTCGAGCAGTTCCATGTACTTGCCAACCATGGCAATCGTCACTTCCTGCTCGGGGTTCATCAGCGATTCAACAACATTATCCCATTCGCTCAGATCTGCTTCGCGAGCGTCGAGATTAAAGCGTTCAATCACCAGCTGGTCCAGGCCGTGCTCGTGCAACATCCGGGGAATGGCGTAAATGGACTTGGCGTCGCGCATCGGAATAACAGCACGCTCTTCCACATTCGTGAACAGCGCAATTTTACGACGCGAGCTGATATCCACTTCATGTTCGGAGCGGCACAGCAGGATGTCCGGCTGCAAACCGATAGAACGCATTTCTTTCACGGAATGCTGGGTCGGTTTGGTTTTGATTTCGCCGGCAGTCGCGATGTAGGGCACCAGTGTAAGGTGCATGAACAGCGCACGCGCAGAGCCCACTTCAACCTTCAGCTGGCGACAGGCTTCAAGGAACGGCAAGGATTCAATGTCACCAACGGTACCACCCACCTCAACCAGAGCTACATCGGCACCGGCTGCACCTTCAACAACGCGACGCTTGATCTCATCGGTGATATGGGGAATGACCTGCACGGTCCCGCCGAGATAATCGCCGCGGCGCTCTTTGCGGATAACCTCTTCGTAAACACGGCCGGCCGTGAAATTATTACGGCGGCTCATCGGCGTACGGATGAAGCGCTCGTAATGACCAAGATCAAGATCGGTTTCAGCGCCATCTTCGGTGACATAAACCTCACCGTGCTGGAACGGGCTCATGGTGCCTGGGTCCACGTTTATGTACGGATCCAGCTTGAGGATAGTGACCTTCAGGCCGCGCGCCTCAAGGATCGCAGCCAGAGAGGCCGATGCGATTCCTTTCCCCAGTGAGGACACAACACCGCCGGTGACGAAAATATAACGCGTCATGCAGATTCCATGATTGTCAGGTTCTGTGAAGGAGGGAGATTGTCATCTCAAGATGGGACGCCAGACTACCAGAAAGCCCTAAACGACTCAATCACAATCCCGTTCCACAATCAGCCGCCAGCCTGCCGCAGGGGCGTTTCCGCAGTATTGTTCAGAACACCATAAATCGCCAATAGCAACAAGCTCATTATCGTCTCCCATACCCACGAAAATCAGCGGCAGACGGCCTCTTTGCCAGGGTGGAACGGCCTTCTCCTGAAGCCATTTCTTCAGGGATTTTGACGGGCCCTTCGGGTGAAAACGGATGCGCTCCCCGCCCTGCCTCGTACATATTCGTATTGGCGGCACATCGGTTTTCGCAGTAGCCACAGGCTCCAGGCAAACCCTCCAATCACCCCAAACTACCGGATGACCCGGCTCGACCGGCACAGCCTGTACCGGCACCGCAGGCGCTTCAGAAACCAGATAGAGCTCACTCTGAAAACGCCGCAGGCTATAACCATCTGCCCGCAACTCCGGCGCCCTGTCTTCCGCCGCCTGCAACAGATCATGCAGCACCTGAGACCAGTCGCTTATTGACGGAGGCTGATACCCGGCTCGTCGGACCCACCAGCGCAGGAGATTTTTCTGTTCTGCGAGAGCAAGTTTGCTGAGCGCCGGAACCGGCAGACGGTCTCGACGCCCTCCCAGCATTTGCCAATGCAATTCCGCCAGGCGTTGATTCAGGAAGTCACTTTCCGAACAAGCAGCAGCAGTATGGCGAAGACGCTGATTAAAGCCCTGCCAGCGTCTTTTGAGTAAAGGGAGAATGCTGAGGCGCAAGAAGTTGCGATCGAACTTCTGGTCTGTGTTGCTGGGATCATCTACCCACAAAATGCCGGCCCGACGCGCATGATCCTCAAGTTCCGATCGCTCGAAGCCCAGAAGCGGCCGGACGAGCTGCCCGGCTCCCAACGGGCGACTGCCGGGCATACCGGCAAGTCCAGTCACACCGCTGCCACGAAACATGCGAAAAAGAATGGTTTCGGCCTGATCATCACCGTGATGGGCCATCAACAGAATATCGCCAGACTCAAGGAGCGCTTCGAAGGCCTCATAACGAGCCTTGCGGGCAGCTTCTTCAAGGCCCTCGCCAGGGCCGCTACCGGGATTGACTGTCACCGGTATAACCGTCAGAGGCACCGCCAGCCCGGCACACAGATCGCGACAAAAGTCTTCAGTTTCGCCGGCATTGACCTGAAGCTGATGGTTGATGTGCACCGCCCTCACTCCAGGATGGCAGAGCGAGGCGAGATGCAGAAGGAGGGTAGAATCCAGGCCACCGCTCAGGGCAACCCAAAGTCGCCGGTAGCCAGAGACGGCCTTTACCGGCGCACTCAAAGTTTCAGAAAAGGCAAACCCTGGCTCGGGCTTAGCGCCCGGTGTCATAGCGGGTCAACCGCTCATACCGCCGGGATACCAACTCATCAAGAGGCAAACGGCTGAGCTCAGCCATACCCTTGGCAAGCGTTTCCCGCAGGGCTTCAGCCATTTTTTCAGGATTGCGATGCGCGCCCCCTAAGGGCTCCGTGATGACATTGTCTGCCAGACCAAGATCTTTCAAACGATCCGCGGTCACGCCCATGGCCTCAGCCGCCAGGGAGGCATACTCGGCACTTTTCCAGAGAATGGAAGCGCAGCCTTCAGGTGATATAACGGCATAAGTCGAATACTGCAGCATATTCAGCTGGTCGCATACGCCGATAGCCAGGGCACCGCCAGAGCCACCCTCACCGATCACCGTAGAAATGATCGGCGTTTTCAGCCGCGACATGACTGCAAGATTGAAGGCGATGGCTTCACTCTGGCCGCGTTCCTCAGCACCGATGCCAGGGTAAGCGCCCGGAGTGTCAATAAACGTGAGAATGGGCATTCTGAAGCGCTCGGCCATTTCCATCAGGCGCAAAGCCTTGCGATAGCCCTCGGGGCGCGGCATGCCAAAATTACGCTTGACCTTGTCCCGCACTTCCCGGCCCTTCTGATGGCCGATCACCATCACAGGCTTATCGTTCAGCCGCGCAGTGCCGCCCACAATGGCCTGGTCATCCGCATAACGCCTGTCGCCGTGCAGCTCATCGAAATCATCAAAGATCATTTCGACATAATCCAGGGTATAGGGTCGACGCGGATGCCGCGCAAGACGGGCAACATCCCACGGGTGCAGGTCCGAGAATATGTTCTCGGTAAGGCTGACACTTTTTTTCTTCAGGCGCGTAATTTCATCAGAAATGTTGATGTCGGTGTCGTTGCCCACCATGCGAAGCTCTTCAATCTTGGCTTCAAGGTCGGCAATCGGCTGTTCGAAATCGAGATAATTAGGGTTCATGATGTTCCATCATTTTTTGCCAGGCGGGGCAAAGCTCCGCCAACACAGAATTTGTTACAAAGATAGCAGCGCCCGGTTCACGTCTAAAGCGGACATTGGTATGAGTCCGCAATCTGACAAATGTTTAATCTTCGGACAGCATTCCTCTTTGTTCACTCAATCATAGACCAGTTCTACGCACTGGTCGCCCATCAGGTATTTCAGCTCCAGCAGCAGGTTGTCGTCCGGCTGCACCCGCCAGGCTTCCCCCAGTTCAATCCGGGTACTGGCGTCCGGGCTGCTGTATTCAATCCAGACCGGGCTCCCATCACAGCGAAAGGGTCTGAGCGCCGTGTCGATTTTATCAAGCAGGCCATTCTGGAGCTGGTCCGCATGCAGGTTCAGCTTCAGCCCCTTACTGAACTGCTTCCGGGCACTGGGCACGTCCATGACCGAACTGACGCGCATTTTCATCTGGCCGGAATAATCATCGTGGCTCACCTGCCCCTCAACCACAATCACCTGATCCGATTGCAGCAGCTCCCTGTTTTCGAAGAATGCTTCAGAAAACAGCGTGGCTTCAATCCGGGCGCTCCGATCATCCAGCGTGATAAAGCACATGGTAGAACCCGTGCGGGTTTTCATGGTTCGCTGCGCAACCACAAGCCCTGCAACTCGTTGCGGTGATTTGTTCGGCTTGAGATCAGAAATGGATGAGCGCACAAAACGCCGGACTTCCTGTTCGTATTCATCAAAGGGATGTCCGGTCAGATACAGGCCTAGCGTATCTTTTTCACCTTTCAGGCGTTGCTTTTGCGGCCATTCCCGCAAGCCGGCGACGTCTGCGTATGGGTCACCGCCGTCAGAGGCTTCCAGCATTTCACCGAACATGTCCATCATGCCCACGGATTCATTGCGCGACTGCTGGTCTGCCTGCTGCACCGCCTTCGGAATACTGGCCATCAGCTGAGCCCGGCTGGCGCCAAGTTTATCCATGGCGCCGGACCGGATCAGGGCTTCCATGGCCCGTTTATTGATTTTTTTGAGATCAACCTTGCGGCAGAAGTCGAACAGGTCCTGATAGGGCTCACCGCCGGCACGGCCTTCCACAATGGCCTGAATCGGGCCTTCGCCCAAGCCCTTGATAGCACCAAGCCCATATACGACCTGGCCGTCATCATTCACAGTAAAGGTGTATTCCGAGCGGCTCACATCCGGCAGCACCAGGTCCAGTTTGAGGTTACGGCATTCCTCCACCAGCGTGACCACTTTGTCCGTGTTCTGCATATCTGCGGTCAATACCGCAGCCATGAATTCGGCGGTGTAGTGGGCCTTCAGCCACAATGTCTGATAGGACACCAATGCATAAGCCGCAGAGTGGGATTTGTTGAAGCCGTAGCCGGCGAACTTCTCCACCAGATCGAAAATATTTTCCGCAAGGGTTTTGTTGATGCCATTATTTTCGCAGCCATCCAGGAAGAACTGCTTTTGCTTGGCCATCTCCTCGGGTTTTTTCTTACCCATTGCCCGCCGGAGCATGTCCGCATTACCCAGGGAGTAGCCGCCCATCACCTGAGCAATCTGCATTACCTGCTCCTGGTACAGGATGACTCCGTAGGTGGGCTCCAGAACCGGCTTCAAACCTTCGTACTGATAATCCGGATGCGGGAACGACATCGGCTGCTTGCCGTGCTTCCGGTCGATAAAGTCATCAACCATGCCCGACTGCAGTGGGCCGGGGCGGAACAAGGCCACCAGGGCAATCATGTCTTCCAGCGAATCCGGCTGCAGGCGGCGGATAAGATCCTTCATGCCGCGGGATTCCAGCTGGAACACGGCGGTCGTCTCGGCCTTTTTCAGCATCACGAACGACGCCGGATCATCCAGCGGAATCTCGTTGATATCCAGCGGTGCCAGCCCACGACCCGCTCGCCGTGGGTTAATCATCTTGAGCGCCCAGTCGATGATCGTCAGCGTTCGAAGGCCAAGAAAGTCGAACTTCACCAGCCCGGCTTCTTCCACGTCATTTTTGTCAAACTGGGTAACCAGACTACCGCCTTCATCATCACAATACAGAGGCGAGAAGTCGGTAATCTTGGTGGGTGCAATAACAACGCCGCCGGCGTGCTTACCAGCATTTCGGCAGACGCCTTCAAGCTTGAGGGCCATTTCCCAGATTTCCTGAGCTTCTTCATCCTGCTCAAGGAACTCTTTCAGCGATGGCTCTTGCTCTATGGCCTTTTCCAAAGTCATCCCGACTTCAAAGGGAATCATTTTGGACAGTTTATCTGCCAGACCGTAGGACTTGCCCTGTACCCGGGCAACATCACGAACCACCGCCTTGGCGGCCATGGTTCCGAAGGTGATGATCTGGGAAACCGCTTCCCTGCCGTACTTCTCAGCAACGTAGGCAATGACGCGATCCCGCCCTTCCATGCAGAAGTCAACGTCGAAGTCGGGCATGGATACCCGTTCAGGGTTAAGAAAGCGCTCGAACAGCAAATCGTATTCCAGCGGATCCAGATCGGTAATCAGCTGGGCATAAGCCACCAGCGAGCCGGCACCTGAACCACGGCCCGGCCCCACCGGCACGCCATTATTCTTGGCCCACTTGATGAAGTCCATTACGATCAGGAAGTAGCCGGGGAACCCCATCTGGATAATGATATCCAGCTCGAAATTCAGCCGTTTGTAATAAGCTTCGCGCTTGCTGTCGTAATCGGGATCGTCCTTGGGAAGGGTTTTGGCCAGGCGATCTTCCAACCCTTCCTCCGATACCTGACGAAAGTAGTCGTCCATGGTCATGCCTTCCGGCACAGGATAGTTGGGCAGGAAGTACTCGCCCATTCGCACGGTCACCGAGCATCGGCGCGCTATCTCCAAAGTGTTCTCTACGGCTTCAGGAATATCACTGAACAGCTCAATCATTTCTTCCGAGCTGCGGAGGTATTGCTGATCGCTGAAGCGGCGATCACGGCGCGGGTCATCCAGAGCCCGGCTTTCACCAATGCAGACCCGGGCTTCATGGGCCTCAAAATCGTCGGCCTCCAAAAAGTGCACGTCGTTCGTTGCAACGACAGGAAGCCCGAGTTTTTCGGCCAGCTCAACGCTCATGTGCAGGCAGTCTTCATCACCGGGCCGGCCAGTTCGCTGCAGTTCCAGGTAATAAGAGCCCGGATACAGGTTCATCCAGTACTCAGCCCGGGCTTTTGCCAGTTCGGGCTTGTCAGACAGCAAAGCCTTGCACACATCGCCCATTTTTGCGCCAGACATAGCAATCAGGCCTTCGGCTCTGCTCTCCAGCCATTTGCGCTGAATGATTGGCTTGCCATAACGCTGCCCTTCGGTATACCCAAGGGAAATGATTTCTGTAAGGTTGAGATAGCCCTTATTATCCCGGGCCAGCAGCGTCAGGCGGAACGGAGTTTCCGGCTCATCCGGGTTCTCCAGCCACAAATCCGCGCCAATAACGGGCTTCACACCAGCCCCGGTTGTCGCCTTGTAAAACCGGACCAGCGAGCACATGTTGGACTGTTCTGTAAGGCCCACGGCCGGCATACCCAGTTCCACAACGCGCTTGACCAGCGGTTTAACGCGAACAAGGCCGTCCACCATGGAGTGTTCGGAGTGCACGCGAAGATGTACAAATGTCTGCGACATAACGTCAGGTAGTTCCTGCATGTAAATTCGTTAAAAAACCTGCGGTATTCAGCCGCCGATCAATGCCCGGATATCTTTTTCCGTCTGCGGTCCAAAACGGGCTTCCAGAAGATTTCCGTCAGGATTCACAATAAAGGTAGCCGGCAAAGCAACCGGAAGTTTCCAGTCAAATTCCGGCCCCGGATCCTGTGCCAGCATGGTGAACTCAATACCCATGCGCTTACCGAGATCCACCAGAGCTTCGTCCTTTACACCATCAAAATTGACCCCGAGCACGGTAATATCCGGTGCTTTGTCGAGCTCGTTCAGCTCCGGGATTTCCTCAAGACAGGGTTTGCACCATTCTGCCCAATAGTTAACCAACACCCATTGGCCGCGGAGGTCGTCCCACGCAAATTTCGAGCCCTCAGCACGCTCCAGGTCAACCTTTTGGCAACCCACCAGCAAAGCCGAAAGAATCAGCGCGCCTGCAAAGGCTGCTCGCCGTGATAAGCGGTGGATGACAGGGTTCTGCAAGGGAATACCTCCTGTTAGACTGCTCGCCACACATAACTGCGGCACCGTTTCAACAAACAGGCACGAACATGACAGAACCCACCCGGATTTTCCACAACCCACGCTGTTCAAAATCTCGCGAGGCTCTGGAGCTGCTTACAGAGCGAGGCATCGAGCCAGAGATTATACGCTACCTGGAAACGCCGCCAACAGTGCAGGAGCTCTCTGATATTCTTGAGGCACTTGGCTGCCAGCCCCGCGAACTGATGCGCACCGGCGAAAGCGAGTACAAGGAACTTGGTCTGAACAACCCGGATCTAAGCCGCGACCAGCTCATTGCTGCTATGGTAACAACCCCTAAACTGATTGAGCGGCCAATTGTTCTCGCTAACGGCAAAGCCGCCGTGGGCCGGCCACCGGAAAATATTCTAACGATTATTTGATTTTACGACTGTCGACCTGGAGGACGCTAAAATGCCCGAGTCACTGCCCTATGTTCTGATTCTCTATTACAGCCGCAATGGGCAGACCGCAGAACTGGCCAGCCAGATAGGCCGGGGGGTCGCAAGAGTGAATGGAATCGAAGCCAGGTTGCGTTCCGTTCCAATGGTTTCGCCAGATACAGAAGCCTCGCTGCCTTCGGTTCCCGATGCGGGCGCACCCTACGCCAGCAAGTCAGACCTGGCCAATTGCGCCGGCCTGGCTATCGGTAGCCCTACAAGATTTGGCAATATGGCAGCGCCTCTGAAGCACTTTCTGGACAGCACCGGTGATCTTTGGCTTGGCGGAGCATTGGTCGGCAAACCGGCAGGTGCATTTACCTCAACCGGAAGCCTGCACGGAGGCCAGGAAACCACACTACTGACCATGATGATGCCGTTGCTTCACCATGGCATGCTGTTATGCGGCCTGCCTTACACAGATAAAAATCTGAGCGAAACGACAACCGGAGGCACGCCCTACGGCCCTTCGCACTGGGCCGGAACTGCCGAGCAGCAACCCCTGAGCAAACATGAAAAAGCGCTCTGCCAGCTCTTTGGCGAACGCCTGGCGAATCTGGCGCTCAAACTGGCAGATTGACACAAATACAGCGGCGCCACGTAAATCTCTCTATACCTTTTGGAATCTCAAATGCTGCATAATCCCAAAGCCCGGCACACCGCTCGAGCAACCCAGTTTCTTTATCTGGCTGTTCTCGCCGCCCTGGTAATTACAACCTTTTACCCGGCACCGATCGAAGGCGTTTCTATCGCTCTGATACTGTCAGTCAAACTGGTTCCCATGCTCGCACTGGCAATACCGGTTTTCAGAGGCAACAATCGCGGTTATATCTGGCTGGCCTTCGTGGTGATCTTTTATTTCACGCAGGCCGTGGTTTCATCCTGGCTCAGCCAGGGTGCTCCAGGACCGGTTACTCTGATGCTTCTTACCATGCTGTTGTTTATCGTGGCCATGGTTCATCTTAAAGTGAATCGGCCAGTGGCAGGCTGAAATACTCCGGCACCGGAAAGCGATACACTATGGCCGAGCTCAACAAAACAACGCACCCTTCGCGACCACCTGCGCCGCTCCGAAGCACACTGGAACTGCGGGATATCTGCACAGCATTGGTCAGCGACGGCGAGATCAGTCAGGAAAATGCCGAGCGGGTGCTCTCTGCCAATCTCGGAGCCGCCAGCAGTCTTGCTGCAAAACGACACCCACTGGAACTTGTCGCAATCGCGGCACTGACCAGCGAGAAAAGCGGCAAGACTCTGGACCTCGACCGGCTGACAAAGTGGCTGGCAGAATGGGCCGGCCAGCCCCACTACCACATTGACCCTTTGAAAATAGACACCCCGGCAATTGCCCGGGTCATGTCTTATGCGTTTGCCCAACGCCACGGCATTCTGGCTGTAGAGATCGGGCAGGACGAAATCCTGGTAGCCAGCGCAGAGCCCTTCAAGATCGACTGGGAGGGTAACCTTCGCCAGGCCGTGCGCAAAGACATCCGCCGTGTGGTAGCGAACCCTGAAGATATCCGGCGTTATTCCGTGGAGTTTTACCAGCTTGCAAACTCCGTCAATAAGGCAAGTGGCGGCCAGGCGCCGGGTAATAGCACCGGCCACCAGAATCTGGAGCAACTTCTGGATCTGGGCGCCAGCGACAGCCCGGATGCCAACGACCAGCATGTTGTTCGTATTGTTGACTGGCTTTTACAGTACGCGTTTGACCAGCGCGCATCTGATATTCACATTGAACCACGCCGCACCCTGACCCTCATCCGCTTCCGGATTGACGGCGTGTTGCACAGTGTTTATGAATTTCCCGAGCATGTTGGCATGGCCATCACCAGCCGGCTCAAGATTCTGGGGCGATTGAATGTCGCTGAAAAGCGCCGGCCACAAGATGGCCGACTGAAAACCCGCAAACCCGACAACAGCGAAGTAGAGTTGCGCCTCGCAACCATGCCGACCGCGTTCGGGGAAAAAATGGTGATGCGGATATTCGACCCGGACGTCTTGCTGAAATCCTATGAACAACTGGGGTTCAGCCGCGAAGACCGCGAGCGCTGGCAGGAGGCAACCTCAAAGCCCCATGGAATTGTCCTGGTAACCGGTCCCACGGGCTCAGGTAAAACCACAACCCTCTATTCCACGCTGAAACAAATCGCTTCAGCCGAGGTGAACGTTTGCACCATCGAAGACCCTATCGAGATGGTTGAGCCCGCGTTCAACCAGATGCAGGTTCAGACAAACATTGAGCTGACTTTTGCAGCCGGTGTCCGGGCCCTGCTGAGGCAGGATCCGGATATCATCATGATTGGCGAAATCCGCGACAGGGAAACCGCCGAAATGGCTGTGCAGGCTGCACTGACCGGGCACCTTGTGCTCTCGACACTGCACACCAACGATGCGCCCAGTGCTCTGACCCGAATGATGGAACTGGGCATCCCACCCTATCTGATTCGCGCAACTGTGCTGGCGGTGATGGCTCAACGCCTCGTTCGTACACTTTGCCCACACTGTAAGATACCAGCTCCTGTCGATATCCAGGCCTGGCAGATCTTGACCAAGCCCTGGAAAGCCACGCCGCCAAAACAGTTTCACCAACCGGTGGGCTGCCTGGAGTGCCGCAATACTGGCTACATGGGCCGAGCAGGAGTGTATGAAATCATGACCCTTTCAGGCGCGCTAACGAGTCAAATCACCGACCAGTGCGAACTGGAACAGCTGCGGCTGGATGCGTACCGGGAGGGAATGAAATCACTGCGATTGAGCGGCGCACAGAAAGTAGCCAGCGGACTGACCACAGTCGAAGAGATTCTCAGGGTTACGCCGGAAAGCCAGCGCTGACACCTGCAGGTTGAGGCCTATGCGCCAGGCCTTAGCCCACACTGTTCCAGTAACGCCTGCCAGCCTTTGGTATGACTCTCCACGGCCCGATCCAGTGCCGCCCACACGCTTTTGTCTCCTTCCAGGGTCAGCGCCGACTGATACCACTCCTGGAAGTGCTCGGGCATTACATCGGTCTGCATGGCCGCCAACCCGGATAAAGGCTCGATCAGATCTGTGCGGGCACGCCGCACATCCGCCAGATAGGGCTGGATTTTTTCAATGTAGATGCTGAAAAACATACTCTGGACGATGTCAGACTGATTATTAGGTTTGCCGTTGAAGCATAACGGGCGGCTATCTAGCCTCTGGCGAATAAGGCGTGTGGCGTCCCCGAGGCGCGTCGTAACCAGCCGGGCGCTGTTAATCAGTTGCCCTGCCCGGTATTCTGCCTGCCAGCGCTGATGCACCTCACCCCAAAAGCCCAGATCCACTTCAAGGTTCTGCTCAAGAAGTGCCGCCACCGAGCTGTTTAATTGACGGGCGTCCCGGGCAAGATCCGAAAGCGGATCTTTAGCCGCCACCGGGTATTCGTTCTTGGCGAGCGTGAACAGTGCCTCCACTTCTTCCACGCCCCAGGTAGCGTTCCAGATGGCAATTGGAAGGGATTCGCGCTTGCTGGCGATCGCTTCCTGCAATACATCCTGAAGCTTCTCATTGTCTTCCGTTTCCAGACACTCGCCGGCAGTGCGAATAAAGCGCACCTCATAGCGCAGGCGATTAAGGGGCTGCATTACCTTGCCCATGACGGAGTTTTTCTCGCCAACCACGTATTGCAATTCACAACCGTATAGTGAGAGAAAATCCAGCATGCCCAGCTCCAGTTCGGGCATAGGCAGCACACGATTGCGGCGCCTCGGCATCTGATCGGCAGGAGGAACCCGGGAAAGCTCAGGTTCTGTATCCAGCACACGCCCAACCCTCTCCACGTATTCGTCCATCATCGGACGGGCATCTGAAAAGGGGTTGCAACCCGCCAGCAGGAACATAATCACGCAGGTGACAAGCAGTCTGGCAGATCGGATTCCGGGCATGGTTACCTCACAGCTATTGACTATCGCTTTTGCAGCAAGGCGTCTACGTCGGAAAAGCTTCGGGCAACGAATCGCTCTGTTTCGGGCAACTCCCCGTCCCGGATCAACCAGGCCGTTTCCATGCCGGCAGCCTCTGCGGCCTCGAGCTCAGCTTCAACATCCGACAGGAACAGGACGGTTCTGGCTTCTACGCCAAGTTCACTGAGAATATTTCGATAGGCTTCCGGTTCTTTTTTGCCGCCGATCCGCGTATCGAAATATCCGGAGAAAAACGGGGTGAAATCGCCAGCGGTGGTGAATCCAAAAATCAGTTTCTGTGCTTTTACCGAACCCGAGGAGTAAACGTACAAACGAAGGCCACGATCGTGCCAATGCTGCAGATACTGTGCGGCGTCGTCATAGATATGGCCATTCAGCTCACCTTGCTGATAACCCCGCTCCCAGATCATGCCCTGCAGCGCCTTGAGCGGCGTCGCCTTCCGGTCTTCACGAATCCAGGCCTGAAGCGTCTCTATCAACGCCCCGACATCTCCTCGGTCCGTGCCGGACGCCTCTGCTAACAGGTCAAGCTGCTCTGACACTTCAGAATTATCTTGCTGTTCGCGAATAAACCCCGGCAGGTGCTCAGCTGCGAAGGGAAACAACACATCGTGTACGAAAGAGATCGAACTGGTGGTGCCTTCAATATCTGTGAGAATTACGCGTATCATACGGCTACGCCCTCCAGCGCTTCAAAACGCGGCAGGCGCCCGGCGATATCCTCTCCGGTAAACTCTGCAACCCAGCCTTCGGGATTGGTAAACAGCCGAATGCAGGTAAACTCCGGCTCCGGCCCCATATCAAACCAGTGCCGGGTGCCTTCAGGTACGCTGATCAAATCGTTTTTCTGGCACTGAACAGCAAACACCTGGTCGCCAAGGTGCAAATAGAATATGCCCTGCCCGCGCACGAAAAAGCGCACCTCATCTTCACTGTGCGTGTGTTCATCCAGAAACTTCTGCCGGAAAGCCTCTTTCTGCGGATTATCCGGGTTGAGACTCACCACATCGGCAGTCTGAAAGCCGCTTTCTGCCTTCAGCTTCGTAATCTCCTTGCTGTAGGCCTCCAGGATCTGCTCCGGGGGCGCATCTGCCGGAAGATCCTGCGTTTGCCAGCGCTCAAAGCGGATACCTTTATTGTTCAGCAGTTGAGTGATTTCTCCTGCATCACTGGTCACTGTTCCAGCTGTGTCAGGATTCTGTGTGTCAAAAATACTCAGAGTTGTCATGGGCGAACCCTCATGGTCGCAAGTTCACATTCGAAAAGAAATTCAAAGGCTTCCACGTGCCGAAGGCAATCCGCCATGGTCTTACCCCAGGTGTATAGACCGTGCCCCCGGATCAGATAACCGGGCTGTTCCGGATTTGCCCGAAACCATTCCCGGGTTTCCCTCGCGAGCGCTTCAATGTCCTGGGTGTTCTCGAAAACCGGAACGGTCACCGGTGACTCATGGGACTCCACCCCGTCGAAGGCCTTTTGCAGTTCGTAGCCTTCAAACACAAGAAGTTCCCCCGCATGCACGAGCCGGCTCAACACCGTTGCGTTTACAGAGTGTGTATGGAGAACAGCGCCCACATCCGGAAAAACCTGATACAGCGCCGTGTGCAACAAGGTCTCTGCTGAGGCTCGGCTCCTGCTCTGAACCGGCCTGCCCTCAAGGTCGATTACCATGACATCACCCGCTCCCAATTCTCCTTTGTGGCGGCCCGAGACTGTGATGGCAATGTGTTCGTTGTCTATGCGGGCAGAATAGTTGCTGCTCGTAGCCGGAGACCAGCCCCGCCCGAACAGGAAGCGACCGGCATCCATTATGGACTGGGCAACGATGGCAAAACGGTTTGTATCAAACACGGATTATTTTCCCGACATTGAGGAGTAGGGTTCGAGAGCTGTTCGCAAATGATGCCGCTCCTTGATCAGATCAGCAACAACGGAAACGGCGATTTCTGCAGGGGTTTTGCTGGGAATATCAATACCAATCGGCGCCCGTAATCGGCTCAAGGCATTTCCATCAGCGCCGAGCGACGCCAGGCGCGCTCGGCGCATCTCAGACGTTCGAACGGAACCCATTGCACCGATATAGAAGGCTCTGGACTGAAGCGCTGCCAGCAAACCCATGTCGTCAATTCGCGGATCGTGGGCCAATGCAAGCACGCCGCAACATGGGTCGTGAAAAGACTCTGCTATCAAATCGTCCGGCAAGCGCCGATCAAGCGGCAGGTGGTCGTGCCCCCAACCGGAGGCAAAGGCTTCCCGCGGCTCACACAGGGTTACTGCAAAGTCGGCAGCGGTAGCAAACTCAGCGACATACCGGGCCACCTCACCGGCTCCGATCAGCAACAGCCGGCACTCTGGCTGCAGCGTATGGAGCAGTTCCTCCCCATTGAAAACAACTCCCGGGCGGGCGCCAGGCGCAGCAAGCTCCAGAGCAATTCCGCCCTGCAGGCTAACGCGGCGCACGACTGAGGCCCTGTCTTTCAGAGACTCCGCCAACTGTCGCACATGCTCAATTGCTACGCTGTTTGTACCTGATGCATTGCCCAGCGGCTCCACCAGTAACCGGATGCTGCCCCCGCACGGCAAACGGAAATCATCACGGTCGTTATCAGTGATACCGTAATCGACGACAACCGGGTAGTCCGTGCCCTCCTCGGCGGTGCGGCGCAGGAGATCCTCTTCCAGACAGCCGCCGGACACCGAACCACTCCATTGACCCGAGTCACTGACCGCCAGCCACGAACCTGCCGGGCGCGGCGATGAACCCCAGGTTTTTACAATGGTGCACAACCATACCCGCCGACCCTGCTCAAGCCATAACAACACATCTTTAATTACTGACTCATGGCCTCCAGCCATCGGAGCGACTGAGGTGTCAGGCATCAGCTTTCAAAGGCAAGCTGCGTTGACGTTTGCCGGTCAAAGCAAACAGCGCGTTACCCAGAGCCGGTATAACCGGGGGCACGCCTGGCTCGCCAACGCCTGTTGGAGCTTCACTGCTCGGTACAATATCTACCGTCACTTCGGGCAACTCATACTGCCGCATCAGCTGGTAATCGTGGAAGTTGCTTTGTTGCACCTGACCGTCTTCGAGGGTTATCTCGCCGTAAAGCGCAGCGGTCAGACCAAAGATGATCCCGCCTTCAATCTGATCTTCTACAATGCGCGGGTTGACGACCTGGCCGCAATCCACCGCACAAACCACTTTATAAACCTTGATGATTCCGTTCTCCACACCGGCTTCCACCACCTGCGCCACAAAGGTTCCAAAGCTCTTGAAGAGCGCTATGCCGCGCCCGCGAGCTTCCGCAACAGGTGTATCCCAGCCGGCTATTCGCGCAGCTCTGTCGAGCACTTCCAGGTGCCGGGGCTGGCCCGCCAACAGTTTACGGCGGAACTGATAGGGGTCCTCTCCGGTTTCGTAAGCCAGTTCGTCCATAAAGGTTTCAACGGCAAAACCATTATGCGAGTAACCCACCGAGCGCCAGAATGTCACGGGTACGCCGGGGTCGGTATGGGTATGGCGGATGTCTATATTGGCTACGTTGTAGGGATACTCTATAGCCCCTTCAATAGCCGACATATCCTTTGGCGTAGCTATGCCTTCGGCGAGCAAGCCCACTTTACCCAGGGTGTCGTACATGAACTTGGGCGCCCATGGGTACTGAGCGGGTGCAGCGTTGCGCACGTACCAGTCGAGGAGCTGCGGGCCGACGATCTGGTGATGCCAGCCGGTCAGTTGGTTGTCCTCAAGGCCGGCCTGCATCCTGTGCAGCATGGCCGGGCGATACAAATCGTGCTGCGTGTCTTCTTCCCGCGACCAGATCAACTTCACCGGCTTCTTGACCCGGTATGCGACCGCCGCCGCTTCTTCGATGTAATCCTGGGTAAGGCGACGGCCAAATCCGCCGCCGAGAAAGGTGGTGTTAATAGTGACATCGCTCGGAAAAAGATCGGTTACCCGGGCAGCAGCAATACGACCGAGATCCGGAGCCTGGGTCGGAGCCCAGACCTCGATGCTGTCACCGCGGTACCACGCCGTGGCGTTCATGGGTTCCAGGGTTGAATGAGCCAGGTAGGGCTGACTGTATTCTGCCTCGAATACCTTCCCTGCTTTGCCAACAGCAGCTTCATAGTCGCCTTCGCTTCGCTCAGACTCACCGCGATCTTCATCCGCGGCATTTCGGTAGGACACAAACACCTCGTCAGTTGAAAGCGACACCGCATCTGCGTTATTCCATTCTGCTTTCAGCGCATCCTGAGCTTTTCTGGCACGCCAATACTTGTCTGCGACAATAGCCACGCCGCGCTCGATTTCGAACACATCGAGAACGCCGGGCATGGCGCGCAGTTCGTTCTCATTAAAAGCCTTGATTCTGGCACCGTATCGGGGTGGGCGGCTTACCACGCTGTAAACCATGCCGGGAAGCTCAACATCTATGCCGTAAACCGCTGTGCCAGTAGATTTGGCGCGGGCGTCAAGCTTACCCGCCTGCTTGCCGATGTACTTCCACTCGCTGGCCGGTTTCAATGCGATATCACCGCGGATGACTTCTTTCGACGCCAGCTCCACCAACTGCCCGTAGCGCATCGAATCCAGACCATTGGGGTGAACCACCCGGCCCTGGCCCGCAGAACATTCAGCAGCATCCACCTGCCATACTCTCGCTGCTGCCATAACGAGCATTTGCCGCGCCGACGCTCCTGCCGTGCGCAACGGCTCCCAGCTCGTCGCGATACTGGTACTGCCGCCGGTTAGCTGTAATTTGTACAAAGGATTGCGGTATTCCGGCGCCACGGGCGCAAATCTGGGAGTGATTGCCTCCGGATCAACTTCCAGCTCTTCTGCAATCAGCGTGGTAAGCCCGGTATAGGTACCCTGCCCCATCTCGACCCGGGCCAGCGTAAAGTGAATCTCGTCGTTATTCGTTATTTCAAGCCACGCATCCGGCTTCCACTCACCGGTATCCTGTTTGTAACCAGTCGGCATACCGGAGCAGCCAGGGAGCGAGAGAGACAACATCAGAGAGCCGGATGTTCCAACACTTACCTTTAGAAAGTCACGTCGGTTCATCGTCATATCAGCTTACCTCGCCGGCCGCTGCCGCATCGTAAGCAAGAGAGCTATCTACCGGAGAGCTATCCACCGGAGAGTTTCCCACTGACGAGCTTCCAGCCACCGATTCAACCGCGGCAATAATTCGCGAGTAGGTGCCGCAACGGCAAAGATTGCCGGTCATGGCCGCCACAATATCGTCCCGGGCGGGCGCCGGATTGTTTGCCAGGAGGTGAGCCGCACTCATGATCTGGCCAGACTGGCAGTAGCCACATTGCGGCACACCCTCTGCAATCCACGCTCTTTGCAGGGCGTGCAGCTTGCCGTCTTCTGCCAGGCCTTCAATGGTAGTCACTTCACCGCCAGCGGCGGCTTCGACCAATGTTGAGCAGGAACGCACCGGCTGCCCATTCAGGTGCACCGTGCAAGCGCCGCAAAGGCCAGCACCACAACCAAACTTGGTGCCCTTAAGCCCCAGTTCGTCACGCAATACCCATAACAAAGGGGTGTCACCCTCAATATCCAGCGAGCGCTGCTCGCCGTTAACTGTAAGGCTCAGCGCCATTCCCACTCTCTCCCGCTGTCGTCCCGACTGTGTACGCCGGGCTCTTTGTATTATCTATGCCAAAACCTTTCTGTCAGGCTTTCTGCAAACGTTTACTCAACAACTTTTTCGCCGTCTTTGTTAGTCCAGATTTCGCGTTCACCGGTTTTCATTTTTCCCTTGGAATCCCAGATCTCCCGATTCTCTGTCGCACTTTCAACCTTACCTTTATCATCCCAGATGACCCGATCCTGACAGCCGGCCAGAACCAGAACAGAAAACACTACCAATAAAGTTTTTTTCATATTAAATTCCAGTTTAACAATGAGTTAAATACCTATTTATGATTTCCGGCGTCGTATCATTCTAGCGTGTTCCATGGGCCTCGCGGTTATGCTGCTTTTCCCGCTCACTCTTCCGCACCATGACATAGACTGCACCGGTTCCACCATGGTGTTTTTGGGCCGAATGAAACGCCAGCACATCGGCAAGTTCTGGCAGCCATTTCGCGAGGTAGCTCTTGAGCTGGGCCACTCCATCAGGATTGCGCTCGCCCTTTCCGTGAAGAATGATGACTGACCGCAAGCCATAACGGACACAGTCACCAATAAATCTGAATACGTCCCTCCGTGCCTGCTCTACCGTCATCCGGTGCAAGTCCAGCCTGGCTTCGATGGGGTATTGTCCCAGTCTGAACTTGCGAAAAACCCCATGCTGAATACCGGGTCGTTGCCAGCACAATATGTCGTGCGCTGTCAGAGGATCGACAATGTCGGACGTAAGCGGGTTGGCGTCGCTGAACGGTTTTTCAACAGCAGCCCGCTGACGCTCCAGGTGGCCGGGCGTCAGTTCACGGGGCGTGGTTATCTCGGCGCGATTAGGTTTTCGGATGCGCCGGACATCCTTCATTTCCTCAAGAAAACTGAGGCGATCATTTTTGGTAGTCATGGCCGTGCTTTAAATAACCTTTTGAATAGGAGAACTTTACCACCCGCCGCCTTCCCCATAAAGAAAGCGGGAAGCCCCTGCGGTGCTATGATCACCACATTGCGACCAAAATCGTAGAGTGAACACCCTCACCTGTGAACTACACTGTTAGTTGACAATAATAACGAGCAAGCGGAACCGGCTATGGCAGCAGCAAATCAGGACACCACACGCCCCCAGAACACCCGCTCTATTATGGGCTTCCTGCAGGCGCACGCGCCCTTCTCCAATATGGACGACGACCACCTCGCCCACTTTGCTGAACATGCCACTCTACGCTTCTATGCAGACGGGGATGTAGTCCTCTCCGCTGAAGACGGTATCGTTCACAGATTTTACGTTGTTAAACAGGGACGGATCCGTGGCGAACGGCATAACGAGAAAGCCGAGAAAACAGAAACCACGTTTGAAATCAGCCAGGGAGAGTGTTTTCCGCTAGCTGCCATCATAGGCGAACGCCCAACTCGAACGCTGCATCGTGCCGCCGGAGACACCTTCTGCCTGAGCATAGAACAGAACACCTTTGTTACCCTGATCTCCGAAAGCGAGTCATTCCGGGATTTTTGCCTGCGCGGTGTCAGCAGCCTGCTTGACCAGGTTAACCAGCGCATACAGACCGGCGCCATGGCGTCCATGGGGTCCAGTATTTCTCTGAGCACGCCTCTCGAACGCTACGCCCTTCGCAACCCCATTGTCTGCTCTCCGGATTTGCCGATACGTAAGGCCGTTGCCCGAATGCACGAAAATAATGTTGGCAGCATTGTCATCACCGATGACAGCCGGCACCCAACAGGTATTTTTACCCTGCGCGACCTGCGTACCATGATTGCGGAGGAGACCTGTACCCTCGACTCACCGGTTCGCCAGATAATGACGAAAGATCCTTGCTGCCTGACCGCGCAGGCGGATGCTTTCGATGCAGCCATGCTGATGGCCGAGCATCACTTCGCGCACCTTTGCGTAGTCGATGAGGACAACCGTCTGATAGGAATGGTGTCGGAGCGGGACCTGTTCTCTCTGCAGCGAGTCGATCTGGTTAATCTCGCCCGGACCATCGGTACCGCCACGCATTTACGAACTCTGGTCAGCCTGCGCACCGACGTCTCCAGGCTGGTAGATGCCATGATGGCTCACGGCGCAGACTCCGGCCAGGTTGTAAAAATCATTACCACGCTCAATGACGTTACTGTACGGCGGGTACTTGAGCTGAATATCAAGAAAAACGATCCGGGAATCCCCTTTACCTGGCTCACGTTTGGCAGTGAGGGGCGACAGGAACAAACACTTCTGACGGACCAGGACAACGGCATACTTTTCCAGACACCGGAGGGCATGACTGAAGACCAGGTTCGGGAAAAACTGCTACCGTTCGCCCGTGTCGTCAACGATGAACTTGCAGAGTGCGGTTTTACTCTCTGCAAGGGAAACATTATGGCCAGCAATCCGAAGCTGTGCCTGAGTGATCGGGAATGGGATGACTGGTTTATCCGCTTCATCGACGCATCCACTCCGCAAAATCTTGTCTACTCCTCAATTTTCCTGGATATGCGCGCGGTGTTCGGGCCAAAGGAGCACTTGGACGAACTGCTGGACAAGGTGTCGACAAGGGTTCGCAAAAACGCCCTGTTTCAGAAGATGCTGGCTGGAAACGCGTTCCAGAGGAAACCGGCACTGACTATGTTCCGGAATTTTCGCTTTGTGTCTGAGGGTAAGAAACACGGCCTCGACCTGAAACGCCAGGGTCTGGCACCTTTCGTTGAGGCAGTGCGAGTCTTCGCGCTGGCCAACGGCGTGAAAAGCGCAAACACGCTTGAGAGAATGGACGAACTCGTTCAAAAAAATGTATTCGACGAAAAGGATGCCTCTGCCTGGAAAGATGCTTACAGTCTGATTCAGGCCATTCGCATGCGGTCACACCAGGAAATGCTTGAGCGGGGCGAAGAGCTCTCAAACTACATAGATCCGGATGACCTGAACCAGCTGGACAGGCGCATTCTCCGGGAGTCTTTCCGGCAGGCTCAGCGCCTGCAGCAGAAACTCGAAGTTACCTACCAACTCTGAATCCAGGCTGCCGCCCCATGTTGGAACAGATCAGACAGTGGATTGAACGTCGCCGTTCTGGCCGGACCGGCAACACCGCGCCAGAGAACACGCCTAACCCCAAAATCCCGGGCGATCAGCTGCTTTCCGAATGCCGCCTGATTGTTCTGGATCTGGAAACTACGGGATTGCATCCGAACAAGGATGAAGTCATTGCCGTTGGTGCAGTAGCGATCAACGGGGGCGCAATTGACCTGAGCGATCAGTTTGATCTGATCCTGCGGCGCCCTGAGCTGGATATCACCAAAACTGTGCTGATTCACGGTATAGGACCGGAAGCACTTACCCAGGGCCATGAAACCGAAGATGCGCTGCTTTTTCTCCTGGAATGGATGAATGGTGACCCGGTACTGGCTTATCACTCGGCATTCGACCAGAAGTTTCTGGAGAAAACCCTGAAAGCCGAACTTGGCTATACCCAGAACCATACCTGGATGGACGTAGCAGACGTTCTGCCTGCATTTTTTCCGGACGCCCTTACCAATGGCAAAGGTCTGGACAACTGGGCAGACCATTTTGGCCTGGAAGTCAGCGCAAGACACCACGCAGCTTCGGACGCGCTTGCTACCGCCGAACTGACCCTCATTGCCCTGAACAAAGCTCACAAGAACGGCCTGAAGACCCTCAGGGAACTGCACGACAAACTGCGGTACCACCGTCGCCTGAAAGATATACACCGCATGTAGTCCAAGTACCTGAAACCACCTGAAAACAGACACCTGTCACAGCAAACTTCCCAGAATTAGACTTTTTGCCAATATCTATATATCGATTGACAGGTAGAGTCATAGAGGAGAACAAGTAGGGGAAGTACTAATATGAATAATAAACTCTCTGGCTCGCTCAGCTCACCGAAAAACCACCATAGATCAACAACAACAAGACAGGAGTAATCCTATGTCAGGTCATAGCTACGATGCTGAAAAGTACTGGAAGGCGAATCTTCGCCTTATATTCGGGAGCCTGATTGTCTGGGCTCTGGTTTCTTACGGCTTTGCAATCCTTTTGCGCCCTATGCTTTCGGGCATTCCCATCGGCGGCACAGATCTGGGCTTCTGGTTCGCCCAGCAAGGCTCCATCCTCACGTTCATTGGACTGATTTTCCACTACGCGTGGCGCATGAACAAAATCGATGAACAATTCGGCGTGAGCGAGGAGTAAGCGTATGAGCCAATTTACAATTAACATCCTATTTGTAGGTGGGTCATTCCTGCTCTACATCATGATTGCTGTCTGGGCCAAGGCCGGAAGCACAAAAGACTTCTACGTCGCCGGCGGCGGTGTTCACCCTATCACCAACGGCATGGCAATTGGTGCCGACTGGATGTCTGCGGCATCGTTCATCTCCATGGCAGGCCTTATCGCTGCCAGTGGCTATGGGGCCTCAACTTACCTCATGGGGTGGACTGGCGGCTACGTTCTGCTGGCCATGCTTCTGGCGCCTTACCTGCGTAAATTCGGCAAGTTTACGGTTCCGGAGTTTATCGGTGACCGTTTCTACAGCCAGAATGCCCGCCTCGTTGCGGTTATCTGCCTGATTGTTGCCTCTTTGACTTACGTTATCGGCCAGATGGCTGGTGCCGGTGTAGCTTTCTCCCGCTTCCTGGAAGTTGACTCCACCACAGGCCTGATGATCGCCGCTGTCGTCATCTTCATCTACTCTGTGCTTGGCGGCATGAAAGGCATCACCTATACACAGGTTGCCCAGTACTGCGTGCTGATCGTTGCCTATACCATTCCCGCTGTGTTTATCTCAATGCAGCTGACCGGCAACCCGATTCCGGCAATGGGTTTGTTCTCCACTCATATCGATTCCGGAATGCCGATTCTCGATAAGCTGAACCAGATAATTACTGACGTTGGCTTTAACGAGTATACCGCGGACATTGATAACAAGCTGAACATGATGCTGTTCACTCTGACGCTTATGATCGGTACCGCTGGTTTGCCCCACGTTATCATTCGCTTCTTCACGGTTCCAAAGGTTGCTGATGCTCGCTGGTCAGCTGGCTGGGCCCTCGTGTTCATCGCGCTGTTGTACCTTACAGCCCCGGCTGTTGCGTCCATGGCCCGACTGAATCTGATGACAACTATTTATCCTGAAGGCACTGCAGCCGAGCCGATTGAATATGACGCTCGCCCTCAGTGGGTCAAAGAATGGGAAGTTACGGGTCTGATCCAGTTCGTTGACAAAAACGAAGACGGTCGCATCCAGCTTTACAACGATGTTCCCTCTTTCCAGGCTGAAGCCGATGCTCGCGGCTGGAAAGGCAATGAGCTGGACGTAAACCGTGACATCCTGGTACTGGCCAACCCGGAAATTGCCAATCTGCCGGGCTGGGTTATCGGGCTGATAGCCGCAGGTGGTCTGGCGGCTGCACTATCGACCGCAGCAGGCCTGTTGCTGGCTATATCCTC
>NZ_JBLXHQ010000018.1:0-7299 GCF_048259445.1 Marinobacter sp. | reverse complement strand
GTTATCGGGCTGATAGCCGCAGGTGGTCTGGCGGCTGCACTATCGACCGCAGCAGGCCTGTTGCTGGCTATATCCTCAGCAATCAGTCACGATTTGATCAAGGGTTCAATTAATCCGGGCATTTCGGAGAAAGGCGAGTTGCTGGCAGCCCGTATCTCCATGGCCGTAGCGATTGTTGTGGCGACATACCTTGGCGCCAATCCTCCGGGGTTCGCAGCGCAGGTGGTCGCTCTGGCCTTCGGTATTGCAGCGGCATCACTGTTCCCGACCCTGATGATGGGTATCTTCTCCAAGCGTGTTAACAATACCGGCGCCATTGCAGGTATGTTGTGCGGCTTGGCGTTCACTCTGACGTACATCTTTGTGTACAAGGGCTGGCTCTTTATTCCGGGCACTGCGAACCTTGCAGACATTCCGGCAAACTGGGTATTCGGTATCTCTCCGCTGTCGATCGGTGCGATTGGCGCCCTGGTCAACTTTGCGGTAGCCTTCGCTGTATCCAATGCAACTGAAGAGCCGCCCGTTGAGATTCAGGAGCTGGTTGAAAGCGTTCGCTACCCCCGCGGTGCGGCACAAGCTCAAGACCACTAAGCAACAACCCGACCTGCTTTACTCAATGAGTTGACAGGTTGTTACTGAACGGGCTTCCTCCTAGAGGAAGCCCGTTCTTTTTTAAGGAATTACATTTATGTTCTGGACTCTTGTCGCCACTGTATTCTGCGGGCTGGGCGCCGCCGGCATTGCCCTGGGAATCCGGGCTGCCACCCGCAATAGGGCGCCTAAATGGATTATTCCGGTATTTGCCGGAGCTGGTATGCTTGGCTATCTGATCTACGGGGAATACATCTGGTTTGACCACAAACAGTCACGCCTGCCAGATGAGGCTGTCGTCGTGAGCACAGAGAGCAAGGGGATTTTCTGGCGCCCCTGGTCGCTGGCTTTCCCATATGTAACCGCGTTTTCCACAGTGGATATGGACAGCATCGCACAGGACACCAACAACCCGGACATCATTCGATTCACGCTCTACCGCTTTGAACAGAAGCTTACGGACACAGTTTCACATCGGGTTCACATTATTAACTGCTCGACCCGCGAGGTCGTTCCTATTGGTTCTGATGGAACACCCAGAGTAGACAATCTCAAAGTTCTTGACCGGGACGACCCGCTTTTCTCCAAGGTATGTGCTGGCTGATGTTCCGGTAACTAACCAGGTTGCTTGCCCGACCTGACGGAAATTTATAAATATGATTAGTGCCTGGCTGCTGGTTTTAATCTCCATCACCTACATTTCGATCCTGTTTATCATCGCGTGGGCAGGAGATAAACACCCCGGGCTTTATCGCAAGCGCCTGGCACGAACCCATGTATATTCGCTATCACTGGCGGTCTACTTCACCTCCTGGACATTTTACGGCGCCGTCGGCCGCGCTACTCAGGAAGGGCTCGGCTTTCTGCCAATATATCTTGGCCCTCTACTGGTGTTTGTTTTCGGCGCACCACTGCTGCGCCGGATTATTCACATAAGCAAACGCAACAACAGCACGTCTATAGCAGACTTCATTGCCTCCCGGTATGGCAAGTCACAGCTGTTAGCCGCCATGATCGCCGCCTTCGCGTTGATTGGCAGCGTGCCCTATATCGCCTTGCAGCTGAAAGCTATCGCCATGGGCTTCAGCGTATTATCGGACACAGGCTCGGGTGCCGGGGGGCTGACTACCGCGGCCTGGAATGATGCCGCCTGGTACATAACCCTGGCCCTTACAGTATTCACCGTGCTTTTTGGCACGCGCCACCTGGAATCTACAGAACACCATCGAGGCATGATTCAAGCCGTTGCCTTTGAATCGCTTATCAAGCTTGTTGCTTTTGTTGCCGTCGGACTTTTTGTCGGATACGGGCTCTACAACGGCTTTGGTGATCTGTTCACAAATATCCAGCAGGCCGACCTGACCGGCATTCTGACCACAGATGCTATCGAGGCTCCGGCATTCATCACCCAAACCCTGGTGGCGATGCTCGCCATCATCTGCCTGCCAAGACAATTTCACGTTATGGTGGTCGAGAATGCTGACCCCCGGGATTTTGAAGTTGCGCGCTGGGCTATGCCGATTTATCTCGTGGTAGCGAGCGCTTTCGTTTTGCCTATTGCGGCAGCCGGCTTGCTGGAGCCGGAAGCCATAGGCGGCAACCCGGATATTCTGATCCTGCAGCTACCAATAATGGCGGGCAAAGAATGGCTGGCTATCCTCGCATTCCTTGGCGGCGGATCTGCTGCTGCTGCCATGGTAATTGTCTGCTCCGTCGCTATCGCCACCATGGTGAGTAACGAAATCATCATGCCGGCATTGCTCAAGTTTTTCCGGCCGAGGATGAACCGTCAGGCGGACCTGAGTTTTTTGCTGCTTGGCATCCGCCGGGTGGCCATTTTTGTTGTTCTACTGACGGCCTATGGCTTTTACCGGATGGCAGGAGAGGACTACAGCCTGACGTCATTCGGGCTGCTGTCGTTTGCCGCAGCCGCGCAATTCGGGCCGGCTCTGGTCGGAGGTATCCTCTGGCGTCGCGGAAATGCAACAGGTGCAACCTGGGGGCTCGGGTTGGGCTTTCTCATGTGGTGTTACACGCTACTGCTCCCGGCTCTGGCTTCTACCGGCTGGTTCACCGACTCCCTGATAAACAAAGGTCTATGGGGCCTGAACTGGACAAGGCCGACCGCATTATTCGGCCTTGAACTCGATCAGACCAGCCATGGCATTATCTGGAGCCTTGGCATCAACACACTGGTTTACATAACACTCTCGCTGGTTACCCGCCAACGAGTGCGCGAGAAAATCCAGATCGCCTCGTTTTTCCATGAGCCCAGCCCAAAAGGTGATACGGTCCAGCATCAAAGCTGGCAGGGGGAAATACTCACATCAGACCTGCAAGCTCTTACCGACAGATTCATGGGAGAGGAGCGCTCTGAAACCATTTTCCGTAACTACGGCCGCCGCAATGCCATAAGGCTGCACCCACACCGGCCGGCTTCATCTCACCTGATGAAGTATATAGAGCGCCAGCTTGCCTCTGTGATTGGTGCATCTACTGCCCGGGTGGTTCTGGAATCAACTCTCACGGGTCGGGACATGCAGATCGAGGATGTGGTCAGCATCGTTGACGAAGCATCACAAGCCATGACCTTCAGCCGGGAATTGCTGCAGTCAGCCATCGAAAACATAAGCCTAGGCGTGTCGGTGGTAAATCAGCAACAACAACTGGTGGTCTGGAACCATCGCTATCTGGAGCTTTTTACTTATCCGAAAGGCTTTGTGAGAGTTGGGCGCCCGGCAGAAGACCTGATGCGCTACAACCTCACCAATGCAAATCTGCCGGCTCGGCGCATTGACGAAATCATTACCAACCACTACGCCAGCATGCGTGAAGGTCAGCCTATTTCGTACGAGCGCCAGCGCCCAGACGGGACAATTGTTCGGGTAGATGGCAGCCCGATCCCTGGTGGCGGTTATGTGACAACGTTCCAGGACATTACGGCGATGCGCCGCACTGAGCAAGCTCTGAAAGAAACCAATATATACCTGGAACAGCGGGTTAGAGAGCGTACGCAGGAACTGCAGGTTATCAACGAGCAAATGCTCAAAGCGAAGTCCGTCGCCGAGCAGGCAAACCAGAGTAAAACCCGCTTTCTTGCGTCCGCCAGTCACGATCTCCTGCAACCGCTGAATGCGGCACGGTTGTTTACCTCTGCGCTTGCCGGGAAAGCTAACAATGCCGAGAACAAAGAACTCGTAGATCATATCGACAGCTCACTCGGCGCAGCAGAAGAGATAATCAGTACCCTGCTCGACATTTCCAAACTTGATGCCGGAGCTCTGGAGCCAGACATTGGTGTATTCCCGGTTAACGACATTATGCGCCATCTCGCTACCGACTTTACCGCCATTGCGGAAGATCAGGGCCTGAAGCTTCATGTCGTGCCCAGTAGTGCATGGATTCGTTCTGACTCAAAACTCTTGCGTCGCGTGGTACAGAACTTCCTGTCCAACGCCATACGCTATACTCCGGAAGGAAAAATTCTGCTGGGTTGTCGCCGTCTGAAAGGGTTTCTGCGCATAGAAGTATGGGACACCGGCCCGGGTATACCGGAAGACCAGCTGACCTTTATTTTCGAGGAATTCCGGCGCTTTCAGCAGGGCCGGGACAAAAAAGGGCTGGGGCTCGGCCTCGCAATCGTGGACCGCATCAGCGGTATGTTAAATCATCCAGTAAGTGTCCAGTCCGTTCAGGGCAAGGGAAGCGTGTTTGGCATTACCGTTCCTATCGCACCCTCAAACCAGGCTTACCAAACATCAGAAACGGCGGCTACAAGCTCCCGTCGGGTATCCAGCCTTGGGGGGCTGAACGTACTTTGCATCGATAACGATCCAGCCATTTTGCAGGGGATGGTGGCGCTACTGGGGAACTGGAAGTGCGATATTACGGCAGCTCATAGCCTGGAAGATGCTCTGGAACAGTTAAACTCCAGGCAACCCGATATTATACTTGCGGACTATCAGCTTGATGATGACAAGAACGGCCTGGACGCAATGGATGCAATACGCATCGCAGTTGGGCACGATATACCGGGCATACTGATAACCGGATATATGGCGATGGAAGTTCGCGAGGACGCGATAGAACGAGGCTACCAAATCCTATACAAACCGGTTAAACCCGCTGCCCTGAGGGCCATGGTAAACAAACTGCTGAAGCAGAAACGCTCATGAGCGCACCTGACAACAAGTCCGATTCCGGTACAAGTGCATTCGGCAAGCTCGCTTATCTTGTGATCGACGACTTCGAGAACTTCCGGCTTTCAATGCGTCATATGCTTCGCAGCTGTGGCGCAGATAATATAGAGCTGGTTGCACGCGCACTGCCTGCTGTGCAGTACTGCACTTATAATCACGTTGATGTAGTTCTCTGCGATTATAATCTTGGCGAGGGCAAGAACGGCCAGCATATTCTGGAAGAACTGCGCCACAAGAAGCTTCTCAAGCGGTCGTCGCTGTTTCTCATGGTGACATCAGAGACGTCGAGGGAAATGGTTATGGGTGCCCGTGAATACCAGCCGGATGCCTACCTCACCAAACCAATCAACCGCGCCATGCTGGAGAAACGTCTCGGTAGCCTGATCAGCCAACGAAATGCCCTGCTTCCGATTAACAGGGAGATCGACCGGGAAAATTACCCTGAAGCCATCTCACTTTGCATGCAGGCTATCCCCCGAATGCCTCGCCATAAAACCTGGCTCATGAAAACCCTCGGAGAGCTCTATTTCCTGCTGGGCGACCTTTCCCACGCTATTAAAGTATACGACGAGGTTCTTTCCCAGCGAGAGCTGTCCTGGGCGCGGTTCGGACACAGCAAAGTACTGCTGGCCAACCATCGCCATGATGAAGCTGTTGCGGGTCTGCGCGCGCTGATCGCCAGTCATCCGGACTATATGGAGGCTTATGACCTTCTGGCGGAGGGCCTTGAACGCCAGAACAAGCCAGGCCAGGCTCAAAAAATTCTTGAGCGAGCGACAGACTATTCACCCAATGCCCTGCTGCGCCAGAAACACCTGGCAGAACTGGCTGAGTCAAACCAGGACATGGATACAGCAGCAGAGGCATGGCGGCGAACTGTAGACCTTGGGACTCACTCCATTCACGACAGCCCGAACCACTATATTGCACTCAGCCATACGCTCTGCGACCTCAGTGAAGGCAATATAGAACTGGAGGGAATGGCGCTCGCCAAAGAAGCCTTTTCTGTCCTGAACAATATGGAAAAGCGATTTCCGGATAGCGACTCTCTCATACTCCGCAGCCAGATTATTCAGTGCCGAATCTACGCCGGCCAGGAGCAGGTTGAGAAAGCCGAAAAAGTACTTGAGCGCATTCGCCCTGAACTAAGAAACGCACGTGCTCCCGACCTGGAAACCAGTCTGGACTATGCAAAGACACTATTCCGCCTTGGTTACGGGGAAGAAGCCAAATCGCTTCTTGGAGAGTTGGCTGATCAATTCAGCGAAGATCCGGTCACCCTGAAAAAGATTGAAAATCTGTTGGATGAACCCGTCAGCTTTCGCATGAAAGTTAAAGCCCGTCGTTTGAACCGGGATGGAATAGAGGCATTTGAGTCAGGCAATCTCAAGGAAGCCGGGAGCATATTCAAAAAAGCGCTTGAGATGATACCGGACCACCCTGCCCTTAATCTTAATCAGGTTCAGGTTTTGATGAAGGAGTACGAAGGCGACACGTCCAAAAAAGACCTGCTGAAAAGCTGCCAGCAGCATCTCAACCAACTCGCTAACCTGCCAGAACAGCACGGACAATATCGTCGCTATCTTGCCCTGCAACGCAAACTGAAGGCACTGAACCTATGAAAAACCGAAACATCGACTTCTCTATGGTTCTGGCTCTGGCCGTGCACGACATGAAGAACTCACTGGGGATGCTGCTAAACTCGCTGGATGAACTACGAGCCGAGAATGAGGACAAGCTCAATGACTCCTCCAGATTCAACACTTTGCAATACGAAGCCGAACGGATACACAACGACCTCGTGCAGCTTTTGGGAATCTACCGGCTGGGCGAAAACAACCTTTCTGCGCACATCGAAGAACACTTTGTTCCTGACTTTCTGTCTGAGCACCTGGCCAGGCACACACCCCTCCTGAAAGGACTGGGCATCGAATACTCCATTGATGCAGATCCAATTAATGGTTTTTTTGATGCCGACCTGCTTACCGGCGCACTTAATAACACCATCAACAATGCTATTCGGTATACCAAAACGAGAATCAGGCTAACGGCGAATAAACGCGATGATTATCTCGTTATCGGCGTGGAAGATGATGGTGAGGGTTATCCCGAGAGTATGCAGCATACCGGCACGCTGAGCTTCAAATCTCTGGACTTTAACACCGGCAGTACGAGCCTTGGCTTATTCTTTGTTTCTGCTGTCGCAGATCTTCACAGCGAGGGAGAGCGGACTGGTTACATCAAGCTGCACAATGGTGGGCATCTAAGCGGCGGTGTTTTCGAGATCTGGCTTCCGTAGCATTCGGAGAAATTCAGCGCAGCGCTGATCGGCGAGTTGAATTTCGGGCATAAAAAAACCCCAGTCTCGTTAGAGACTGGGGTTTTGGTATTAAGAGTCTGACGATGACCTACTCTCACATGGGCAAATGCCACACTACCATCGGCGCAGGCCTGTTTCACTTCTGAGTTCGGGATGGGATCAGGTGGTTCCAGGCCGCTATGGTCGTCA
>NZ_JBLXHQ010000017.1:0-101470 GCF_048259445.1 Marinobacter sp. | reverse complement strand
CATCATTCGTGAGCAAGGCATCAACCAACAGCGTTTTGACGAAATGCAGCGGCTGGCACAAATCGACTTTCGTTTTCGCGAACAGGGCGAGCCCATGCATGAGGCCATGCGCCTGTCGAGCCAACTCCAGGACTACCCGGCAGACGACATTCTAAGTGCACCCTGGTTGATGGAACGTTACGCACCGGATCAGTACCGGGATATTCTGTCCAGACTGACTCCAGATAACGTAATGGTGTATTTGCTCGCACCACAGCTCGGGCTGAAGAATCCAAACCTCACTCAGTGGTATGAAACACCCTGGCAAATTGAGCCCCTGAATGCGGAAGCGCTGCAAACCCAAGCACCAGACGCACTCGCCAAAGCGCTCGAGCTTCCATTGCCCAACCCGTTTGTGCCGGAAAACCTGGCCATGGTGCCGGGCAAAACCATGGATAAGCCCGAACTGCTGGGTAATCACGAGGGTATGGCGATCTGGTTTGCCCGGGATACACGCTTCAACACGCCAAAAGCCAACGTATTTTTCAGCCTGCGCACGCCGGCGGCACGGGTATCTGCTCGCAGTCATGTTCTCACACGGCTTTTGGTCGACAGTATCAACAACAATCTGAACGCCTGGGCCTATTCCGCACGCCTTGCCGGGCTGGATTACAGCATCTATCCGCACTTGCGCGGCGTTACAGTGCGGGTTGGTGGTTACAGCGACAAACTGCACACTCTGATGAACCGCATCCTCATGCAGGTTGCCACCCCGGAGGTCACCCGACAGCGGTTTGATATCGCCCGACAAAACCTGATAGACAGCCTACAAAACAAAGCCAAAGACCGCCCGGTGGAACAGACATCGGAGTTCATCCAGACAGCTCTGCTCGAGGACACCTGGAGCACCGAAGAAAAGCTCCTCGCTGCCAGAGACGTAACCCTCGACGAACTCATGTCTTTTGCCGAGGCCCTGCTCTCGGAAGTCGATCCCGTGCTGCTGGTTCACGGCAACATTACAGAAGCCTACGCACTCAACCTGGCGCAGCAGATTGATGCGATTGTTCTGGGCAAGAGTGACTTTGTAGCGGTCGAGCGCAGCCGTGTGCGCAAGCTGCCGGCAGAGGAAATGCTGGTTTCCCTGAACGTCGAACATCCGGATACCGGGTACACGCTTTACACTCAGGGCAAGACCACCAGCTTTGAAGAGCGCGCCCGCTTCCGCCTGCTGGCGCAGATTATCAGCAGCCCGTTCTATGAAGAAATCCGTACCACGCGCCAGCTTGGCTACATTGTGTACGCGACACCGTTCGAGATGCTCGAAACTCCGGCCTTGGGCTTTGTGGTTCAATCCCCCACTGCCAGCCAGGAGGCCATTGACCAAGCGGTTCGCGAGTTCACTGACGGCTTCGAGAACACTCTTGGCAAGGTGAGTGAGGAGCGCCTTGAGCGTGAAAAACAGGCGGTTGTCAGCGGCCTTATGGAACGGGATCGTCAGTTGGGGGAAATCTCGGAGCGCTACTGGCGCGAGATTGACCGCGGTGCAGATGGCTTTGATTCTCGCGAGAAGCTCGCGAAAGCCGTTAAAGCCGTCAGCCTTGAAGAGCTGAAAGCCACCTTCAGGCATTCGGTACTAAAGCGTGACAGGGCGCTGCGCGTAGTGACCGGAGGCGAAGGATTGAGTGCCAATAAAGCCCGCGATCTTATTCTTCAGCAACCGCCGGTCACCGCAAAGTAAGCTGAAAACGCGCCCAATCCTCGGGCTCATCTACGTCCCAGCGGGGCTCCAGCAAACCAACGCTGAGCCCCAGCTCTTTCAGCCGTTCACAGGTTTGCTCAAGAACCCCCTCCGTGCCCCATGCAATATCATCGAGCATGTGCGGAACCACCCGGCGAGCGCCAATCAGCACGTAGCCACCGTCATCGGACGGCCCCAAAACCACATCGTATTCCTGCAAGCCAGCCACGGCCTGGTGCACGTAACCCGGCTCAACCGAAGGGCAATCGCTGCCGACAATAATCGCCAACGGGTGCGACGCCAGGCCGCTGTCCAGCGCACCCTGCATACGAACGCCCAAGTTAGCGCCCTTCTGTATTCGTTGCTCCAGGCCTTGATGCTCGATGGCGCGAACAACCTCCTGCGCATCCTCTGGCACAGCCTCAACTGCCCTATCCCACCAGAACTGTACAGGAAGGCCACTGCCACACAGGTTATCCAGCACAGCAAGCGTGAGGGTTAAGTGCGCATCCAGCGCTCCGGAAACACCCAGTGCCGGAATAAGGCGGGTTTTCACCCGCCCCGCTTCCGGCCACTTGGCGAATTGCATTAACAGCGCACTGGGGGCTTCAATCTTTGCCATTACGAACATCCGAACGGTAGGAGTGAACAAGCGCTTGGGGTGATTCGCCGCGCCAGTAGCGCCAGCGTAAACGCCACATAAGAAAAATCGTACGCCAGACGCCACCTTGCTCCCAGCGCCGGCTGTCGGTGACCACCGGATCGTGAATACAAAAGGGCCGGGAAACCAGGCGGAGGCGCCTGGAGAACCCTATATCCTCCATGATCGGCAGGCTATCAAACCCGCGCAGAGCTTCAAAAATCTCCCTGCGCACAAACAGCGCCTGATCCCCGGTACAAATACCTGTTAACCGCGAACGCTGATTCATGAACCAGGCAATCACCCGGAACATCGAACCCTGGCCGCTCAGGCGCACATCGAAGCGGCCCCAGGCTTTATCGCTTGCAACAAACTCACTCAGGCAATCCAGTGCATTTGACGGAAGGCGGGTATCCGCATGCAAAAACATCAAAACACGGCCTTTGGCAACAGAGGCACCCGCATTCATCTGCGCGCCCCTGCCCTTTTCTGACTGAACCACCCGATCCGCAAGCGGGCGTGCCAGTCTGGCTGTGCCGTCCGTGCTCCCCGCATCCACAACAATCACTTCGTGCCCCGCGGCACGTAACGGTTGCAGAGCGCCAAGCGTTTCCACAACGCCCGAAGCCTCCATCCAGACTGGCACAACAATGCTTAGCGAGAAAGGGTCAGACAAAGCAAACTCCCGGACCAACAGAAAACACGGTAACACCTTGAGCCATAAGCCTCAGGCCGTTATCATACCGATCTTCTGAAAGAAGCGCCTTCGTAGCTCATCTGGATAGAGCGTCCCCCTCCTAAGGGGAAGGTAGCAGGTTCGAGTCCTGCCGAGGGCACCAACCAAACACCAAGCATTGATCCAAGACCCGCGCCGATTTGCACATCCTGACTGCCGTTGTCCCGTTACGCTCAATAATTCAGTAACTGCTCAGAAACATCCTGCCATTGGTCGCCCACCTCAACCCGGATATCACGCGCGGTCACCGGCTCACCGCAGCAGGAACACACGGTAACCGGCTGCATAGCCTGGCCGCATTTTTTGTGCACATGAATAACCGGGGCTCCTCGCGAATCTGCCAGATGCTTGTCACCCCAGTGAACAAGAGCAAGAATCACCGGATGTAACTCCAGCCCCTTTTCAGTCAGCCGATACTCCTCTCGGACCGGCTTGTGCTGGTACGGCGCTTTCTTCAGAACGCCATGTTCGACCAGCTTCTTCAGACGATTCGCCAGAACATGACGGGTAATACCCAGCCGCCGCTCGAATTCATCGAACCGTCGCACACCAAGAAAGCAGTCCCGCAGGATAACCAACGTCCAGCGATCGCCAATAACCGACAATGAACGGGACAAGGAACAAGGCTGCTCATCCAGATCTTCCCACCGCATAACTGACACCCGATTGGAGTTTCCCAAAGAATAACTTGACAGGTTCTAAAAAGGAACCCAACCTATTCCAAGTTCCAAAAAAGAACTCGGGAGGGTGAGCGTGCCAGAATCTACGGAAATAAACGAAAGAAACCGTGTGGCCGTTGTCATTGGTGCCGGCGATGCGACCGGTGGTGCCATTGCCCGGCGATTCGCCAAAGAGGGCTATACGGCTGTTATTACCCGCCGCAGCCGGGAGGCCCTGGAGCCGCTGGTCCAAACCATCCAGTCCGAGGGCGGACGGGTTCAGGCATTTGGCTGTGACGCCCGCAAAGAGGATGCCATGGCCAGGTTATTCCAGCACGTAGAGCAAGAGGTTGGCGACATCGAAGTCGTGGTGTTCAACATAGGTGCCAACGTTCGGTTCTCGATTGCTGAAACCACAGAGCGCGTCTATCGCAAGGTCTGGGAAATAGCGGCGCTATCAGGCTTTCTTACCGGTCGCGAGGCAGCGAAAGCGATGCTGCCACGCAACAGAGGCACTATTATTTTTACCGGTGCAACAGCCTCACTTCGCGGAAGCAGCGGATTCAGCGCATTTGCTGGGGCTAAGTTCGCTCTTCGCGCCCTGGCACAGAGCATGGCCAGAGAACTTGGCCCCAAAGGCATTCACGTTGCCCACCCGATTATCGACGGTGCAATTGATACGGCCTTCATCCGTGACAACTTCCCCGATATGTATGCTCGAAAGGAACAGGACGGCATCCTGAATCCGGAGCACATCGCCGACCAATACTGGCAAATTCATTGCCAGCCCCGGGACGCATGGACGCACGAACTGGATTTACGGCCCTGGATGGAAACTTTCTGAAAAGGATAAAATCATGAGCAAAACCATCGACGTATACTTCGACGTAGGCAGCCCTGCCACCTATCTTGCCTGGACGCAATTGCCCGCACTGGCGGACCGGAACAACGCCAGTATCAACTGGAAGCCGATGTTGCTTGGCGCCGTGTTCAAGGCAACGGGGAATCAGACGCCCGCGGCCATTCCAGCAAAAGGGCGCTACATGCTGACCGATTTGAAGCGATTCGCTGACCACTACGGCGTGCCCTTTGTATTTAATCCTCACTTCCCGATCAATACATTGCATCTCATGCGCGGCGCTGTTGGCTATCTGGATACCGATCACTTTCAGACCTACCTGGATGCCGTTTTTAAAGCCTTGTGGGTGGATCAGAAGAACCTTAATGATCCATCGGTCGTTACAGAGGTGCTTGCCAACGCGGGATTTGATCCGGACAAAGTTATGGCTCTGTGCAACAGCTCAGAAGTGAAAGAAACTCTCAAGGATCTGACTGACGAAGCCGTTTCCAGGGGCGTGTTCGGCGCACCAACCTGCTTTGTCGGCAACGATATGTTCTTTGGGCAGGATCGCCTGGATTGGGTCGAAAAAGCTGTCATGTCATCCACCTAGAGGGCGTAGGCGGGCTTTCTCGCCTTGCTCGCTACCATTTGGTGCTGAGTGTAAGCTGATTCGTTCCCTTCTCGAATCTGACTGTGCAGGAACTGGACGTAGTGCAGCAGTGCCGAATCCAGTTCAATGACAACACTGTTGAGCGCGGGTTGCCAGGGTTACTCAACCTGCTTTGTTTCAAACACCAGAGACTTTATGACCACCGGCACGACCGTTCCACTCGCTAACGGTTTGCCTATGTCAATATAGTCGCCCTCTGCGACCACCAACTGGTCAAGGCAAACGATGTTCAGCTGGTTGTTGATCGATCGCATAGTCTGGCCCAGCACTTTACCGATGTCGGATTCAAGCACAACGATCACGGGTAGCGTTTTGCGAATCAGGGGCTCCAGCCCTTGCAGCAGTCCCCTTGCGAGCACCTGTATTTCCTTGAATGAAAAGTGCTGCTCGCCGAGCAGCCCGATAGCAATCTTTTCCAGGGCATTACTCTCATAGAAGCTGCTAATGCTCTGTGCAACCTGTCGGGCAATGGTTGTTTCATCCTTGGGAATGAGGTCGACAAATGGGATGGCAACCGGAATGTTCTTGAAGGGCAACAGTTGTTCATCGACCAGAATGGTACTGCCACTTACATCAACCGTCTGGGCTCCAGCGCCGATAACCGTCGCGCGAATGGTTTCCAGCGGTTTAACCAAAGGTATCTTTTTTGCTTGGGAAAGATTTGCCAACTCGTTACCTAATAACGGCCCCAGGTCATTGTATTGCGTGGCCTCCTGTAATGTCATAGTCGGGCGTGGCGAATAAACGTGGTCAGCAACTCCTCCAGAGATCATAAAACTGTCTATTTTATAATTCAGTCGCAGAGGTGCGGTAACAAGCAGTTTCGTTGCCAGCGTGCTCGGTTCTATCACTCCCAAACATTCCAGAACCACTTTCGACATGCGCTGACAGATGCGTCGCAAATCGTCCAGGCTGACACTGTCACCCTTGCGAAGCTCAAGATTCAGATCAGAAAGAACCAGGAGCATAGGTTCGCTGACGGCCGTGATTCGACTGCTTACCTGGTCGACCTGAAGCATGCGGCCCCCAACATTGAAGCAACACGAGTCTATGGCCTTGCCGTTTTTAAAAACACCAATATTGGACGTTCCTCCACCTATGTCCACATTGGCCACGATGGAAAACTCACGTCTTGAAAGATCCGCGGCTCCAGAGCCTTTGCCCGCAATAATGGCCTCGAGCTTGCCACCGGCTGTTGCCACGACAAAATTCCCGGAAAACTCCGCGACTCTGGCTGAGATGCTTCTGGCATTTTCATTTCTGGCGGTTTCCCCGGTGATGATGACGGCGCCAGTGTCAATGTCTTTCGGGCTTATCGCAGCACCATCAAACTCCGACTGAATCAGCTCGAAGATTTTATCGATATCAAGCCGGCTGTGGGTATCTATAGGAGTGGTGTGAATTTCGCTCTTGTAATACACCTCTTTATCGGTGATAGCGAATTTTGGCACCAGACTTCCCGGTGCAATGTTCTTTAAGGTCAGCCGACTGAACACCAACTGCATTGTAGACGTGCCAATGTCGATACCGACGCTCTGCAAGATCTGTGGGCTTTTGGTTGCCAAGGTTCTATCTACCTATGCTGACAGGCTAACTGTTCTGACAGTCTACCTGCCTTAATAACCTACCGATTATGACAGCGCTGCTAACTTGATACCGCTGACCTTGTTGTCGATCATTTTTTTGACCACTGTTGCCAGATGAGCACCGGCTTCGGCCGGAGGCGTACCATTTCGATGAATATTGGATACCACTGTTCTATTGGACTCGTTCGTATTGTGATCAGGACGATAGGCCATATACGCACTCATACTTTCTGCCGTGATCAGCCCTGGCCGCTCGCCAATAAACTCAACAATAACGTCACAATCCAGCAATGGGGCCACTTCATCCATAATGGCTACCCGGCCATACTTAATGAAAAAAGGGCGCGCCACGCTGATACCGTAGGTTCCAAGCCCTTGTATCAGCGCAGGCATCACATCAGCGACATTGGCTTCGATAGACGTGGAGCTTAAGCCATCCACAACAATGATCTGTACTTGTTTACCCTTTTCACCTTTTTGCAGAATTTCTTCTTTGGCCTCCTGGCTAAGCTTTTTGCCAAGATCTGGCCGCATCAGGTATTCATCCTTGTCTTTAACCACGGTGCTGACCTTGAACAATTCATTATCTGCAATGAATTGCTCAGACACATCCATCAATACCGCATCAATGGCTGCGGCATGGTCCGCCATGTAGTTGAGATAAGAAGCCGTTTTTTGCCTTGCACCACAGCGCCCCATGAAAAGCCGTGCTGGCGATGTTTTTCTCATCACCTTTAACGCCTCAAGATTATGGGGGTTTTCAACACCGATAACGTCCATAGGTTCCAGAGTATTGGGGTCACTACCCGAACCCTGAGAATCATTTTCCGAACCAGATCCGACGTTGTTTTCACCGTTCAGGACCTGTGTTTCCAGAAGCTGCCTAATAACACTCTCTATAATGAGGTCTTCGGTTTTCTTGTCCATGTCGGTTTAACCTTCCTATCAATCAAAGATTGAAGCATCGCCGCCGCGATCAGTCAGCTTGCCATCTTCCATGATGCCCCACTTCTCGAGCCATTTTTCAAATTCAGGAGCGGGCCTAAGCCCCAGTATTTCCCGTATGCTTGCGTCGTCGTGGAAGCTCGTGTCCTGGTAACTAAGCATGCAGTCATCGCCGCCACTGACCCCCATAAAAAAGTTTGCCCCCGCCATGGCGCTGAGCATGGTGCCGATTTCCTGATCATCCCGATCTGTTTTCATGTGGTTGGTGTGGCAAGGAGCAATACCCATAGGAAGACCGTGTAACTTGCCCATAAACAAATCTTCCAGATCTGCGCGGATGACCTCTTTACCTGTAAAAATAGTTTCAGGCCCAATAAACCCCGACACATTGTTGACCATAAACGGATCAAAATGACGCGCCACACCGTAGGTTCTGGCCTCCAATGTCATCATGTCCACGCCATGGTGACAGTCAACACTGACTTCTGAGCCTTGGCCGGTTTCGAAATACATAACATTAGGGCCGGTGGCGGTACCAAGCTTCAAAGCCATTTCGCGTGCTTCTGTCAGCATGGCCTTATCTATACCGAAGCCTTTATGTGCGCTCTCGGTACCGGCAACACTCTGAAAAACCAGATCTACAGGGATGCCCTTCTTCAGCGCCTGCATCTGCGTGCTCACATGGGCCAGCACGGTGCATTGGGTCGGGATCTCATAGCGCTCCTTGAGATCGATCAGCGCTCTCATGATTCTTTCATAGTTTTCTACGTTGTCTTCCACCGGATTAATGCCCAGCACCGCGTCCCCGCAGCCGAAGGAGAGCCCCTCCTTTGTTGCTGCGATTATGCCGTCTATATTGTCGGTGGGATGGTTTGACTGGTTTCGAAAAGAAAGGGTTCCGGGCAGACCGATGGTAGTGTTGCAGTGAGCGGCGATCTTGATTTTTTTACAGGCGTAAACAAGGTCCATGCTGGACATAAGTTTTGCAACGGCCGCAATCATCTCACTGGTAAGCCCCCGTGAAATATAAAGTAGCTCGTTTTGGCGACTTTTACTTCCAAGGATGTATTCCCTAAGCTCGGATACGGTCCAGTGCCTGATACTATTGTAAATCGTGGTATTAATGTCGTCGTAGATGATTCTGGTGACTTCGTCATCTTCGTATGGAATCACCGGGTTTTCATAAATATCCTTTAGCTGAAGATTGGCGAGGCACAACTTTGCTGCCACGCGCGCGGTCGCCGTTTCGGCGGCAAGCCCCACCAGCGCATCACCCGACTTCTCCTCGTTCGCCTTAGCGAGCAGTTCGCGTAACGACTTGAACGTGAAAACCTGGTCCTTGATTTTGCTTCGCAAGTTCACCTGAGTAGCCCCATCAACGTTTAGTTGAAAAAATACTGTTGGATTAGCTTGCCGACAAACTGGCCTGACAGAAAACTCCACGTCTTTGAATTCGCGATAAATCGATTACCTCCACTTTATCGCACAACTTTCCCTCTCTCGCTCCGAAAATCAGCTCGTCCGACAGCAACCTTTCCCTATTTCAGTATAGACACACTCTCATAAAACCGGGACAAACTAATTTTTCACGAACCTAACCTGAAAGACATTTAAAATAGTTCTGGCCCAGCTTTCTGAAAATAGGAAATTTGGTTCCGCCAGCTCAGCTGCGAACCGCCTCCAAAGCCACTCTAAGATTCTGCACCGTTCTTTCCAGATTGTTCAGCTTCTCCAAACCAAACAACCCCATGCGGAAGGTACGGAACCCTTCTGGCTCATCACACATCAACGGCACGCCGGCTGCCGTCTGAACGCCTTGCTCACGGAACAGACTGGTGTTGTGAATGTTGATGTCGTCAGTATGCAGAACCACCACGCTGGGCGACTCAAAGCCGGGAGCGGCAACGCTTTTGAAGCCGGCATTGTAGAACAGCTCGCGCACCTTTTTGCCGAGCTCAACCTGGCGCTGATAAAGGAGGTCCGGGCCGGTTTTCAGGGTTTCGAGCATGGCGTCTCGAAGAATAACCAGAGTGTCGGTAGGCATGGTGGCATGGTAAGCATGGCTGCCTGATTCATAGGCCTGCATAATCTGCGACCACTTACGCAAATCTGCCGCGAAGCTGCTGCTGGTGGTTTCTTCCATGCGTGCAACGGCCCGTTCACTCAATGTAATCAGAGCGGCGCAGGGTGAGGCACTCCAGCCCTTCTGA
This sequence comes from Marinobacter sp., assembly GCF_048259445.1. Lineage (GTDB taxonomy): Bacteria > Pseudomonadota > Gammaproteobacteria > Pseudomonadales > Oleiphilaceae > Marinobacter. The sequence continues at coordinate 91,466 of NZ_JBLXHQ010000017.1, read as the reverse complement.
GGTGCTGTGATAAGAACGTCTACGCCGCAAGCCTTGGTATCAACCCATAAAGCACCGGAGGCGACGCAGTCCAGCACAAACAGTCCATTAACTTCCTTTACTGCATCACCAATAGTTTTCAGATAGTCGTCTGGCAGCACAATACCTGCAGCGGTTTCCACGTGAGGCACAAACACAACGGCTGGCTTTTCCGCTCTGATGCGCTCTGCGACCTCTTTGGCCGGAACCGGCGCATAAGCTGCCTGAGGCGAATCATCCAGAGACCTGGCCTTCAGTACAGTAATTCTGTCGGTGATTCGACCTGCTTCCAGTATCTGTGACCAGCGGTAGCTGAACCATCCGTTGCGAACCACAAGACAAGGTTCTCCGTTGGCAAACTGACGGGCAACTGCTTCCATCCCGAAGCTGCCTCCTCCAGGGACAATAACAGCGCCTTCTGCGCTGTAAACCTGCCGCAGGGTGGAGGAAATATCCCGCATCGCCGTCTGGAAAGGTGTAGACATGTGATTCAGTGAGCGATCATTGAAGACTACGGAGTATTCCAGCAACCCGTCGGGGTCAACAGAAGGAAACAGTCTGGACATGATTAAAAACTCCTTGCCTGATGAAGTCTGTGGATGAATAAGCTATGGTGCCAGTCTAACAAATCTGGCGTTATTCGCTTTATTTCTTACGTTTGCCGTGTACCCACTTGTGGAACCCGACAAAAGCTTATAAATTGACCAGAGCGACCAACTTGTCGCTTTCTTCTTTGGTTATCAAAAAACGACGCATCAGGTGAGCCTGTGAGAATGCTTTTCTCAGAGACCATTCCTTTTTACTGTTTCAGTGCCCGCCAACAAGCAGGCACTGCCGGTGTGTTGTCCGCTTTTCTCTTTTCTCGCTGAATCCGCTTTTGAAACGCCGGATTCGGCGGCTGAATCCTGAAATTCCAAGTTATTAATTTATTTTCTGGAGATTACTATGGCTGATATGCCGGCAATATTGGTTGCTGAGGAAGACTTCAACCGTTTAAGCACCCTGATCGAAAAACAGAGTGATTCTGATGTTGCGGACGGTCTGGATGATGAGCTGAGCCGGGCAACTCTGGTCCCGCTCGCGGAAATGCCAGCCCATGTGGTAACAATGAATTCCAGCGTTCGGTTCAAGAACGAGGATAGCGGCCAGGAACAGGAGCTGACCCTGGTGTACCCTCATGAAGTGGGCACAGGAGAAGGCAAAATTTCTATTCTTGCCCCAGCAGGCTCTGCTCTGCTCGGTCTTGCGGTGGGCGATTCCATCGAGTGGCCGATCCGTGGCCGCAACAATATCCATCTCAAAATCATTAACGTTATACGGCAGAGCTGATTACCGGGTGATGGTTGCGTGGGCGGAGTGCAAAGGCCGCCCCGTTACCTCTGCTTTTTGTTCAAGCGGAACTGATCAATGGTTTCTCTGAGCGCCTCTGCCATCACAAGCAACTCACCCGCAATATCTGCCGTTTCCTGAGCATCCGCTGACGTCTGCTCTGCAGATCGGCTTATTTCAATCACGTTCTGATTAATCGCCTCTGACACATCGCTCTGCTCATTTGCCGCACTTTCCATTTCCTGATTGAGTGATGTAATTTCACGGACGGCGGACGCAATGCTCTGCAATTCAGCTTCTACCTTCAGAATAGCTTCTACCTGGTACCCTGCCATGTCCGAAGCGCCGCGCATAGTCGCCACGCAATCAACCACCTCGCTTTTAAGCCCGTTAATCGTCTTGCGGATTTCTTCCGTGGACACCTGCGTACGTGATGCCAGTGCACGGACTTCATCTGCAACGACAGAAAAGCCACGCCCCTGCTCCCCTGCTCTGGCAGCCTCAATAGCTGCGTTAAGCGCCAGCAGATTCGTTTGCTCGGCAATATTGGATATCTCTTCCAGCATGCTCGCCATCTGGCCTGTGCGCTGGTTCAGATCCTCGATTCGTCTTGCGCCGCCCTGCACTTCAGTATTGAGCGCTTCAATACCCTCTACCGCTGCCCGTGCCAGGCGCTCGCCGCTGCTTGCTGATTCCGCTGTTTCTGCTGATTTGCGAGTAGTGTTATTGGCATTTTCGCGCACCTGAACCGCCGATGCAGCCATTTCCGTGGTTGCGCTGGCAACCTGATCCGTATTGTTCTTCTGGGCCATTACCTCATCACCGGTGGTTTCGGCTTTCGCGGAGATACGGCGAGCTGCCTGTTCCACCTGCGCAGCGTTATCCATCACCGTATGCATACTTTCCCGGATTTTTGCCATCATGCGATTGAACGCCAGGGATACCGAACCGATTTCGTCGTTGCGGGAGACATCCAGTTCAACCGTGAGGTCAGAGTTTCCGGAAATCTCATCCATACTGGCCTGAAGCCGGCGCAATCTGGAGAAAACCAGTCGATTCAAAGCCAGCGCGGTCAGGAAGAACACAGCAATGAAGATAACTGCCTGAATGCCGCCGCTGGCAAGTAACTGCTGCTGCAGGCTGTCATCACTCTCAGCAAGGGAGTAATCCACACGGATGGCGCCCAACACATCACCTTCCCGGGCTTGGTGGCACCCGAGGCAATTCACGCCCTGGTAGTCTTCCCGGGCAATAACCGGCTCAATCAGTGTATAAACGCGACCGTCATCGTTGCTTGAATAGTGTTCAATCCGTTCGCCTGCAAGGGCCCTTTTATCAGCGGCGTCACGCATCTGTTCCGCTTTCGTTCCGCCACCAAACATCTGATTCAGCTGATCACTGCGGATCACCCTTACGTCCAGCACATCTTCCGGAGCCATAACCTTCGCACGAAGCACCTCACGGTTACTGATTGTGCCGGTCACCATCATGGTGTTCAGGCCATCAAAATAGGATTTTGCAAGGCCCTCCACATATTTGTGGCTGAACTCCTCCATATGATCGCGTTGAGCATCGGCGCTGTACAGCACGGTAAAAACCAGAATGAGTGAAAACGCGGCGGCCAGAGCAGCGAGCAAGAGAAAGCGTATGGAATAGTGTTTTTTCATAATAAACCGGGTTTCCGCAGAGACTCCCTGTATTGACGGCAAAGTGGCGGTTAACTTTATAGATATGCGTCAATTTTTTACTGACACAGATCAGAATGACGCATTTACTTCGAGTGGCCCGAAACGTGCTAGCTAACAGTTAAACGAGCATTTTTTGGCGCTTCTGCTGCGAGCCAATGGAGGAAAACACACCATGTCACTGCTGTCATCCCTGATACAGGCAAGCACTCGCTTCCAACAAACTCTGGAGAACCGACCGTCAGCAGGCGCAGAAGAACAACGAGCAAAAGCGGCGGGCAGCCTGGAGGCCGTCTCTCCTTCGGGGCCTGGCGATGATCGCTTCACGCCGTCCGGAGACTCCCTGAGTGACACAAGCAGGCTAAAATCACAGAAACTACCGCTCGCGGACTACAAACAAACCGTAGGGCAGGACCTTGCCTTCATAAGAGAGACATTGCGGCACAAACTTGCCGAATACAGCCTGAATCCGGCAACGGCAATCAGTGTCAATAAAAATGATAGCGGCAAAATCGAGGTGGGCGGCACTCTGGCTGAAGAAACCCGAACGCGCATCGAGAATGATCTGAACGTCAACAAGAACTTTTCAGATGCCTTCAGCCGGCTGAGCGTAAACGAGCCGACACTGCATTTTATGGATAACGCACTGAAGCTCAACCAGGCCTATGGCGTGAACAATTCACTGCTGGACACACTGATCAGCGAGAACCAGCAGTTCAACGGCTTGCAGGATCTCGTACACCGCTACGACACCCTGCGACGCTCGGCACCGACCGATCAGATTGAAGTTGCAGCAAATCGAGGTGCCTACGCCTTCAACCTGAACACCCGCGCCTGAACATTATGTTTCGAATGGAGCAGGATCGCCTTTCCCGACTCTCGTAACAGCCGGCACGTCGCCAGTGAAGTTGACCACGGTAGTCGGTTCCATGCCGCAAAAGCCACCATCAATAATCAGGTCCAGCTCATGCTCCAGCGTATCCCGGATATCGTAGGGGTCCGTCATGGGATCAGACTCGCCTGGCAATATCAGTGTACTGCTCATGATCGGCTCGCCAAGCTCGCCCAGAAGGGCCTGTACTATCGCGTTGTCGGGAACCCGAACGCCAATAGTGCGCCGCTTCGGGTGTAACAACCGCCGAGGGACTTCGCTGGTCGCATCCAGAATGAACGTATAAGGCCCGGGCGTGAATGTTTTCAGCAACCTATACTGGGTGTTGTCCACCTTGGCATAAACCCCGATGTCTGACAGGTCCCGACACACCAGCGTAAAGTTATGCTTGTCGTCCAACCTGCGAATCCGCTTGATCTTGTCCGCTGCCGGCTTGTCACCCAAATGACAGCCAAGGGCATAGCCTGAGTCCGTGGGGTATACAACAACACCACCACTGCGAAGAATCTCCACCGCCTGCTTGATCAACCGCTTTTGCGGGTTCTCAGGATGAACCTGAAAAAACTGGCTCATAAATGCCCTCCGTCCTGATTTTCAACACCTGGATTTTGAGCGCCTGAAGCCGCTGGCTGTCGATCGGCCTTGGAACCGCCCATACAATTTGGTGACGCCGGCACTTCCTGCCCGGTTGCCTCCCACTCCTCCGGAGAGTATAGATGCAGCGCCAGCGCATGCACGCCGCCGGCCATTTCCAATTCTTCAGAAAGCACCTTATAGATTGCCTGGTGCCGCCTCACCTTCATCTGGCCGGCAAACGCTGGCGACACCATCGTCACCTTGAAGTGCGTTTCCGAATTTGGCGGCACGCTGTGTTTATGGCTTTCGTTTTCAACCTGCAGAATGTTGGCATCAAACGCATCCTGCAGCTTGATTTCGATTGTGTTCTGGATCTTCATCGCTTATCAGCTCCCATATCCACTTTAACAATGGCAAACAGTCTACTACAGAAGATGCGAACTGCCCGAACCTTGACACCCTTGTGCCAAACCGCCACATTCCTCTCCCACCCAACCCAGACACACCATACCCGAATCATGCTTTTGTACATCGCCGAAAAACCAAGCCTCGGCAGAGCCATTGCTGCCGCCCTCCCCGGCCCCTATCAAAAAGGTCAGGGCTGGATCCGCTGCGGCACGGGCGCTGAAGCGGCGACTGTGAGCTGGTGCATCGGCCACCTGTTGGAACCGGCCGAACCCGCCAGTTACAACCCGGCCTGGAAAACCTGGCGTCAGCATGATCTCCCCATGTTTCCGGATAAATGGCAGGTTACCCCGAAAGACAGCGTTCGCCAGCAGCTCAAGGCACTGGAATCCCTGATAAGACAGGCTGACACCATAGTCCACGCCGGCGACCCGGACAGAGAGGGTCAGCTGTTGGTAGATGAAGTCATTCGGTATTTCGGAACCGGGGCGCGTGTTCAGCGGATACTCATCAACGACCTGACCCCGGCAGCGGTGGCCAAGGCCATCCGGCACCCGAGAAGCAACCAGGAATTCCTCAGGCTTTCTCACTCTGCGCTCGCCCGGCAAAGAGCCGACTGGCTTTACGGCATCAACCTGACTCGTTTTTACACGCTGAACTACCAACAGCAAGGACAAAAGGGTGTCTATTCTGTCGGTCGTGTTCAAACACCGGTGCTTGGGCTGGTGGTTGAGCGGGACAACACCATCGAAGGCTTCGAGCCCAGGCCTTACTTTCGCATCGAAGCGCGCTTCAGGGCACAGGAAGAAGAGGCGGATCAACAGCCTTTCACAGCCCGATGGCTCCCCGACGACCAGTTCCAGGATCACCTGGATGAGGAGAACCGCCTGCTGGATCGTGCAACCGCCGAGCAGATTGCCACCAGCATTCATAGCCGGCCCGGCTCAATTCTGGAGTCCCGCTTTCGCGACCGGCCAGAAGCTCCACCTTTACCCCTATCGCTTTCAGCCTTGCAGATAGAGGCAGGCCGCCTTTTCCGCATGGGGGCAAAAGACGTACTGGATACAGCTCAGAACCTTTACGAGCGCCACCAGCTGATCACCTACCCCCGCTCAGATTGCCGGTACCTGCCAGAGGGGCATTATGCCCAGCGTGAACAGGTCACGGGCGCGATTGGCAGGGTCTTGCCAGATCTCGGGGATGCTTGTGAAAAGGCTGACTTCAGCCGCAGAACGGCTGCCTGGAACGACAAGAAGGTAGATGCTCACCACGCCATTATTCCGACCAGCCGAACCGCACCCAACGGTAAACTCAGTGATGCCGAACAGAAAATCTATGGCCTTGTCAGCCGCTATTACCTGATGCAGTTTTCGGCGGACGCCATACATCGCGAAGGCCGTCTTACCTTACGTGTGGCGGAGCACCGCTTCCGGGCCACAGAAACCGCTGTGCTTGAGCCGGGCTGGAAGGCACTGGAACTGAAACTCCGGGACAACCAGAAAGAAACAGAAAAGCCTCCGTTGCCTCGCCTGGATAAGGGGGAGCCGGTATTTTGCGAAGACAGCACTGTAAACGAACGAAAAACCCAACCACCCCAGTACTTCACCGACGCTACCCTGCTATCGGCAATGACTAATATTGCCAGATTTGTAACCGACCCGGAGCTGCGAAAAACCCTGCGCGAAACCGACGGTCTTGGTACAGAAGCAACCCGTGCGAACATCATCGACACTCTGTTCAAACGGGACTATCTGTACCGGGACAGCCGCCACATCCGTTCTACCAGCAAAGGTAAAGCGCTTATCGGCGCGCTACCGGAATCTGTGAGCAAGCCGGACCGAACGGCGATCTGGGAAGCGACGCTGGAAAGTATCCGCAGAGGTGAAGGCGATCCCAGAAAATTCCTGCAGACACTGAAGGCAGAAATCCGTGGTTTCATCAGCCCAAGCGCTGATGCGCCGGGCGCAGCCCCGCAAACCAGAGCCCCAAACTGCCCCAAATGCCGCGCTCCTATGACAGAGAGAGATGGCAAGTTCGGCCGGTTTTTTGCCTGCACCCGTTACCCGGATTGTCGCGGCACCCGTCCCGTCGAAGATACGGCGCCGGAGGATGGTTCCGGGCAAAAGCCCATACCCTGCCCACACTGCTTTTCTCCCCTGGTCCGGCGAAAAGGTAAAAAAGGCTGGTTCTGGGGCTGCAGTAATTTCCCTGCTTGCCGACAAACACTGGACGATGACAACGGAAAGCCCGTAACCCGTTTACGCAAGGCTACATAACGAAACTGAATGCCGGAAAGCATTTTGCAACAATTGCCTGATGGGACAGGACATTCTGTTCCACGCAAAGCTGAACAGAACCATAACGAGACATCATCAACTCCAGGAGAGGCGTAATGCGCATTGCTCTGCTTGAAGACCAACAGGAACAGGCGCAGCACATCCAGTCCATTCTTTCAGAGCGCGGCCATCACTGCGACAGCTTCCCGACCGGGCAAAGTTTTCTCAGCGCGGCACTGCACCGCAGTTATGATTTGATGATTCTGGACTGGCAGATTCCTGACATGACCGGCATTGATGTGCTCAAGAGCGTCAGAGCACAGATTAACTGGCCAGTTCCCGTGGTGTTTCTGACCCAGCGCGACAGCGAATCCGATATTGTCGAGGCGCTGGATGCGGGGGCGGACGACTTCCTCGCGAAACCCGCTCGCGCTGCCGAACTTGTGGCCCGCATCAACGCCCTGGCGCGTCGTGCCAACCCCGACAACGAAAAAGAAGTCCTTAAATACGGGCCCTTCGAGGTCAACACGCAACACCGAACTATTTCTCTCCATGGCGAAGCCCTCACCCTGACCGACAAAGACTTTGACCTGACTCTGTTCCTGTTTCAGAACCAGGGCCGCCTGCTCACCCGTGAAGTTCTCCTGGAGCGGGTTTGGGGGCTGGCCCGAGATATCAATACCCGGACTGTCGACACCCACATGAGTCGCCTGCGGCGTCGATTGGGCCTAAACCCGGAAAACGGCTTCCGCATCAAAACGATTTACCAGCGGGGCTATCGCCTTGAAGCCATGAAAGCCGAAGCTCCGGCTGGGGAAATGGCAGAAACCGAGGAAGTGCAAATACCGAATGGCTGAATACCGTATGGCCCATACCACCAAAGCATTCCTGTTGCTGGCTTTGCTGGCATTGGGCATGCCTGTGTGTGCGGAGCTCTCCATAACTCGCGGCTCGGCAATACCGGTAACAAGCGGCAGCACCAGCGCGACACCCGAGTGGGTATACACTCTTAAACCCGGTGAGAGTTTTGCGGAAGTGGCCGGCGATCTTCTGATAAAAAACTTCGGTATTGGCCGACTGCTTCAATACAACGCCATTGAAAACCCTGCGACGCTTGGAGAAGGCGATCGTATTCGTATTCCCCTGTCGTGGCTGAAAAGACAACCCGACCCTGCACGCGCGACCTCAGTATCTGGCAACGTTCAGCTTATCTCGGGTATTGATGGACGGAAAAAACCGCTTACCAAAGACACCCTGATTCGGGTTGGCGATGAGGTGCTTTCCGGTGCTGGAGCTGCAACCATCACCCTGGCTGACGGCTCGGAGGTGCGGCTCTCGCCCGATTCCCGGCTGATCTTCAATCGCCTGACGCAATACGGCAAGTCCGGCATGATAGACACGCGCCTCAGGCTGAACCGGGGAGAAGTCCATACCCGGGTCAATCCGGTCATTGAAGGGGGGGCGCGCTTTGAAATTGAGACCCCGTCTGCTGTTGCTGCCGTGCGCGGTACTGCATTTTCGCTGCAAACCGGGCCAGAGGGCACCAGCTTGCAGGTAACCGATGGTGTGGTTGATTTCGGAGCTCGAAACCAGACTCAGCGAATTCCCGCTGGCTACAGCGCAACGGTTTCCAGTAACAGCAGCAGCGAGTTGAACATCCGCAGAATGCCACCGGCGCCAGAAATCAATCCGCTTCCCCCGATACTTACGCAGCTCCCGGCAGAGATGACCTGGAAGCGAAGCCCGGCGACGAACTATCGTCTGGATATCTTTGAAACAGACAGCGGGCGTTGGGTTGAAAGCCGGGAAGTCAGTGGCAATCGATTCGATATCAGCCGCCTGGACAATGGCCAATATGAGGTTCACCTGGCAGCTTTTGACCAGAAAGGCATGACAGGAATGCCTGGCATACTGCCGATAGAGGTTGATTTGCAGGCCCGAACAGCTACCCTGCTGACGCCGGAAAGCGGAGACAGCGTGAATGACGACATGCCCGAATTTCGCTGGACCCTCAATGGTGAAAACGAAGTTGCCCGGGTAGAAATTGCCGAAGATGAAGCCTTCCGGAACCTGGTAGCGACCAGCGAATGGGCACCGGGAATAACGGCACTGCCTTCCCGCCCTCTAAGCCCCGGCCAGTATTACTGGCGCGTGGTTACAGAAGCCGGCGGCAATTCAGTGGCAACAACAGAACCGCGTAAACTGATCGTAAACGGGACGCTACCACCCGTTCGCATTATCAGTATCAATTATATCGACAGCCAGGTTCGCGTGTTCTGGGAGAAGGTTGATACAGCGGCCAATTACCGGATGCAGCTGGCAGAAGAACCCGGCTTCAACAACATTGTAAAAGAAGCTACGCTACCGGATACCACAGCGGCCTTGCGTCTTATTCCCGGAAGGCGGTATTTTGTGCGCCTCAAAGCTCTTTCAGACGGCCCGTTACAAAGCCGCTGGGGACCAGGGAGGGAGCTGTACCTGGAATAACACCGTGAACGATCAACAAGCACAGCAGGACTCATGACCCGGGACTGGTTTCCAATTAAAACGACTCCATGGACGCTCGGTCTGGCACTCCTGTTGATGTTTCTGCTGGCAGAGACGACAGCACTGCCTCAACGCGCTGACTACTGGCTGCTTGATTCCGCAATGGTCGCGAGCCCGGCCGTCGTATCCCCCAACGTAGCGATCGTCGCAATTGACGATCTTAGCCTCGCCCAACAAGGCCGCTGGCCCTGGCCCCGACGAACTCATGCCGCTCTTATCAGAAAATTGCATCAGGCCGGTGCCGAGACCATTGTATTCGACGTACTGTTCACGGAACCGTCTCCGGATGACGATGTGCTTAAACGCGCCATGCAAGCCCATGGCAAGGTCATTTTGCCGGTACACATATCACCCCCGAACTCGCGCCTGTTGTTGAGTGAACAATTTCCGGCGCGCGAGCTGATCACAGCCGCTGCCGGCCTGGGGCACGCGCACGTAGAACTGGGGCACGACGGAATCGCCAGGGGGCTATACCTGTTCAACGGCATGGCGCACCAGCTTTTGCCGGCTCTCGCGCTGGCAGCCTCTGATGTCAGTTTCCGGCAACCTGAATCAGATGGTTTACCTCCGTTTGTAAACGTGCGAGACGACTATCGGGTTATCCCCCTCGCAGGTGGTGCTGGCACACTACCCACATATTCCTACAGCGATGTCCTCAGCATTCCTCCGGTTTCAGATGTGTTTAGTGGCAAGACCGTTTTTGTCGGCGCCACAGCAGCCGGACTGGGAGACGTTCTGCCAACATCGTTCTCCGGCCTAAGCAGGCCGATGTCCGGTGTTGAATTTCATGCCAATGCATTTTCAGCATACCAACAGGGACTGCTTATCAAGCCAGCGCCTGGATGGGCTGGCATAGCTCTAGCCATGATGACACTCGTGATGCTGGCTATCCTTTTACCGCGCATGCGCCCAGCCCGAACGCTCTTTGCCTGCATTGCGGCAGCCGGCGCTATTTTTGGCGTGTACGTCGTTATGCTAACCGTATTCAAGGTATGGCTTCCGGTTGCCCATGCACTGATCATTCCCCTGCTTGCGTTCCCGACGGCCAGCGGCCTGCGCCTCGCCATGACCAACCGCTTCCTCAATCGACAGCTGGATGAACTGGCCCGCGCGCCAAGAGTGACCTTGCCAGAGCTCTCTAAACGCCCCCTGACCCAGCTTCTCGAACATTTTCAGGCTCTGTTCCAGCCTCAAGGGTGGCTACTGACGGAAGATAACAACACCCTCTCCAGCCAGAACCTCGGGCTTGCCGATGTTCCGGCTGATCTGGAACAAGGGCGCTGGCAAAACGACGGAAACCAGAGCTGGATTCAACTGAAGCGCGGCAACAGCCACTACACGCTGGGCCTTATGTTGCCTAACGATCTGAGCAAGGACGCAATACAGCGCTACCTTCGGCGGCTGAGACTTTCCGGCTCTGGCATGACAACAGAAACATTCCAACCGAGTGAAAACATTTCAGCACGTATCGAGCGTGTAAAGGTGGCCACTGACCGCCTGAATCACATGCAGGAGTTTATCCGCCGCAGTTTCGAACGCATGCCTGATGGCATTATCGTAACCGATGAACTGGGTATCATCCGTTTTGCTAACGGCCATATCGAAGAGTGGTTCGGGGAGCCCATGCCCAGCCTTGGCGGGCTACCTTTAACACGGCTTCTGGAAGGTCATGACCCACGCGAAACGCCGCCCTGGCATGAAACGGTTTCGGAAACCCTCACACTGCTGCAAAGCAGGACGGTGGATCTGAATATACGGGACAAGGACTTCCTTATTCATTTCGCGCCCTTCGCTCTTCCCGACAGCAATCAACACGGGATTATTGCCAATATTTCCGACATCTCCGAGCTCCGTGAGCAGCAGCGCCAGCACAGGGAGGCCATTGACTTTATCTCCCACGATGTCCGGTCACCCCTTGTGTCACAACTCGCCCTCATCGAACAGCTGAAACGCGACCCTACTCACATTGACCAAAGCCAACTTGAGCAGCTGGGGCGACTTGCAAAACGAAGCTACCACCTAGCCGAAGAGTTCGTTCAGCTGGCGCGTGCGGAACAGCTGACCGAGACCCGTTTTTATGAGTGCGAATTTCTCGCAATTGTTGAGAATGCGCGGGACAGCGTAAGCGAGCAGGCACTGGAGAAAGGCATCTCATTGCAGCTACAAGGCACCGAAGACCTTTGGTTAAGGGGGAATGCAGAACTACTTGAGCGCGCCGTTATCAATCTTCTGACCAACGCCGTTCAGTACAGCCCGTCTGGCTCAGCCGTGAGTCTTCAGGTTTTTCGTGCCGGGCATCAGGCCTGCCTGACGATTGCAGACGAAGGTTCAGGTATCGATCCGGACGAACTGCCCCACCTGTTTGACCGCTACCGCCGCCAGAAAAGCAGTGAGCTGGCCGGCATTCACGGCACAGGGCTCGGGCTTTCGTTTGTAAAAACAGTAATAGAGAAACATCGTGGTGAAATCTATGTGGTCTCCAGCCCAGGGGAAGGTTCATCTTTTACACTTAAACTTCCAATTGCAGATCCGATGCCGTAGGCCCCGACAGCCGGGGCTTACGACATTACGACAGATCTGCTAAAGCGCCCGTCAGGATTTTATTTCCTTATCAACGACTGCAGACGGAGCACTCATCAAGCCATTATTGTCCTGAACCAGAATTGTGAAGTACCAGATTCCAACGTCCAGGCCGCTCACCTGGTGTGTCATATGGGCATCTACCTGAGCATCAGAAATAACGACTTCACGATCCAGGTTATCGGCATCCTGACCGTAACGGATAATGTACTTATCCAGCTCGGCCATTTTGATTCCCTCGCCATTTACCCGACTGTCGGGCGCGTTCCAACTGAGGACTGCAGATTTCTCGCTTTCGGGGGGAAGTACAGGTTGGGTGCCACTGCCATCTGAACCGTTAACGCCAGACGTCTGACTATTGCTCGTGCCGGCAGAATCAGAACCACCGCCACACCCTGTAAGCAGAACTCCAAGAAAAAACGCGGCAATCCATGCCTTTGACACTTTAATGACGCGTTTCATATCGCTTTTACACCAATATATCGTCGTATTTGATTAATTGTACAAAACGCGGACGATTATCGGTGTGAAGCCTGTCATCTATATAGTTAATATATCGTCAATATTCCGTCATAAAATCGTAATGTGACAGCAAGGTTTGCGCAAACCATTGATTATTTTTGGCTTTTCCTGAACGACCAGTGCGGGTTGGGCTATGCGAGAGAAATACGGGAGGGGCAAAAATCACTAGATGACATTTAGGGGTTGCATTAAGTCAACAAAGGCGTTCAACAGGAACAAGCATGGGACGTTCAAGAAAAGAGGTCTCTGAGCCCGTCAGAAATACTGATCAGGCCCCACCCTCAACTTCATACTCCCGGACCAGCTCATTCAGGAAGTGCATTCCCGCCGTGCTAAGAAAATAACGCTGCGCGCCGCAACGGAATGCCAGATTCCGCTTGTCCAGATACTCCAACGCTTCGGGCAGACCTTTTTCGAAGCGGGCGGCGCGGAGCATATCGCGGTACTCGTCATCGCGATCCATTGAGGCTATGTCTTCTTCTTTCAGGCCGGCATCAGGCCGGCCGAGGTATTCCAGATCCCGACCACTGCGCGCAAAATAGCGGCCAATCAGCAAGAGCACGACCTGCACTCGAAACGCATTTTCATCGTGTTCTTCACTCTCATCGTCGGAATTTTCCTTGAGGTAGAAAAAAGCTCCGCTGTCATTGAAGACCAACTCGCTACCGAGATGCTCATACAGGGTTCGAAAATGCGAAAAATGGCTGAAGATCAGATTGTAAAGCGGGTTAGCGACCAATTCAGACCGGTTGTTGTCGTATATCTCTCGCACGATGATCCTGCCGTTCTGAAACTCCCTGAAAATCGCAGCACTCTGCACCGGCAGCACCTGGTCAAAACTCTCCGCTACCTTCGGCACCGCGAGCGCGCCTTTGTTTTCTGCACTGCCTGCTAAATCAGCCATTGTCTGCACCTTCCATCTCATTCAGCATTTCCAGCCGACGTTTGCGATATACGAATATCTCATCGGGGTCTTCAAATCCGCCAGCCGCTTCAAGCACGTTCAGGCGATTTGTGGTGACTACCCGGAAGCCCTGCGGGGTAGCGTTGACCAGTCGGTTCAGCGCTCCCAGGAGATCCGGAAAACGGTATCCCTCTATGAATCCGTCGAGCCGGCCATGCAGTTCACGAACAAGATCTCCGGTTGGCCGAAGCTCCAGTGTCTCCAGCCATTGATACAGGGTATTGATCCGATGAATATCAATTCCCTGCCCCCGGCTGCTTTCCAGATCCTGCAGGGCGGGAACATCCGACTTCCGCTGAATGTCCATCAGCCTTAACTCCAACTCGGAAAACAGCAACTGGTAATAGCTGGAAGACGCACCGAAGGCATAATGCTTCGGGCGACCCTGCCCCCTCAACCCCATCAAAAAGCCGGTTGTACGGGCAAACTCGCTGCCTTTGAGCCACTTCTTGCGCAGGTTCAGGGTTTCGGTTTCCGACTTCAGCTCTTTCAATGCGGCGAAGTAGTTCTCCATCGCATTGTACTGGACCATCCCCCTGCGAGTTTTGCGTAGAAAATGCTCCACTTCCTGACCCACAACTTGAATGGGTTTGTGCAGAGCATTAAGGCTAAGAGCCGACCGGGAGATCTGATCTGCCAGCTCATGATACTCATTGTATTCAAGCAGTTTTACGAGCTCGTCAAGGGTTTCAAACAGGTTCGAGCCGTCGGGCAGCCGGGTATCGGGATTCAGAAAAACCAGGGTTGGTTTTATGTGCCTGTCATAGAGGGTAACGATGTTTTCAAACAGATTCTGCCGAAACTCAGCAAACCGTTCGGGGGCACGGCTGGCTTCACCTGACATATCGGACAGCTGACTGCTGATGGTTTGCATCCGCAGCACATTCTGGCGAAGCAAGCCGATCAGCTCACTTACCCGGTCATTCAATGCGTCGGTAAGCTCTGTGAAGTCGGGATCCGCCGTGTTGAAACTGCTCACTTCCAGGGAAGTGCGCACATCGCGCAAGGTAACCAGGTGTCCCCGTAGCCGCGCGTCTGTCAACTCCTGGTAAAGTGAGGCGTTACAGGCTCGCATCAAATCCAGCAGCGCGCTCTGGAACACCAGCCGGCGCTCACCTGCGGATTTTACAATATCTATTACCAGACCGGCCCGGAACAGATTCTCCGGAGCAAGGGCCAGCAGAAGGCGTTCGCGATCCGCCTTGTTCAGCGAGTTGGAATACTCCAGTACGTCCATAACCAACTCGTTTTCGCGCACAAAACGCACGCCGTTGCGATCCATCCGCTCGATCAGCCGAAAAAGAATCCGGGGGTGCTCAAACAGCAGCCGGGTAGTATCAAGGGTACTGAAGCGCTTACTCATTCGACGCATCCAGTAGAGTATTCTGGTTATGATCCACCCAGTCGCCCAGCCCCGCCTGATCCGTAAAACCTTCCGCACCGCCCCAGAAAACCAGTGTTCTTTGCGGGCTATACGGCCGGGACGTGTGCATCTGCCCGACTTCCAGATGTTTTCCCACCAGATAGATCACTTCCGAACTGGCACTATGCGTCGCTGCCGAGAACAGATTGAAGCCCTGCTCGCGCAGCCGCGCCAGCAGGGACGGCATCTGGCTGATGTCAATGCTGGCCAACTCATCCAGCACCATAGGGAACGACAACCGGACATCCGGATAGAGAACCCGTTTGAGCAGGCGATAAACCAGCTCAAGATTGATCAACGCCGTGGTGGACGTAGACTGCCCCTTTTTATCAAGGTGGCTGGTGTGCTGCTTTCGCGTGCTGTAGGAAATGCCGGTGATCACCTTGTCCATGGTTAACCGATTGCTACCACCTTCGTCTCCGAAGAACTCCGCCACAAATACCTTAAGACGCTCATAGAACGCGTCAGACTGAAGCTTGCGGTTATAGGGATCAATGGCGGCGGATTCCTCCACCAGATTCCGGAACTTGGGATCGGTATGTATATCAACCCGGATTTCCACCAGATCATTGATCTGAACACCGGCAAGCTCCCGGTTCAGCTGGGCCTCGAAGCGGGCAATATGATCGTGATTGGTTTTCAGGGCGCGCCGATAACTCGCGACCGTTTCGTTATGAATGGCAATTTCTTCTTCAAGAACCTGCCAGCGTTCACCAAGAGCGTCGAAGAGATCAGACAACGCTTTGAAGGTATCGCGGATCACTGTTGAAGACGGGCTGTCTTTTTGCAGTTCGCCTTCGCTATCGTCCAGCACACCCTCATAGATGAAATACCGCAAATGCGTGAGGATGCTTATCCGAAGTTTGTCCAGATCATCCAGCTGGCGCTGGATATCATCAAATCTTGCTGCGCAGACTTCCTCTACAGGCATGGCATCCTGCGCCCGGGCAGATTGCAAATACTGGATCCTCTGCTCCACCGTGCTCACCGATTTTCTGACGTGCACCAGCTCCTCTTCCCGCTCTCTGCAGCGATTGGCCACCTCTTGGGCTTTGCCCACCTTGCTCTCAAGTGCCCCCAGCTTTTCGTGTTCTCTCTGGATTTTCTCGTCTGCGCTGGTGAGCTTTTCCCGATTCTCGGCGATAGCGCATGTTTCGTCCTTGATAATCGTGGAAGCCGCCGGATAACGTTCAAGAGTTTCCAGATCCTTTTCGATGGACCGGACTTCCTTCTCGGTGCGGGTTATCTGTTGCGGGCGGTCCTGCTTTTGACCCGCATTCCCCGTGAGTTCATCCCGTTCCCGGTGCAGAGCCCGTAAATCGCTTTCAATATGGGAACGCATAGCGGCGAAGTTTTCAGGTTTGAGCGCCTGGGCAGGAAACTCCACATCAAACCAGTCGAAACGACCCTCCCCGCTTTCAAAAAGGCCCGAAAAGGCCGCGATAACAGCTTTGGCATGCTCATCCAGAGGCCGCCCCGGGCTCGCCATTACCAGCCGCTGATCTACCGCCTGAAGCGGAGCAATAACTTCAGCTTCAAGCTGGCTCTTCAGTTGCCATTGCTGCTTGCTTTCCCTTTCACGCAGGGCTTTCAGCTTATGTTCACCCGACTCAATCTGTTTTAGCAGCTCCTGCGCCCGAATTTCAGCCTGGGCATTGCTTCTCAGTGCATTCAGATGCGACTGCTTTTCCTTCAACTCCTCGCTCAAAAGCGCTTCGATCTCATCACGAGGCATATCCCCATAACGGGAGACCAAAAGCTCACCGTCATTACGGTTCTGCTCCGCCAGTTTGAGCTTGTTCTCTGCGGTTTTGATCTGCACCTGCAAACCATGCTTATCCCGCTCAAGCTTGCTGACCTCTTCCTTGACGAATTTCAGCGTGTCCTTATGTTCATTCAGTTCGGCAATGGACCTGGAGCGTCGCTGGCCAATGTCTGTCAATGCCTCGACCAGCCCATCCCGAAAAGCCGCAAATTCCTGCTGGCTGCCAAGAAGCTGACGATACTTCTGATAATCGGCGTTAAGACGATCGAACCGGCCCCGCTCTTTTTCGATCTGATTCAGCTGAGCCTGCTGCCCCTTCAGATCATCGTGGCGATCCAGAAACTGATCGATATTGAAATCAAACGCGTCGTCCGCAAACTTCTTGTCGGCCTCGATAATACTGGCGACTGCATTGGCCATCGCCTGATCATCTGCCTTCATTTCAAACAACAGAAGAATCAATGTGCGCAACGACTGCACGCGGCGCTCATCAGACTCGCCAAGAGGCAACACCGAGAATCGGACCCTATCAGCGGACATCAGCTCGCTGCTGTAAAGAAGGGATTTTAGACGCGCGGGATCACTGGTAAAAAGTGTGTCCTTTGACAGTTTTTTAATTGCCTCAGAGACCCGGCTAAAAGAAAGCTCGGGCTGTGCCCGGCCAATACCCTCCGCATCCTCCACATCCCAGAACAGGGGCCGAAGCTGATCATAAGAAACCGGAACAAACGCCCTCCCGTAGCTGAGCTGGCTGCTGTGTTCGCGATACAGAATCTGACAATGAACGCCCGCCAGGTTTTCTACTTCCATAATCAGGAAGCTGTGATGGCTTGGAAAGTAATGCTGATAACTTTCATCGTTGGTATAAAAGCTGCCGGCGCTGGCATTGCGAAACGCAAACTTTTTGCGGCTGTTTTTGAAATTGTTCTCTGGCAACAAAAACAGTCGAAGAGAGTTCAGAAGGCTGGATTTACCAAGATTGCCCGGCCCGAGGATCAAGGCATGGCTATCAACCGGAATTTCTACGTAACAAAAGCCCGCCGAATCCACCAGAACCAGCCGGCGAATGCCAAACGGAAATCCCGGGGATCGGCCTGTTGCGGTTGATACCTCAGTGCTCATCCAGAATCGTCTCCTGCTCCATAAAGTGCCCCGTCTTGCGAAACGCCTCCGCCAACCCCTCAAACCCGAAGCATTCCGCCGCCGCTATGGCCTGAACAAAGCGTTCGGTAGTACCAGGCGTTTTTCGAAACGAACCGTACCAGGAATGCCAGTGTATTGGCTGCGCAAACTGCGCTTTGCCACCAAGATAGCGATGAATGCTCCCGAACATCTTCAGGCCGCCAAGATCGTAATCGAAGGCACAGAAGAGACTATCGTACTGCCCAAGCCAATCAAGGACCAATGGGCGGGTTACCCGATTTCCACTACCCAGAATCACATCGCAATTATCCAACGAGAAAGTATCACCTGTACATTCGCCCAAAAAGCCTAACATCCTGACATTATCGAAGAAGTTCTGCTCATTTTCGACCAGAAGCGCAAACTTTTTGGGCTTGAAATTGCACACTGCACCCTTCGGAGAAAGCATTATCACTTCCGGGCGAGGGCCGTCCAGAAACGAGTGATACACCAGCAAAAAAGCATGGTCTGTGGCATGACGGTGAGAATCGCCCTGGCCAGCGGCCTGGCTCCGGTTTTCAGGTTTAACTGCGGCGACCTCAAGGCGCTCAAGCAGGCCGTCCTCCAGGCACGAAACCCGCCATTTCTGAGGGCCGACTTTTTCAACCGCAAAATAGTCCCGATGACGTCGGGCAATATCATCGGGCAGCTTCTTGAGAAATGCCTCGAAGTTGATGGCTTTGCCCGCGTGAATGTTTTTCAGGTATCGATTCATAACAAGCAATCCAATGGGCCATATATGCAGGTACTGAATTCTCTTCAGTACGATCAATCCCATCAGCAGCGGGGTACGGCCAGTAAACGCTGAAGGTGATTTGGGCAATAAATCCGCATTAAGACTCGTAACTTTATCAAATGTGTTAGATCTTAGTGTGTTTCGCGACGGCATTTATATCGGAATCTACAAAACTGGTCGTTCATTGTGATACGTGAGCAGACGATCACGCGGCACAACCGGATTCCGAAAGCCTTGTGGAGTGTGCGGGGACCACCCGGACCTGCTCGACAACAAAGTTGTGCATGACCAGATCCTGGGGTGGTTAGCCTGACAGGTTTTTTCAGCCTCTAAGCCTGGCTGCTATTTTCGCAACATGCTCGCCCTGATGGCGGGCGATGCCCAGCTCACGCTCGTCTGGCTGGCGCGAGCCATCGCCACCGGCAAGGGTCGACGCGCCGTAGGGCGTACCGCCACCCACTTGCGATATATCGAAAAGCTCGGGAGTGGTATAGCCGATCGGCACGATAACCATGCCGTGGTGCGCAAGAGTCGTCCAGGTGGAGGTGATCGTCATTTCCTGACCACCGCCGGTACCGGTTGAGGTGAACACACTGGCAACCTTGCCAGCCAGAGCACCCTTGGCCCAAAGACCGCCGGTCTGATCAAAAAAGGTGCGTACCTGCCCAGCCATATTACCGAAGCGGGTAGGTGTGCCGACGATGATGGCATCATAGTCTGCCAGCTCCGTTGGCGTGGCCACTGGCGCTGCCTGGTCAACCTTGCCACCCGCACCCTTGAAAGCTTCGGCATCCATGGTTTCCGGTATACGCTTTACAGTTACCTCTACCCCGAAAACTCCGCGAGCACCTTCGGCTACTTCGTTTGCCATGGTTTCCATGTGGCCATACATTGAATAGTAAAGAACGAGTACTTTTGTCATTTTGAATCCCTTTTCAGTTTGGTTTATGGACTTTGCTTATGCGACATCTACCAGTACGATTTCGCTGCCGTCCAGAGCGCTTACTTTCAGCAACTGCTCATCGCTGATTGCAACACCATCGCCGGCAGAGGCTACTACGCCGTTAACATCAATCTTGCCGGTTGCCGGCACCAGATAAACTTTGCGCCCGGCAGCGATGTGGTATTCGGTACTCTGACCCGCCTCCAGGGTTGCCGCTACCATGCGCGCATCCGTCCTTATTGGCAAAGCCTCATCATCGCCGGGAATACCGCTGGCGAGGGTAACGAAAGACCCACTGTGATCACCCTTCGGAAACGGCTTGGTGCCCCAGGTGGGTGGCAAACCGGCTTCATTGGGCATGATCCAGATCTGGAAGATCTGTGTGGTTTCATCCTCTTCATTCATCTCACTGTGAGCAATACCTGTTCCCGCACTCATTACCTGCACATCACCTGCTTCAGTGCGCCCCTTGTTGCCAAGGCTGTCCTGATGCGTGATAGCACCCTTGCGAACATAGGTGATGATCTCCATGTCGCGGTGCGGATGGCGCGGAAAGCCAGAGCGTGGCGCAATGGTGTCGTCGTTCCACACTCTGAGATTGCCCCAATGCATGCGATTGGGATCGTAATATTCGGCGAAGGAGAAATGGTGGCGAGTATCCAGCCAGCCATGATGGGCGCCGCCGAGTTTACTGTGGGGTCTTAGTTCAATCATTGCAGGATCTCCTGTTTTACAAAATTCATGACGGTTAAACGTGTCGCCTCAAGGGATCAGAACAATTTTTTCAGATCCACCCTCGTTCACCTTGTGATAGGCTGCCGCTGCTTCCGAGAGCGGCAGCTCGGTAAAGTCTTCCGGTACAGGTAACGCGCCCTCGAACGCAGCGCTTATTTGTTCCAACATCCGGGCACAGTCTTCCAGGCTGTGCAGCAGCGAGTTAATGCCGATCACTGAGCCACCACGGCGATACAGGTTGAGAATGGGCATATCAATCATCCCATCTACCGGCGCCGCAATGACCGCAATGCGCCCGAACGCTCCCACTGTGTTAACCGCCGCCGGGAGCCAGAAACCAGTGGTATCAAAAATCACCTCGGGCGCCTGACTCTGAAAATGCGCTTGCGCCTGCTCTGGCAAATGCTCAGCCTCTGATAACAGGAAAGCTTTGATACCCTTGGCTTCCAACTCCTTAACAATCCCGGCACGGCGCACACCCAGTACCACATTGGCACCTCTTGCTTCAGCCAGCGCCTGCGCTGCTCTGGCCACTGCGCCGGCACCAATGATCAAAAACCGGGTGCCCGCCTGAACCTGGCTGCGCTCCAGAGCATCCCACGCCGTGATGTATGGGACGCCGAAGGTAGCCGCCTGAGCAAAGGTCAGCGATTCCGGCTTGGGCGCAACGGCGTTTGCCGGCACAACAACATACTGGGCATGGCAACCGTCCCGGGTAAAACTGAAGCCTTTACCCGTGCCGCCCCAGACCGCTTTACCCAGAAGTTATGCCGGCCCTTCCACAACAACTCCGGAGAAGTCCCTGCCGGGAGTGCGCGGCGTGGTGGTGTAGGGAAACCGCCCCAGTACGTTCTTCAAATCGCTGGGGTTCAGACCTGCCGCCCGAACCTCAACCAGAACCTCGCCGGCGCCAGGTACGGGCTTGGGCAAATCGTTTAATTGCAACGAATCCAGGGAACCGGTTGCTGAAAATTGTAAGGCTTGCATAATCGACCTCGATAACCGTATGTGGAGTTTTAGCTGAAATACTGAGCCTTAAGGCACAACCTTATCGACCAACACCACCGAAACGCTCCAAAAGCACCTTATCCATTGCGAACCGCCCTGAGCCTTGTATAACAAGAGCCAGAGAAACCACAAACAAGGTCAGGGCGAACTCATAGCCGTTGTTTGCCATGAACAAGCCGTTATCGCTATGTACGGCAAAAATAGCGACCAACATGGCAAAGGCCGAAGCCAGCGCAGCGGGTCGCGTTAGCAAGCCCAGAACCAGTGCCAGACCGCCAAAGAACTCCACACTGCCAGCCATCAAGGCCATCAGGTATCCAGGCTCCAGGCCCAAGCTAGCCATCCACTGACCGGTACCTTCCAGGCCATAGCCACCAAACCAACCGAAAAGCTTCTGAGCGCCGTGTGCTGCCAGGATAAGGCCAACCGGTACTCGCAGAATCAGCGCCGCATAACCGCCATTGGAATTGAACAGTGTTTGTGCAAGTTTGGAGCTCATGATAATTCCTCGAATAGTGATCTGTTGGTTTCCTCCTGAAGCTGTGCTCCAGATGATGAGTCCACTTTACTATCGCCCATTCGAAAGAATAAGATGGCAATCATTGGCTCACTATCAACAACCTGTTGATAATAGAAACACTTACAAAGCCAGGATGAACCTATGGATCGTATCAACGCCATGCGTGCCTTCGTAACGGTGGTGAGTGAAGGTGCCTTCACCCGCGCCGCCGAGAGGCTTGACATGTCCCCACAACTGGTCAGCAAGTATGTTTCCCAGCTTGAACAACACCTGGGGGTGCGCCTTCTTAACCGCACCACCCGCCAGATTCACCTGACCGAGGCGGGCACCAGCTACCACCAGCGAGCGCAGCAGGTGCTGCACGATATTGATGACATGGAGAGCCAGATTGGCGACCTGCAATCCGAGGCTCGCGGCCTGCTTAGGATAAGTGCGCCTGTTTCCTTCGCGATCCGCCACATGGCGCCGTTGCTGAGCGAGTTTCAGAAGGCTCATCCGGGCGTAGGTATCGATTTGCAACTGAATGACCGAAAGGTCGATGTCGTTGAGGAGGGGTTCGACGTAGTCCTTCGGATCGGGCACCTGAAAAGCTCTTCACTGATCGCCAAACGGATTGCACCGATTCGTATGGTGGTGTGTGCCTCACCGGATTACCTGAGGGAAAATGGCACTCCCGAACACCTGGAAGATCTTCAGGGCCACCGCTACCTGCGCTACAGCTACATAGAACTGGATTCAAGCCAACCCCTGCACCGATGGCTGCAAAACAACGGCCAGAACGACAGCAACGGTATGACCAGTAACAACGGGGATGTGCTTGTAGAAGCGGCCGCAGCAGGCGCAGGGATCGCCCTGCAGCCCACATTTATTGCAGGATCGGCCATCAAAGAAGGAAAATTGCAGGTTATTCTGCAGGAATTTGAGCCCGAACCCATGGGGCTCTATGCGGTGTATGCACACCGGCAGCTGTTGGCGAGCAAAGTTCGGAGTTTCGTTGATTTTATAGATGGCTATTTTGGCGACCCGCCCTACTGGGATTGAGCTCCGCCCTGCTTTGCTGATCAATCTCTGCGGCCGTTAATCCACTCTTTTTACGGGGCAGTGGCTTGTCACCTAAAAAGTGGCAGGAAACAAACAAGATCCTCACCGATCCGCAGACCGCAAGAAAACTGACGACAACTGCAATTATCCCACCGGTACAGGACATCGATCGCTTGACGGTAAAGCCTGGCTAGTCCCTTCCTTCCGAACCGCTCTACTTTCGGCTTCAGGTATTGATAACCATCAATTCTAATGAATCTTTTAAGATTCTATATAGGTCTCTCGCCCGAAGCCGCTCCCGACCGGGGCTCAATAGCCCCAAAACCAATACTAAAGCCTCAAAATTTTAGCCAAGAAGTATCATTTATTCGTCACTATCCGGAGACCTAGAGTGGAAGTGCGCAGGATGTTTTCCTGCCATTAACATTCATTACAAATGCAGGAGATCAACATGAAGTGGACCGATCCGGATTTCAAAGACCTTAGACTGGGTTTTGAAGTAACAGCTTACGTCTACGTTCGCTGACACCTATCCTGTTCCCGTGGGCAACTTCTGCTACGGGAACAGCCTACAGGTGCCAGCCATTCAACTGGGAGGCAACCCGTGACGGATTCAAAAAATTACAATCACCTATCACGATTCCACATTGCCCCGGTGTTCATATTCCGGTGGGAGGAGTCCCAGAAGGCATACGTACTGATGTACCCGGAAGGCATCGTCAAACTGAATGCCACTGCAGGCGAAATCCTGAACTGTTGCAACGGTACAAATACCGTAGACGATATCGTTCTGAAGCTTTCAGAGCTGTTTGCTGAACAACCTGAATTTATTGAACCCCGCGTTCACCAGTTTCTGGAGGTGTGTCATGACAAAGGCTGGATCCGATCTCAATCTTGATGGCCAGGGCAACCCTGTATGGTTACTTCTGGAACTGACCTACAAATGCCCTCTTAAATGCGCGTTCTGCAGCAATCCGACAGATATGGATGCTTACGGGAACGAATTGAATACGACCGAATGGAAAAAAGTAATCCGCGATGCCCGCGGTATGGGCGCTATGCAGATTGGTTTCTCCGGTGGCGAGCCCACCTTGCGCAAAGATCTTGAGGAGCTGGTGGCAGAGGCTAATGACCTGGGGTACTACACCAATCTGATTACATCCGGAATTGGCCTGACACGTAAACGACTGGAAAATCTGAAGGCGGCCGGGCTGCGGCACATTCAGCTTGGGTTTCAATCCAATCATCCAGAAACAGCCCATTGGCTCGCCGGTGTTGACTGCTACGACAAAAAGATAAAAATTGCCCGGGAGATCAAGTCTCTTGGCTTTCCGATGGTCCTGAATGTCCCAATATCCAGCGTCAACATTCATCAGGTACCAGAAATTATTGAGCTGGCGGCAGAAATTGGCGTTGAGTATCTCGAACTGGCGAATGTTCAGTATTACAACTGGGCACTGGTGAACCGCGACCAACTGATGCCCACCAAAGAAGCGGTGGAAAAAGCTGAAGTGCAAGTTGCGCGGGCCCGGGAACAATTCGGTGACAGATTAACCATTTTCTTTGTTATCCCCGACTATTACGAAGGCCGTCCCAAAGCGTGCATGAACGGATGGGGCAGCATTCATCTGACCGTCGCTCCCGATGGTGTGGTTTTACCCTG
This sequence comes from Marinobacter sp., assembly GCF_048259445.1. GTDB lineage: Bacteria > Pseudomonadota > Gammaproteobacteria > Pseudomonadales > Oleiphilaceae > Marinobacter. The sequence continues at coordinate 66,656 of NZ_JBLXHQ010000017.1, read as the reverse complement.
CTCTCAGGCCAGAGCATTGCCTGATTTGAACTTCCCCAACGTTCGCGACCACGACCTCAGTTGGATCTGGCATGAATCGGACAGTTTTAACATCTACCGGGGAGACAGCTGGATGAAAGAGCCCTGCCGAAGCTGTTCCGAAAAGGAACACGATTTTGGCGGTTGCCGGTGCCAGGCCATGTTGCTGACAGGTGACGCAGCCAATGCGGATCCTGCCTGCAGCAAATCACCTCATCATCATATTGTTCAGGAGGCCGTAGCAAAAGCACTGCAAACCAAACAGGACCACAAAAACCTCATTGCCCGGGATGCCGGCTGGGTTCCAACAGAGGCCTGAAATAATGATCTGGATGCTGATGGATATCGCCCTGCGTTGGCTGCACATCGTGTTTGCATTGATCTGGATAGGACACAACTACGCCAATGTGGTGAAGACCCCCAGGTTCATTCCATTACGACTTGAACCAGAGGAGGATAACGTGCAGTCGCCCGACCTGGTTCGTCGCATGCAGCAGGAACATGGGACCTTCCGATATGCCTCGCTGGTAGTATTAGCGTCCGGCGCCTTCATGCTCTGGAATCGTGGCACTCTCTCAGACGCTCTGGCACTTCAGGGCCACCATGCCGTCATCGGGGTTGGCGCGTGGATCGGTATCATTATGGTACTGAATCTCTGGTTTGTGCTGTGGCCCCATCAAAAGAAGGTGCTGGGTTTTGTACCTGCATCAAACGAAGAACGTATCCGCTGCTCCAGAATCACTTTTTTATCCTCCCGTACCAACACCGTTCTCTCGCTACCGCTGATTTTTTTTATGATCGCCGGTAGCCACGGGTTGTCTTTGTACTGATGGGCAGCCCCGGGCCAACGCACAACTTTGCCGCGGGGCCGGCTACCATGCCGCCCGAAGTGCTGGAGCGGGCGCGTGCTAGCCTGGTCGATTGGCGAGGGCTGGGGCATTCGTTGCTGGAAGCGCCATTCACCTGCGATGAATTCAGAGCGTTAATGGACACAACCCGGAATCAGATCAGAACAGCATTGGCCTTACCCGACCATTATCATATTTTATTCTTTCAGGGTGGAGCATCCGCACAGTTCTCGCTCATTCCTCTTAATCTCCTACCCCCACACGCTACCGCTGGTTATGTGGAAACAGGTCACTGGTCAGCAAGAGCAATAGAAGAAGGACAGAGATACGGCCCGGCTCTGGTGGTTGCCAGCAGCCGTGACACCGGTTTTGACCGTATACCTCCGGTTTCGCAATGGACTCTCACTGAAAAGATCCGGTATTGCCATATAACCCCGAACGAAACGGCAAACGGTGTTCAGTTCCAGAGCGACCCGGACTGCGGGAGCATTCCCCTGGTTGCAGATATGACATCCGAGTTTCTTTCACGCCCGATAGACTTCCAACACTACGGCATGATCTACGCCGGAACACAAAAAAATCTCGGCCCCACCGGGCTGGTTATTGCCATTATCCGAGACGATTTATTGGGGAATGCGCGCCCGGAAACTCCAACTGTATTTAACTATCAGTTACAACTGGAACAACACAACCGTATTAACACGCCCTTGATGTTTGCCATCTATCTGACCCATCTGATGCTGGACTGGCTGGAAACGCAGGGTGGCGTAAAGGCTGTCCACATTCGTAACCGTTCTCAAAGCCAATCAGTTTATCGCGTTATCGATGAAGACGACTTCTACCGCTGCCCTGCAATTTCAGAGCATCGCTCCATTATGAATGTGTGTTTTGGCATAAAAGATGCCCATTTGACTCAACGCTTTCTTGCTGAAGCGTCCGCATCAGGCCTGGCAAATTTGGCGGGGCACAGTCATTCTGGCGGTCTCCGTGCAAGTCTTTACAATGCCCAACCCGATCTCGCGGTCACGGCTTTAACGTCTTTCATGGATGATTTCCGGCGGCGTTATGGATAGTTTGCCTGCTGCCCCAGACGATCGGAAACGGGCTTTTTCAGATGCACTCAGTCAAGCAAGTTGCCCCGGGGCTGAGCGTAAAAGGCAAGCCACAGAAACGGCTCCCGTCCACTTGATGGGCCTGTCATTCCCCAACCGCCTGGGTATCGCTGCGGGCTTTGACACCACTGGCAAGCTCGGCCGGCTTGCGGGCAACCTGGGATTTGGCGCGATTGAACTCGGCAACTGGACGCAAGAAAACTGGCCTGTCAGCTCTCCTTCCGCCAGCGCCGAAACACTACTAGACACGCGGCTGGGGGTCCGGCTCGCAGCGACAACTCCTGCATCGGCCGAGCGGGAGACGCTGCAGCTTGTGCAGCTCATCGAGAAAGCATGGAAAACCGCAGACTATCTGTGCATCGCCCCCGGATGGCTTGCAGAATCTGTTGCTTTTGAAGAGCTTCGCACTAACTTGGACCGGTTACTGAACAGCCAGCAGGCGTTAACCCGCAAGACTCGGAAACACTGCCCTATTGTGTGCAAGCTTAAGGTAGTACCCGGAAACAAAGGCCCCACTAAGCTTGTGCAGTATCTCGCATCCCGTGGCGTCGATGGCATCCTGATAAGCTTCGACTTCGGGAAACCGGGTGCCCGCCTTCACTACAGCAAATGGCAGCACCCAGCGCTTCAGAGCAATGTCTGCAGAACCATTGAAGCCTGCCGGCGCCGTACCAGTGGCACTTCATCAGTACTGATGACCAATGGCGGTGTTCTCTCACGTCAGGACTACCTGGACCGGCTGCGGGCCGGCGCAGACCTGGTGCAACTCCACAACGCCCTTTTATTGAAGGGCGTTGATATTGGTTGGGAATTTAATCAATAGCCTGCATATCCTGGCCAATACTGCTTGATCAAACTGGATCTTGTACCACTAAAGTCGGTTTCAATTACTGATTTGGTCCCATGTACAGCATCGCCGATGTTCTGACATCGTGGAGAACAAATAACAATACGAGGACAACGCTATGAGTCAGTATCAAGGCAAGTGTTTTTGCGGCGCAGTGGAGTTTCAGGTCAGTGGCGCACCGGAGGCGATGGGTTATTGTCATTGCGACTCGTGTCGGCGTTGGTCCGCAGGACCAGTAAATGCCTTTTCACTGTGGCCCGCTGATACCCTGAAGGTTCTGTCCGGATCCGACCAGATAGGAGAATTTCACCTCACAGAACAGAGCTACCGCAAATGGTGTAAGCAATGCGGCGGTCATATCTTCACCGATCACCCGGCCTGGGGTTTGGTCGACGTATACGTTGCAAATCTGCCACAACTGACATTTGAGCCAGCGCTTCACGTGCACTATCAGGAATCGGTGTTACCGATCCACGATGGTTTGCCAAAGATGAAGGATATGCCCGCTGAAATGGGTGGCTCAGGGCAAACACTGCCTGAATAAAAAGCTACACTTGCCACATAATGCCCTTATCACAAAAGATGAGGGCCACCAGGTCAGCTCGTTGATAACAAGCTTGTTAATAATGCTCGCAGGCGGTTGGGTTTAACAGGCTTGTTCAGAACAGGCAAATGCTGCGTTCGCATCTGCCTACGCAGTTCGTCACTACAATCTGCGGTAACCAGAGCTGCGGGCAATTGCTTACCCAGCAGCATGCGAACGGCCTCGATGGCCTGCCACCCTGTTTTGCCATCATCAAGATGGTAGTCGGCCAACACTGCTGCAGGTATGGTGCTTGTCTCTCGCAAATAATCCAGGGCCCGGCTCTCGTCCGGGCTGGTAATTACGCGACAACCCCAGCGTTCCAGTAACAATTTCATGCTCGCAAGTATCGCTGGCTCGTTATCGATCACCAGAACCTGAATACCCGCAAAGCCCTGCGCAAAGCCGGGCACACCTTGAACGGCGGGCAACGCGGCCGTGCGGGCTGCGTGCATGTCCACAGGCAGCACTACGGAAAACCGCGAACCTCTGCCCGGACGTGAAGCCAGCTCTATCTGGTAACCCAACACCGACACCATACGCTCAACTATAGCCAACCCGAGCCCGGCGCCCTGACGGCCGCCGTTGCCTTGAGGCAACAGTTGATGAAACTCGGTAAAAATCTCCCTTAGCTTGCTTTTCTCAATACCCACGCCGGTATCCCACACTTCAATCCGGAGACTGTTGCGGCGGGCTCTCAGTGCCAGCAGAACCCGGCCACTGCGGGTGTAGCGAAAGGCATTACTCAACAGGTTACGGAGAATACGAATGAGCATACGCTGATCGGTTTTTACCAGAGCCGGAATGGTGCGAACGTGGAACCTTAAACCAGCGTTGGCGGCTACGGCTTCGAATTCCTCACCCAGGCCTTTGGCCAGGGCAGCGACATCTACCAATACCAGATCGGGCACCATGGCCTGTTGATCCAGTTTTGATATATCCAACAAGTCCGCCAACAAATCCTCGGCACCTTCAAGGGCACGGTGCACCTGATGCACCATTCTCGCTTCTTCCGTCGGCAATGCACTTTCCTGCAGCGCCGATATCGTCAGCCTCGCAGCGTTGAGTGGCTGTAACAAGTCATGGCTTGCTGCCGCCAGATACTTGTCTTTACTACGGTTGGCATCGCTTGCGGCCTTGGCGGCAACCACCAGTTCGCGCTCGACTTTTTCCCTCTCTCTAATCTGGAAGTGCAACCCGGCGTTTGCATCCTGCAGCGCCCTGGTGCGGTCCTGTACCCGCTGTTCCAGGTCTGCATTCATCTGTACCAACTTCTGTCGCGCTTGCACCCTCTCAGTGATATCCGCCACAAAAGCCTCGACCACTTCTGGCCCCAAATCCGGCCGCCTGAGCAAAGTTATAGCCACATTGACCGGCGTGGCGTCGGCACGTCGCAAGCGAATTTCACGGGCACTCAAACTACCGTTGTTAAGCAGTTCCTGACGCAACACATCGAATTCGCTGGAGCTACAAAACAGCTGCTCACGTAAGCGAATAACGCGGGTTTTCAGATCTTCAGGGCTTGCATAGCCACAAATCTTGGCCATCGCGGGGTTGCAGGCCAGGAATCCACCCCGCAAATCACCTTGAAAAATACCGTGTAATGCTTTTTCAAACAGCCACTTGTAACGATTTCGCTCTTGTTCCAGCTCCTCTATACGCGCTTGCAAGGCCGGGTAGTAATTCTTGCGAACCGATTGGCTGCCCAGGCCCAGAAGATCACCAACTTCATAACCGTCCGGGCGGTCAGAGGGCTTCTTCATAAACAACCTGAACATCGCGAAGTGTTGATTTGCGCGGATTGGTCAAAATACACGGATCCTGCAACGCAAACCCGGAGAGCGACGGAATGTCAGACACGCTGACGCCCAACTCTGAAAGCCTGGCCTCCAGCCCGACTGCACGCTTGAGCTGTATAATGCGATTCATCAAGCGCTTCTGGATTTCGGCCTGGCTCATACCCCGGGTGTCGATATCCATGGCTTCGGCAACACGGCGAAAACGGTCGTCCGCAGAGCGGAAATTGTACGCCACCACGTGCTCCAGCAGCATGGCGTTACACAAACCGTGGGGCAAATCCAGGAATCCCCCCAGGCTGTGGGACATTGCATGAACCGCACCAAGGATGGCATTGGAGAAGGCCAGCCCGGCTTGCATGGATGCCAACATGATCTGCTCGCGTAAGTACCCATCGGCGGTATTAGCCACCAGCGGCTCCAGGTTGCGGTTAATCAGCCGAATCGCCTCTAGAGCGTGGGCATCTGTTAGCGGCCCGCTACCTGTGGACACGTAAGCTTCTATTGCATGAACCAGTGCGTCAACACCGGTACAGGCCGTCAGATAGCTGCTCATGGTTTCGGTCACTTCAGGATCAATCAGCGACACATCCGGCACGATCGCTTTGCTGATGATGGAAAACTTGAAGCGACGCGCCGGATCAGAAATGATCGCGAACTGTGAGACATCGGCCGAGGTGCCAGCGGTGGTGGGAATCAAAATCATCGGTGGCGGCGGGTTTACTATGGTGTCTACCCCTTCAAAGTCCACAATGTGACGGCCATTGCTGGCGACAATGGCGATACCCTTGGCACAGTCCATAGGGCTGCCGCCGCCAATGGCGACGATGACATCGCACTCTGAGGATTTGTAGAGTTCAGCGCCGGCCATGACTTCATCAACGCGGGGATTGGCAGAAACTCCGGTATAAACCGTGCTACGTATGCCGGCATCGGCTAACAGGGTAACGATTTCACCCACCCAACCAGCGGCCGCCACGCCAGGATCAGAAACGAGAAACACATGTTTCGCACCGAAATTACTGGCGAAATTGGCAACAGACTTTCTTGATCCGACTCCGAATACGATCTCTGGCGAAACAAACTTTCTTAAAGCGGACAGGTCGTGACCCATGATCATGCACTCGAGATTGATTTTGTTTTTATAAGCAGTAGTTGACAGTTTAACTCAAGCTTTGGCTGCGTTCATCAGCTGTCTTGACAATGCCGTTGATAAAAGCCGTAGAGTGCTTCGAGCATAGCCACCTGGTTCGCCTGCTTTAAAATGCCGTGGCCTTCATTCAGGAACCAGTGCAGCTCAGGTTTCTGACCCGCTTGCTTCATGGTCGCGACCATCACGCGAGTCTGTTCAGGCACGACCACTTTGTCCTGTTCGCCCTGAAAAAAGATCACCGGCGAAGCCATTGCGGCCGCGCGTAAGCGAGGTGTTCGCTCCTGCCAGCGTTGCGGATGATCGTCGGGGTTGCCCAGTAACCAGTCTAGATAACCGGATTCAAAGCGGTGTGTCATACGCCTTAGCTGCAGCGGGTCGGTAACGCCGAACTGACTTGCACCAGCACTGTAGCGCTGATCCTGACTCAGGGCCATCAACGCCGTGTAACCGCCAGAACTGCGGCCCTGAATGAACGTGTTCTTTCCATTCACGTAGCCTGCGGCTTCCAGGAAGTCTGCGGCTCGCGCCATGTCTTGCACATCAATGTCGCCCCAGCGCTCTGCCAGAGCCAATCTGAATGCACGGCCATACCCGCTGCTGCCACGATAATTTACTTCCGCAACTGCGAAGCCGCGCTGGCACCAGAACTGAACCAAAGGGTTGAATACAGGGTAAGCTGCCGAAGTCGGCCCGCCGTGGACCATCAGAATCAGCGCCAGAGGCTCGGCGTTGGGCGCCAACGGCAAATACAGGAAACCCTGGGGTGGGATGATTTCCTGCGCAACGGCGGGTACCTGAAACACAACAGGGTACGCCGGGGCACGCCCGGGTAGAGCCGGCTCACCTCCTGCGGCCACCTCCACGCCCGCACTTGTCGGATCTATCCTGAGCACAGCGTCTAATCGATCAGGCGAGCGCCCGATGGCATACAAAAAACCACCGGCGGTACACAAACTACGAAAGTCACTGAACCCGGGTGCTACCCGAACGGGTTTTGAGTGTTTGCCGCCAGACAGCCACATCTCGCCACGACCTTGATGATAATGGGCTCGAGCCCAACCACCGCCAGGTAACGGGCAGTGGTGAGCCTCAGCCAGTTGCCAGGGCGCATTTGCGTGGTCGCGTTCGGGTACATCGATTTTTGCCCACGCTCTCCCCGGGCTTTGCAGATCAAGCAGCCAGGGCTGCCACCAACCGTCATGATCAGACAGCACCCAGAGTTCCTGACCGGCAAATACCGGCTGCTGAATCGAGGCAGCATGCGGTGCTGGATGTAACTGAAGCTGCTCCAGTGTGCCGTCTTCAGACACCCTTGCCGTCCAAAGCCGGGTCTGTATCCAGGGCATGTCGGGCAACTGCCAGCTAACCCAGGCAATGTGGCAGGCGTCGGCAGACAACGCAGGCGCGCTGTAAAAGTCCTCACCCTGGTGCAGCACTGTCAACGAACCATCACAGCCCACCGCAACCAGTTGCTGCTGGCCATCGGCTTCGCCCTGCCCGGTCTCACGCACTGCCAGTACCCGCTGCCGCATGGGGTCAGCAACCAGTCCGCCATATGCAGCTTTATCGGTAGTCAGGGTCTGGCTCCGCTCACTCGCGTTGCGGGCAAACACGATGCATTGGTCATCGCTGACTGCAAACATGCCATCCTGCGAAGCTGTGAAGGCGCCGCCACCATATCCATTCACTCGGCTGCGGATGCTGTCAGGGAAATTGGTCAGCGGCGATGCCGCCCCTTCCCTATTCAGCTGCCACACCTTGTTGGAGCCGGTTTCCGGATCACTTTGCAACCAGAAAATCCCGGCATCCGAAGCGCATAAGCCGCTACGCTGGATAAAGCCGGCGCAGGCCTCCGCAGCGCTCAGAAGGCCTTTGGCGCGTGACTGGTCAGCTGCGGAAGAACATCCGCGAATTGCCGGCGTTACGATAGGTCAGCTCCTCAATACCTGCAGTTGCGTGGTCGGCCGCCTGACGTGCGGCCAGGATGCGATCGTGGTGAGCCGACTTGCTGCACACCGGATCTGCGTTGTCGGCGTTGCCGGTGAGCAGGAAGGCCTGGCAGCGGCAGCCGCCAAAATCCTTGTCTTTTTCATCACAGGACCGGCAGGGCTCCGGCATCCAGTGATCACCGCGATAGTGGTTAAAACCGGGGCTGTCGTACCAGATATGCTTCAGGTCTTTGTCGCGCACATTGGGGAAATCAATCGGTAGCAGGCGCGCGCTGTGGCAAGGCAATGCCGTGCCATCCGGGGCCACTGTCAAAAACAGACTGCCCCAGCCATTCATACAGGCTTTCGGACGTTCTTCGTAATAGTCGGGGGTGACAAAAATCAGCTTCATTTCTGAGCCGGCTTCTGCCTGACGCGCGCGATACTCATTCACTTCGCGTTCGGCTTTCTCCAGTTGTGCTCGCGACGGCATCAGCCCCTCGCGATTCTTGAACGCCCAACCGTAATACTGGCAGGTGGCCAGTTCCACGTAGTCGGCACCCAGACGATCACACAGCCCCATGATGTCGGTCATCTGGTGAATATTATGCCGGTGGATTACAAAGTTCAGAACCATGGGGTAACCCGCTTCTTTCACCGCGCGGGCCATTGCCAGCTTTTGTTCAAACGCCTTGCGCGAACCTGCCACGGCGTTATTCAGTTCCGGATCGGAAGCCTGAAAGCTGACCTGAATATGATCCAGCCCGGCGCTGGCAAACGCCTCGACTTTGCGCTCGGTCAGGCCCAGGCCCGAGGTAATAAGATTGCTGTAATAACCCAGGTGGCGGGCTTCTGCGATAAGCTCCTGCAGATCTGGCCGCACCAGAGGCTCACCGCCGGAAAACCCCAACTGGGCCGCACCAATGTCCCGCCCTTGTCGCAACACCTTCACCCAATCTTCCGTGGTGAGTTCACGCTGGGTCTGGGCAAAATCCAAAGGGTTCGAGCAGTAAGGACACTGCAACGGACAACGATAGGTCAACTCGGCCAACAACCACAGTGGTGGCCCGATATTGGCTGTCTTGTCGACGCCTGGCGTAGCAAATGGCGCAGTCATGACAAATCAATCCAGTGTTGTTCGCAGGCATGCTGTAGAAATTCGTTAACATCGCCAGCCAAGGGCCCGGCCTCAGGAAAGGCGTTTTCCAAAGCGCATACGATATCCTGCACAGTACGCTGACCATCAACTTCACGCAGAATCGCACCCGCGCTATCGTTAAGTTTCACCATACCTTCAGGGTAAAGCAGCACGTAGCCGTTCTGAACCGGCTCCCACTGAAACCGAAAGCCACGGCGGAAGCGAGGCACGTTTTCCGCTGTTTCACCAACCGCTGCAGAGCTTGCCATCACAGCCCCCTATGCCAGACTTGCTGGTCGGTAACCGTGTGAAACGGCGGCGTTTTGTGGCTATAGGCCATAGTCAGAGAATCCAGCAGGCTCCACAGAATATCCAGTTTGAACTGCAGAATATCCAGGGCACGGGCCTGATCAGCGGCCGTAGTGAAATACTTCAGGGTTATTGCCAGGCCATGTTCCACATCGCGCCGTGCTTCAGACAGACGTTTGCGGAAATAGCTATAGCCGGCTTCGTCAATCCACGGATAATGCCGGGGCCAGCTGTCGAGTCGGGATTGGTGAATTTCCGGTGCAAACAGCTCCGTTAGCGAGGAGCAGGCCGCCTCCTGCCAACTGGCGCGGCGCGCAAAGTTCAGATAAGCGTCCACCGCAAAGCGCACACCGGGCAACACGTGGCGCTGATCAATCACTTCTTCCCGGGTCAGACCTACGGCTTCTGCCAGGCAAAGCCAGGCTTCAATGCCGCCCACATCGCCATCATGGCCATCGTGATCAAGAATCCTCTGCAACCATTGTTTCCGCACGCCGGCATCCGGGCAATTAGCCATAATGGCGGCGTCTTTGCGCGGAATCATCACCTGATAATAATAACGGTTGGCCACCCAGCCACGGATCTGCTCCGGACTGCATTGGCCACCGTACATGGCCTGATGGTAGGGGTGATGAATATGGTAAAGGCGCCCTTTGCTGCGTAACGCGCGCTCGAAGTCCACGGGATTAAGGGTGGTGTTAACAATGGCGTTCATAGCGTCCCCGACAGATCAATGTGCATTCCGTCCCAGGCCACATCAATTCCGTGCCGGGCCAACTGAACCCGCTCGGCAGAGTCCTCGTTCAGAATCGGATTGGTGTTGTTAATGTGTATCAGAATCTTGCGCCTGGCCGGCATGGCATCGAGCACTTCTATCATGCCATCAGGCCCACTCTGAGCAAGATGCCCCATATCCTGGCCTGTTTTCGTGCCAACCCGCTGGCGGATCATTTCATCGTCGTGCCATACCGTGCCATCAACCATCAGTACATTGGCCTGGCGCATCCGTTGCAGAATATGCGGATCGGGTTTGCCCAGCCCTGGCGCGTAAAGCAGGGTGTGGCCGGTGCGAGCGTCTTCTATAAACACGCCAATATTGTCTCCGGGATGTGGCTGATCCCTGCGCGGAGAGTATGGCGGTGCGTTGCTCAGTAAAGGTATCGCAGTCAGTTTCAGATTTGGCGCGCAGGGTATTACAAAGGTTTCTCCCGCACCGTCGCCAAGAGGTATTTCACGCCAGTGCAGTCCGCCGTTCCAGTGCTCCAGCATCGGGAACAATGGAAAACCAGCGCTCAGGTCTTCATGAACCTGGGCGGTGCACCAGACATCCAGCGGCAAGCCTTCTCGCAAGGTCAACAGGCCGGTGGTGTGATCCACCTGGCTGTCAATCAGCAAAACAGCTGCAATGCCAGTGTCGCGAAGTTCTCGCGCCGGCTGCATGGCGGGGAAAGCGGATAGCTGGGCGCGAATATCCGGAGAAGCATTAAACAGAATCCAACGCTCGCCATCTTCACTGACCGCGATGGATGACTGCGTGCGGGCGTGGGCGTTAATGGTACCTTTTCGAAAACCGTCACAGTTCGCACAATTACAGTTCCACTGGGGGAAACCACCACCAGCCGCTGAACCAAGAACCTGAATATACATAAGCAGAAGCTCCGGAAGTAAAACGGCCAGCGCCGGGGCGCTGGCCGCTTCAGACTTCAGCGGTTGGCGAAGTACATAGTAACTTCGAAACCGATACGCAGATCTTCATAAGCTGGTTTTGTCCACATAACACTTACCTCTTTTTTTATCATGATTGCTTGCGTGTCAGGAGAATGACGGCCTGTTTACCGCATTCCCATAACAATCCTAAAGCCAGACGGCAGCAACCAATATGGTACTTTCGCACTGTTTTAGGGGCGCCTTTAGTTGGGTTCAGCGCGTAGCTTTCTCCCCCGCCAAAAAAAACCCCCAGCAAACGCTGGGGGAAAGATGGTGCACACCCGGTGTGCAGTTCCACCATCAGACCCGTGTGGGGAGCAAGACGGTGGCGTCTTCGTCAGAAAAAGCCCAATGGATTAATATCGTAGCTAGTCAGCATGCACTTGGTTTGCTGATAGTGATCCAGCGCCAGTTTATGGGTTTCGCGCCCAACACCCGACTTTTTGTAACCACCGAACGCTGCGTGAGCCGGATACGCGTGATAACAGTTCATCCATACCCGGCCGGCCTGAATGTTGCGACCCATGCGATACGCCACATTGGTATCCCGGGACCAGACACCAGCGCCCAGACCAAACTCAGTATCGTTGGCGATCGCAAGAGCTTCTTCCTCAGTCTTGAAGGTTGTCACACCTACGACAGGGCCGAAGATCTCCTCCTGGAAAACCCGCATCTTGTTATCGCCCTTGAACAGCGTCGGCTGAATATAGAAACCGTTAGCCAAATCACCCTCCAGATGCTCACGATTACCACCGGTCAGAACCTCCGCGCCTTCCTGCTTCCCGATTTCAAGGTAGGACATTATCTTGTCGAACTGTTCTTTACTGGCCTGAGCGCCTACCTGAACATCAGTGTCCAGCGGATTGCCACGCTTGATCGACTTGGTACGGGCAACAACTTTTTCCATAAATTCGTCATACATATCTTCCTGCACCAGAGCGCGGGATGGGCAGGTGCAGACTTCACCCTGGTTAAAGAACGCCAGAACCAGACCCTCTACACACTTATCGACGAACTCAGGCTCTGCCTTCATCACGTCCGAGAAATAGATATTGGGCGACTTACCACCCAGCTCCACAGTGGAGGGAATGATGTTTTCAGCAGCGCATTTGAGAATGTGTGATCCGACCGGAGTTGAGCCTGTGAAAGCAATCTTGGCAATACGCTTGCTGGTCGCCAGAGCCTGACCGGCTTCGATGCCATAGCCATTGACCACGTTCAGAACACCCGGTGGCAGCAAATCACCGATGATTTCCATAAGCACCAGAATACTCGCAGGCGTCTGTTCCGCCGGCTTCAATACTGTGCAGTTACCAGCGGCCAGACACGGGCCCAGCTTCCACGCCGCCATCAGCAGCGGAAAGTTCCAGGGAATAATTTGCCCCACCACGCCCAGCGGCTCATGAAAATGATACGCCACGGTATTGTGGTCGATTTCGCCCATATGGCCTTCCTGGGCACGAATACAGCCGGCAAAATAGCGGAAATGATCGGCAGCCAGTGGAATGTCGGCGTTCAGGGTTTCACGAACGGCCTTACCGTTATCCCAGGTTTCCGCTACAGCCAGTTTTTCCAGATTGGCTTCAATGCGGTCCGCAATTTTCAACAGTATGTTGGAGCGTTCGGTTGGCGAAGTTCTGCCCCAGGCCGGTGCAGCTTTGTGTGCAGCGTCCAGAGCCAGATCAATATCTTCCTCGGTTGAGCGCGGAATCTCGCAGATCACATCGCCGGTAACCGGCGTGATGTTTTCAAAATACTGCCCTTTTACCGGGGCAACCCACTCGCCGCCAATGTAGTTTCCATATCGGGATTTGAAAGAAACGACCGAGCCTTCCTTTCCTGGTTGTGCGTAGATCATGGTTTAAACCTCTTTTTGTGTTTGTTGCTCGCCAAGGTGGGCTTTCACGTTAACGAAATCAATATAGGCACTAACGGTTCTCTGTTGAATGCTGCGATAGAGGCGAAAAACTCCTCCCTTGGTAGTAGACGCCAGAGCTGTTCACTATTGCCCCCTGGCGCCCATATTCATAGCACTTGGGAGTTACTGACTGGCAACGCGGTCCTTCGGCAGTCTGAAGGTCCACACCATACCGCCCTGGTTAAAATCTTTAACGACCTTGGCTACCTCGCCACCCCATAGAGGAACAGCTCCACCCCAACCCGACGCAACAGAAATATACTGCTCGCCATCCATGGTCCAGGTGACTGGAGTGCCTACCACACCGGAGCCAGTGTTGAACTTGTAAAGTTCTTCACCAGTTTTTGCATCAAACGCTTTGAGGTAACCTTCCGGAGTGCCGGTAAAGACCAGATTACCGGCGGTGGCCATTACTCCACCCCATAAAGGTGCGGGGTTTTCATAGCGCCACACTTCCTCTCCGGTTTTCGGGTCCATTGCCCGCAGAACACCGATGTAATCGTCATTCGCAGGTTTAATGGTGAAGCCTGCGCCCAGATAGGCGCCGCCCTTCTTGTAAGACACTGGCTCATTCCAGATGTCCATCGACCACTCGTTCGAAGGAACATAAAAGAGGCCCGTGTCCTGGCTGAACGCCATTGGCATCCAGTTTTTACCCCCAAGGAACGCCGGCTGTGCCAGAACCGTTTCGCCTTTTGCGCCATCTACTGAAGACGGATCACCCGGACGCCCACCTTCTGCAAAAATAGGCCGGCCAGTTTTCGGATCAAGTCCGGTGGCCCAGGTGATTTTGTCGACGAAGGGGAAACCGCGAATGAAGTCGCCATTCTCGCGGTTCAGAACATAGAAAAATCCGTTACGGTCAGCTGTGGCCGCTGCCATCACTTTTTTGCCATCATCTTCGTAGTTGAATGAAATCAGCTCATTCACACCATCGTAATCCCAACCGTCGTGGGGCGTGGTCTGGAAGTGCCATTTGATGCTACCGTCATTAGGGTCGATAGCCAGACGCGAGGATGAAAACAGGTTGTCGCCCGGGCGCAGGTGTGAATTCCAGGGCGCAGGGTTGCCTGTGCCAAAAAACAGTGAATCGGTGTCCGGATCGTAGGTACCACCCAACCAGGTTGCAGCACCACCGTTTTTCCACAAATCGCCTGGCCAGGTTTTACCGGCTTCGCCGCCGGAAATACCGTTCTCAACGGCTTTTCCGTCTTTGTAGACATAACCCATGTGACCTTCAACCGTAGGTCGTGTCCAGATCAGGTCACCGCTTTCAGGGTCGTAGGCTTCGACTTTGCCCACCACACCAAACTCACCGCCTGACACGCCTGTGATCAGCTTTCCCTTGACCACAATGGGCGCAGCCGTGATGGCGTAACCAGCCTGATAGTCGGCAACCTTTTTAATCCAGACAGGCTTGCCGGTATCTTTGTTCAAAGCCACCAGCTTGGCATCGAGAGTGCCGAAATACACTTTGTCGCCGTACAGAGCAACACCCCGGTTAACCACGTCGCAACAAGGCATAATGCCATCCGGCAGGCGAGCATCGTATTGCCAAAGCTCTTCACCAGTACGCGCATCGATTGCGTAAACACGGGAATAAGAGGCGGTCACATACATCACCCCATCTTTGATCATGGGCTGCGATTCCTGGCCCCGCATTTTTTCGCTGCCAAATGAAAATGCCCAGGCCGGCTGCAAAAAACGGATGTTATCGGTATTCAAGTCGTCAATGGTGCTGAACCGTTGGCCTTGAGTACCCATGCCATAGCTGACGATGTCCTCTGGCGTGCTGGCATCGTTAAGGATATCGTTATCGGTGACGGCCTGGGTGCCGCATGACACAGCCAACGCCAGGGTGCTGACTGCAATGCGAATGCCGAATCTGTTGGGTCTCATGATTGCGTTCTCCGAGTCTCTTGTTGTCGGTTTTCGGTAAGCCGGGAAGTTTTCCCGGCTGTTAGCAGATTCTTCGCTTTGCCCGTCCAATCAACAATGCCACCGCGGAAGTGGTTTTCTCATCACTTGGTCGTACTACCCAAAAAAAAGCCCGTGCTGAGTGCACGGGCTGCGGTTAGATTTGCAGTTTGAAAATACTAACCAAGGCGTGTCAGTTCGCACCTTCAGCTCGGGCAATGGCTTCCTCACTCAGAAATGCCCGGTAGTATTGCGGCAGGCTGTAGCGCAAGCTCTGCGCGGTGAACAAAGCGTCCAGCTCGCCCGACTTCACCAGGGTTCCGATGATCTCTTCCAGCGCGTAACCCAGCTGACGATGGGTATGTTTGATGGCCATACCCACATCCCAAACCTGCTTGCCAATACCCGGAAAACCATTGCCGGCCGCCTTGAAATTACTGTTTTCCTGCCTGGCCAGTTCATGGTCGATTTCGGCGCGCATGCCCATTACAGCGCTTACCTGGCCATTACGCATAGCACCAAACGCCTCTTGCACATTGGCATAGTGGCGCACTTTGTCACGGATACGACCGTTCAACCCCGAGGTCAGGTAAAAGTCTGGCAGGGTGTCAATTTCCACGCCAATCGGGTGGTATTGAAACATCGCTATGGTGTCGACCGACTCCAGTTTTTGCGGATTATAGGCAATTTGCCAGGTCTCCTGCTGATAAGGGCCAAATAGCACAACCTGCTCATTCATGTATTCGCCAGTGGAGTCTTGCATATAGGCGTATTTTTTATCGTAGGGCACCCGCATCATCACGTCCGCCAGCCGTCGCTTGGCAAGATAGTGTCCTTTCCATACATTGTTGCGCAGGTCATCACCCAGGTTTTCATCCGGCACTATCCAGTGCACTTTGAACTCAACACCCATCTCTGCCGCAATGCGCTTGCCCAGTTCAACATCAATTCCCCGCGGTTCCCCGTCGGCCATGTAGGAATACGGCGGGAAGTTCTGATAAACGCCGACTTTCAGATACCCGGATTGAAGAATGATGTCGTAGTTGCGCTCCGCCGGGCGGTTCAGAAGCAAATCGCCATCGTCTACCTCCTGTGCAACGCCCGCTTGAAACACCAGCATCATCATCAAACACAGAAATAGCGCTTTCATTGTTTTCTCCCCAACGGCAAAGGGCCAGCGCAACGCCAGCCCATTATCGAACACATTTTTTGACACCAAAGCCGTTCACTCAGGCTTGGGTAATGATTCGACGTAGGTTTTTATTGCCCAAATGGCGTTTTGATCCAGGGTCGTTTTCCAGGACGGCATACCACGGTCGGTACCATTCTGTACCCGGGTCATGAAGTACTCATCGTCCCACTCTGAAAGTTCGCGCAAATCCGGAGTCAATCCACCCGACATTGCCCTGATACCGTGGCAGGCAGCGCAATTGCCAGCGTATGCACTCTCTCCGATCTGTACCGCGAGCGAGTTTGCATCGCTGTGGGAACCGCCATCACGGAACGGGTTTTCATACAGAATCTCTTCGCCCAGAACCGGAAGGTCGCCGGTATCAACAGCCTGCGGCGTCACGTTGCCATGCGCTACAACCAAGCCTGCAGCGCTTAACAGGGCCGCCGTTGACAGCGCTCTGACGGTTAATGAACGGAAAAGCGAGAATGAAAAGTAGCGTGCCATGATTCTTACCTCTGTTGATGCCTGATGCTCTGGCTATTGGATTTATGAGCTGCCAGCAACTGTAACCAGTGTAAGAACAGCACCAGTGAATCCGAATGCCACTTTCGAGGTCTCGGCTTAGTTCCTTGGTAGTAGGCAGTCGGAGCGAAGCCCAAAGCACGACAGGCACATCTGCGCCCCGTAAAGCGACCATTTATCAGCAACAAAGAGGGCTTACGGGCATTTTTCCCGGTTTTTTGTGGTTTTTTCCCGATTCTTCAATGGATTTTGCCGTCGCTGTGGGCGGCGCCTCAGGCCAATACTCGGTGCGTCGAGTACAACAGCGAAGACGTCACAACAATAACCTGAGGAATGAATATGAAAATCATAAGCAAACAACGCCCATTAATCCGCGGAATCGGTTTGGCCCTGCTTCTGGGCTCAGGTAGCGGACTGGTCGCTACGCAAAGTCACGCTGCAGGGGTAACCTGGGACGATATTGCCAACGATGCTGAATCCGTGCATAACGTGCTGGGTTACGGAATCGGCCCAAAAGCCCAGCGTTACAGCCCCATGACCACGCTGAACCGGGACAATGTGGAGAGGCTGGTTCCGGCCTGGTCCTTCTCGTTTGGTGACGAGAAGCAGCGCGGACAGGAATCCCAGGCGCTGATTCACGACGGCGTGATTTACGTGACTGCATCCTACTCGCGCATATTCGCGCTGGATGCAAAATCTGGCAAACGTCTATGGGAGTATACCCACCGCCTGCCCGAAGGCATTCGCCCCTGTTGTGACGTGGTCAACCGCGGTGCTGCAATTTTTGGGGACAAGGTGTTCTTTGGCACCCTTGATGCCGGCATTGTTGCTCTTAATAAAGATACGGGCAAAGTGGTTTGGCGCGAGAAGTTCGGCGATCACGAAGCGGGCTATACAATGACGGGAGCTCCGACTCTGGTCAAAGATCAGAAAACCGGCAAAGTTCTGCTGATTCACGGATCTTCCGGCGATGAGTTTGGCATTGTGGGTAAACTGTTTGCCCGTGACCCTGAAACCGGTGAAGAAGTGTGGATGCGCCCATTCGTGGAAGGCCATTTCGGGCGTCTGAATGGCGAGCAAAGCACCCCGACCGGCGATGCAAATGCACCCAGCTGGCCTGATGACCCCAACACTGAAACCGGAAAAGTAGAGGCTTGGAGCCAGGGCGGCGGCGCCCCCTGGCAAAGCGCCAGTTTTGACGCTGAAACCAATACCATTATTGTTGGCGCAGGCAACCCGGCACCCTGGAATACCTGGCACCGAACCTCTCCCGGCGGCGATCCGGCCGATTATGACAACCTCTATACCTCCGGCCAGGTGGGTGTAGACCCAACCACAGGCGAAGTTAAATGGTTCTATCAGCACACCCCTAACGACGCCTGGGATTTCTCCGGCAACAACGAGCTGGTCCTATTCGAATACACCGAAGACGGCGAAACTGTTAAAGCCACCGGCCATGCAGACCGTAATGGTTTCTTCTACGTAGTTGACCGCGCCAACGGCGAGTTCAAAAAGGGTTTCCCATTTGTTGACAACATTACCTGGGCCTCAGGCATTGGTGATGATGGGCGCCCGATGGAAAATAAAGGTCAGCGCCCACCACCCGTCAAAGAAGGCGAAACCCGTGGCGAATCCATTGAAGTGTCACCACCGTTCCTGGGTGGCAAAAACTGGAACCCGATGGCCTATAGCCCTGACACCGGCTTGTTCTACATTCCAGCCAATCACTGGAAAGAAGATTACTGGACAGAAGAAGTCACGTACAAAAAAGGTGCTGCTTACCTGGGACAAGGCTTCCGCATCAAGCGCATGTACGACGACCATGTCGGTATTCTCAGAGCTATGGACCCGGTCAGTGGCGAAATTGAATGGGAACACAAAGAAAATATGCCCCTGTGGGGCGGCGTGCTCACCACAAAAGGCGGACTGGTGTTTACGGGTACAGGTGATGGCTACCTGAAGGCCTTTAACTCCGAAACCGGTGAGGTGCTCTGGCAATTCCAGACAGGTTCCGGAATTATCTCCTCACCCATCACCTGGGAGATGGACGGTGAGCAATATGTCGGCGTGGCCTCTGGCTACGGTGGAGCAGTTCCCTTGTGGGGTGGTGATATGGCCGAACTGACCAAGCCGATCTCCCAGGGCGGTTCGTTCTGGGTGTTCAAACTGCCCTCCTGGGCGCAGGCTTCCCGTTAAGTTCCAAACCGCCAGGGCCTGGTGTGAACGCACCAGGCCCTTCTCCTGAGCACATAACTGTAGAGTTTACATTATGAAACTGCTTATCAGCACTTCGCTTTTACTGCTCACATCCCCCCTTATCGCCGGCGACTATATGGCCGGACAAGACCAGGCACCGGTGCTCAATGGCTGCGTCCTGGAGCACAACGCCAAGTGCGAAAGCGTTGACCTGCAAGGCGCCGACCTGTCGAATATGGATTTACGCGGTGCCAATTTCAAAGGCGCCAACCTGAGTGGTGCTAACCTGAACCACACCAACCTGCGCGGCGCCAATCTGGACGGCGCCAACCTCAATGGTGTCAGCGGTTATCGTCTGCAGGCTTACCGGGCCACGATGCGCGGCGCAAAGGTGCGAGACGCAAAACTTCAGGGCATGCAGGCCGAATACCTGTTTGCGCAAGGCGCCGACTTCAGCCAGTCAGATCTGACCGGAGCCAACTTTTCCTTTTCAAGGTTTTCCGGCGCCAAGCTACAAGGCAGCAACCTGTCTTTCAGCAATTTTGAAATTGCCTGGCTACCCAAGGCTGACTTTCAGGGTGCCAATCTGCATGGAGCCAACTTGCAGGAGGCAAAGCTCGGGCTGGCCAATCTGGCTGATGCAAACCTGACCAACAGCAGAATTCACTACGCTACCTTTGAAGGTACGTATATGGAAGGCTGCACAGGATGCCCGTTTGACTGGTAAAGGAGTCTATGAGGGTTGTCGTCAGGAGCCGGTTTCAGGATCTTTGGCCAGCACCTCGCTGGCCATAACGTACGAGGCCCGCGTCTACCGCGAGATGTATCAGCTCTACGGAGGAACCAACTTGTAACTTGCTTTTCAGCAGCGCCAAATGATTGGACACGGTTTTGCTGCTGATACAAAGCTGCTCTGCAATACCCGAAACGTTGTCACCTCGGGCATACATCAACAGAACTTCCATTTCTCTCTGGGTCATATCTTTCAGGCGATAATCAACAGGCCGCTCGCTATTCATTGCCAGGCGTGTAGCAATGGCATGCTCAATGTAGGGCTGGCCAGCCGCCACTCGCCTGACGGCTTCTGCCAGTTCCTCCGGCGCGCAGCTCTTGGATACAAACCCCATACTGCCAACATCCAGCGCCTGACGCACCAGGGGCAGTTCATCGTGCATAGTAAAAAACAGGATAGCGGCACCCTGCCAGCGCTGGCGAACGCGTCGTCCCACCTCAAGCCCGGAGATATCCGGCAACCCCATATCAAGTAACAACACATCGGGTCGGTACTGCCCATACTGAGTGACCGCCTGCTGACCGCTCTCTGCCTCGGTGATCTCGATTCCAGGAATCATCGAACGAAGCAGGTTTGCAATACCTTGGCGAACCACCTGGTGGTCATCCACGATCATCAGTTTCACATCAGACTCCCAACCGCACAGGACGGATGCAACGGAACGGCCAGCTGTATTTTCGTGCCCTCGCCAATCTTGCTCAAAAATCGTACACGGCCTCCCAGACAACGAGCTCGCTCGTGCATTGAGCGCAGCCCCAGCCCGGCTTTTTCCGGGAAATTGTCGGTACCTGCGCCATCGTCACGCAGTTCAATATGCAGCTCATCTGCATTCTGTGTGACCGCAAGTGTGGCGCAGGTTGCATTTGCATGACGCGATACATTATTCAGGGCTTCCTGCAAAAATCGATACAGGTGCGTTTGTTGCTCGCCAGACATTTCTGCCAAGTGTTCATCCATCGTCAGCTGGCAATTCAGCCCACTCAGGTGCTGCCATTGCTCGGCCAGGTGCTGAATGGCACCTGACAGGCCCAATTGCTCCATCGCCAGGGGGTGCAAGTCCTGAAGCAGGTGACGAAAGTGTCGCTGAACCGTTTCACAGTGCCCTGCCAGGTCCTGCGCCTGCTGTTTCTGGCGCTCGTTCAGTTCCGGATCATAAACCCAGCTTCTTGCCTGGGCGCGAATACCCGTCAGGTACTGACCAAGATCATCATGCAACACCCTGGCAATGTGCTCGCGTTCCCTGTCTTGCAGCTGCAACAACTCGTTGAGCAGACGGCTAACGGTTTTCTGCTCGTTCTCAAGCGCTAAAACCATGTGATTGAAGCGCTGCGCAAGAGTGTCCAGCTCCATAACCCGCTGGCTGGGCAAACGCGACGCCAGACAACCGTCGGCAACGGCAGCCATAGCAGAGGACAGTTCGGTCAACGGCCGCACTCCTTGCTTTACCATCCAGAACAGCGCCGAAAAACACAACACCATCCCCACAGCATAGGAAGCCGATATCAACAAAAAGCCCTCCCAGACTTCCTCCACTTCGTCCGCGGGGTCTATGCGCCAGCCGTTCACCACGTCAAAAACGCGATCGCCAGTAACGATGCTTGCAAACCAGAGAGGTACTTCATGATTGGCAGCTGAACCGGAGCCCTGTGCGGGGCGCATGTGACGAAGGGACTGGACCACATCCGGAGGCAAGGTTTCCGCTGCACCCAAAGATTGAGCAACGCCGGATGCCGCCGCCAGTTCGCGACCAATATCGTACTGAGCCTGCTGCACATACAGTACTGCACCCACTGCATAGATAGCGGTAAACAGGAGCAGCATCAGCAGGGAAATCTTTCGGAAAACCGTCATTTTCAGTGCCCGATAAAGTGCATAGAAAGCTAGCACGCATGCTTTCATCCCATGCTAAACAAGCTGTCCGGGAGCGGAATAGTCCTTTAGTACTGCCAGTTTCATACTTTCTGAATATTCCCGGGACTTTTTCCCTTCACTAAGCTGGTTACACAATAAAAACCGGAGAACGCCATGTTTCATTATGTGTTCCATTCAAGGTTCCGATCATCGCTTGTGGTCGCAGCATTTCTGCTTACCGCTCTGACCGCACTACCCGCCGCTGCGACAGACACGTTAAACGTGCACGTCGGCTACCTGCAATGGAAACCAGATACTGGACCGGTGCTATCCAATATATTGCCCGAACCGAAAGATGCCGGCTTACGTGGTGCCGAACTGGCCATCGCCGACAACAGCACAACGGGCAAGTTCATGGGGCACCGCTATGAGCTGACCACCCACGTGGCGGATTCGGAGCAGGCAGCCATAACTGAATTCGAGGCGCTACAACGGCAAGGCGTTCAGATGTTCGTGGCCAACGTGCCTGCCAGCACACTGGCTGCCATGATGAACAAAGCAAACGCCGACACCCTGGTTTTCAATGCAGGTGCCGCCGACGACACGCTGCGAACCCGGGAGTGCAACAGCAACCTTCTACACACCATCCCCAGTTATGCCATGCTCACAGACGCCCTTAACCAGTGGTTACAACTGCGGCGCTGGAACGAGGTATTTCTGATCACCGGCCCCACCGCAGACGATCTTGCATGGGCCGACGCCTTTCGCCGTTCAGCCAAGCGTTTCGGAGTGAAAATTATTGAAGACAAGCCGTGGACCTTCGATGCAGACCTGCGCCGCACAGCCGCCAGGGAGTTACCACTGTTCACTCAGGCAAAAGACTACGACGCGGTGGTAGTGGCCGATGTGCGCGGCGATTTTGGAGAATATGTACCGTTCAATACGTGGCTGCCGCGGCCCGTGGTAGGCACCCAGGGCATGTCACCAGTGGCCTGGCATCGGGTTGTTGAAAGCTGGGGTGCAGCGCAGTTGCAAAGCCGTTTTCAGGAACTGGCCGGCCGCAATATGAACAGCGCCGATTACGCCGCCTGGGCTGCCGTGCGATCAATGGGCACCGCTGTTACCCAGACCGGACAGGCCGATGCCAGCAGTATCCGCCAGTTTATCTTCAGTGACCGCTTTCAATTGGCCGCTTTCAAGGGCCGAAAGCTGAACTACCGGCAGTGGAATGGCCAGCTGCGCCAGCCCATTCCCCTTATACACCCGAGAGGTCTGGTGGCAACCGCGCCGTTCGAAGGTTTTATTCATCCGCGCACAGAAATGGACACCCTCGGCTTTGATGAGCCGGAGAGTACTTGTCGTATCAACGGCTGATCGCCTGAGCGCTCGGCATTCAGAACAATAAGGAGTTTACCGATGAAATCACTGCTCAGAAAAACTGCTTTGGCCACATTGATCGGGCTGTCCGCCCCTGCGATGGCCAGTCTTGCCTACGTGTCCAACGAGAAAGACAACACCTTGTCGGTGATTGATACCGAAACCATGGAGGTTATCGAAACCATCGATGTTGGCGCGCGGCCGCGGGGCATCTTGCTGTCCAAGGATTACAGCAAGCTATACATCTGCGCCAGTGATGACGATACCGTTCAGGTGCTGGACCTGGCCACCCGCAAAATTATTGACACCCTGCCCTCGGGTGAAGACCCTGAGCAGTTCGCCCTGCACCCGAACAACAAACACCTGTACATTGCCAACGAAGACGACGCCATTGTGACCGTGGTCGACGTAGCCACCAAAGTGGTTCTAGCCCAAATAGATGTGGGTATTGAACCCGAAGGCATGGCCGTAAGCCCGGACGGGAAATGGGCGGTGAACACCTCCGAAACCACCAGCATGCTGCACTGGATCAACACCGAGACCTTTGAAATCGAGGAGAACATTGTAGTTGGCCAGCGCCCTCGCCACGTGGAATTCAGCAAAGACAGCAAGATCGCCTGGGCCTCCGCCGAAATCGGCGGCACCGTGCACATTATTGATGTGGACAAACTCGAGCAGGTTCATGAAATGTCGTTCAAAGTGCCCGGCGTGAATCAGGACCGGGTGCAACCCGTGGGTATTGAGCTGACATCTGACGGCAAATACGCCTTTGTCGCATTAGGGCCGGCCAATCATGTAGCGGTGGTAGACGCCCAAACCTATGAAGTTCTGGACTATCTGCTAGTAGGCAGCCGCGTGTGGCAGCTGGATCTGAACAAAGACGAAACCCAGCTTTACACCACCAACGGTGTGTCTGGCGATGTGTCGGTTATTGATCTGGACGATATGAAGGTCATCAAATCCATCAAGGTAGGCCGCTACCCCTGGGGTGTGGTGATTGATCCAAACTCATGACACTGACCGCGAGTGATATCGGGTTTCGCTACGGTGACAAACCGGTACTCACCAATATCAGTTTTGCTTTAGACAGCGGGCGTTTTCACGCCCTGCTGGGTCCCAACGGGGCTGGCAAGTCGACTCTGTTCGGCCTGCTGACCCGGCTGCTGGCCATGCAACAGGGCGATATACTGTTCGCCGGACAATCACTGAAAAAACACCCCGCCGAGGCCATGCGCCAGATTGGCGTGGTGTTTCAGCAAAATGCGCTGGATCTGGATCTGAGCGTACGCCAGAACCTGATGTATCACAGCGCTCTGCACGGACTCTCACGCAAGCAGGCGCGACTGCGCGGCGACCGGGAGCTGGAGCGGTTTGATTTACTGAACCGGGCCGACGATGCGGTTAGAACCCTCAACGGCGGCCACCGGCGACGGGTAGAAATTGCCCGTGCTCTGCTGCACCAACCCGCACTGCTGTTACTGGATGAGCCCACCGCAGGCCTGGATATCGCCAGCCGAAATGCCCTGAACGAACATGTGCGCCGGCTGTGCAGCGAAGACAAACTGACAGTACTTTGGGCTACCCATTTGATTGAAGAGGTGCAAGAGCACGACCGTGTGATGATTTTACACCTCGGCCACCTGATGGCGGACGACTCCGGTCACGAATTATGCAAACAGACGGGCACAGCCAATCTCGCTGAAACCTTCGAGTCGCTTACCGGAGCATGTTCATGAAGCTCGTGGCTTATTGGCATTGTTTCGCCGGCATTCAAACTCGTGAATGGCTGCGCTTTTGGCAACAACGCACACGGTTTGCCAGTGCGTTAGTGCGACCACTGCTCTGGCTAGTGGTGTTTGCAGCCGGTTTTCGGGCGGTTCTCGGTATATCCATTATTCCGCCCTATCAGACCTATATCACCTACGAAACCTACATTGCGCCAGGGCTCTGCGGCATGATCATACTGTTCAACAGCATGCAGGGAGCGCTATCGATGGTTTACGACCGTGAGCTGGGCAGCATGCGAGTTCTCTTGATGAGCCCCCTACCGCGGCCTTTTCTGCTGGTGACAAAGCTTCTGGCGATGGGCTCGGTGTCGGTGATTCAGGTATATATCTTTCTGTTTATCGCCTTGTTGGTGGATGTAAAACCACCAATGTGGGGCTACCTCGCTGTAATTCCATCGCTGATTTTGACAAGCTTAATGCTGGGTGCGCTGGGGCTGCTGATTGCCACCTGGATAAAGCAGCTGGAAAACTTTGCAGGGGTGATGAACTTTGTCATTTTCCCGATGTTTTTTCTGTCCTCGGCACTGTATCCGCTATGGCGCATGAATGAAGCCAGCCCCTGGCTGTACTGGGTGTGCCAGTTCAATCCCTTTACCCACGCAGTGGAAACTATCCGTTTCTCACTTTATCTGCAGTGGAGTCCTTTAGCCTGGGGGGTCAGTGCAGGAGTTACACTGACACTGGTTATCTTGGCCACAACCGGCTTCCGGCCACAGAGAACCAAAATCCTGGGCAGTAAGCCAGCGTGATCGAATGTCTACAACCAGCAAGAATAGTACTTTAGTGCCAGTTTTTTGGTGCGATAGTCGCGTTCTACTGAACCCCGATATGGCGTGTAATGAGGCTGACACAATAATAATGAGGTTCCGCGAGCCTTACTCGTCGCCGGAAACCTTTAACAGGAGGTTGCCATGCTTGATGAACCCCATGCCGCACATACTCCCGAAACCCGCTATGATGGTCGCCCCACGACCCTTGATGCTGAAAACAAACAGGTAGAAACACTCATGGAGCCCGCATACAAGATACTCATTGCCGATGACCATCCACTGTTCCGCGAAGCGATTATCAGTGTTATCGAGTCAGGCTTTGAAGGCAGTGAAATTCTTGAAACGGACGATCTCGATAGCGCGCTGGTCATCGCCCGGGAAAACGATGATCTTGACCTGATTCTGCTGGATCTGAATATGCCTGGCATGCATGGGTTGAACGGACTGATCACGCTGCGAAACGAAGCCCCAACAATTCCGGTCGTGATTGTTTCAGCAGAGGAAGAAAAGCAAGTGGTACTGCAAGCCATCACTTACGGCGCTGTTGGCTTTATTACAAAATCATCGCCACGTGCGCAAATGACAGAAGCCATCCAGCAAATCCTTAACGGTAATGTATATCTTCCCTCAGACATCATCCGCACGGGTAAAGAAAGCGCAGGCCGTCGCAGACGTAACGATGACAATCCGATTTCGCCTGAATTGCTTAATTCCCTGACCCGACGCCAGCTGCTGGTGCTGGAGCGGATGTCAAAAGGCGAATCAAACAAACAGATTGCCTACAACCTGAACATCGCAGAGACAACGGTAAAAGCTCACGTTTCCGCGATACTGCGCAAACTCAGTGTGCATAACAGGGTTCAAGCTATTTTGTCCGCCAGTGATGTAGATTTCAGTCAGTACCTGAAACGCTAGGCTCTTATCAGCAACGCACGCGAGCGTGGCCTGAGATCATGTGGTTGAGCGTGCTTCTTAGCTTCAATGGCTTTACCGGCTTGTTCATCAGCACATAACCAAGCTCACGAATGTGCTGCTTGAGCTCGTTGGTGTAATTTGCCGTAATCATTACCACCGGAACCGGATGTTTACGCCGTTGATTAATACTGGCCACAGCGTCTACACCTGTCTCGTCGTTGTCCAGATGATAATCTGCAAGTATCAGATCCACAGGGCTGACAACCGGATCTAACTGGCGCTCCAGTTCAGCCAGCGACGTGGCGCCGGTTACTTGGCAATCCCAGCCTTCCAGCAATACTCTCATGCCTTCACAGATAGCGTGATCATTGTCGATCACCCATATTCTGGCACCGCCCAGACCCTGGTCTGCAACCACACGAAGTGTTTTTTCGGTTACCTCCCGTCGCGGCCGTAATTTCCCGAGCGGTACCCGGACACTGAACATCGAGCCCTTGCCTTCAATAGACGACACAGTGATCTCGTGGCCAAGCATACGTGCAATTTTATCAACGATAGCAAGGCCCAGGCCCAAACCCTTATCAGGACGAGAACCGTCAGGTCGTATCCGTTTAAATTCCTGGAAAATCTCACTGAGCTTGTCCTGTGGAATGCCAGGGCCGGTATCCCATACCTGCAACACAACATGGCCTGCCTGACGCCGGCAGCCCAGCAGAATACGTCCACTGCTGGTATAACGAATGGCGTTGGTCAGAAAATTCCGAAGTATGCGTGCCAGCAACTGCGAGTCAGACTCCACGATTGCTGAAGACGCTACAAAGTCCAGTGTAAGATTCTCTGCAATCGCCATCTGCTGGCACTCGCGGGCGATGTTATTCAGCAGGTCGCGCAGGTCGAACGCCGTGACATCGGGCTTTATAACCCCTGCATCCAGTTTCGAAATATCCACCAGGGTACCTAGCAAACTCTCTACGTCGTCCAGCGACGTACTTACCGAGTGCACCAGCCCCTCGGCTTTCGGGCCAAAAGACTGCTCCAGCAAAGCGCTGGTAAACAACCGGGCAGCGTTCAAGGGTTGCAACAGATCGTGGCTAACCGCTGCCAGAAATTTGGTTTTGGACAAGTTTGCTTTCTCGGCTTCCTGCTTCGCCTCCTGCAACCGGGCTTCTGCCGAGGCGCGTTCACTGATTTCCTGTCGCAGCTGGCTGTTCACCTCGGTCAGAGCCGAGGTGCGTTCCTCGATTCTGCATTCAAGGTCGTCGTAAGCCTGCTCCAGGGCGAGCGCAGTTTTGCGGCGCTCCGTAATGTCCCGAATAAGCACAAAAAAGCCGATAACGTCGCCTTGCTCATCAAAATTCGCGACGTAGGAGCGCATCATATGGCGAACCTGACCCTGCCCATCCATTTCTTCAAATTCGAAATTGACATTGTAACCGGCGAGCGCTTCCAGCATCTGCGGCAATAGCCGTTGGTACAGCTCTTCGGAATGCACATGCTCAAGACGCTTCCCCAGAGGCGACTCTCCATTCAGGCCATACCAGGCTTCGTATACCTGATTACAGAACTGGATACTCAAGTCGGCACCAACGTAGGCTATTAGCGCCGGCACATGATCCGTTACCACGCGGACCCAGCGTTCGCTCTCTTCAAGCGCTTTGATTCGACGCGCCATTTCGCTGTTTTTTACATCAGTGATATCAGAGTACAGAACCACCAGACCACCCTCACGAGTGGGCCTTTCAGTCATTTGTACCCAGCGATCATTGGAGAGCAGGAGCACCACGCCGTCAGAATCTGGCTCACGATGTTCTTCCACAATCAAACCCGACGTCAGCGCCAGCTGCCAAACAGTGTCGATATCGGTACCAGGAGCGGGAATCTCAACACCGGCGTAGCGCCAATAACTGCGAAAGCGGCTATTGCTCTGGATCAGCTGATGGCAATTATCAAAGAGCACAAAGCCATCGGCGATACTCTCGATCGCATCGCTCAGCCGCTGGCGAGTCGTTTCTTCTTCTTCACGGGCTCTGTTAAGCGCTTTGTTACTGTCGCGAAGCTCCTCCATCGCCTGACTCAAGGCTTCTGTGCGTTCTCTCACCTGCTCGGCCAGGACTACCGAATGCTCAAACGCAGCATAAGGTTCAGGTTTATGGGCCGCTCCGGACTCCACACGCACAATTAGTGCGTCACAAATTTTACGCAGGCGCTCGTTATCTGCCTCAAGCGTCTCAATACGCTGAAGCAGCGAGGTTTCAGGCTGCGGCTTTTCGTTACGAGGAACGGGCATCAGGTTGGCCAATAACCACCCCCGTGAACGTCTGGTTAATGTGTATGCCGTTGAACTGCTCACCATAAGTGTTGAAACCAACCACTTTGTGTTCGCGCAGAAAGTCCGAGAGCGGTTCCGCTTTACCAGTTAACTCAGCTTCAAGGCGCCTTAGAAAGCAATCGCAGCCAATGGTAACCAGCGGCGACCCTACGACGTCTTCCGATATTTCAAGTTGCTGCTGTACGGTTTCCAGCAAGGATCCAGGGTCCATCGCCGTCATTACAATGCCGGTCTCCACCGCACAATAGAAGGTCAAGCTTTTATCCGGATTGACGCGCTGTATTGATCGCACAAAGTAATGGCCGCCGATTTTTACGCCCAGGGGCCGCAGTGCAAATACCGTGCGGTCCAGTTCATCAGCCGCGACGCCAACAGCGCGGGCGTATGCATCAGCAGCTGGCTCGGCATTCAGCTCATAAACTGTTCGACTGTCAGAGCAGGCATTGGTGACGACCAGCTTCTCATCGCCTCCCATCATGTGATGGCATGAAAATACGCGGAAATCCAATGGGGTATTTACCAACAGAACCGTTGCCGCTCCAGCGTAGAAGCGCCCATCGTAAAATACATGAGTGTTTGTAAGACGCTCGTCATCGCCCGCTGACCCGCCAAATTGCGGAATACTGCCAAGCGCGGCACTTAATGTTGAAAGCACGAGTTCTTCACGACTGGAAAGCCCGTCCAGTAGTGTGATCGCAAAGGTGTTGCCTTTAATGGGTGCCAGTCGTGCGTTGCGACAATTATTCAACAGGCGGTCAATCAAGCTTTGAGCGTCGTGCAGCGAGAACTGATCCATTTCACGAATCAGGGCACATTCAATCGAAAAGAAACGGCGGTCGAAACCGATAGCTGTGATACTACCCCGATCATAGCCCCGGGTGGTTATCTCTCCGGCCGACGTACAACCTGAAAGGCGCACATTCGGAAATGCTTGTTCAAGAGCCGGGCCCAAAGATGCAAGGTCGTACTCTGCAGAACAGAAAAACAGAACACTGCCGAGATAGGGATGGTTGAGTTCACTGGCAAGTTTATTCGCCGCCAGGACCGGATCACGAAGGCAAGTGCTGGCAACCTGGGCGGGAGGCAAGTCCGTTACTGATGACATGGAGAGCACTTCCGCAGAACGAGAACGATCCGACCATTCTACAGCCTCAGCGTAATCCGCCAATGCGACTTGAGTGCTTTTTACAGGTGCGCCGAAATGATCGTAAGTCATTGATCAGACTACCCCAGTATCAGTACCCGATGATGCTACATGTGAAAAACCGGCACTTTAGTCCTAGACCATAGAGCCGGGCGGACGGGTGGGTACCCATCAAACCGTCCGCCGCAAGTACCGATCAGAAGGTAACGATTGCGCCGAGCGCGATTGTATTGATGTCAGAACTGGTTACGTCAGTTGCCCGGTTCTTTCCCTCATACATGTTGTACTCTGCCACCAGTTTGAAGTTGCTGTTCACATCGTGAAAGAAACCTATCGTTGTGCTTTCCGTTTCAAGATTCAGGATCTCAGCGTCGGTCTCACCGTAAGACAAGACCAGGCGGTTGGGTCCAAAGGTGTAGGAGCCCTGAACGAGATAACCGTCAGCGTCGTCTTCCGTTACGGGGCCATTGGAAATCAACACCGGATTGTCGCCCTTCGAGGTAAATCCTGACGCGGCCAGAGTCAGCCCCTGCAGCGAGGCTTTAATACCGTAGCCAACACCTGTGCTATCAATTGTGGTGCCGGCATTTTCCGCCGACTGATAACGACCGTTGACCCAGCCGGTCAACCCCAGCCCGTTTACATCCATGCTATAGGTTATTTCCGACTCAAACCGCGGGGCTGAGTTCTCGTCGTTTGCGCCGGTAACGGTATCCGCCGGATCAAGAACACCAACAGCGATATTGAAGCCCGACATCTCCGGAGCGCGATAGGTTATCTGAGCGGATGGCGTCGGGTACGCATATCCGGCGCCAATGTTGCCGAAAGATACACCGCCGGGCGCGCCCGGAGAACCGAAGCCCATGAGAATTTCATCAAGGAATATATTGGAGCGCGCGTAAAGGCCAAAATCTTTACCAATCAACACCTGCCCGAAGCTACCATCAACGGTTGCGTAGAACTGGCGTACATCAATTGAGGTGTCTGTCGGCGAGTCCAGGCTGTCATTGATCGAAGTCCAGAACGAGGAGCGCCCCCCAAGAGTCAGGTCACCCATTTCTTTGCTGAAATTAAACCCGATCGTGTTTGGCAGAAAGCCCATCTTGATACGGGAATCCCGCGTGTCAGCCAAGTCGTTGTCGCGATTGACATAAAAAGCATTGAAGTAGCCATCGACAGAAAATGTTGTGCCACCTTCGTTATACAGCTCTACCGCGGCGTTTGCCCCAGGACTGGCACCCATTGCGGCTACCATTGCGACTACCAGCCCAGATCTTCTGATTTTGTTATTCATATTTCCCCCGGAACATTAAAGACATTATGGGTACGGCACCTGTTGCAGGCGCCACAAGCGTGATCTCTCGCTTGAATTCCATAATCGACTAATGCAGAAACCCGAGATATCGGCCGAGGGAGTCGGTTTTATGGTTACTTGGAAGGTATTGGAAACAGCACTTTGGGACTACGACGTTAAATAAGGCCAACCATAAAGTAGCAGGCGACCGGTTCTGAGGTCGCATTGAGTCCGAATACAAACCCCATAGCATGAGAGTTCCTACAAAAAAAATATCAGGGGTAATCCATGGCCGGGCGCACACTGCTCGTTTTTATCTGCATCTTTATGTTTCTCCCCGGCGCCCGGGCGGAGCTGTCCGAGCAGAAGACAGCCCTCATTCAACAACTTTTTCCATCAGCAACGGTTATTGAGGACAAACTCGCCGATTTTCCTGTCTATCCGGTGTACCAGCTGCAGGAACTGCTGGGCTTCGCGTATGAGTCAGTGGATCTTAGCGCCCTTCAGGGTTTTGCCGGCAAGCCCATCAGTATGTTGATAGGCCTGGACACACGCGGCCGTTTTACCGGGGTAAAAGTGCTGCATCATCACGAGCCGGTATTTCTGCACGGCTTGGGTGAAGCCCCACTTTTCGAATTTGTTGATCAGTATGAAGGCAGATCACTGCGCGAACAGATCATCATCAACACCTCCAATACAGGAGGCTCCGGGCGAGCGGCTGACAATAATGACACCGTGTATTTTGACGGTGTCAGCAAAGCCACGGTTTCGGTTTTGATCATCAACGACACCGTACTTTCGTCGGCTCTGCAGGTGGCGCGTAGCAAACTTGAAGGCTTCGCGCAGGCCGCTGCAACAAAAGCAAAGACAGATTTTTTTCAACCTCTCTCATGGCAACAATTGCTCGAACGCGGCTATATAGGGCAATGGAGCCTGAGCCACGAGGAAATTGAATCTGAGCTGGGAAGACCATTGGCAGACTATCCCCGGGATTTTGGCGATACCAACGAGGGCCCGTTCACTCAGCTTTTCTTTGGCTATATCAACTCGCCCATGGTCGGTCGAAACCTGCTCGGAGACGATGCTTATAAGAAGCTGATCGAGAAGCTTGACCCGGATGTCCAGGTGATGATCGTTATGTCCAGAGGGGCGTTCCCCCACGTATCCCCGAATTTCATCCCCGGTAGCAACCCGCAGCGCCTGAGCCTCAAACAGAACGGATTAGCCGTAGAAATGCGGGATTTAAACATATCCGCCGAGGATCTGAACTTACAGGCTGCCGGCATGCCGGACCTGGCCGCCCATAACTTCTTTCGCGTGGGCGGGAGTGCCGGCTTCAGCCCCGGCGCCGATGCCACAATAGATTTCAACATCGAACTTTCCCGCAACCATTTGGTAAAAGACCGGGTCGTTATGGAAGTGCCTGTCCGCTTTAATGGGGATCTATTTGAGACGGTCGATGTGTCGTCATTGGTAATGAATGAACGCGAGCCAGTCTGGGTGGGGCTTTGGAAACAGCGCTGGTGGCAGATCACCATTGTGTTAATCGCGCTTACTGTGTTGACGGTATTCTTTGCCCGCCAGAAAACATTCAGCCGATACCCGAAGCTGGTGCACCGATTCCGCTGGGGCTTTCTGTTTTTCACTTTGTTTTTTATTGGCTTTTTTGCTCAGGGACAGCTGTCGGTCGTGAATATCTACACGCTTTTCATCGCAATATGGGATGGTTTTTCACTTAATGTGTTTATGCTTGACCCCATTATTTTCATTTTATGGATATACACGTTTATCAGCCTTTTCATTTGGGGGCGCGGCCTGTTTTGCGGCTGGTTATGCCCGTTTGGTGCGCTGCAGGAGATGTCTGCCTGGCTGGGTGAAAAACTTGGCCTGCGCCAGATTAAAGTGCCGGAACACTGGCATCGCCGCCTGATTCTTATCAAATACCCCATTTTGATCGGTCTGGTGGGCACGGCTTTTTATTCCCTGACACTGGCAGAAAAGCTGGTCGAGGTGGAGCCCTTCAAAACCAGCATCACTCTGTTTTTCGTGCGCCATTGGCCGTTCGTGGTTTATGCAGTCGGCTTACTGGTAATCGGAATGTTTATTCACAAATTCTATTGCCGCTATCTGTGTCCGCTGGGTGCCGGATTAGCAATTATCGGGCGACTGCGACTGTTTAGCTGGCTGGATCGGGTGGACTTGTGTGGCAGCCCTTGCCAGCACTGCAAGAATGCCTGCGGCATTAATGCCATTCGCAAAGACGGCAGAATTGATTACGACGAGTGTATCCAATGTCTGGAATGCGTGGTCATACTCAACGACGAACAACAGTGCGTAGACAAGCGCGTGCAGAATAAGAAGCATCGGCGCCAAGCCAACATACTGGCCACCGATGCTAGCCACCCCTGAAAGGTTTCATTCGAGCAACAACAAAATCAATCGAATATTAAATAAATGAGCTTACGCAGAGAAGTTTCGAGGCCTGGAACGAAAAAAGGCAAATCAGTAAGTTACTGATTTGCCTTTTAATGTGGTAGCGGGGGCAGGATTCGAACCTACGACCTTCGGGTTATGAGCCCGACGAGCTACCAGACTGCTCCACCCCGCATCAAACTGGTTGTTGCCGGGTCACCCCGATCAACGTGCGCGTATATTAAGGACTCTCGAGAACATTGTCAATTGCTGTTTTCAAATAGGTCTGTCGGGTAATCAAGTTCTTCTGTCACAGGTACCACCGGTTCCTTAAAGAGACCAACCTGTTCCAGCGCCTCCTGAACCGGCCGGAATGACTTGCGATGTTCTGGCGTTACGCCCAACCGGAACAAGGCTTCCATGTGCACAGGTGTAGGATAGCCCTTGTGTTGGGCAAGGCCGTAACCCGGATACTTCTGCTCCATCGCTTCCATTTCGCGATCACGGGTTACTTTAGCGAGAATAGAGGCGGCGCTGATCGCCTGTACCCGGCTATCTCCCTTGATCACCGGTTCGGAAGGCCAGTGCCACTTCGGGCATTTGTTTCCATCCACCAGCACGTATTCAGGTGCAATACCAAGACCGGAAACGGCTCGCTCCATGGCAATCATTGTGGCCTGGTAAATGTTGATTTGATCGATCTCATGAGCTTCACAGCGGCCTAAACTCCAGGCGATGGCGTGCTCCAGGATTTCATCGTAGAGCGCATTACGCTTTTTCTCTGTGAGCTTTTTCGAGTCTGCCAGCCCGGCGATGGGGCGCTCAGGATCCAGAATTACAGCGGCCGTTACAACCGCGCCTATAAGCGGGCCACGACCTACTTCATCAACGCCGGCCAGAAGCCTCCCCTGGTAGGCACACTCGAAAGGCGGTAGCGCAGGCGCGCGGGCCATTCAGTGAGCCCTCTCTTCAACAAGCCTGGAAATTGCCTGGGCTGCCTTCTCATCGGCATCCTGTCTTAATGTATGGTGGAGCTCCGTAAACGCTTCCACAAGTCGATCACGCTCCTGCTGGTTCTCCATGCGTTCGAGCACCGCCGCGCCGAGCGATTCCGGTGTCGCATCATCCTGCAGGAGCTCAGGCACCAAGGGCTTCTTTGCCAGTAGATTGGGTAATGAAACGTGAGGCACTTTAACCAGACGGGAAACAAGCGCGTAGCTGATGTTGCTCAGCCGGTAACCTACGACCATGGGTTTTTTCAACAGCATGGCTTCAAGGGTCGCCGTTCCGGAGGCGAGCAACACAACGTCTGAGGCAGCCATAACGTCACGTGAACGACCTCTCACTATGGTGACGTGCAGCTTTACCTCCAGCGCTCCGATAAGGTCGCGCACTTGTTGTTCCCGCTCACGGTTAACACAGGGGATGACCAGCTGCACATCCGGGCGCTTACTCTGAATCCA
The DNA here is from genome assembly GCF_048259445.1 of Marinobacter sp. Lineage (GTDB taxonomy): Bacteria > Pseudomonadota > Gammaproteobacteria > Pseudomonadales > Oleiphilaceae > Marinobacter. The sequence goes on along the minus strand of NZ_JBLXHQ010000017.1, from coordinate 31,355 downwards.
GCGCGCCGCTTCCAGAAACAGAGTGCCCAGGCGATCAACTTCTCCTGCTCGACTTCCTGGTAACAAGGCCAACAAGGGAACATTCTCATCAAGCCCCAATTCCTGACGAGCCCTGCCTGTCTCGGGAACAACCGGGATTCGGTCCGCAAGCGGATGCCCTACAAATGCTACGGGTACGTTATGCTCTTGATAAAACCTGGCCTCAAATGGCAAGAGGGTAAGCATAAGATCAACAGATTTGGCAATTTTGAAGATCCGCTTCTGCCGCCATGCCCAAACCGAAGGACTGACGTAATGAACGGATGGAATACCCGCTTCTCGGCAGCGTCGCTCAATAGCAAGGGTGAAATCCGGGGAATCAATACCGATGACAACATCAGGCGGCGTAGCAAAGAAATAGCTTAGAAGCCGGGCGCGAATACTGAAGAGTTCCCGTATGCGACCAAGAACTTCCACCAGCCCCATGATGGACAGGCGCTCCATGGGAATCAGAGAGTGAAAGCCCTCGGCGATCATCTCATCGCCGCCGATGCCGACGAACCGCGCATTCGGATATCGGATGCGAAGCGAGCGAATCAGTCCGGCGCCGAGAATATCCCCAGACGCCTCACCGGCAATAATTCCAAAGGTTATTCTGCGATCACTGACAACCGAGGCCAGAGGATTATCCATCAAAGAAGGCTCCTGCCAGCTCAGCGGATAATTCCGCGATGAGCTCCACGCAGGGAGTCGATAAGCACGCGCACTTCTGGCGTATCCGAATAGGCATCTTCCAGGGTTTCAACGGCCTGTTCTGTCGTCAGGCCCTGACGGTAGATAACCTTATAGGCCCGCCTCAGGGTCATCAGCACTTCTTTGCCGAACCCACGCCGCTTAAGGCCTTCAACGTTCATACCGTGGGGCTCCGCTGACTGGCCAGCGGCCATAACGTAAGCCGGTATGTCTTTGAGGACAATACTTCCCCCCGCTGCCATACTGTGGGGCCCTATATGGCAGAACTGATGCACCATGGTGCCACCGCCCAGAATGGCGTAATCGCCTACTGTTACGTGGCCGGCAAGCGTTGCGCAGTTGGCGAGAATGATGTTGTCGCCGATAACACAGTCATGGGCCACATGCACATAAGCCATCAGCAGATTGTCACTGCCAATACGGGTTTCACCCTGATCCTGTACGGTACCGCGGTGAATCGTGCAATTCTCGCGGATCACGTTATTGTCGCCGATAATCAGTGTGGTCGGCTCTCCGGCGTACTTCTTGTCCTGGCACTCTTCACCGATACTGCAAAACTGAAAAACCCGGTTATTCCGACCAATTACGGTTGGCCCTTTAACAACCACATGGGAAAGGATTTCTGTACCTTCACCAATCTCGACATTTGGGCCAATATAGCTCCACGGGCCAACCGTTACGTTATCCGCAATTTTGGCTGACGGGTCTACAATCGCCTGAGGATGGATACCCGACCAATCATTTGTCGCCATCAAACTTCTCTCTCAGCGGTCAGTATCTCTGCCACACAGACGACTTCACCGTCGACCAGTGCGCGGCAATCAAATTTATAAATTCCACGTTTGCCCGAAATAAGCTCCGACTCCATACAAAGACGGTCTCCCGGCAACACCGGACGCTTGAAACGTGCCTTACTGGACCCGGCTAAATACTGTACCACTCCGTCTGCGGGTTTCCGACCCACAGTCACAAAACCAAGAATGCCAGAAAGCTGAGCCATGGCCTCGATAATCAATACACCCGGCATGATCGGATTCTCCGGGAAATGACCAGTAAAGAATGGCTCATTAAAGGAGATATTCTTGTAGCCTTTGATCGATTTGGACTTTTCAATCTCGGTAACCCGGTCCACCAGCAAAAACGGGTAGCGGTGCGGCAGATATTCAAGTATTTCGTTGATATACATCATTTTATCGGCCTCAGCCCTCTAATTTCTTTTCCAACTCTTTAACGCGCCGCGCCAGAGCATCGAGTTGGCGGAAACGAACGGCGTTTTTACGCCATTGCCGGTTCTTATCTGCGCTGGTTCCGGAAGAATAGACACCAGGCTCCTGAATGTCGCCGGTCACCAGAGTCATACCCGTCAGGTGAACCTGGCTTGCAATGTCCAGGTGCCCGGCCACTCCGGAGGCTCCTCCGAACACACAGTGGCTACCAATCTTCGTGCTGCCCGCAATCCCGACCATAGCAGCCATGGCGCTATGATCCCCGATACGGACGTTGTGGGCGATCTGAATAAGGTTATCAAGCTTGACACCATTACCAATCACAGTGTCGTCCAGGGCGCCACGATCAATCGTTGTATTAGCGCCAACCTCAACATCATCGCCAAGAATAACGCGCCCGAGTTGCGCAATCCTGTGCCATTGGCCTTTCTCATTCGCAAAACCGAACCCGTCAGAACCTATCACTGCGCCACTAAGAATATGGCAACGCTGTCCCATAACCACATCGTGAGCCAGGGTAACTCTGGATCGAATAATAGAACCAGATCCGATCCTGCTTCGAGCTCCGATTACACTACCAGGCCCGATAACAACTTTTTCATCAATCACAACACCCGCTTCGATAACAGCATTGGGGCCAACACTGGCGCTGGCCGCTATTTGCGCACTCGCATCAACAACGGCTGCAGGATGAATACCAGGCGGCGCGACGGGTGACGGATCAAACCAGTGGCTGAGTCGAGCATAGCCCAGGTACGGATTATCGAGTAACAGGACATTGGTCTGACCGTCTCCCGCGGCCGCAGGCGATATAATAATGGCCGCGGCCCGGGTATCTGCCAGGTGCTTTGCATAGGTAGGATTTGCCAGAAAGCTGATCTGCTCAGGGCCTGCTGCTTGAAGAGTCGCGAGACCCGAAACCCGGATTTCAGGATCGCCGCGAAGCTCTGCGCCCAGCGCCTTTGCAATCTCTCCAAGTCGGTAAGACTGGTCAGTCATCACTCGCTCCACAACCGCTCACAAGCCCGGGGGCTTTCCGGCAGAAATTAACGGTTAAGCTTATCCAGAAGCTGTGAGGTCAGGTTCATTTCCGGCTTCACGTAAACAACGGCTTCACTCGGCAGAATCAGATCAAGATCGTTTTCTTCCAGCAGTTCTTTAACCGCTGCATCGACTTCCGGACGAGCCTCTTCCAGAAACGCCTGTTTGCGCTGGTTCACAGTGGAATCAAGGCGCTGCTTGAGAAAGTTGAACTCCTTGACCTTCTCCTGGAATTCACTTGCAAGCTTGTTGCGCTCGCTTTCGTTCATCATAGCGCCGTCTTTTTCCAGACGCTCCTTCAGTTCGCGGGCAAACTCCTGGGTTGCGCGAACTTTTTCCTCATCACCAGCAAAGTCCTTCTGGAGGCTTTCACTGAAGATCTTGGCATCATTCGACGAAAACAAAGCCTGACGCAGGTCTACAACGCCAATGCGGGTTTCGGCCATTGCGGGCAATGCCAGCGCCATCGCTGCAACAAACATCAACACGGTTCTGAACATAATGGGTCTCCTGAGTTTCACTCGTTATTGTTTCACGTATGTCTGATTCAGAATGTCTGACCAAGCGAGAATTGGAATATCTGGGTATCGTCTCCGGGTTTGTCGTTAAGCGGCTTGGCGAGGCTGAACGCCAGAGGACCTACTGCCGTAATCCACTGAAATCCGATACCTGCTGACAAACGCACTTCCGACAGCTCCGCGTCATAACCTCGATCCGTATCAAAAACCTGCCCTGCGTCCACAAAGAACGCCGTACGCATGGATCGGGTGTCACCGGCAAACGGGGTCGGGAAAATCAGTTCCAGAGAACCTTCAGTGAGGAAATTACCACCAAAAGGATCAGGATCTGAAAAATCGTTAGGCGCGTTAGTTGCGCGGCGTCCAAGTGAGTTAGCCTGATAACCCCTTACCGAACCGTACCCGCCTGCATAGAAGTGCTCATAGAACGGCATGATCGAGCGATCTCCGTAACCATCGCCATAACCGATGTCCGTTCTTGTCCGAAATACCCAACGACCAGTGTCTGACAGCGGGAAGTAGAAGTCGGTTTTGTGGCTGGCCTTGTAGAACGTAAGGTCACTTCCGGGCACCGCAACATCCAGTGACAGCGAGTGGCTGTAACCATTCGTTGGCAACACCCCCCGGTTAAGAGTACTGCGACGCCAGCTGCCGAACAAAAAGTAATTATTGAAGGAGTCACCTTCCTCATCGATGAAGTCAGTTACTTCTTGTGAAGTAAACACACCACCTTTGACTTTGGAAAGTGTGTATCCGACCCCGAAGTTCAACCGAGTGATGTTGTCGGTAGGATAGCCAAACGTAAGACGACCACCGTACTCATCCAGAAGGTAAGAGGTAATATCCTCTTCCTCAAAATCGGTTTCGCGGGCAAAAACACTGAATCCCCGGCTAACACCGTCTACGGTGTAGTAAGGATCCGAATAGGAAATATTGGCGCTCTTTACGGAGTCACTGACATTCACACCAAACGATACACGCTTACCCGTGCCGAAGAAGTTGTTTTCAGAAACGTTGGCGCCAAGAATAACACCAGAATCCTGTGAGAAACCGACGGATGCAGAAAGACTGCCAGTAGGCTGTTCTTCCACCGAGTAGTTAACGTCAACCAGGTCGTCAGTTCCAGGTACGGGAACAGTTTCCACATTGACCGTCTGGAAAAAACCTAACCGTTCCAGGCGGGTTTTGGAAAACTCGATGCGATCCGAGGACGCAATACCGCCCTCCATCTGCGTCATCTCCTGGCGCAGAACGTCGTCACGCGTGGACACATTACCGTCGAAATTGATCCTGCGAACATAAGCCCGCTTACCCGGCTCAACATAAAACGTAACGGCAGCAGTGTTGCCTTCACCCGGTTCAGGCACGGCATTCACGTTGGCAAAGGCATAACCTTCCCTGCCCAACCGGAACGACAATGTTTCGGAGATTGCGGTCATGCGGGCACGGGAGAATACATCCCCCTCGTCTACAGGAATCAGCTCACGCAACTCTTCTTCATCAATAATGAGATCGCCGCGAAGCCGGATCTCGGATATTGTGTACTGAGGCCCTTCATTCAACGCTATCGCGATAAAGACCTGACGCTTGTCCGGCGAAATGGACACCTGACTGGACTCTACATTGAAGTCAAGGTAACCGCGGTCGAGGTAGAATGAGCGCAGCGTTTCAAGATCGCCGCTCAGTCGCTCCCGGGCATATTTGTCTGAGTTGGTGAGAGAGTTCCACCAGCTGCTGGTTTGCAGTTCAAACAGATCACGCAATTGCTCGTCGCTGAAGTCCCGGTTACCCACCAGATTAATGTGCTGGATAGCAGCAACCGTGCCTTCGTTGATATCCAGGCGAATGGCCACACGATTACGCGGCAGCACCTCGGCGGTTGCTTTTACCCGAGCGTTATAACGCCCCTGACCAATGTAGGAGCGCAAGATCTCCAGCTCCAACCGCTCCAGTGTCGCCCGTCGGAAAACCTGACCTTCCTGGAGGCCGGCACCTGCCAACGCATCCATAAGCATATCGGTTTCGATGTTCTTGTTGCCTTCGATTTCAATCGATGCAATCGAAGGGCGCTCGCGCACCGAAAGAATAAGAATACCGGCGTCGCGGCTAGCCTCTATGTCGGTGAACAACCCAGTCCGGAACAGTGATTTGATTGCATCTGCCAGTTCGGCTTCGTCCATCTGCTCGCCGATATTGACGGGGAAAGCGGAAAACACGGTACCTGCAGAAACACGCTGCAAGCCTTCCACCTCGATATCTGCAACCGTAAATTCATCTGCAAATGCTGGCGTCATGCCGGTTGCGGCAACAGCGAGGCCAACGGCTAAACCTAGAAGAGAACGTCTCATTCAATTATTTCGCCTGGTTAATGCGCGTAAGGAGCCCGCAATTCTCACAACCGCATCAGGTCGTTGTAAAGAGCAAACACCATTAATGTAAGGATCATTGCCATACCAATTCGTAATCCAAGCGCCTGAACCTCGTCCGATAATGGTTTTTTGCGGATTGCCTCGATCGTGTAGTACACGATGTGACCACCATCCAGAACCGGTACAGGCAACAGGTTAAGAATACCCAGGCTGACACTGAGATAAGCCAGAAAACGAATAAAGCCTTCAAATCCGGAGCTGACACTGGCCTCTGCCACCCGGGCAATCGTAATCGGGCCACTGAGATTACTGGGGGAAAGCAGCCCTGTAACCATCTTTTTGATCGCAACAAGCGTAAGGCGGGTATCCGCCCAGGTTTCATCCAGCGCAACAGGAATCGCTGCCAGAGGACCATAGCGGACCTCTCGCAGCACGTTATCAGGCCAGGATACTGTCTCGACACCGGCACCTACAAAGCCGATTGTCTCACCATTATCCTGTGTTTTTGCTTCCGGAGTAATCTGCACAGATTGCTCCGAGCCGGCACGTTCGATAACAAGCGTCAGTGTTTGCCCGGGTGCATTACGAATAAAATCAACGAGCTCAAACCAGTTGCCCACAGGCTGTTCGCTCACCGCCAGAATGCGATCACCTGTACGCAAACCTGCCGCCTGGGCACGTCCGCCATCTGAAATCTGGCCAAGAACGGCAGGCACATCAGGTCGCCAGGGCGTAATACCGAATTCTGCAAGCGGATCCGGTGTGTCGTCACTAAGGCGCCAGCCGCCAAGCTCGCCACTCAAGGTTCCACGAGCTCCACCATTGGAAACGTCCAGTGTTATCAGGCCTTGCTCACCCGCACGCTCAAGAATGCGCATATTCACGTCGCGCCAGGAGCTTATCCGGTGCCCGTCAACCGCGTGAATCTCCATGCCTTCCTGCAAGCCAACCTGCCCCGCAACGCTTTCATCGGCAACCTCACCAACAATAGGCGCAACATGGGTAACACCCACAACGCTGAGCAGCCAGTATGCAAAAATTGCAAACATAAAATTAGCAATCGGGCCCGCTGCCGCAATGGCGATCCGCTGGGAAGGCGGTTTGGAGGTAAAAGCCTGATCTCTGAGCTCTTCAGGGACCGGCCCTTCACGCTCATCCAGCATTTTGACATAGCCGCCCAGCGGGATAGCCGCTATGGCAAACTCGGTACCATGACGGTCGTACCACGAAAACAGCGGCTTGCCAAAACCGACTGAAAAACGAAGCACCTTCACGCCAAAGCGACGCGCTACCCAGAAATGGCCATACTCATGGAGGGTGACGAGTATGCCCAGGGTAAGCGCAAGAGCAAGTAAGGTTTGAATAATCTGCATATCTTTCCTGGTATTGGCGCCAGCCCGGTGAAATTTTTTGCCTTACATCAGACCGTTAACAAGGCGATCTGTTCCAGCGCCGTTTGTCGTGCTTCGGAGTTTTTCGCGAAGATGATATCAAAGCTGTCTGCAGGCACCACGGGCGTTACCGCAAGGGTTCTCTGAATAACAATCGGTATATCTGTAAAAGCCAGATTTCCCTTGAGGAACTCGGCTACCGCAACCTCATTTGCCGCGTTCAGTACTGCAGGTGCTGTGCCACCTATTTCAAAAGCTTCAGCCGCCAAACGCAAACAGGGAAAGCGTTGCAAGTCCGGGCGCTCAAAGTGAAACCGTCCGATACTGAACAGGTCCAGCGGCGCTACCCCGGCATCAATACGCTCAGGCCATGCCAACCCGTTTGCAATCGGTGTACGCATATCCGGGCTGCCTAACTGGGCCAGCACCGAACCATCGGCATACTCTACCATGGAGTGAATGATACTTTCCGGGTGAACATGAACCTCAATCCGGTCTGGCGTGACGTTGAACAGCCAGCATGCCTCAATCAGCTCAAGCCCCTTGTTCATCAGGGTTGCCGAGTCCACGGAGATCTTCTGCCCCATAGACCAGTTAGGATGAGCGCAGGCCTGAGCAGGCGTAACAGAGCGCAAGGCTTCTGCGGTGTGCTCGCGGAAAGGCCCGCCGGACGCAGTCAGCAGAACGCGAGTGATGCCGGCTGCGTCGGGATCGCGAATTTTATCGGGGGGCAAACACTGGAAGATGGCGTTGTGCTCGGAGTCGATGGGCAACAACTCAGCGCCGGAGGCAGATACTGCGTCCATAAAAAGCTTGCCGGACATAACCAACGCTTCTTTGTTGGCCAGCAAAACACGCTTGCCGGCGCGCACAGCTGCAAGAGTCGGCGCAAGCCCGGCAGCTCCCACGATGGACGCCATAACGGTACAGGCTTCCGGGGCGGCAGCGACTTCACACAACCCGGGCTCCCCGCTCAGCACGGAAATGTCCGGAAGATCCGAAAGCATCTCTGCCAGTTTTTGCGCCGCTTGCGCATCTGCCATCACAGCAACTTTCGGGCGAAACTCACGACATAGCGCGGCAAGCTCCTCAGAGCGGGTTCCCGCCGTCAGCGCATAAACGGAAAAACGCCCGGGATGGCGGCGAACAACATCCAGAGTGGAAAGGCCTATTGACCCGGTGGCCCCGAGTACCGTAATCGAGCGAGCGGCCATACTCAAAGATGCCCGACCGTCGTCAGCCACCCAAGTTGAGTGATAATTAACGCAAATACCGGAATTGCAGCGGTAAGACTGTCGATGCGATCCATAATCCCCCCGTGCCCGGGTAGCAACCCACTACTATCCTTTATGCCCCTGAACCGCTTGAGCATACTCTCCAGCAGGTCACCAAGCACGGAAACCAAGCCTGTTATCAGGCTCGCGACCACCAGCAGTATTGTTTCGACAGCGCTAGCGGAGGCAAGAAAACTGACAATAACAGCAAAAGCACCAACAGCTGCGAGACCACCCCAAACTCCGGCCCAGGATTTACCAGGGCTTACTCTCGGCGCCAGCTTGGCCTTACCAAAGGCTCTGCCGGCGAAGTAGGCGCCAATATCCGCCACCCAGACAACACAGAATACGTAAAGAATAACCAGCAGATTATTGTCCGCATTCCCGAACTGAAACCCGCCTGCCCTGAGATGATTCAGGCCAACCCATGCGGGTACCAGAACAAATACGCCCATAAGCGCTCTGCCCGGCACACTGCCCCAGCGCTCTGAGCCCGCAGGATAACTTCGTACCAGCAGAAAGCAGACAAACCACCAGACAAGCGCAAGCCACAGCACTGCAGCTGCGGGGACATCAAGAAGGCCGTACAGAATGACTGCAATCACTGCCGCATAACCAATGCGCCCCAACTGCTGCTCAAAACCAGACATGTTGGCCCACTCCCAGGCACCCAGTGTAATAATCGCAGCGGTAAAAAGCGCGAAACCCAGGGGCGGCAGGAAAAATATTCCACCAATAGCGATGGGGGCAAGGATAAGAGCGGTGATGATTCGGGTTTTTAACAAAATAGAGGTCGCTATGGTTCGTTATTGTAGTGACGGCCTGGCCGTAATCTGGTCATCCGTCTGTCCAAAGCGGCGCTGACGGCCGGCATAGGCCTGCAACGCTTTGCGCATCTCATCTTCTTTGAAGTCGGGCCAGAATACAGGCGAGAAGTACAGCTCGGTATAGGCCAGATGCCAAAGCATGAAGTTACTTATCCGCTGCTCACCCGCCGTGCGGATCATAAGATCTGGCATGGGAAGATCACCAATGCTCAGGTGTTGCTGAATAAGGTCATCGGTAATATCAGAGGGCTGGAGCTCCCCCTCTTTCACTTTTTCAGCAACCTGTCTGGTGGCCTGGGCGATATCCCAATGTCCACCGTAGTTTGCGGCAATAACGAGCGTCATTCGGGTGTTATTGCTGGTTAGACGCTCCGCCTTGGCCATGAGCTCTTGCAACGTCGAATTAAAGGCAGAACGGTCCCCGACAATGCGCAGGCGTATATCATTGCGGTGCAGCTTTCTGACTTCCCGCTCCAAGGCAAAAACGAACAGCTTCATCAGGGCCGACACTTCATCCTTCGGTCGGCGCCAGTTTTCGCTTGAGAAAGCGAACAGGGTGAGCACCTCCACCCCTTCGCGGGCACAGGTTTCCACAACAGCTTTTACCGCATCTACTCCAGCCTTGTGTCCTGCCACCCCTTTCAACCGACGTGCCTTTGCCCACCGGTTATTACCGTCCATGATAATGGCCACATGCCGGGGCCGGCTATCAGCCGACACCGGAATCTCCGCGGATACTGTTCCCGTCATGAAATCCCCTGTACCGCCAGCAGCAATACCCCGCCAGCAGCATGTTTCGCTTGTAAGTGAACCCGGGCGATCAGACCGCCATCAGATCCTCTTCTTTAGCTTTGAGCATTTTCTCGACTTCAGCGATATAGCGGTCGGTAAGCTTCTGAACTTCTTCTTCGCCCCGGCGCTCGTCATCTTCGCTGATTTCTTTATCTTTCAGCAGCTCTTTCATCATGCTGTTTGCATCACGACGGGCGTTCCGGATAGAAACGCGGCCATTTTCTGCGTCAGCTTTCGACTGCTTGACCATGTTCTTACGGGTTTCTTCCGTCAACATCGGCATGGGTATACGGATCAAATCACCACTGGTTGCCGGGTTCAGGCCAAGATCGGCTGTCATGATGGCCTTTTCGATAACCGGGACCAGATTCTTCTCCCAGGGAGATACGGCTAACGTACGGTTATCCTCCACGTTAACGCTCGCAACCTGCTTCAGCGGCGTTTCCTGACCGTAGTAGTTAACCATCACGCTGTCCAGAATAGACGGGTGGGCACGGCCGGTACGGATTTTGTTGAACGCCGAGTGCAGAGCCTCAAGGCTCTTTTTCATCTTCGTTTCGGCTTCAGCTTTAATATCGTTAATCACGTAGTCATCCTCAATTCGTTCGTCAGGGCGTTGTGATACCCGTTATTCGATCAGTGTACCTTCTTTCTCACCGGTCACGATGCGCGTCAGGGCGCCAGGCCGATTCATATCAAAAACACGCAGTGGCATACCATGATCCCGGGCCAGACAGATAGCTGTCAGATCCATCACGCCCAACTTCTTGTCGAGCACCTCATCATAAGTCAGTTTGTCGTACTTTTCTGCAGTCGGATCAAGGTGCGGATCTGCAGAATAGACACCATCTACTTTGGTTGCTTTCAGCACTGCGTCGGCCTCAATCTCGATGCCACGCAGGCAAGCTGCCGAATCTGTTGTGAAGAAGGGGTTGCCGGTGCCTGCACAAAATATAACCACATCACCGTCTTTCAGATCGCGAACAGCACGGCGGCGATCATAGTGCTCAACAATACCACTCATGGGAATGGCCGACATTACACGGGTACGGATGTTCGAGCGCTCAAGAGCATCGCGCATGGCCAGACCGTTCATAACGGTTGCCAGCATACCCATGTGATCTCCGGTAACCCGATCCATTCCGGCAGCACTGAGTGACGCCCCCCGGAACAGATTACCCCCGCCAATAACGAGACCTACCTGGATACCGATGCCGATCAGCGCACCGATTTCGAGGGCCATGCGATCAAGAACTTTGGGATCAATGCCAAAATCGTGGTCACCCATCAGGGCCTCGCCACTGAGCTTGAGCAAAACACGATTGTATCTTGGCTGGTTTTTCGGTGTTGTCGGCATACTGATCCCCTTTTCGTCTGTTAACTGCTATCCGGCGTGATACGCATTGCAGGCTTGCATCTGACATACTCCTCGAAAAAGGGGGATCTCAGATACAAGCCCGCCACGAGAACCGGAAAAATCCAGCTAACGTGGCAGACTCAAGGGGCACTGCGACTGGCTGTCACAGCGCCCAGAAAAATCAGGCCTTGCCTGTACCGGCTGCAGCAGCAACCTCAGCAGCAAAGTCTACTTCTTCTCTTTCAATACCTTCACCCACTTCCAGGCGAATGAAACCGACCAGTTCGCCGCCAGCGGTCTTGATCAGCTCACCCACGGTCTGCTCCGGGTTTTTGACAAAAGGCTGTTCTACAAGGCTGTGCTCCTTGAGGAACTTCTTGATCCGGCCACCCATCATCTTTTCAACGATCTCGTCGGGTTTGCCTGCCATATCCGGCTGGGCCTTGATAACCTCTTTCTCTTTCTCAAGCTCGTCAGCAGGCATATCTTCCGGACGTGCAACACGCGGGTTAACCGCAGCAGCATGCATAGCGATATCGCGAGCCAGCTCTGAGTCGCCTGCTGTCAGAGCAACAACGGAGGCAATTTTATTGGTGCTGTGCACATAGCCACCAACAACCGGGCCTTTGATTTCAACGATACGACGTACGGTGATGTTCTCGCCGATCTTCTGAACCAGCGCTTCGCGCTTCGCTTCCAGATCACCTGCCATCAGTTTGGCAACGTCGGTCTCGCCTTTCTCGAAGGCAACGTTCAGAACGTCGTTGGCAAAATTGATGAAGTTATCATCGCGAGCAACGAAGTCGGTTTCGGAGTTAACTTCGATGATGTAAGCAGCGGTGTTGTCGTCAGAAATCTTGATCAGCGACACACCTTCAGCGGCTGTGCGGCCGGCTTTCTTGGCGGCTTTGAGGCCAGAAGACTTACGCAATTCTTCAATTGCGGCATCTACACTGCCTTCAGATTCAACCAGAGCCTTTTTGCACTCCATCATGCCAAGGCCAGTGCGCTCGCGCAGTTCTTTGACCATTGCAGCGGTAATTGCAGCCATGTTCAATCCTCTTAACTTGTTCGAATACGGTGGGGAAGCGCGCCCGGAGAAACCTCCAGGCGGGCTTTACATCTCAAACGTGACGCTGACGCATCACTCAGCAGCTGGAGCGGTTCCTGCAGCTTCTTCGCTGACTTCTACAAACTCGTCAGCACCTGCGCCGCCGGCCTGTGCAGATTCAAGGCACGTATCAGCTACAGCTTTCACGTAGATCTGGATCGCACGGATGGCGTCGTCGTTGCCCGGGATCACGAAATCTACGCCGTCAGGGTTGCTGTTGGTATCGACTACACCAATAACAGGAATACCCAGCTTGTTGGCTTCTTTGATAGCGATGCGCTCGTGATCAACGTCGATAACAAACAACGCGTCAGGCAGGCCACCCATATCCTTGATACCACCAATGGAACGCTCGAGCTTATCCATTTCACGGGTGCGCTCAAGAGCTTCTTTCTTGGTCAGCTTGTCGAAGGTACCGTCTTTGCTCTGGGCTTCCAGGTCACGGTAGCGACGAATGGACTGGCGGATGGTTTTGTAGTTGGTCAGCATGCCGCCGAGCCAGCGATGGTTAACAAAAGGCTGGCCGGAACGCTCTGCTTCTTCCTTGATGACCTTGGCCGCGGCGCGCTTGGTGCCGACGAACAGGATCTTGTTTTTGCTCTCTGTCAGTTTCTGAACGAAGTCGAGTGCTTCGTTCATGGCAGGAACAGTCTGTTCAAGGTTGATGATATGAATCTTGTTACGGGCGCCGAAGATGAACTTCGACATTTTCGGGTTCCAGTAGCGAGTCTGGTGACCGAAGTGAGCACCTGCCTTGAGCAGGTCACGCATATTTACCTGAGCCATGTTATTACCTTAGTTTAGCTTCGGGTTAGTCCTCCACGCGTCCGATTGCCCCAACCAGGCTCCTTTACAACTCTAAAGCAGGAGCAGGCACCCTGGGACAACGTGCTGACACGTGTGCGAATTTGCCGGATTCGTTTCCAGCGGGCGCGTTTATATCATAAAACACAGGCCTCCCGCCATTATTTTTGCATCGAGGCTTCCTTGTACCCTGAGCCTGAGCCCCTTAAAATACTTGTTTGACACAAATCAACAGGAAACCCGATGCAGGTATCGATCAAGACTCCGGAAGAAATTGAAAAGATGCGCGTGGCCGGTCGCCTGGCGGCTGACGTTCTCGAAATGATCGGGGAACATGTCAAGCCTGGTGTTTCCACCGAAGAGCTCAATCAGATATGTCACAACTATATTGTTGACGAGAGGGAGGCTATTCCCGCTCCGCTTAACTACAAAGGTTTTCCGAAATCTGTGTGCATATCCGTTAACCACGTTATCTGCCATGGCATACCTTCAGAGAAAAAAATCCTGAAAGATGGCGACATCGTGAATATAGATGTCACCGTGATCAAGGATGAATATCACGGCGACACCAGCAAGATGTGGATTGTTGGCAAACCCAAGCCGGGCACAGAAAGACTGATCAAAATTACCCAGGAATGCCTGTATAAAGGCATCGAGCTCGTCAAGCCCGGAACGCGCCTGGGAGATATTGGCCATGTGATACAGCAACACGCTGAAAAACACCGTTATTCCGTAGTGCGGGATTACTGCGGCCACGGTATCGGCAAGGTGTTTCATGAGGAGCCGCAGGTGATGCATTACGGCAAGCCAGGCACCGGAATGGAGCTGCAGGAAGGCATGACCTTTACGATTGAACCAATGATCAATCAGGGCAAGTACCACACCAAACTGCTCCCGGATCAATGGACCGTAGTGACCAAAGATCACAAGCTTTCCGCGCAATGGGAACATACGATTCTTGTTACCGCTGATGGCTATGAAGTACTGACCAGGCGATCGGAGGAACCCTTCTAAGTGGACCGTCAGGAGCTGGAGGCCAGAATCAGTGGTGACACATCCCCTGTAATGGCGGCCAGGGAGCTGCTGAAACAGCGCTACGATGCTGACGCTGAAGCCTTTCGACAAGGCGCCGATGTAAGGGCTCTGGTTCATTCCAGAGCCGACACTGTCGATACAGCACTAAGGTTAATCTGGAACCGCTACCCCTACTCCAGCTCGCCCGATATTGCCTTGATCGCCGTTGGCGGTTACGGCCGTGGTGAGCTCCACCCGCACTCCGACATCGACCTTCTGATCCTGACCCGTGATGGAATTGAACCGGGCTGGCAGGAGGATCTTGGCGCTTTCGTTACTTTGCTGTGGGACCTGAAACTCGACATAGGCCACAGCGTTCGCAGCATTGAAGAAAGTAAAGCGGCGGCACGGGGCGACATAGCCACACTGACCAACCTGCTGGAAACCCGCACAATTGCCGGCCCGGATGAACTGCGTAAAGAGCTCAGTGAACAAGCCTACTCCGATAACATCATCACCGATCGTGACTACTTTATTGCCAAGCGCAAAGAGCAACAGCAACGCCACAAAAAATACAGTGATACCGAATACAACCTGGAGCCTAATGTAAAAAGCTCCCCGGGCGCCCTGCGGGATATTCAGACCATCGGATGGATTACCAAGCGACACTTCGGCCTTCAAAGCATCGCCGATCTTACCCGCTTCAGCATTCTCACCGACGAGGAACACCAGATTCTGGTTCAGGGTGAGACCCTGCTGTGGAAACTGCGCTACGGACTGCAGCTGATCGCGGACCGTAATGAAAACCGGCTGCTGTTCGATCATCAACGAGCCCTGGCGCAAATGCTGGGTTATAAAGACGAAGGCAAGCGGCTGGATGTCGAGCTGATGATGCAGTCCTATTATCGTACCGTGCTGGCGCTGGCAGAACTCGCCGACGTTATTCTCCAGTTTTACGATGAGGCGATACTCGGTACAGGCACAGAAGACAATATTCAGCCAATCAACAAACGCTTTCAGATTCGCAACAGCTATATAGAAGCGGTAAACAACCAGGTATTTGCTTACTCTCCCTACGCGATCATGGAAATCTTTGTGCTGATGGCCCAGCACCCTGAAATAAAGGGTATTCGGGCAACAACCATACGGTCTTTGCGGGCACACAGACACCTGATTGACGATGCTTTCCGGTCGGATCTGGCCGTAACCTCGCTTTTTATGGAACTGCTGCGAACACCCCATGCGCTGGATGAAACCCTCTCCGCCATGAAAAAATACAATGTGCTGGGCCGCTACTTGCCAGAGTTCGGCCAGATTATTGGCCAGATGCAGCACGATCTTTTCCACATTTACACTGTTGACGCCCACACCATGCGGGTCGTGCGCAATATGGTACGGTTGAATGGCACGGAGGCCCGGGACGACTACCCCCTGGCAGCGCGACTGATTCATGGGCTTCCCAAAAGGGAAGTTCTTTATATTGCCGGCTTGTATCACGACATCGCCAAAGGCCGTGGCGGGGATCATTCAGAGCTTGGCGCCGAAGATGCCGAATCCTTCTGTAAGCGTCATCATCTTGGGGAACGAGATACCCAGCTGGCGTCCTGGCTTGTGGAAAACCATCTTCTGATGTCAATGACAGCCCAGCGCAAGGACATTTCTGACCCGGATATTATTCAGTCGTTTGCCCGGGCCCTGCCCAGCCAGGCGCATCTGGATTACCTTTATATCCTCACGGTATGCGACATCAGCGCCACCAACCCGAAGCTCTGGAACACCTGGCGGGCGTCTCTGCTGCGTCAGTTATATATAGAAGCCAAACGTGCCTTGCGGCGCGGCACAGAGATTCCTGTTGACCGACAGACATGGGTTCGGGCCACTCAGACCGAGGCCCGGGAAATTCTCCATGCCCAGAGCATTACCGATGAACAGATAGATGCCATCTGGGACACGGTTGACGAAGATTACTTCCTGCAGGATTCAACAGTTGATATCGCCTGGCAAACCGCAGCGATCATCAACCATGGCGATACGCCGGGACCACTGGTGCTCATCCGCGACACACGCGGTGGACCGACCGATGGTTACTCCCAGATCATTATTTACATGAAAGATCGGCCAACCCTGTTTGCAGCCACAACCGCGGTACTGGAACAACTAAACCTGAACATTGTTGACGCCCGTATCAGCTCTAACGAAGGCCCCAACACCATCAGTTCCTATGTCGTGCTGGACGAGAAAGGCCAGCCTCTGGGTGTGGATCCCGCCCGCAAAGAGCGGGTGCGCAAGCGCTTGATCGAAGAGTTGGATGACCCGGAAGACTACCCTGACATTATTCACCGCCGCACACCCCGACAACTCAGGCACTTCGCGTTCCCGACGGAAGTTGTGTTCTCCAACGACACCATTAACGAGCGCACCGTTATCGAAGTGGTTACACCTGACCGCCCCGGGCTTCTTGCACGGGTTGGGCAGGTTCTGCTGGATCATCGTATACGCCTGAGCAATGCCAAAATTGCGACATTAGGCGAGCGCGTGGAAGACGTGTTCTTTGTGACCGACGAAAACGGCGAACCTATCAGCGATCCCTCCGTATGCCACGCCCTGCAGCAGGATCTATGTAAAATGCTGGATGATATTCAATGAATCCGAATCTGGACAAGCTCCACCCCTACCCGTTCGAAAAACTGGCTGAATTAAAAGCTGGCATATCACCGCCGGACAATCTCCGCTCGATTTCTCTGGGCATTGGCGAACCCAAACACCCCTCCCCCGAATTTGTGAAGCGGGTGATTGCCGATAATCTCGACCGACTGGCCAACTACCCCACCACAAAAGGCCTGGATGAGCTGCGACAGGCAATCAGTAAATGGGCCACGCAACGATTTGAGCTGAAAGCAGGCTCTCTGAGCCCGGATCAGAACATCGTTCCGGTAAACGGTACGCGGGAGGCAATATTTTCACTGGTTCAGGCAGTGGTTGATGCAAGCAAGCAGGCAACAGTCGTTAGCCCGAATCCTTTTTATCAGGTGTACGAAGGTGCAGCGTTTCTGGCAGGCGCTACGCCGGTTTACCTGCCCTGTGATGGATCCAACGGTTTCATCCCGGATTTCGACGCCGTCCCTGAGTCTGTATGGCAGGATTGCCAGGTTCTGTTCCTGTGCTCTCCGGGCAATCCCAGCGGCGCCATCATGCCTCGGGCAACCCTCACGAAGGTCATTGAACTGGCTGACCGGCACGACTTTATCGTAGCTTCAGACGAGTGCTACTCCGAGCTCTACCCAAATGAAAACAATCCACCTGAAGGCCTTCTCCAAACCTGTGCCGCTATTGGCAGGCATGACTTTGCCCGTTGCGTGGTTTTTCACAGTCTCTCGAAACGCAGTAATCTGCCAGGCCTGAGATCAGGCTTTGTCGCCGGCGATGCGAACATCTTGAAAGGCTATCTTAACTACCGCACTTATCATGGCTGCGCCATGCCGGTTCACAACCAACTGGCCAGTATTGCTGCCTGGCAAGATGAAAGCCACGTGCGGGACAACCGGGCGGCTTACCGCGCCAAATTCGAGGCCGTGGTACCCATCCTGCGCGAAGTAATGGAGGTGGATTTCCCCGACGCTGGTTTCTATCTCTGGCCGGTTACTCCAATGGATGACGAAACCTTTGCGAAGGAGCTGTCTGCCCAGCAGAACGTTCATGTTCTACCCGGTCGCTACCTGTCCCGAACGGTGAACGGTCATAACCCGGGAGAGAACAGAGTGCGCATGGCATTGGTTGCGCCATTGGAAGAGTGTGTTGAAGCCGCAAAGCGCATCGTTGAATTTGTAAAGGCAAACTGATTTATGAAGCTGTATGGAATCCGGAACTGCGACACCGTCAAAAAGGCCCGAAAATGGCTTGATGAAAAAGGTGTTTCCTATGAGTTTCACGACTTCAAAAAGGAAGGGCTCGACGAGGCTCGACTGAGCCAATGGGAAAGCGCGGTTGGCTGGGAACTCCTTTTGAACCGCAGAGGCACTACCTGGCGCAAACTCAGCGACGAGGTTCGTGATACCATTAGCGCTCAATCTGCCCACGACATCATGCTTGAAAACACCTCCATCATTAAACGGCCGGTGGTCGAGCATGATGGATCCGTTTATGTCGGCTTTAACGCTGACGACTGGGCAACACTGATTAACTAAAACAGGAGCAATCACCACATGAGCTTTGCATTCGGTATCGGTATCGGCACCCAAAACAATCAGGGCGAATGGCTGGAGGTTTTTTACCAGCAGCCGACTATGACCCCCGAAAGAGAGCTGATCGATGTGGTAGAGGCTACCCTCGACTACAAGGGTGGCAACCAGGCTATCCACGCAACTGCCGAGCAGCTGGTGCAGTTTGCCAACGCTCTGCGCCAGATCGGCGCAACGGATCAGGCTTCTTTGGCGGAAAAAGCAGCCGGCAGCAAACGTCCGGTTGTTGTTACAGTTCTGGAAACGGATGACACCGCATCCAGCACACCCGAGGTCTACCTCAAGCTACACCTGATCTCCCATCGTCAGGCCAAGCCTCATGGCGTTAAACTCGATGGTATCTTCGGGCTGCTGCCGAACTTGGCCTGGACCAACGAAGGCGCTATTGATCTTAACGAACTGCCGGAGCGCCAGCTGAAGGCACGCCTCGAAGGGCGCACCCTGGAAGTCAAATCCGTAGACAAGTTCCCGCAGATGACAGACTACGTGGTACCCAAAGGTATTCGCATTGCAGACACAGCCCGCGTACGTCTCGGAGCCTATGTGGGCGAAGGCACAACCGTTATGCATGAAGGCTTTATCAACTTCAACGCCGGCACCGAAGGCACCAGCATGATTGAAGGCCGCATCTCGGCGGGCGTTATGGTAGGTAAGGGATCTGACCTTGGTGGCGGTTGCTCAACCATGGGCACCCTGTCTGGCGGAGGCAACATGATTATTTCCGTTGGTGAAAACTGCCTGATCGGCGCCAATGCGGGTATCGGCATACCTTTGGGCGACCGCTGCAAGGTTGAAGCGGGTCTGTACATAACGGCCGGTACGAAAGTTGCCCTGCTGGATGACAGCAATGAGCTCGTAGAAATTATCAAAGCTCGTGATCTGGCCAACACTCCGGACCTGCTATTCCGCCGCAACAGCCAGACCGGCGCGGTTGAGTGCAAAACCAACAAATCCGCGATCGAGCTGAATGAAGAGCTGCATGCAAACAACTGATTCTCAAACCCTCGAACTGGCTATCGATCTGATCAGCCGGCCATCGGTAACACCGGATGATGCCGGCTGCCAGGAACTGATGATGTCCCGGCTGGCGCCTTTGGGTTTTACCGGGGAACACATGCACTTTGGCGACACAGACAACCTCTGGGCCCGCAAAGGTTCAGAGGGGCCAGTGCTGGCTTTTGCCGGGCACACCGATGTGGTCCCCACAGGGCCGGAAAGCAAATGGGCACACCCGCCGTTTGATCCCGTTATCAAAGACGGTTTTCTGCATGGGCGTGGCGCCGCTGACATGAAGGGGAGCCTTGCGGCTTTCATCACTGCCTGCGAGCGCTTTGTCACTGCTCATCCGAACCATCACGGCTCTATTGCCCTGCTGATCACAAGCGATGAAGAAGGCCCGGCCCAGAACGGCACCGTAAAGGTGATTGAAGCACTCGAAGCCCGCTCGGAAAAAATGGACTGGTGCCTGATAGGCGAGCCCTCCAGCACCCGGGATGTCGGAGACGTGATCAAAAACGGCCGTCGCGGCTCATTGCACGGTTATCTTACGGTGCAAGGGGTTCAGGGCCACGTGGCCTATCCGCACCTTGCGGAGAACGCTGTTCATACGGTTGCGCCTGCCCTGCATACACTGGCTAATGAGTTCTGGGATAACGGCAACGATTATTTCCCGCCCACAACCTTTCAGATCACGAAAGTTGAAGCCGGCACCGGTAGCAACATCATTCCCGGCGAGTGCCTTGTGCACTTCAACTTTCGATACTGCACTGAAAATACGGCGGAAAGCCTTGAGGAGCGCGTGGTAGCCGTTCTTGACAGGCACAATCTTAAATACGATTTGCAGTGGCATCTCAGCGGTCGACCCTTCCTGACGGATAAAGGTGCACTGGTCGCCGCCTGCCAAAGTGCCATCCGAAACGTGACCGGGCGCGAAACCGAGCTTTCGACGACAGGCGGCACGTCTGACGGGCGTTTTATTGCGCCCACCGGAGCCCAGGTTGTGGAGCTTGGACCGATAAACGCCACGATTCACAAGATAGATGAGTGCGTGAAAGCCGATGACCTGGATACGCTCTCCCTGATCTACGAACGGATACTTGAAGAGCTGCTGACCTGATCGGGCTTTAACAGACTGACTGACGCACCCGAAATGCCGAAGCAATTGCTTCGGCATTTTCGTTCACTGGATCAGTAGTGAGGCGGAGGCGTTTCTTCCTCTTCACTCTTCAGGTTGGAAGGCGACATATCTTTCAACTGGTTATGCAGCAACCGCTTTGCGTTCCAGAGTTCGCGGATATCCATTTCCTGTTTTGTCACCTGTTCGCTCAGGATATTAATAATGTCGTCCTGAAACGCCAGCCGCGTTTCAAGCTCGTCCAGTCTGGCTTGCAGATCGTTATGGCTCATCGGGTACTAAAACTCCCTCGCATCAATCGCTCACGTGGATGATTGAAGAATGTGATCAAAAGCACTCTATAAAAGGCAATGCATGTTATGACGGTTTGGTAAGCGGTCGGGATAATCTGTTATCATGCCGCTTTTGCCCGCCAGAGCTTCCGTTTTCCCGGAAATCAGGCGGTATTCACTGGCCGGGTGTGCGATTTTACCCGATATCCGGTTTTTTATCGTCAGCGTTAATAAATAACGGAGAATTCTCAATCAATGCGTAATCCAGCCAAAGCGATCCTTGTTGCTCTCCTGATCGCTATTCCAGCACCGTTGGTACTTGCCCTGCTGCTCTCGTTTACCCCTGAGCCACTTCGCCTGATCGCCATTGGCGAATTTGTAGAGGCTCTTGGCAGCACCCGCGGCATCGCCGCATACATCATTACCTTCATTGTTTTCGGTATTGCAGGTTTTCTGGCCGTCACATTCTCAGCCAAGCAACAGGCTACCCGTAACACATCTCAGCGCGGCAGTTCACCGTCACGGAGCCAGAGTTCCAATCAGAGTTCTGGCCAGAACTATACCGACGAAGATGACGGCTACGATGACAACAGCCCGGAAGGCGACGAAGAAGGTACTGTTAAGTGGTTCAACGTTAAAAAAGGATTCGGCTTTATCGTTCGTGAAAGCGGAGACGAAGTCTTTGTACACTTCCGCGCTATTCGCGGCAGTGGCCGTCGGGTACTGCGCCAGGGCCAACTGGTTCGTTTCAGTGTAGTTGATGCGGATAAAGGCCTGCAGGCAGATAACGTTTCTATTCTGAGCGAATGAAACGTCGATTGACGTAAAAAAAGGCAGCCCCCTTGTTATCCAGGGGCTGCCTTTTTTCGTTTGAGGCTGTTCAGTTGCAGCTATTCAATTCAAGGCTATTCAATTCCAGACTACGAGTTGTTCGCCCCGACTATCCAGTCGCCACCATTTCTCATCTTCTGCCGGCTCACCCTCTTTCCATTCTCCCGGGCTGCAGCGCACCTCGGTATCCAGAGCTCTCCATGCACTCCGCGCACAATCCAGATCATTGTTCCAGGGCAGCCGTGCGCCTTCAATAATCAGTGACGTGTAGCGCTTACCAAATGCTTGCGGATACAGCGTTATTTTCAAGGGGGCTTCGCCGAAGCAGGCTGAGCCTTTTATAACGGATGAAACATCACTGTCATCAAGAACTAACTGCTCAATATGACTGTTCAGCCAGCGGCAAACCATGCCTGCTTCCAGGTCACGAATGTAGATTTCCAGGTCCTGCACTCGCAGATTCTCCATACTGATGATCACAATGGAGCACATAGTGAACCGGCCCGCGTCGCGCTGCAACCCAACGCTCCAATTCCTGACGCATGTCTTCTAAGGTAAGCCGGCGCAGCGTACCCGCAGCTTTGCGTTCATGCCATGCCACTTCAGTGGCAGCACGAAGCAGGCTGACCTCTGCAAGTGACGTCTCAATCTCGTTTACAGACTCCTGCCGCGCCATAGCCACCAGGCTTTGGCGCCGGAGCGTATCAACCTGACCAGAAAGAGCTACCGACCTGGCCGCACCGCGCCGCGCAAACAGGTCTAGCCTTGCGGCTGCGCGCTCAACCCACTGCAGCATCCCGCCCGGCGAGCTGACGCACCGACTTCGACGCGAAGCCGCAAACTGGGCGACCGGATACGGCAGCTGAACATTCCAGCGGCGCTCAATCGCTGCCTGGTGAGCGACCAGAATAGCCTTACGCTGCTTTACACTCGAAAGGGGCATATCGAACGTTTCCAGCGCACGACCCAGGCGCTGCTCCAGCAAGCTGCAGTATTCATCGCTGTCTGTTGCATCAGGCCCCAGAAGAACCAAAGGTCCCTTCCAGCGCAGAACCATTTCCGATGCAAGGCCGTTGGGAAGATCTATCAGAGCCAGTAAATCCGAGGGCGTCACGTTATCAAGAACAAGAACGGGCCAAGGTCTTCCCGCAGCCACAGGAATCACTGCGAGATCACTGGCCATTAGCTCGGTTTCACGGCGCAGATCTATTTCGACATAGGGTTGCGCCAATGACGACAGCAGCGAGCTCAGCCAGGAGGACTTCCCTGCGCCACGCTCGCCTCTGATCCAAACCAGAGCGTCAGGTGTAGCAGCAAGTGTGATGGCGACGTCTTCGGCCAGCTCGATCCACTCCGGATCGGTAATCACAACTGGCGCTGCTTCATGCTGCTCAATACCAGGTTGCTCTGGATTGGCAAAGGTTTGCGCCGCAGCACCCGCTTCAGGCCAGCGGGAAACCAGTTCAAGCACCGCAACATAAGCCTTTCCCTGCAAACGCTCCGCATTACGCGCAAGCACTTCCAGAAGCTGGGGCCAGTCCAGCCAGGCTGGCGTGCCAAAAGCTTCACGCGCTGTCGCCAGCCAGTAAACCAACTGGGAGGAAAGCAGATCTTCACCGCCCACCTCAGTCACCATGGGTTGCTCGCACTGAATGGTCCGGATCAGCTCATCCATGTCTACACCCGCACCGCGCAGAAAATTACTTGCGCAAGGGCTGCAATCCAGTAATGCAAGCAGGAAATCTTCAACCGTGATCACCGCACCGCCGCGGCGATCGACATCATCGCGGGCGCTCAATAACGCGGCCTGGCATTGAGGTGTGAGGCATCCCTGCCAATCTTCCATGAAACATCTCCCTGTTTTATCGCATCATCCTGATGCCATTAAAGTTATTTTGATAAGGTTTGCAAACACCCGTCCTTACCAGGTTCCCGTATTTTCCATACTCGCCCAGGGCTCTTTGGGCGCCAGCGCTTCGCCTTTCTGCAGCAACTCTATCGATATATTGTCAGGTGTGCGGACGAAAGCCATATGGCCATCCCGAGGCGGTCTGTTAATGGTCACACCGTTTGCCTGCAGGGTCTCGCACAAATCATAGATATCATCCACCCGGTAAGCCAGATGACCAAAATTGCGACCGCCAGAGTATTCCTCGGGGTCCCAGTTATAAGTCAATTCAAGCATCGGAGCCCGGTCTTCGCGTGCCCGGGCCTCATCTTCCGCGGCTGCGAGAAATACCAATGTAAAGCGCCCCTTCTCACTGCTTGTGCGATTGATCTCAACCATACCAAGCAGATCGCAGAAAAAATGCAGGGTTTGCTCGAGGTTGCTTACACGGATCATTGTATGTAGGTATTGCATATTTTCTCCTGCCAGCTCGCCTTTATTAATGAACAGTTTACGGTATTCTGGGGGAATGAATGCAAATCTTGCCTCTGATCTGATCAATTCTTACCACACACCAGCGATACGACACCTTGCGTGGTTGTGCCAGGCACCGCAGCTGATGCGCTCGCCAATCACATTTGTGCCCGCACAGCATCTGCCCTCAGATTATCCCGATATCCTCAAAACCTGGGACCGGGACATTGAGGTTGCTCCATCATTGCTCAGCGAACCACCACAACGCCGCCTGGGTTTCTACTTCGAGCGACTCTACCAGGTTGTTCTGGAAGACTTGCTTGGCTGGCCCATTCTGCTGAAAAACACGCAAATCCAGTCAAGCGGGCGCACCATCGGCGAACTGGATTTCGTGGTGCACAACAAGAAGGATGATCGCATCGAGCACCACGAAATCGCGATCAAATTCTATCTCGGTGTGTCAGAGCGAGCCGGCTCAACGCTCTGGTACGGACCCAATGCCCGAGACCGGCTGGATATGAAGACAACCAGTCTGCTGGAACAGCAGAGCCGCCGCACACAACTCCCCGAAACAATCGCACTGCTATCGGAATTCCATATAACCGGCCCGTTAACGCCCCGGATTTTCATGCCCGGATACCTGTTCTACCCCGACGACCAACCCGCAATAACGCCTGAGTATGTTCCGGCTGAGCACCTGCGCGGGCGCTGGATGTACGCGCACGATGCTGCAGCAAAGGACACGTCGGAATGGGTTGTACTTAACAAACCACACTGGATTGGTAACTGGTTCCAGAGTGAGCCGCCGGATACAGAGCATACCCGGGAGGCTCTGCAGCGTGTCGGGAGCAAATCTGTTCCGCAGCTGTTCGCTGTGATGCAGCGAGATCAGCAAAAGAGAAAATGGTTTGAGACCGACCGGGTGTTCGTGGTGCCGGAAACCTGGCCGTGAAGCTTCTATCATAGCCTCCCTGGCTCTCAATCAGATCAACTCGTCGCTGCCATCCTGTCCCTCACTCATGCCGTCATTTCTTCTTTTGCATCGGCCTCCTTGCTTACGAGTGCAAAAATTTCCAGGACAGGCTTCTCAGGGTGTGCCTTTCGCAACTCCGATACACGCCTGCTCTGACGCTTTAGTTCGTCACTGGGCTTTGCCCGCTGGGCTTCCGGTAATGGTTCAGACCAGTCAGACATTTCTTTTGGCAGAGTATTTTGGCTCATGCGCTTGATCTTTTTGACCTCCCATTCCACCAGTCGGTTCGGAATCGTCCAGAAAGTCATGAGGTGGTACAGGTACCAACCAATTAAATAAACGACGCCCCGCTTGCCGTCCCTGTATTCATCATGAAGGCGTTTACGGGCGTTGCGGAAAACATGAACGCCTTCCCACGGTGGATCATCCGGCCCCTGAAGTTCCAGTGGATCCTGAATCTCCTTCAGAGTGTGAACTTCATATTCCATGTATGCCCGGATCGCTTCCCAGTTGCTGATCGCCAGCGGCAGGCCGGGAGTCTCAAATTCCAGAGTGTATTTCTCGCCGGTTTCAGGGTGGTAAAAGCCAATACCGAAGCCGTACTGCCGTTGCACGCCATATTCGGTAACACCCTGAGCTTCCGTAACCCAGGCAACCAGTTCTTCCCAGGGGACGAAGATCGGTTCTTTCTGCCCCTCGGGTACGAAACACACTTCGCGGCGTTGGCGGTTGAAGCGGGTTGGGATTACGGATTCACGTTTCAGATGCTCTCGGTACCAG
The DNA here is from genome assembly GCF_048259445.1 of Marinobacter sp. Taxonomy (GTDB): domain Bacteria; phylum Pseudomonadota; class Gammaproteobacteria; order Pseudomonadales; family Oleiphilaceae; genus Marinobacter. Next base: position 5,309 of record NZ_JBLXHQ010000017.1, on the reverse strand, counting down.
ATACCGAGGCCAACGAAAACGAAAAAACTACAACCCCAGATGGCAAGCGGGAAAGTGATGTCAAAAACGCCCCAGAAAGCATGGATTCCATCGGGCCAACCGTTCCCTAACCAATAAAACAACAAAAAGGACATCAGGGGAATAAGAAAAGCAGTAAATAAAAAGCAGAAAAAGGGCCCGCCCAATACCATTTGTAGACCAAACACTGGGGTCATCGCCGCCCCGAAATCCAAATAACCATCCCTAAGCTCTCCCACAACATAGCAATGGTCTACCGCCGGCAGACCCGTCGGCAGTGGCATCGGTGACAAAAAAGTCAGCCGACCACTCGGGAAGGGTTCCGAACGCCCCGCGCAAGGCGGTAGCTCTGACTGATTGGTTTTCGCGTTCATCAAAGGCTATCCATCACTATGAATGGTTGGCGGAGCTTCCACCAAGAAATCTCAGCTTTCGGTGCGTCCTGCAAAGGCATCAGGGGATACAGGCTGTTTGGCGTCACTTTCAGCATATACACAGCGCCCTTATAAACCCCATCTGCTTGCAGAGTTTCGAGTTTGACCAATAAGCTCAGTTCGCGAGTTCGGATGCCATGCCGAGTTTTCTCATGGACCGGCGACCTGAAAACCAGTTTTAGATGCCCGGCACCATTCGCTGATTCGAGATTAGCCAAAATCGCACCAGTACACGGTACCCAGGTTTCTGGATGGAGGGAAAACATCCCCCTTTGCCCTGGCTGAATTCGCCAAGCAGCGATCGACACCCGGTAAGGCGGCTCACCCACCAGGGGATCCAGCAGACTATCCTCAGGCAGGCTATGGCAGTTTAACTGCAACTTTGATGATTCTTCGCCTTTCCCTGTTATTTCATCAAGGGTGACACTGTTACAAATCTGGAAAAGTGCTTTTTCGTAGTCTTCAAGCGAGCCGTTATGGAACTGTTCAAGCTCCCGAGACCAAGGTGTGGTTTGCAGCCAGCGGTCACGCTCACTTAAGTTGTAACGGTTATAAATCCAGGTACCACCCAATTCAAAAACCGTAAACACCAGCCCTGCCAAATTCAGGCGCGCAAACATACCAGATAAAGTTTGGCCCGCAGTAGCCCAGGCTTGTGCACGGGTAAATCCCTTGCTGACATGGCTGACGGCTAATCCTGTGCGTACGGTGCGTACGAACCCGTAAGAATTTGTAACAGCTAGTCCCCCGCTGCCGATCATGCCCAGTGCCGCACCAGCTTGGGCTTTCGCATTACCAACTTGAACCGCTCTCGACCAGTTTTCACGATGCTTATAGACACCAATGCCTGCGCTGAACGCACCAAAAAGATACGCAGGAATGCCCAGCCCCACATGCAACTTACCCATTTGTATATGTGCACTTTTCAAGGCACTTCGCTGCCAAGCATTGGAAAGAGCCAGAGCTCTAGCACTGTATGCTGTATCCATCAAACCCTGAGCGGCTAGGAAACCTGCACCCGAAGTACCAAGAGCACTTTCCGCTACTCGAGCATAACTACGGTCCGACGCATCTTGAGCCCTGACCTCGCCAACGGCGCCAACAAGATTAACCAATTGCGCTACGAACACCATTGCCCCAAGCCCATCCCCCATCAAGTTCACCCGGGGAGCCGAAGCCAAACCCTGCCGAAAATGCCCAACCAAGCGCCCCAGCTCTTGCTGTTCAAGTGCAGGCAGAACCAGCGTCAGACCAGCACGTCCGGTAACAGCTGTTTCCAGTTTCAGCCCCGTGGCGGTTTCTTCAACCGGGCTAAGGGCCGCCGCCACGCGTTTACCAATTTCGCGATGTTCTTCGCGGGTGGCCTTGAATTCAGCCACCAACCCTTTGGCTCTTTCCGAATGATGGCCGTGGGTTGATTTCGCTACAGCATGGTCGCTCTGAAGCTGCTTCATCCGTTGATCAAGCTGCAACATTTTTCTTAGGTTGTCCTGGAACGTCGATAGCTCGATTTTCGACGCAATGCGGAATTCCGCTTTGCCCTTATCTATGGCATCCAGCATGCCTCGCTTGAAGAAATAAGGCAGGTCCCGAAAAAGATCGTCCAATTCAGGCAAGGCCTGGCTTTCAATCGCTTTGTATAGTTCTCCAATAGCGCGCCCCTTGGCGAGGGCAATAGCCGGAGTGATGGTATCCCCTACTGCGTCAGCTTTTTGTTGAATTAACCGCGAGTAGTTGGAAAAATCCGGGAGCTTGTCTTTTTCCGCTCCTCTTATGCGTTGCGCCCAATCTGCCGCACGGGTTACTACGGCGTAACCGGCGGAGGTAAACGCAGCGTAGGTTTTCGCCAGCTCACCGTCGGAGGACCGATCACTCCCTGGCAGGGTCTGAAACAGTGGACGACTGTATTGTGGGTTCTTTTTCAACCACCCCAGTACGCCTTCACTCGCCTCATCGGAACGGCAGATGTCTTTAAGACAGGCGTATTCCAGATCCAGGGCTGCCTCGAGTTGCGCCTTGTCTTCCGGGTCAAAATACCACGCTGCATAATGGTAGCGATTGTCTGTCAGAAGCTTTACTCGGTCGTCCGTTATAGCCGTCAATAGCGTCTGCCAGCGCGCAAGCTTAGTGCGCTGAGCAATCATGAACTGGTCCATGGCTCCACGATCGATAAGATCATTGACCCCACGATGGCCGAAACCTTGCCCCTCCAGAATCATCTTCAGGTGGTCGCGGTAGCTCTTCTCCAGAGCAATAATGCCGTCGATGTGGGCGTCCACAAAATCCGTTGGCACCCCTTCCATTGCTTGTCGCAGATACCATTCATCCACCGCTCTCTGCATTTTGGGAATAATGCCATAAGCGTTAGTTCGGTTGGCTGTCCCCCGAATATCATCAACTCTCGTTTTAATCTCAGCAGGAAGCGAGGCATCGTCAGGGCCTGGCCGCTTCTCGTCTTCCAACTGTCTCAACGCCGACAGCAAGGCCGACCGGGTATCCGAACGATCACCTTCTGACATGGCTTCCAGATCCGCATGCATGGAAGCCATGGCAGGATGGTCTGAATTAGCCATCATGGAATCCAGACCCTTTTCATCCAGCAGGCTCATGAATTCGATCAATGTGCCAAGAACGTAATCTCGCTCGCTGTTTCCATCTTCTGTCCAGCTCTCAATCCAACCCACGACATCGTCCTGATGCTGGGCAAGATCCAGCATAACGCCTACATCGTCCCTCAGGACCAGGCAGAGACAATTTGAGGTATCGTCAATGCCTTGCTGCTTGATCAGCTTGCCGAACCGGCTTTTATGGTAATAGGGCTGATTTTCCCAGTGATAAGGTTCACTTTCCTGTGGGTGGGCACCTTCGACTGGCTCCGGGGTATCGTCTTCGGCAAACTCAGCTACCCGTGCTTTCGCCTGGTCCGGGGTAAGAAGGTACTTGCCGCCGCTTAGCGGTGAGGCATTGGTAAGGTCGATTTTCTGTAACAACGCATCGCGCTCTTCCGGGTCATCCAGCACCTGCGCTTTTTTTCGTGAAGTCCACGCAACCTCAGAAAAAGCGACATACAACGTATGAGATACAGGGTACTCAAGCCTGCCACCGTTATGCCCAGTAAGGTCTCTGTCTTCATGAAGATACTCATGAAGCTGCCCTGAATCGGCATCCAGTACATACACGTAGCCATACCTCAGAAGGCGATAACCAATGGGGCGGGAGCTCAATGAATATGGATAGCCCGGGTCAGTATCAACAGGTGCAGCTTCCACTCTGCCGTAACGAACAGGCAGTAGATGAACAGTTTTCAGCAATGGACAGGAGGCAGGCTCATCAACAGGCGTGCCTGGCTGCTCCCAACACAACAGATCGTTGCTCGTTCGGTCATTATCAGGGCGTTGGATCCTTGCCATCATTCATCCTCGATCCATCGGGAATGCGGGTTCAGTAGGGGCCTTCCGCCTGTCTGGCCGGGTACTGTATCGAACAGGAACTGCATAACCTGTCGCAGGCTGCTGCACCCAGCGTCAAGTGCATCATCCAGACTTTTCCGGAGTGCCGAATAGGCATTACACAACCGGAGGCCACCTAACTGACTGCGCACCGGTTCTTCAAGACTGTCCCATATACTCAGCGCATCTTTGCGCCGGTTAAAGTCTTCGAAAGCGCTCATTAATTCCGGCGAAACGGTTATTCCTTTTATTTGATCATCTGTCGCTCGTGGCCAGATGCCCCGCGGTTCGATCACGTGCCACTGCTGATGGATACGATCCGGTACGATCAGCCGCTCCACCACAAAACTGGAAGAACGGGTCAAATTGTTCCCGATAACTGATCGGGCAAGCGCTGGGTGAGCAATACGCACCAACTCTTCACACTCTGGCGCCGTCACAATCTGCAGATGAGATCGCATCCAGCGCGTAAAGGTCGTACGATCTGTGGCAGAAATCAGCAAATAGCCTTGTTCTTGTGCAGGCCCCTTCTCCAGAAAACCCTCCAACACCGGGTCTTCGGGCCCACTTAACCAGACAAGCCAGGGAGACAGATCCGAAATTGCCTCCCAGCGGGTTGCAGCATACAGGCACTCTGCACTGATCGGCTGATCGCCAGCCCATTGGTAAATCTTTTTGCCAGGTTCCGGAGTGGCGACACCATCCAGAATTAGCCCAACAGCGCCATGTTCAGGCCATTGAATATGATCAAATGGCGAATCAGAGATTGGTAAGTAGTCAGAATTCATGTGCTACTCACCTCACAGAGAGGGCATATTGAATTGCCCTTCGTTAGCGCAGCTAGCTGCGACTCCACATTGATTGCCCTGACGTTTTTTCGCTGCGCCACTTCTTCCAACATCAGTTTCGAGGGCGGTATGGGCTGGTCGCTGTCAATAAACTGCGGCATTACAGGCATCTCAGAGCTCTGTCCCGAACCACTCCCGGCGCTCCCCCCAGAATTAATGTTGATCCCCGGCCCACTCAACGTAACCCCACCGGGGTCCAGCTTGATAAAGCTACCGCCACCGGCAATGGTGAGTTCAACGCCGGCATCCAGCACTACTTTGGCTCCGGCCTTGTGGTGAATCTCATTGCCGGCTTCGCACAAGGTCGCGCCACCGCATCTCTGGTAGAAGGTGCCACCTATGCTCTGGCTACAATCTGCGCCGATGGCCTGGCGTTTTTCGCCATCTATGGTTTGATGTTCGTTGCCTTTTAAATGGCTGAAACGGTCGTTTCCGACCGTCAGATGACTGTCGTTCCTGATGACTTCGGTGCGGTTGTTTTCGGTGAGCAGGTCCAGGTCTTTCTGGGCGTGGATGTAGACCTGTTCCTTGTCGGCCTCGTCTTCAAAGCGCAATTCGTT
>NZ_JBLXHQ010000016.1:0-103508 GCF_048259445.1 Marinobacter sp. | reverse complement strand
TGTTATTGGCCAGCATGCCGTTGAGTTCCCGCTCGCTGAAACGTACCTCCCGGCTGGCGCCTTCTTCACTGTAGGGTACCGGCTGCAACGGGCGGCCGGTTTCGCCGCCTTGGGTATCAATGCCCAGACTACTCAGTTTGTTGTTGAGTGAATCCTGTTCACTGGCATTCAGGGTTACGGGTTCGAAGTTCTCAGGAAACACATAGTGGCTTAACCACCAGTAACCGGCGCCGACGGTGGCAACGATGGTGAGCAGCACAATGCCAAAGACATGCAAGCCACTGAAGCCCTTCTTTGCGGGCGGCGCCGCTGATGCTGTTTTATCCTCGATCGTTTTATTCATTTCCAATGATACCTGGTTGCCCTCTGAAAACGTTTTGACGCGGTCTTTCGAACAATACCCTAGTATGCTCACACCCGCTCAATAATCCCACACAACCCATCCAACCCATCAGACGAATCGGAGCCTGAAGTGATTAAGCCCAGTTGTTACAGCTGTCGGAAAAAGTTTGAACCATCTGAGCTCCGTGTCTCTTACTCGAAAAACTACTGTGAGGGCTGCGGCATTGGGCTGTTTGGTGAGGATTATTACAGTTTCAACGCTAAGCCCGCCCCAACTATCCGGAAGAACCTGACTGTCCATTTTGCAGTGCTTTTTGTCGTTGTTTCTGGCTTGTTGTTATGGTTTTTGGCTGGCAGGTCGTGAGCGCTCAAAGGCGGGACAGGTCTGGTTTCAAATCAGGCAAGGGCGTCCGCCGGATCGATGCCATGCCGATGCGCATGCGTGAGATGCGTACCGATTGAGCTAATCTGATCGGTAACCACTGAATGAGAAACCCTTATGAAACTGATCCTTTTGCTCGCCGCTGTATTGGTTGTTGGTCTGTTGGTGACTCAGCAACTGAACAAGGGTAAGGAAGCCAACGGTGAACAGGCCGCGGAAATGGGGGCCAACAAGCCGCCAAAGGTTCCGACGAACCCGGGCGATGTGCCGAAGTTTGAAGACGACATGAAGAAGTTTATGGAGGATGAGGCGGCCAAGCAGGCGGAAAAGGTTGATCAGGCCACGCAGTAAGGGCAGCTTAACTCTCTACGCGAAAGGGCGGTTAAAAATGGGGGGGTTACCGAAACATACTAGGGTACTTGCGGGTCTTCTTTGCTAGCTCACAAGCAGGCCTTCACCACATCACCAAGCGCCAACTCGCCTCCTTCAACGACTCGTGTTGTGATCCCGCCATGCCCGCGCATGGCGTTATAGCCACCTGGGCCCAGGCTAATTTCCATCTTGCTGCAGGGGTGGCATAGGCCGGTGTATTCCAGTACCACGCCGCCGATCTGGAAGGTTTTGCCTTTCAGGGCCAGAAGGTTCAGGCCGGAGATCACGATGTTGCGCCGGAACACTTCTGGCCCGATGGCGTCGCGATGCAGGCACGATGCCATGGCCGTCAGGTGCTCTTGCTGGATCAGGGTCACTTGCCGCTTGCTCGTTTCCCGGCCTTTGAATCGATCACCCTCAAGGCCTTTGCCTGGGGTAACCGCTACTCGGTTGAGCGCTTGCATGGCTTCGCCGCGGGTGGGGCGGATCCCAATCCATTCGACACGACCGAGTTGGGGTAGGGTGTCTAGCAGGGTTTGAAGTGGGGTGGCTTCGGGCATGGCGCTCCTCTCGATCAGGGTAAGGTAACTGCTCCAAATTATGCGCAGACTCTTCTTCGGATTGGAAACTCCGGCTCAGATCTAAGCCCGCAGGGCACCGCTGGTTCTGTGTGCACAGTGGTTGAACGCTTTCCTTCATGTTCCTGCTGAGACGGATTTTCTATATTCATATAGCCTCAATGTATAGGCCATTTTTGCATCAGTTTCCCCGAAGCCCTGTGGCACATGGTTTCCGGCCGTTTAACCTCCGGTCGCCAACAACTTTATCCACAGCTTTTGTGAGTAACGTACGTGGGAATACCGGTTTACCCATAGGCCGGTACTGACCAGAATCCCCGCCCCTGACGTATTTGAACGCTTGCTCATTAACGAGTCAGGGTGTAACGGGAGCCCCCATGAAAGCTTTACTTGATGTTTATCTGAAGACTTCTCTGGTGCTGCGCATAGGTATCGCGCTTGTTCTTGGTTTGGTTGTGGGCCTGGTGGGCGGACCGGTAGTGGCCGAATGGCTTGACCCGTTAGGTGAATTGCTGCTCAGGTTGTTGAAGTTTCTGATCGTGCCGATTGTCCTGTTTACCCTGATGGTGGGGATCAATCAGGCCAATCTTTCCAGTATGGGCCGCGTCGGCCGGAAACTGCTGGGCTTCTATGTGCTGACCTCGGCTCTGGCCATCACGGTGGGGCTGGTAGTAGCTTCAATATTCGAACCCGGCATCGGCCTGGAGTTGTCGCCTTCGGCCAGCGTTGAGGTGCCGGAGAATCCGGGCTTTGTCCAGGTGCTTCTGAATATTGTTCCCGCCAATATTGTTGAGGCGTTTGCCAAGCCGAATCTACTCGGGATTATTTTTACCGCGATTGTGTTTGGCATTGCTCTGCTGAAACTGCGCGAGTCAGATACTCACGGGGAAGCCGGCGCCAGGGTGTATGAGGTAGTGTCCGGCCTGAACGAAGTCACGATGAAGGTGATGGCCGGGGTTCTCCAATATGTGCCGATTGGCGTGTTTGCGATTGTGGCCAGTACCGCAGGTGAGCAGGGCATAGCCACGATACTGGCCCTGGGCGATATGGCCATGGTGTTGTATCTCGCCCTGGCGGTGCAGCTGGTGGTCTACGCGGTTCTTATGCGCCTCAATGGCGTGAGTCTGGTGGACTTTATTCGTGAGGCCCGGGCTCCGGTTGCTACCGCCTTTGCCACCCAGAGCAGCTCCGGGACTCTGCCCCTGACCCTGAACGCAGCACGGCGTTTGGGTGTTCCCCAGAGTATCTATGGTTTCAGCCTGCCGTTAGGGGCCACCATCAATATGGATGGGGCGGGTATCCGTATTGCCATCTCTGCAGCCTTTGCAGCCAATGTGGTGGGGGTGCCTCTGGACGTTGTCACTATGCTGGAAATTATTCTGATCGGCACCTTGGCTTCCATAGGCACTGCTGGTGTGCCGGGCGCGGGCATCGTCATGATTGCTACTGTGTTTGCTCAGGTGGGTCTACCCATTGAAACTGTGGCTCTGTTGGTGTCCATTGATGCCCTTGTGGGTATGGGGGCGACAGCCATGAATGTAACCGGGGATCTGGCGTGTACCTCCGTGATTGCCCGTTCCGAGCAGAAAGATGAGGCGGTGCTGGAAAGGTCTTCGGTGTCGGAGAAGGTGCTGTCCTGAAAATCAAAGCCGAACCAACGGGCAATTTTCTAGAAAAAGGCCCTGGCGCGCATGTGATATATTTTCACGAAGGAGAAAAATGGCAACTTACTTCATTTTTACCAGGAAGCAACGTTCTTCAGCATTGTTGCTCATTTTCAATGCTGGAGTGGCTTTCCTCCTATATATGGCAGCACACAAATATCTCCCTGATTTAACGAGTGATAAAAGTGCGCTAACCCAACTTCTTGACGTTCTTGATATCGCTATTTGGGTTGTTGAAGCTATTTTGCTTGGACTGGCACTGTGGTTCTGGTTTGAAAATAAGCAAATCAGGGTTTGTGTCACGCCAACCACTTTGTTCTATTCTGACCCTACCTTCGGTGATGTGAGTTGGCAGGTCAAAGTTTCTGACATTACGGAATTAAAGCAAGTAAGTGATACAACGCAAGAATTTATTTCAAACTTGATAGTGCTCAAAAATGGGGAGAAGAAGCAACTGATGTACGGGAATTATCGTGGGTTTGATCGACGAGCTTTTTTCGACGCGCTTGTATTAGCCAACTCGAACATCATTGTTCCAGAAAGTATATATAGCTACAAAATACAAAGGCCATCATGGGCTAAGCGCATTCGGAAAAAAATTGGGTTAGATGAGTAATCTTTGAAGAATGCAGGACCGCCCGTTGAGATGTGATCAGCGAGTGGCCACGTCAGGCCCTTCCACCAGGCCGCCGATGGACGCCGTGTCGTGGGTCTTCATGGCGCAGTGCTCGGACGGCAGGCCTTGCGCAAGATTGGCGAAGAATCCGCGATGGTAGGACTCGGCATAGGTGTCTGAATGCGCCGGGGGATCTGCGGTCATAAAGCCGATGTAGGCGGGCAGGAAGGTCTGTGCACGGTAGTGCCCTTTATCGTCTGCGAGGCACCGCATCAAAACGCGGCTGCAGTGGGCATTCAACGTGTTCTCGCCCGCGGTCATACCCTGATGATAGTGAACGTTCAGCACATTCCAGAATTGCGCGCGGCCTTTGAGGATAACGTCCCCCACAATTTGCGACGCCGTTTTGTGGCTGTGACCGGCACGGCGACCACCGCTGCTCGTGGAATGCAGCGACATAATGGAGGAAGGGTGGAATTCTGGCGCGGCCTCGAACCGTTGAATGCCTCCGGGAAAGGCCTTTTCGATATCCATCTGGTTGTAGAACCAGTGCACGGGCATAGCCAGAGCATCGGCAATGAATTGGGTTTTCAGGCTGTTGCGGACACGGTCTGCGGTACTGAGGTTATTTTGCACTGGAAAGCTCCCGGCGTTGGCTGGCGTTCCGGTAGATACGATCGCAGGCTGGTTGTGGTTCTGGTGTCGAGGTACGCTTCGGACTGGAGATTCCCGCTCAGATCAAAGCTAGTCCTCGTATATCATCTTGCGGGTCATGCCGCCGTCGATCACGAAGTTCTGGCCGGTCACAAAGCGGGCCTCCGGCGATACCAGGTAGGCCACCATAGCCGCCACGTCCTCGGGTTTGCCTACACGCCCACTGGGGTGTTGCTCGTGATCAGAGGTAGACAGAGATTGTGGTTCAGAGGGCGCATGAGCCTGCCAGGCACTGACATCTATCCAGCCCGGGCTGATGCTGTTGGCCCGCACATCGGGCCCCAGGCTCATAGCCAGAGCGTGGGTCAGGGCGATCAGGCCACCCTTGCTTGCCGCATACGCCTCGCTATGTGGCTCAGACTGCAAGGCCCGGGTAGAGGCCATGTTGACGATGCTGCCCCGGCGTTGGCGCAGGTGCGGCACAGTGTGCTTTGCCATTAAAAAGGCGCCGGTCAGATTGACGTCGATTCGCCGCTGCCACTGATCCAGTTCAAGCAGCTCTATGGGGCCGGTGTCTGGATCTGCGAGGCCCGCATTATTGACCAGAACGTCCAGCCCCTCGCCCCATCGTGCGGCCTCCTCCACGGCGGAGGTTACTTCGGGCTCGCGGGATACGTCCATTGTGATCAGCAGCAGGTTGTCCGGATCGCGGAAATCCTGTCTGCAGGCACTGATGGCTTCTGAATTCTGATCGCAGATGACCACTCGCCAGCCCTTGTCCAGGAAATGGGCGGCAATACCTTTACCGATGCCCTGGGCGCCGCCTGTTATGAGTATGACTGGGGATTGCTTTGCCATTCGTTCAGCTCCTTTCGATCAGGAATTGGAGGTGGCTCTGGGAGTATAGCTAGGTAGACCTGTTTCTCACGATTGATAGAACCGCCGGATAGCATCCAGCAACCGGTCGACATCCTGGCGGTTCACATCCAGATGTGTCACGAAACGAATGGGGTCTCCCGCCGTGATCAGGATGCCCTGGTCAGACAGATAGTCGCGCAGTTGCGTGGCTCTGCCGGAGCGGCAGTGAGCGTAGACGATGTTGGTCTGGGTGCTGGCGGGGTTGATCTCCAGCTGCGGGATTCCGGCCAGTCCGGCGCTCAGGTATTCGGCGTTTTCGTGATCTTCAAACAGCCGCTGTGGCCCGTTTTCCAGAGCAATCCGACCGGCAGCGGCCAGTATGCCGGCCTGACGCATGCCACCACCCACCATTTTACGCAGCCGTGTTGCCCGCTCGATAAAGGCTTTTGAGCCCAGCAGCAGCGAACCAACAGGCGCTCCCAGTCCTTTCGAGAGGCAGACACTGACTGAATCGTAGTGTCTGGTTATCTCGGTGACATCACAGTTGGATTTCACCGCTGCATTGAACACCCGGGCACCGTCCAGGTGCAGCAACAGATTGTGATCGTCGCAAAAGGCGCGGGCCTGGCGCTGGTAGTCCAGTAACAACACTTTGCCACCAATGGTGTTTTCCAGTGAGAGCAGGCGGGTAGAAGCGAAGTGGAAGTCGTCGGCCTTGATGGCGGCTTTCGCTTTCACGAGGTTGATGCTGCCGTCGGGCTCGTTTTCGATGGGTTGCGGTTGAACGCTTCCAAGCACGGCGGCGCCACCGCCTTCGTAACGGTAATTATGTGCCGACTGTCCGCAAAGGTATTCATCGCCCCGGCCACAATGGCTCATGATCGCCAACAGGTTGGCCTGGGTGCCGGTGGCGGTAAACAACGCTGATTCAAAGCCCAGCCGTTCGGCAGCGAAGGCCTGCAAGCTGTTAACGGTTGGGTCGTCACCGTAAACATCGTCGCCCACCTCGGCATTGGCCATGGCTTCGCGCATTTCAGCGGTAGGGCGGGTCACGGTATCACTGCGAAAATCGATCATGAGGGCGTCTTTGCTACGGCTTGGGTGACGACTGGAAAGCGCGGATAGTCTCTCCTTCCGGGGTGCTCAACAGCAATTCGCCGTGATCCCCAAAGCGCGCCTGGTTCACATTCATAAGCAGCCTCAAAAAAGATTCTTCCTGGTCCATCAGCCCCGGTGCACAGGCCATTCGGGTAGATGCCATATTATCGCCAACGGTAAATCTGGATCCATTGAGTTGGTATTCGCCGCTATAACGATTACAGGATGAGCTACCTCCTACCTTGTTGCCTTCCATGAACACGATGCTGACACGCGAGCTGTCGATAATGCCTTTGCCGCCAATGTCCTCAACAATCCACTCGCCGCCATTTATGAGATTTTCCATTGTTACATCGTCATTGGTGGCCTCTGGTGTATTTGCGCAGGCGCCTAGAAAAATCACGGAGCTGACCGCACTAACGGCTATAAGTCTGTTTAATTTCATCAGATTGCCCTGTCTCTGGATGAGCTTGATGGCTTCATATTATCTCGTTGGCCAAGCTTATGCTGGATTCTTGCCAAACCGTCATACGCCAATATCGGTGCAGGCCTGCTTTCGATCCCGTTTTCAGCACGAAGTGCCAGTCAGTGCTCCGCTTCAGGTACTACAACTACGACCAGGAAACTTGCGGGCGCTGCCGCGCTGAATCACCCAATAGAAAGTATGAAAACTGCCAGTTTGGTGTTGTTACGCTATGGTATAAAGTCAGCAATTGTTTCAAAACCGAGGATTAGTTATGAATACGCCAAAGTCAGATCATATCCCTCAAGAAGCATTCGATTGGTATGACGAATATGCACATGGTTTAATTGATCGGCGTACTTTTATGCGAAAGCTTAGCGGGTTGGCTGTTCTTGGCTTTTCTCTCAGTGTATTAACCTCTGCTTTATTACCTGATTATGCCCTCGCAGAGCAGGTATCGTTTAACGATGAAGACATAAAAGCAACGTACGAAGAATTTGACTCGCCTGATGGACACGGCAAAGGCAGAGGTTATCTCGTTGTGCCCAGAGATTTGGCCACTAAGCTTCCTGTTGTGTTGGTTGTACATGAAAATCGGGGTTTGAACCCGTATGTTGAGGATGTGGCAAGACGACTCGCTAAAGTCGGTTTTATAGCATTTGCACCTGATGCGTTATTTCCTTTAGGCGGCTACCCGGGTAACGATGATGAAGGCCGTGCAATGCAAAAAACGATGGATCAAGCAAAAATCCAGAATGATTTTGTAGCCGCCGCACACTTTTTAAAGTCGCACCCTGACAGCAACGGTAAGTTAGGCGCTGTTGGTTTTTGTTTTGGTGGTTATATTGTCAATTACCTGGCTGCGGTTGATCCAGACCTACTTAGCGCTGGCGTGCCGTTTTATGGTACGCCTGCAAGCGCAAACTTACGCAAAAATATTAAAGCACCGCTCATGATACAACTAGGTGAACTGGATAAACGCGTTAACGATACATGGCCCGAGTACGAGCAGGACTTAAAAGCGAATAATGTGGAATACATAATGCACATGTATGAAGGTGCTCACCATGGCTTTCATAATGACTCGACAGCTCGATATGATGAAGCGAATGCAGAGCTTGCATGGCAACGTACCATTGAGTTTTTTAATGAAAAATTAAGTTAAGAGGGAACGATCATGACCGATGAAAGCTCGAAAAAAGGCAAGTGCCCCGTATCGCACCTGACAACCGCCTTTGGTGCCCCGGTTGTCGACAATCAGAATTCGATGACCGCTGGCAAGCGTGGCCCCGTGCTGGCTCAGGATGTCTGGCTCAACGAAAAACTCGCCAATTTCGTGCGCGAGGTCATCCCGGAGCGTCGCATGCACGCCAAGGGGTCTGGCGCGTTCGGCACGTTTACCGTAACCAATGATATCACCCGCTACACACGCGCCAGGATTTTCAGTGAAGTAGGGAAGAAGACCGAAATGTTCGCCCGCTTCAGCACGGTGGCAGGGGAGCGGGGCGCGGCCGATGCCGAGCGTGATATTCGCGGCTTCGCGCTCAAGTTCTATACCGAAGAAGGCAACTGGGACATGGTGGGCAACAACACCCCTGTGTTCTTCTTGCGGGACGCCAAGAAATTCCCGGACCTTAATAAAGCTGTAAAACGTGATCCGAAAACCAATATGCGTTCGCCGACGAACAACTGGGATTTCTGGACGCTTTTGCCCGAAGCTCTGCACCAGGTGACTGTGGTGATGTCCGATCGTGGCATACCCAAGAGCTTCCGGAATATGCATGGTTTCAGCAGCCATACCTACAGCTTCTGGAACGACGCAGGCGAGCGCTACTGGGTGAAGTTCCACTTCAAAACGCAGCAGGGCATCGAGAATCTGACCGACGCCGAGGCTGCGGCAGTTGTCGCTAATGACCGCGAAAGTAATCAGCGGGATCTTTTCGACGCGATCGAGCGTGGCGACTTCCCGCGTTGGAAAATGTATGTGCAAGTGATGCCCGAAGCCGACGCAGAAACCTATCACGTGCATCCATTCGACCTGACCAAGGTTTGGTATAAGGCGGATTACCCGCTCATCGAGGTAGGCGAGTTTGAGCTGAACCGGAATCCGGAAAACTATCCTATGGATGTTGAGCAGGCGGCCTTCTCGCCGTCTAATCTCGTGCCTGGCATCAGCGTCTCCCCGGACAAGATGCTTCAGTCGCGGCTCATCAATTACCCCGATTCTCAGCGGTACCGCCTGGGTGTGAATTATCAACAGGTACCGGTGAATGCTGCCAAATGTCCGGTCATGAGCAACCACCGCGATGGTCTTGGCCGGGTGGACGGCAATTACGGCAGCCTTCCGCATTATCAGCCTAACAGCTTCGGTCAATGGAGAGATCAGCCCGAATATGCAGAGCCGCCACTCAAGATTGACGGGGATGCGGCCATGTTCGATTTCCGCGAGGATGATGACGATTATTACAGCCAGCCGCGCAAACTTTTTCAACTGATGTCACCTGCGCAACAGCAGGTTCTTTTTGAAAATACGGGGCGAAACATGGGGGACGCTCCGGATTTCATTAAGCAGCGTCACATCGATAACTGCACCCGTTGCGACCGGGCTTATGGTGAAGGGGTTGCCAAGGCCCTGGGCATGTCGGTCAAGTCGCCAGAAGAACTGTCTCCCAACCCTGAATTGGCAGAGTAATATCGGCCGCGTAATAGAAACGCTCAAAAGGAGTGAGGGTTTTTATTGCGCGTCCGTCTATTTCCGACGAGATCGCAAATTGACTACTCGCCACCGGTCTCCGCAATAGTCAGCGCGTCAGCCTCCCAGCTAATCGCCTCATAGTCCACCAACTGACTAAACCAGCGGGTGGCCACGTCATCACTGATCAGTCCCAATAGCGCTCCAAGTACCATGCCACGATGAACGTTATCGCCGCCCAGATTGGTGTTTACCCGCAGCGCTAACCACGGATCATTGCGGTATTTGTAGGCCAGGTACAGAACAACCGGCCAGGAGTCCGAGATGTAGCATGCTGGTGAATACATTCGGCCCACCACCTGGTTGTCCGGGAGGTTTCGTTTTACCAATGCCGCGACATCCAGGCCCGCTGCGCCCTTGCCGGCTTCCGACAGCAGCGCCTTGATACCTTCTTCGTCTGGCCCTTCCATCAGGCCGCATAGAAGGTTTACATAGCGGTCACAGACCTGCATCAAGCTTTCATCCGGGTGCGTTAGTGCCAGATGTTCCCGGCAAAGAGCCTGGATGTCGGCCACCTCCGTACCTCGGAGTCGCTCTGAAAACACCAGCGGGGCAATCGTTATCAGGCCGCCGACAGACGCCGTGTCGTGGGTCTTCATGGCGCACTGCTCGGGCGGCAGGCCTTTCACAAGATTGGCGAAGAATCCCCGATGGTAGGATTCGGCATAGGTATCGGGATGCGCAGGGGGATCTGACGTCATGAAGCCGATGTAGGCGGGCAGGAAAGTCTGTGCACGGTAGTGCCCATTATCTTCTGCGAGGCAACGCATCAGAACGCGGTTGCAGTGGGCATTCAATGTGTTCTCGCCCGCGGTCATGCCGTGATGATAATGAACGTTTGGCACATTCCAGAATTGCTCGCGGCCTTTGAGGATAACGTCTCCCACAATTTGCGACTCCGGTTTGTCGCTGTGACGGGCACGGCGACCACCGCTGCTGGTGGAATGCAGCGACATAATGGAAGAGGGGTGGAACTCCGGCGCGGCTTCGAACCGCTGAATGCCTCCGGGAAAGGCCTTTTCGATATCCATCTGGTTGTAGAACCAGTGCACGGGCATGGCCAGGGCATCGGCAATGAACTGGGTTTTCAGGCTGTTGCGGACACGGTCTGCGGCACTGAGGTTATTTTGCACTGGATAGCTCCCGGCGTTGGCTGGCATTCCCGTAAATACGACCGTGGGCTAGCTGCGGTTCTGGTGGTGAGGCAGTTCAGCCAGTATTGAGATAGTGATAGGGCCTTTCCAGCGCGGTACGGACCTCTCCGATGGAAAAAGCCCTGGCAAACTCTGCGAATCGCTGGCCTTGAAACCAGAGCTGTACGACCGGAAGAGAAAATATACCGCGAACTGCGCACAATTTACCGCTGCTTTCCTGGCAATCAATGTAGGCTGTTACCAGCTTCGGGAATTCTTCTCTGGCAAGCTTTTCAAGCTGAGGCTTGATTGCCTGGCATACGCCGCAGTGGGGGCCGCCAAAAAGGATCAGCACAGCGGGATTTGTTTTCAGTAATTCCGATAATGCGTCTTCTGAACAAACAGTTTTCACAACTTTGCTCCCCTTTTCTGGATGCTCCCAATTATGCCCAGACTATTCTTCGGCCTGGAAATTCCCGCTCAGATTAAAACCCGCTTGTTGGAGGTGAGGGCAGAGGTGCCCGGTGCAAAATGGCAAAGTGTTGAGCAGATGCACCTCACCTTGTCGTTCCTTGGCGACGTGGAAGAAGAACGTCTAACGGCGGTGTGCGAGGCTGCCCGCCATATTCCCCAAGCCCCTTTTGAGCTGAGTGTTTTGGGCCTGGGTTGTTTCGGACAGGCTTGCGCTCCCCGAAATCTCTGGGCGAGCGTCCAGCCGGTGGCTCCCGTTGCTAGCCTCCATAACGCGATTAAAGGCCAAATGGAGAGCCTCGGATTAACAACGGCGAGTCGGGCATTCCGCCCCCATATCACCCTGTCCAGATTCACGCGCCAGCCCGGTTCGGTTGAGGGCTTGCTGGCCGAATATGGGGAAACGGCTTTCGGGTCGTTTCAGGTGGACCAATTTGTAGTCTTTGAGAGCAAACAAGGCTCCGGTGGTTCGGTATACACAGTGATTAAACGCTTTCCGTCAATTGGCCTCTGAAACCTGCTCCATAACCGGGGCTTTGTGCCACGTCGAGCGATCCATCCAGGGGTCGCGCAGGCCAATGTGCCCGATTCCGGGCAATTTTACGGCCAAAGCCAGAGGGTCGATGCCAAGATTGAGGCCGAGGATGTTCAGTTCAACACCTTCCCGGATACTCGCCATAAGACCGAAATAACCATTGAGGGAGAACTGGTAGCCCGAACCGCTGGGAGTTTTCGCAAGTACTCCGTCAGCGAGATAGTCTTTTCCGATGGCAATGTTGGGTAGTGCAACATCCAGCTCGGGTACCTGCCGGATTACCCAGGCTACGAAGGTATTGCTGTTGGGCCCGGGCCAGGCTTTGTATTCATTCGCGAAGGGGTAAACGTCTATAGCTGCCCGGATGTTGATGATGGCGGCCTCCGCTCTCTCACCGCGGAGATCGGCCAGCAACATCGGCGGGTTGCCATACCAGGCGGTATCCGGCTCACCGGGGCGGGATCGCACCGGCTTATAGCCCCAGCCAGTGACATCATGAACCTCGTAGGTGGATGCCCCGCGCCCCTTGGTCGCAATCCAGGTATGGACCGCAAAATTGCCGCGCCAATTATAAGCTCGGGCACCATAAACCTGCACAATGGCTTCTTCCGCCTGGTCGGGCAGTGGCGCAATGCCTGCGCTGGAGCGATCGGCGTCACGCCAGCTCTGGCCAGACTGGCTGCTGCAGGCCGCAATCAGTGCGGGGCCTGCCAGCAGAACCAGCAAAAATACTGTGGTTCTGATGAGCCATATAAGGGGTTTAATCATTTCAGGAGTACCTCAAACTGCATAGAATTGGAGAATAGTATCTACTGGGTGTTCATGTGGCACTCAGATAACAAGCGCAGCGACAGGCCCTATTATGAATGTGGATAAAGCGAAAAAGCGTATCGCAAAGCAGGTTAAAAAAGGCTTTCATGGCTATCCGCTAGTTTCGCTGGAGTACTTTGGTAAAGAGCCGGGTTCAGCCACCGAGGTTGTCATTTCATTTACTGAGGAAGAAGGCGCGGATCCCCAGAAGCAAACGTTCGTGAGTGGGGGTGATGCCCGGGAAGATGAAACGATTCAGTCTACCCTCCTGAAAATCATTGAGCGGGCGGATGCAAAAACAGTGATTGAGATCGACGGCACTTCCACTCTAAATGAAAGCTGACGTTCAGAGACCAGGCGCGATTTAGTTTCCCTTTTTGAATTTTGCTTTGCAATTGCCGCTCATGCACATCGTGCAGTAGTGCTCACGGTCCTCGTGCTTGGTGCCCTCTGCGATAGTGATGCCGCAGCCGTTGCAGAGCAGGGTGGCTACTTCACCGTTCAATTTTACAATTGCGTGTTCGTAATTCATAAACCGACCCTTCTCACTTTACTTTCGACGGAGCTAACAAGTATTAATGTGAGTACTGAGCATGTCTGACTTTCATGCACCCATATTACATTACGAAGCTCGCGTCGGGTCAGACTGCTGGAAAGCGACCACGCTTTGGTACGCTGTAACGGGTTACTCTGAGCAAGTTTATGTTTTGCCTGCGGTCTCCATACGAAGAGGTCCTCTTTAGAATCCAATCGTATAAATCTGCAACCACAGCCCAACTGAGAGGATGAAAGTGATGATGAGAAGATTTTCCTCAATGAACCTGATTTTCGTGTTTTTAACACTGATGCTCGCACCGATGTTAGCGCAATCGAAGCCAGTGTGGATTGATGTCCGCACGGAAGCAGAGCATCGGCAGAATCACATTGATGGTGATCTACTCATTCCCCATGCCAGCATAGTTGCGCAGGTTACTGGGCAGTTTCCGGATAAAGATGCGGAGATTAATCTGTATTGCCGCAGCGGCAACAGATCCGGTATCGCGAAGTCTGCCCTTGAGCGTGCGGGCTATACCAATGTGAAAAATAAGGGCAGTATTGCCGATGCGCGAAAGGCGCGTGACCTTTAGGTGCGCCTTCTGACGGCCTGCCAATCATTAGCGGCGGATAGGTCTCCGGATACCATCGGCAGGCAATGAACCCTTTTATCAGCAACCTCTGACGGAGTGGTGGACGACATCATCGAACTGCCGGTTTGATCAGTTCGACACACCCACGCCTCCGTCACGATTGGTTTTGAACTCAGACCTGATCAAGTCACTTGTCCTGATCATCCTTTTTCTTCTTGCCAGACTGGTCGCCCTTTTTCGAGTCAGTTTTGTTGGTTTTGTCAGTTCTGCCAGTTGTGTCAGCTGCATTGTATTTGGACTTGGTGGACCCCTGATGAAGCTCAGAGTTCTTATTCCCGGGTTTAGCATCGTGGCCCATATCCTGCTCCCCTAAATCCTTATTCGCACTGCCGCCCTCTTCGGCGAGCAAAGCAGCCGAACCAAGGGCTATGGCCGGTGTGATCAAGGCATAAAACGCGAATGCATGGAGCTTTTTCATAGAATCCTCCTTTGAATACGATGTTTCAGGCGGACAAAACGTCCCGTCTGAGCTGCTTTATCGCAGCTTCTCCCAATGACGTTGTGTCGATAAGAAGACTGAGTCGCCACGAAATATAGACTTCCAGATTACCGTTTAAGTTAAGCTTAGGATGCTGGGCTTATCAACTCCGGGCCGGCCGAGAGCAGGGCGGTTTCAAAATGTCGAACCTCGAACCATCGAAGAGAACTCTATGCCAATCGAAAAGAATCAAGTGGTCTTGTTCCACTACAGCGTCAGTGATGAGCAAGGCAATGTCGTTGAAAACTCCCGCGGCGGCGAGCCGAACGCCTATTTGCATGGCCACGGAGGCATTATCCGAGGCCTGGAAGAGGCTCTGGAAGGTCGCGAGGCCGGCGATACGTTCAGTGTCACCATAACTCCAGACAAAGCCTATGGCCCACGCAAGGCGGATGCCGTGCAGCGCGTGCCGGTCAAACATTTGATGGGTGCCAAACGCTGGAAACCGGGCATGATCGCCCAGGTGAAAACTGAGCAGGGGCCTCGTCATGTGATGGTAGTTAAGGTCGGCCTGAAGTTTGCCGACGTTGATACGAATCATCCGATGGCCGGTAAAACACTGACCTTTAATGTCGAAATCATCGAAGTCCGCGCTGCCGAACCGGAAGAGATTGCGCACGGCCACGCGCATGGGCCGGGTGGGCATCATTGAAGGATAATTGGCAGCTGAACCCTGCGAATCAGCCTCCGGTTTTAAAGAAAAAATCCGAACCGCCGCACGCAGACATCGACATCGAATGCTGTGCCAATGGCAACCACGGCAACGCTTCGGATACCCGCAGGTTGTAGCTCAGCATCGGTGCGGTGCGCGCGCAGTTGCTCATAAGGCACGATGAAGCGGGTCCATTCGGGCTCTACCGGCAAAGTGCAGCGAAAGGATTGCCAGGGTCTGGCCAGCTGATTTGTTTTTACGTGCAGGTTGTAGTCGTGTGCCGCACCGCATAGCTCGATGAACAGCCCCCGGTAGTCTTTGCGCATACAATCCGGCTCGACCTCAAATTTCATCTGCACGAACCCGCCGTTGTTATCGAGGCTGGTTCGGCCCGTCAAACAGGTGCAGGGTGAGCCATGGCGCTCGCTCTGCCGCAATTCAGCACTGGAAACACCACCCATAACCTGGTCGCTGATTACGGCCCATGGCGAGGGCGCGTCCAGGCGGGCCAGATACACATCGACCAGTTGCTCCTCGCGGACCGCGGGGCCTTGGGTTTTGAGGTTTTCGTTCATAAGCTTGAAGCGCTCCTGGCAATCATCCGGAAACCCTCGAAGGTAGTGGCCCGGTGCTCAGCGCGCACCGGGCCTTTAACAGTCTTTACTCACTACGTAAACGACTTCAACGACCTAACCAGAGACTACAGTTACGAGCTTCGTTAAAGGTCTGGTCACCAGGGGACACAGCAAAGGGACCGATGTTCTCTGCTGGAGCCTGTAATGATTGATAGCCTTGGTTAACAAAAGCCATCCAGGCGGGCAGAGTGCCATCACTGGGGGTGGGGTCGCCAGTTCGGGCAAACGCCGCCCAGTAACCTACCATCGCCTCGGCAAGAGAAGCCGAGTCTGTAGAAAACTGCTCACCCAGAGCGGCTTGCGATGCAAATACATACTGAATTTCAGTGGCATGCGCAGCACCCAGTACAGGCTGAACAGCGGCGAATAACGGCGAAGGTAGCGGAGCGTTGCGGTCTGCAAATTCATAAGCGAACACCGGAACGTGCTGTGCAGCTGCAGCGATATTGCCAAAGCCCGGGCAGGCAAAGATGGAATCAGTGCCCACCGCAGATACAGCGATGTCGGCGTTGTCATAATCACTCAGTGGGTAAAGACCTACCACTGCGTCGGCATTGGCCTCAGTGACACCGCCATACCGCCGGATCAATTCTCCTCTGTAAGCCGGAGTGCTGCCTGCAAGCAGTTGTTCGAGGGGCGGGCGATTACTCACAAACTGTTCTGCAGCAACAAACAACCGCCACTCATCCAGGTTTGAGCCTTCCAGTACCTCGTCTGCCGTGAACTGTCCGCTCGCGAGGGCGGCTGCTACGTTTTGCTCAAGAACCCCCGGGCGGAGGATGATTTCAGAGCTGAATTCAGGGGTTCCGGCCTGCAACGTAAGGAGTTGCTCAAGTGTCAGGTTACGCAGGCACTCCGCTGCTTCAGGCGATGAATCTGCTGGGCAAAGGCTGGCCATAAAGCCGGCACCGCGCTGTTCAGCGTCGGTAAGCGTTTCCTGAAAAAAGGATGGGCCACTCTGAACAATTACTCGCTTGAACAATCCATCGGTACGACCATCAGCGGCCATTAATCCCTTGATGCTGAAGCCGCCTGCAGATTCACCTACCAGGGTGACGTTGTCCGGGTCACCCCCAAACTCCGCGATGTTGGCCTGCAGCCATTCCAGCGCCTTGATCTGGTCCATCAAACCATAGTTCCCCGAGCCCGCCTCAGAGGTTTGCGAAGTTGCTGTGAGTGCCGGGTGTGCCAGATAGCCCAGTAACCCGAGGCGATAGTTGATGGCTACTACGACAATGCCTTGTTGTACCAATCTGTCCGGATTTCCGCTGGACTGAAGGCCGGCACCTGTATCCAGGCTGCCGCCGTGAATCCAGACGACCACCGGGTGATTATCCCCCTCAGCAGGCGCGTAGATATTGAGGCTCAGGCAATCTTCCGAGATGTTCGTCCCTGGATTCGAATTCTGGATTGCGAAAGGAGATTGCGAAAGCGTTTGGGGGCATGCATCACCAAACTGTGTCGCTTGCAGTTCGTCTGTCCTGGGTTCCAGGCTCTGAGGTGCGCGAAAGCGGTTCGCTCCCGCCGTAGACTGGGCATAAGGAACGCCAAGCCACTGCTTTATGTCGGCACCGTTGTTGTCGCTGACCAGCTGGCCAGTCACGGTGCCTTCAGAGGTTGTAACCTGTGTCGGGTTGCTTGGCCCCTCTGTCTGGTCGTTTGAATCTGAAGACGAGTCGTTACAGGCCGACAATGGGACAACAAAAAGCGACAAAATCAGAAGGCGGAAAGCCCTCTGCATTCGAGGTGCATAAACACGCATAAAGTAATCTCCAGGTAGTTCATTGTTATTTTCGTTGTGCTGGAACCAGGAGCCAAATCAGCTCGACAATTTGCAGCGTACACTTGTACGCTGAAACTCATCAGGAAGATTAGCTCGTAGGGGAGAAAAGTCAAAAATGGAAACGGCGAAGTGAGTCTGGCCGCTCTTTCGCTGTACTGTTTTATCTGCCTTAATAACTACTTCATCTCTCCGTCGGGAAAATCGCAGTGTTTAAAGGGTTAAGGAAAGCCGTAAATTCATTCTGTGTGTTGTCGTTCTTCATGATCATTGCAACCTCAAGTCATGCGAAGATTTACAAATGGGTTGATGAAGACGGAAAGGTTCATTTCAGCGATCGGCAGGACCATGCCGTTGAGCAGGAAGTTGTCAGCGTGAAGCCAGGCGCGTCGAAATGGTCGCGTTTTGATATCGATATTCAAGCCGAAGATGTTGAGCTGAGTGACGAGGAACACCAGCAGATTGTTGACGGTGTGAACAATGTCTACGAGTTTTTTGATCGTGTGATGTCCTTTGATATGTTCAGGACGGTGCCCGTCAATATTCTGATTTTCAAGGACAGGGCGGAATACCGGAACTACCTGATTCGCAGTGACAGAGGCATGTCGGTTGCGTCATATGGCCTGTATATACCCTCCGAACATCAGATCGTCGTCTATATTCGGGAGAACAGGAACCTCACTTTTAAAACGATCAAGCACGAGGTGAGTCATGCAGTTGTTGATACCATCGTTCCTTATGCGCCTGCCTGGCTAGATGAAGGGCTTGCCGAGCAGATGGAGATGCTCGAGCGCGACGAATCGGGCCTGTACTTCGAACGTCACCCGGAAAACCGTTGGATTGTCGCCCAGGCTCGTGAACAGGGCCGCTTAACTGACATCGACCAACTTTTGAAACTACCCAGTGATAAGTGGCGACATTCGGAAATATCCGGGCAGGGGAGCCTGAGGGCTCAGTCTGGCCAGTTCCTTTATTTTCTGCTCTCCAAACCCACCAGCCGTAACTTTGTGGTGCGGCTGATGCACAACTTTAACCGGGGTGATCGCACGCTCTCGTATTATCTGGTGGATGACAATTACATTGGCGGGGTAAATATGTTGGGTTTGGACTGGAGGCATTGGTTGCTAAAACAGGGTGACGGGGTCATTCGGCTGTAGCCAGGGTTGTGGCGACCTCGTTGCCAAGGGCTCCGAAGACGACTAGATTGCATGGTCAGAGGAAGCGAAAAAGACCATGCCGATGAAACCGCTGTTTCTGATCGTTGCTTATCTTGTTTCTGTTACATTGCCGCTGATCCTGTCCGCGTGGGTCGGAGGGCCGCCACGTCAGCTGCACCAGGAATTGGCGTCTGGCCTTGGCATTCTTGCCTTCTCGATGATCCTCATGGAGTTCATTCTGTCTGGCCGTTTCAAGGCCATTTCAAATGGCGTAGGAATGGATGTGACCATGCGGTTTCACCAGATCATGGCTCGCACGGCTCTGGTCTTTGCTCTGCTGCATCCGTTTCTTTACCAGGGTACGCCGTCAGGTGGCCAACGCCCATGGGACCCCACACGCCAATTGACGCTCACCACCGATTTTTATGCTCTGTCGACAGGCATTGCCGCTTATCTGCTTCTTCCAGGCCTTGTTCTTCTGGCAATCGGGCGCACCCAACTGGGCTACAGATACGAGACATGGCGCCTTTTACATGGCGTCGGCGCGTTGTTGATCGCGGTTCTTCTTTTGCATCACACCGTTTACGCCGGGCGTTACGGATCGCAGCCTGTGATGACGTGGGTGTGGCTGGCAATGACGGGAGTGGCGGTGGGGTCACTACTGATCGTTTACCTTCTGGTGCCCCTGCTAAAGAAAGCACGCCCCTGGCGCGTAGCCTCCGTCGTCCAATTAACGCCAAAGCAATGGGAAGTGACCGTGAGGCCAGGTGGTCATTCTGGCCTCGATTATAAAGCCGGGCAATTCGCCTGGTTGAATGTGGGGCACAGTGCCTTCTCGATGAAAGAAAACCCGTTTTCCATTTGTTCTGCGCCGGCAGCCGGGCCGGAACTATCCTTCATGATCAAAGAGCTTGGTGATTTCACGCGAACAGTTGGCCAGATAAAAGCTGGAACAGTCGCCTATATTGACGGTCCTTATGGCAATCTTTCTGTCGACAGTCGCGTTGAACCCGGGGTTGCACTCATTGCAGGTGGCGTAGGCCTTGCTCCGCTGCTGGGCATACTCAGGCAAATGCGCTTGACCAGCGATTCGCGCAAGGTGAAGTTGATCTACGGTAATCGGATTATCGATCAGATTGCCTATCGCGAGGAATTGGGCATTGACGGCGCAGTCTTCGCGCTGTCAGAACCGCCAGACACCTGGCACGGAGAGACAGGCTTCATAGATGGAGCATTGATAGATCAGGTGTTTTCAGAGGTAGAGTTTGGCGAATGGGTCTTTGTGATGTGCGGCCCGTCGATCATGATGGATAGCGTTGAAGAGCACCTGATTAACAGGGGCGTACCCTCTCACCGTATCCTGTCGGAGCGGTTCTACTATGACTAACCCGATCAAGCGGTTGAGCCAGCGACAGCGGGTTTCTTTGACCATCTGGGTGCTGAACATCACGATATGCATGACCCTTCTCGTTTTCGTATTGCGCTAAGTCTTGTTCATGAAGAGAAATCCGCGCAGCGCCGCTGTGCTGTTTTTTAGGTATTATGCTGCTCCGCCTGCGGTTTTTACGCTCTGGCAAATGATTTTCTGAAGGAGTCTTTGATTATGACCAATGTTTCCACTGCCTTGCAGGACCTGGCAGCCCCGGATGGTGTTTGCTTCGGTTGCGGAAGTGCCCATCCTGAGGGCCTGCAACTGAAGAGTTATTGGCACGACGACGGCGTTCACGTGGTGTGTACCCACACTCCGGATCCGAAATTCCACGGTTGGCCGGAACTGGTTTACGGCGGTTTGCTTGCCATGCTTGCGGACTGTCATTCCAACTGGACCGCCATAGCCTATCATTATCGTGCTGAGGGTCGTGAGCCGGGCAGTCTGCCACGTATTGATTGCGTTACCGGCAAGCTCAATCTTACCTACATCAAGCCGACGCCAATGGGTGTGGAACTGACACTCAAAGCCAGAGTAGAGGGCGAGGTAGGCCGCAAGAGCCGGGTGATCTGTGAGATCTGGGCCGGTGACGTGCTTACGGTGGTAGCAGATTCGATTTTCGTTCGGATTGACACTGAGGAGCTTCGTTCGCAGGCCCACGGTCGCGCGTAGAGAAATGGCGGGCAGTTAACAATGAATGCTCCTTTCAAGCTGCGGCCTTATCAGCAGGAAGCTGTTGATGCCACCTTGAGACATTTTCGCAAATCAGATGATTCTGCCGTTATTGTGTTGCCAACCGGTGCGGGTAAAAGCCTGGTAATTGCCGAGTTGGCCCGCCTTGCCCGGCGTAAAATTCTGGTGCTGACCCATGTAAAAGAGCTTGTTGAGCAGAATCACGCCAAATACGAGAGTTATGGGTTAACGGGTGGCATCTTCTCTGCTGGGCTAAAACGTAAGGAAAACCGGCATCAGGTCACCTTTGCCAGTGTGCAGTCTGTATCGGCGAATCTGGATCAGTTCCGGGATGAATACTCGTTGGTTATTGTCGACGAGTGTCACCGGGTCAGCGGTGATGATACCAGCCAGTATCAGAGAATCATTGAGCTGCTGGGGCAGCAGAATGATTCTCTTAAAGTTCTCGGGCTAACCGCCACGCCCTACCGGCTGGCCATGGGCTGGATTTATCGCTATCACTATCGGGGCTTTGTACGTGGCCATAGTGATGATGGCGACGAACAGAACAAGCCCTTCCAGCACTGCATCTACGAACTGCCCCTGAGCTATATGATTAACCGGGGGTATCTCACCAAACCTGAGTTGGTAGACGCAGCTGTGGCGCAATACGATTTCTCCGCGCTGCCCCGAAACCGCTTTGGCGAATATGCAGAACAAGACGTTAACCGGCTGCTGAGCAAACACCAGCGCGTAACCCGGGCCATTACCGAGCAGGTGATGGAGCTGGCGGAAGAGCGCAAAGCTGTGATGATCTTTGCGGCAACGGTGGATCACGCAAGGGAGATCACCGGCTATCTGCCGGAACAGCAAACAGCCTTGATTACCGGCGCTACCGATCAGAATGAACGGGATCTGCTGATTCAGCGGTTTAAACAGCAGCAGTTAAAGTATCTGGTGAATGTCTCCGTGCTCACCACGGGCTTTGATGCGCCCCACGTGGATTTTATCGCCATTCTTCGCCCGACCCAGTCGGTTAGCCTGTATCAGCAGATCGTAGGGCGCGGCCTTCGCCTGGATGAAGGTAAACAGAATTGCCTGGTGATTGATTACGCGGGCAACCATGTAAACCTGTACCACCCGGAAGTGGGAGAGAAGAAGCCGGATCCCGACAGCGAGCCGGTGCAGGTATTCTGCCCGGGCTGCGGTTTTGCCAATATCTTCTGGGGCAAAACAGACAGTGAAGGCCATGTTATCGAGCACTACGGTCGCCGTTGTCAGGGGCTGTCAGGGCTTGCTGAAGAAGGTGGGCCAGCAGCGCGGAATGGACGCCCTGAACAGTGCGATTACCGTTTTCGTTTCAAGGAGTGCCCACACTGCGGTGGTGAGAATGATATCGCGGCTCGTAATTGCCATCAGTGTAAAAAAACCATTATCGACCCGGATGATCAGCTACGAGACGCCCTGAAATTGAAAGATGCCATGGTGATTCGTTGCGCTGGTATTACTTTGAGCAGCAGTGGCAGCAAACTGAAAATCACCTATCACGGTGAAGATGGAGAAGAGCTCAGCGAGTCGTTTGATTTCAGCAAGCCGGCACAGCGCGAGGTTTTCAATAGGCTATTTGGGCGGCGCATCGCGAATAGTCAGGCTCCGCGCGAGTTTAGCAAGATTGAAGAGGTGCTTGAGGTGCAAACCTTGATGCCTGCGCCGGACTTTGTGATTGCCCGCAAGCAGAAGCACTACTGGCAGGTTCAGGAGCGGATCTTGGATTATCAGGGTAGCTATCGTAAGGCGTACTGAACGTTGATTTCTATTTGCCCGGTAAAGCCTGCAGTTTGTCTTCAAGTGCCAGGAGCTCCTGCAGCATGCTGTAGCTCAGCCCCCATATGCAGTAGTCTTGATATCGGCAACAGGGGAGTTTCAATGTGCCGAGACGGGTGTGCCAGAGAATTTCGCCCTGGTTCTCTTGGGCTGCGAGGTAGTCTACTGGAATCCATACCATCTTCTCGACTTCGTGGTTCGGCGATACTGTTTGCGGTCCCCGCCACTCGTATACATAAGGAGTGACCACCATCGGGCGCCAGCGGCTGTGTTGGCGAGTGAGCAAGTCGGACAGCCTGGCCTGAAAGTGTCCATTGCTTTCCAGGTCGACACCGGTTTCTTCCAGCGTCTCCCGCACGGCAGCAGCCCGGGGTGTGGCATCCTCCGGCTGCATGCGTCCTCCGGGAAAGGCCATGTCGCCGGACCACGGGTCTCCTTCCTTGCGGGCCCGCTGGATAAACAGCAACTCCATTCCGGCGTCTTCCGACTTTCGGTATATTAAAGCTACAGATGCTCGGGCAAGGCTGCGTCGGAAAGGTAGCTCACGGGGGCGAATGTTGAGCTTCCAGCGTTTGGGTATCACAGAGCCTTGTCCTTTGTTGTTCATGATTGAACCAGCGCAAGTTTTTCGTTAAACCTGGCATCTTTATCAATATGAAATCAGTTACCTTAATCCCCAGAACCGGAGGCTAATAATGACCGAATTATCACTAAAGGAACAACTGAGTAACGCTGTAAAAGACGCAATGCGCAAAAAGGATAAACTCCGTCTTGTCACCTTGCGTATGGCTCAGGCCGCGATCAAACAGATCGAGATTGATGAGCGTCGCGAACTGAATGACGAGGACGTTCTGAAGGTGCTGGACAAAATGCTCAAGCAGCGCCGCGATTCTGCCAGCCAATACGATGCGGCCGGTCGCGAAGAACTGGGCGACAAAGAGCGGGCGGAGATGGTGATTGTTGAGGAATTCATGCCTGCCGCTCTCACCGAAGATGATCTGGACGGCCTGATCCGTGAGGCAATCAGCGCAACCGACGCCCAGGGAATGCAGGACATGGGGCGTGTGATGAACGAGTTGCGACCAAAGGTACTTGGCCGGGTAGATATGGGCCATCTCGGAAAGAAGGTGCGGGCTGCGCTGGCGGGCTAACCCCACATGAAAAATGATCTATTCTGAAGTTGTAGAGCCCAGGGAAAGTGGTAATTCGAGGTCGGGCATTGCTACCAACAGTGATCACCCGGGAGGTTCAGGATGAGCGACAGATTGTTTGGCGAGGATGTGCTCTTTTTTCAGCGCCTTCTGAAGTCAGAAGGCTTCTATCGCGGCGCGCTGGACGGATTATGGGGTCCGATCTCGGAGGCGGCCTCCGCTGCCTTCGATAATGAATACGACAAGCTGAAGCATGGGCTTGGCACGTTTGACCGGCGCACAGAGCAGAAGATTGCTTCCCTTTCTGTGCGGGCGCAGCGGGAGGCCCGTCAGTTCATGGCTCGGGCATTGAGCCGGGGTGTGAACGTAAAAATCATCTCCGGAACCCGAACTTATCACGAGCAGAACCAACTGTTTCGCCAGGGACGCTATGGCAATCCGGGCCCGATCGTCACGCGAGCGCGGGGAGGGCAGAGCAATCATAACTTTGGCATTGCCTGGGATATAGGCATTTTCAGAGAAGACGGCTCCTACTCAACCAGCGAGAGTGATTACGATGCAGTTGCTGAATACGCCGCAGGGCCTCTGGTGTGGGGTGGCAGTTGGCGTTCATTCAAGGACTCACCACACTATCAACTGGCAACGGCCTACACCCGGATTGCCTGGGTGCGTGCGCGCTTTGAGCAGGGTGAGGCCTACGTGGTCTGATCCTCGGACAGGGCTTGGTGGTGCTCAGGCAAAATCATATTCCCCGCCCTTCTCAAGGGCAGTTTGATAGGCGGGCCTGGCGTGTACTCGTTTTACCCACGCAGTGATATGAGGCCGGGCTTTGCCGACGATGCCCCGTGCAACCGAGGCTTCCAGCGGAAAGCTCATCTGAATATCCGCGGCACTGAGGTTATCCCCGAGGAACCAGGTGTTTTTCGCAAGGTGAGATTCGACAAAATCCAGGTGCGTTTTGATCATCGGGCCGATGAAAATCTCATTGGTTTTATCTGAAATGCCTTTTGCCACTGGCTTGATAAAAAACGGCATCGGGCTGGTTTTGACCTTTTCAAATACCAGGCGCATCACCAGTGGAGGCATCAGAGAGCCTTCTGCGTAATGCAGCCAGTAAGTGTAATCGAGCCACGCCTGGCCGCCGCCCTCTGGCAGCATGGTGTCTTTGCCATAGGTGCGGGCAAGGTATTCGATAATGGCGCCAGACTCCGCCACGACCAGATCGCCGTCGGTGATCACTGGTGATTTGCCCAGCGGGTGAATTTTTTTGAGGCTTGCAGGCGCCAGCATGGTTTTTTGATCACGCTCGTAATGCTTGATTTCGTAAGGCACTCCCAGCTCTTCCAGCATCCAGAGAATGCGTTGTGAGCGAGAATTATTAAGGTGATGGACTGTGATCATGCAAAAACTCCGTTCGCATCAAAAGAGTGGGCAGGTTAACAGAGTAGGCTGCAAATGGCGTTTTGGTTCACCACCGTGGTGATTTGCGTCGTTAGCTTCGATTACGGATAGCCAAGGCGTGGTTTTTAAGATCTTTGATAATCTCGGGCACCTTCAGGGGCAGCAATTTCCTGGCGCCTTTAAAAAGATACATAATGACATTTGCACGCTTGTACCAGAGCACGCGGTGAATCTTTTTTTTCATGGGGTGATAGCCTTCCATGTACAGTTCCTGCACACACTTGGCGTTGTTGGTGAGGCTGTAACCGCTTAAGTCCAACGGCACTACAATGTCTGCCTTTTTCAGCTGATTGCGGGTATTGAAATCGATAGCAATGTTGATGGCATTGCTGATTACATCAAATGTATCTTCCGGCTTCGGGTACTGGCTGACGTGGCTCAGATCAACGGCCACGATAATACCTGCACCCATTTTCTCCAGTGGCGATATCGGTACATTTTCAACGAGCCCGCCGTCGACCAGAGTGCGGCCATTTACCTCGACAGGTACAAACAGGCCCGGTACAGCCATGGATGCACAGACAGCCTCCGCCAGATTGCCTTCTGTGAATATCAGCTGTTTGCCGGTTTCGATGTCCGTTGTGCAAATAGCCAGGGGAATGCCTGCATCCTCGATTCGACAGTCTCCGAGGTCTCTTTGGATCATTTCGTGAATGGCATGCGTACTGAACAGGCCGCCACGCTCCAGGGTAAAGTTGAGGATCTTGGACAGGTTCAGTGTCGAGCCGATGGAAAGTATGGACTCTGCCGGACGGCCGAAGGCGTAATAGCTGGCGACCAGTGCCCCCACGCTTGTACCCGAAATACAATGAATCGGGATTTGCTCTTCCTCGAATGCCTTCAGAACGCCTATATGGGCAATGCCCTTGGCGGCACCGCCCCCCAGAGCCAGGCCGATGCGGGTATTAAATGGGTTGAGCTTCATGCTCACTCCGTTCCTGTGGATTTCGCGATAAATTCTTCGAACTCAGAAGCGGGCAGGGGGCGGGAGAACAAGTACCCCTGGCCGTAATCACATCCGATGTCCAGTAACAGGCGGCGTTGCGTCTCGGTTTCGACCCCTTCTGCGGTAACTTTCAGGCCAAGTTTGTGGGCCATGATGACAATGGCCTCGGAAAGCACCAGGTCGTTCTGCTCATTGTCGAGATTCTGGATGAAAGACTGATCAATCTTGAGGTAGTCGATATCGAATCGCCTGAGATAAGACAGCGCTGAATAGCCCACTCCGAAATCATCAATCGCGACCTGGATTCCGGCGTCACGGAAATGGAGAAGCTTGTCTGTTACGCCCTTGCTTGCATTCAGTAGCAAACCCTCGGTGATCTCTACGCTCAGATGGTTTGTCTCCAGCCCGAGCGTTCGCAGGTAAGTCAGCCAGTCCGTTATGCTCAGCGCTTCGCTCTGAAACTGCACAGGCGACATGTTCACTGACACCTGTAATCCGTTATTGAACAACTCACTCCAGCGTTTTGCCTTGGCGGCAGCCTCCCGGAACACCCAGTCGCCGATACCAACAATCAAGCCTGTCTCTTCAGCCAGAGGAATAAACTCAGCCGGGCTGATCATTCCGCGTTCCGGGTGATTCCAGCGTATCAGTGCCTCTGCTTTGCCGACGCGTCCGGTGTATAGATCTATTATGGGCTGGAAGTGGAGCTCGAACTGCCGGTTTTCAGCCGCCGAGCGCATATCATTTAACAGTTTCAGTCGACTCTGGGCCCTGTCATGCAGGGCCTGGGTAAAATAACTGAGGCGGTTCCGGCCTGCTGCTTTAGACGCGTACATGGCCTGGTCGGCGTTACTGACCAACTGATCAACCTCTGAAGCGTCGTCCGGGCAAAAGGTTATGCCGATGCTGGCCTGGATATAGATGGTTTCATCATTGATGGAATATGGTTCTGCGAGCGCACTTATGATTTGTTCGCCCACCTTTTCTCCGTCGCTTGTATTTGCAAGCCTGGGCAGAATAACGGTGAACTCGTCACCGCTCATTCGGGCTACGGTATCGGAGTCCCTGACACAACTGGCAATGCGCTCCGCGGCCTTTATCAGCAGCTGGTCACCCACAGGGTGTCCGAGGGTATCGTTAACATCCTTGAAGTGGTCGAGATCAATAAATAAGAGTGCCAGCAATGAGCCATCGCGTAACGATTTCCGAATTTCCTGTTCCAGACGATCCTGAAACATGTAACGGTTTGGCAAGTCGGTCAGGAAGTCGTAGTTTGCCTGGCGCCAGATCAGTTCGTCTGAGCGAACCTTGTTCGTGATATCAGACCCCATAACAATATGGCGCTGGATATCACCTTTCTCGTTGCGAATAACATTGATGGTGAGCCATGCCGGAAAGGCTTCGCCTGTATTACGACGGCTCCAGACCTCGCCCTGCCAAAAACCCTGTTGAGTTACGTCTTCCCAAATAGCTTTGAAGAAATCGACGGTTTGACGGCCCGAGTGAAGGAGGGATGGGTCTTTGCCCCTGAGGTCGTCGAGAGTGTATCCGGTTATTTTGGTAAAGGCCGGGTTGAGCGCAATGATTTTGTTTTGGGCATCGGTTACCAGCACGGCTTCTGCGCTGTTGATATAGATGGATGAGGCAAGATGGAGCTCTTCTTCTGCGTGGGTCCTCTCGATGGCGATACCAACCAGATTGGTTGCGCTCTCTATCAGGGCGATCTCCTGTTCATCTGGTAATCCTGGTTCTTTGCGATAAATGGCAAAAGTACCTAATACTTTACCTGATGAAGAGTGGATGGGCTCAGACCAGCAAGAGCCAAAGCTTGCTCTGGCGGCAAGCTCTTTATAGTTCTCCCAATAAGGATGGGTTGCGATGTCCTCGACAATTGTTCGCTTTCCTGTGAAAGCAGCAGTTCCGCAAGAACCGACATTCATGCCAATCTTCACGCCGTTAACAGCTTCGTTATAAAAGTCAGGCAAGCTGGGAGCGGCGCCGCTTAAAAGGTGCTGTCCTTCGTCATCTAATAGGAGAATTGAGCACATGGACTTGGGATAAATCGATTCCGCTGACTCGATGACCTGCAACATGATCTCCTTCAGAGAGCCGCCTCTGGCGACTCTTTCCAGAGTGTGCTGTCGCATTTGCTCTCGTCGTTCCGCCATCTTCCTGAGTGAAATGTCTTCAATCAGCGATACCGTATACGCAAGACTGCCATCAGTATTACGAACGGCACGCACGGCCAGGTGAGCATCGATGATGTTATGGGACTTCTGGACAAACCGCTTTTCAACGGACACTTCATCAATGGAGCCGTCAATCAACTGTTCATATAAAGCCGTGTTGGACTCCAGGTCGTCAGGGTGGGTCAGCTCAGCCCATGTCGTGGCCATGATTTCTTCGGCCGTGTAACCCAGCATGTCGCAAAGTGCCTGGTTTACCTCTATCCAGCCTTTATCCGCGCTGGTGGCTGCCATGCCAAACATTGAACGCTCGAAATAGGCCCGGAAATGTTGTTCGCTGGCTCGCAGCGCATCCAGGGCGTCACGGCGTTCTTTTTCCCGGTCAAAGTTGTCGAGGGCGAATGTGATGTCGCGGGTCATTTCATCGAGCAGCTCGGTTGTTTCACTGTCGAAATATTCTTCCGCGCAGTGATACACCGACAAGACTGCATAAGGTTGGCCATGCCGCTGGATAGGGAAGCAGCCGCTGCTACCCCAGTGAAAACGGCTTGCCTTTTCTTGCCAGGGGGCTGTAAGAGGATCGTTTTCCCAGTCATTGGAAACGACGGCGCAGTTGTTGCGATAAGCCGTTGCCGTTGGCCCTCGGCCCTCTGGCTTGTCGTGCGCCATTGAGATCTGGATGTTCGTCAGATAATCCGTACCGACGCCGAAACTTTCTACGGGGACAATTCGTTCTGATTCCGGATCAGCAACGCCGATCCAGGCCATGCTGACGCCGCCGAATTCAACAGCAAGCTGGCAGACGAGAGGAAAAAGCTCTTTCTCGTCGCCCATGCGAATAATAGCTTGATTGATTCCGCTGAGTGCCCGGTATATCTGGGTCAGCCTGTCAACCCGTGCATTCGGTGATGCACCTCGGGCCGAGCCTGAAGTATCCGGGTGCCTTTTATTCCGGCCGGCCTCACTATCAGAAGATATGGTCAAGGTGCTGCTCGCTGTGGCCCGAGATTTATCGTTGTCTGTCGCTAGAGTGTTCATTCTTTTCAGGTGAATTTCAAGCAGATTACGGGGGTGCGTTGGTGTATTCGCATCTCGATGTGGAGCAGCCGTTTTTTGATTGCTGCAGCCAGAGCTGGGCTGCAATCAGATTAGACAGCCGGCGGGTTAAACGATCATTATGCTGTTCGAACTCGAGGATCCAACATGTTTAATATTCATGTAGAGCGTACGCTGACTAAAGACATAGATTCTGTTTTTGAAGCCATTTCCGACCATGCCCGCTACGATCGGTTTCCGGGTGTTGATAAGTCCGTTTTGGTTGAACAAGGAGAAGAAGAAAAAAATGGCACCGGGGCGCTGCGAATCATCGGGGCAGGACCACTTGAACTAACCGAACGTATTACGCAGTTCGAGAGGCCGACCAGAATGCACTATTGCATTGAGAAATCGAGTCCGCTCTCTATTCTGCATACCAGGGGTGAAATTATTTTGCAGCCTGATGGTGAGCGAACCAGAGTGATCTGGATATCCGAGGGCCGCATAAAGGTTCCATTGCTTGGTCGGACACTGGACAGGCTCGCTGAGCGCAGTTTTACGAAAGCCTTTAACGCTCTGCTCAAAGCCATCGAACGGCTTTAGTTGCCAGCTGGTATTACATCAAACGTTTCTTATCCGGGAGTCGCTTTATGGGTTTGGCTATTGCACTGCACGTACTTTCTGCCGTTATCTGGGTTGGTGGCATGTTTTTCGCCTACATGGCCATGCGGCCTGCGGTAGTTGAGGTAATTGATGCATCTCAGCGGGGCTCACTCTGGTATCACACGCTTTCCAGGTTTTTCCGGTGGGTATGGGTGGCCGTGGCCCTGTTGCTGGTGACCGGTTACTGGATGCTCTTCAGTGCTTTTGGTGGCATGGCAGGTGCCGGCTGGCATATCCATGTTATGCAGGGGTTGGGAATTTTGATGGTTGTGCTTTATTCCCACGTCTATTTTGCCCCCTTTCGCAGGCTGAAACAGGCCGTTGCGAATCAGGACCCTCAGGAAGGCGGGCGCCAGGTCGGACAGATTCGCAAACTGGTGGGCACCAACCTGATTCTCGGGCTGATCGTGGTGGCAATCGGAGCAGGAGGGCGGTATCTCTAAACCCGTCAAGCACAGATCAGGGCATTGGGAGCGCCTGACAATTCGAAACATTAAATATTAACTTTCGGTCATGAATTCAGTTAACATGCATCGCAAAAGAGTCTTTGCTAAAGCTGTTTTTTAATCTCGCCCTCTCAAGTACACATAGAAACGAACGGGTTTTATGGATAGAGCTAATAGCGGTTACTTGAGAGCAGGGTTTAGAGCGCTAGCATTCGCCGTAGTGTGCTCTTTTGCCCAACCGCTGCTTTCGGCCCCGAA
Source organism: Marinobacter sp. (assembly GCF_048259445.1). Lineage (GTDB taxonomy): Bacteria > Pseudomonadota > Gammaproteobacteria > Pseudomonadales > Oleiphilaceae > Marinobacter. Next base: position 72,820 of record NZ_JBLXHQ010000016.1, on the reverse strand, counting down.
AGTCATACTCAACGACGATGCAGATATCACCGAGCTGGACTCAGCCTACCTGAGCCAGATTTTTGCTATGCAAATCCGAAAGTGGCCGAACGGCCTGGCTATCCAGGTGTTTACTCTACCAAGCGAGAATGAGCTTCACCGGGAGTTCGTCGTCAACCGGCTGCACATTCAAGCCCACCAACTCGATCGCATCTGGAACCGGATGCTTTTCACAGGAACAGGCAAAGCGCCAGCTGTTGTTAATTCTCAGGCTGAGATGGTTGAAATGATTCAAAGCACGCCAGGTGCAATCGGGTATACCTCCGCAGACTATCCAACTGGAAACATCGTGACCCTGGGAGATAAAGAATGATGAGCAAGTTCTCCTCGATTGTTCTGGGCGTCACAGTCGCAGCGATAATGGCACCTGCAAGCGCAGTTGAGCTGGGAAGCTCGTCTGAGCTCCATGGGTTCGTGAGCCAGGGGTACCTGTACAGTCCGGATAATCCATACGCAGGTACCGATTCCCTGGATGGTTCGTTCAAGTTCCGTGAACTTGGCATCACCGGTTTTACCGAAGTATCTCCTGAGTTTCGCCTGGCAGGGCAAATCATCAGCCGGCAACGAGATGAAAGCGATGACGGTGATTTACGGATTGATTTCCTGCTCGCCGATTACCTTTTCCACAGTGATATGGGTTCGACCGCCGGGATTCGCCTCGGCCGCGTAAAGAACAATGTGGGCTTTTATAATGCCATTCGAGACATACCCTCTGCCCGGCCTGGCTTCAATGTGCCCGATTCAATCTATTTTGACTCTCTGCGGGATACCATTCTGTCTACTGATGGTATCAACCTCTACGGCTCCCTGATGCTTCAGGATAACCAGCTGAGCTGGGAGCTTTTCGCGGGGGAGAGGGGTCTCGACGGTGAGAAGCTCGAATATTACCTCTATGGGCTGCCAATCTCCGAGGGAGAGTTCGAGGATGTGCCACTTATTGGCCTGAACCTGAATTTTGTACCGGCAGCCCAGAGAAATCTGAAGCTTGGTTTCAGCCTGGTGGATGCGGATATAGATCTGGATAACCCCATGAGTGTTTCAGATGCCCAAATGGCACTGTTTACTGCAGGCATGGGAGATATTGGCGTGAACCCGCAAAATTACGTCACCGGGACCAGCATTGATGCTCTGTTTGCCATTCTGTCAGTTCAGTACAGCTACCATGACTGGGTTATCACGGCAGAGTACATGAACCTGTTCAGTGATCTCGAGCTCCAGCTCGCTGGAATGGATACCGAGAAAAACACTACTACCCAAGCCTATTACCTGCAGGTTGAGTGGTTGCCTACGCTTACCACTTCATGGTTCGCCCGTTACGAAGAGCTCTATCTCGATAAGGATGATCGCTCCGGTAGTGATCTGTTACCGGCTAACAACCCTTACCGAGGATTTGGTAAGGGCTGGAGCCTGGGTGGAAAGTGGATGTTCTATCCTCGATGGACAGTCACCGGTCAGGCCAGCTTCAACGAGGGCACAGCCTGGCTGCCCAGCTACAGCGGCATGGAAAACGATAGCATCAGTAAATACTGGAACTATTATGTCGTATCTCTGACATTTCAATTCTAGCGGCGCGGGCACACAGTGATGTTCGTCAGCATCAAATGGAAGGCGGTCGCATTTCTCAGTCTGGTATTGGTTGTCATTACTGCGACCTGGGTCGCCCAGCAAGTTTTCAAAACGCTTGAGCACTATGAAAACCGGGTAGCAGATCTACACCTGCAACAAGAGCGCGTAATTAACCGGCAGTTGGAGGAAAACGCCCTCCGCCTGTCTCAGCTTGCCCAGCTTATCGCTGAAACTCCGCGCATTCAGGCGGCCGATAAGAGTGACCAGCAGGCGGAAATGAATCGCTTCCTCCAGAGCGAGTGGTTCAAACTCAATCTCAATACCGGAATCGATTACCTTGCGGTCTATTCGGCACAGGGAAATCGACTGGGTTCAGCAATGAATCTGGTTTTTTTTCGTGATCCGGCCGGCTTGAGCCAGGCAATTGACCAGCTTGTGCAAGGGAGAGATCCAGGAACGCCCCAATCTTTCCTTTACTGCGGTTTTGGCTGCTCCCAGTTCGTCATCGAGCCCTTTGTTCTGCAAAATGGCTCCGAAGCCGTGATGGTGATAGGCCAGAACATTGCCGACGTAATCCAGCATTTTCAACAGATATCCACAGACGAGCTGGCAATCATTCTCGACGGCCTGGACGCAGACAGTACTGATACCGGGAACGAACGCTCGCTTGGCAATTGGAACAAACGAGTGTGGGCGGCAAGTAACTTTTCGAACACCTTTAGGCAGCTCAAAGCAGTTGAAGCAATAGCACCGTTCGGCATCCTTGGTAGTGACCAGGCCTTTGATCATGAGTCACGAAGACTTCTTTTCAATACGCTTGACCTGACTCGCTTCAAAACTATGGGCACTGCGCCGCACTTCGTAGCGATCATTGACGAAACCCGGCAATACAACAACCTCGTCAATTCTGTAAAAACCAGCCTGTTGATCGGGGTGCTGGCGCTGGTCATTGCCGAAGTCTTTCTTGTCATGCTGATACTGAGCCCACTGCGACGCCTGATCGCAGTTGTTGAGGCGCTAAACTTGCTGCCAAAGCATGAATATGAGCAGGCACAGAAGAAAATACACGGGCATCGGGGCTATCTCAGTGACGAACTCACCCTGCTTGAGAAAAGTACCCGTTTTGTCACCCAGGAGCTGGACACTCTGCATACGGAAGTTGAGCAGAAAAACCATTCTCTAAAAAACCAGATTGCCATCATTTCCCGCTCTCGAGCTTTCCTTGAGCGCTTGATTGACAGTTCGCATCTGTTTATTGCGACCCACACCATAGATGGCCGTATTCTGACTACGAACACGAGATTTGAAAGGGAGTTCAGCCGGCCGCTGACAAGTTTTCAGGAGATTTTCAAATCAGATGCTGTCTATGCGGATTACAGGAGCAAAATTGCGCTCCTGCAAAATGGCAAGTGTGATGCTATTCAATTCGATGCCAAGTTCACGAACGATCAGGGACACACCGTTTTCGCAGACTGGACCTGTTCTCTGGTCGAAAATGAAAACGGACAGTCCGTTGTCCTCGCTACGGGCGTCGATCTGACTCAGCGTAAACGGGACGAGCAAGCACTGGAATGGCTGGCAAATCACGATCCTTTAACGTGCATAGGAAACCGTCGGGCTTTTCAGCACGATTTAGCAAACGCTCTCGAAGCCGGGACCGCGGGCGCCATCGTCTTTATCGATATCAACCGGTTCAAGCAGATTAACGACCTTTATGGCCATGCGGTTGGCGACAGTGTGTTGATACAGATCGCCAATTCACTGACCGCAAGTGTGCGAGCGAGCGACTCCATCAGCCGGCTGGCAGGAGACGAATTTACCATTATCCTGCCAGGCATCGCCCAGGCTCAGCTCCAGACTGTGCTCGCCAAACTCTCTGCTCAACTCAACGGCGAGATTCTAATTCCGACCGAGGGTCGGACTACCGAGTACAGCGTCAGTATCGGTGCCGCCTTGATTCCAGAGCACGGTACCACCGAGCAGGAACTGGTGGTGCATGCAGACATGGCGATGTATCAGGCCAAGAAAAAAGGCGTCAACCAATGGCAAATTTTTGACCCGAAAAACAATAATCTGGAGGGGTTACGCCGGGACCATGATCTGACGTCGCTATTAAAACGCGCCTTGGCCGAAGACGGCCTGTTCGAGCTGCATTTTCAGCCTATTCTGTTTCTCGAGGAGAACCGAATCAGTCACCACGAGGTCCTGCTGAGGTTGAAGGACAGTTCTGGCGCCCCGGTTTTTCCCAGTGAATTCATCCCTGCAGCAGAACGTATGGGCCTGATTCGGTTGGTCGATACCTGGGTGCTGGAGCGCGCTATCCGGAGATTGGCCGCTGAAAATGCTGAGGGGGGCGCCATGTGTTTTGCTGTCAACGTGTCGGCGCCCACGCTGCAGTCGGCAGATCTGCCGGAGATATTGACTGACCTGATTCACAAATATCAAATAAACCCTGGCCAGCTGATTCTGGAACTGACAGAAACCGCCTACATAGAAAACTTCCAGATGGTTCTGTCTAATCTGGAAGAAATCAACGCCACGGGGGTCATGATTGCTCTGGACGACTTTGGCGTGGGCTTCTCATCATTCAGTTATCTCAAGAAGCTGCCTCTGAGCTACGTTAAACTCGATGGCTCATACATTCTGGACCTTGAGAAGAGTCCGGATAATCAGGTGTTTGTTGAAAGCCTCACCAACATGGTCAACGCATTCGGGATGCAGACGATTGCGGAATTTGTCGAAGACGAAGTGACGCTGGTTAAATTACGGCAGCTGGGCGTTGATTTCGCCCAGGGCTACCATATTGGCAAACCATCACCGGTGTTGATGAAGGCGCCAGCGAGAGGCTATTGAGTGGCTGGATATGCTGCAGTTTAGCTGGCAGGCATCCACAGGCCCTGTAACTGGCCTAGAAGGGAAGAACCAACTCCCTGGTCTCCCAGGAAATTCATCACGATTGGCACGAACTGCTGAATCATGGAACTGTCCATGCCCAATGCAGAGAAGGCAGACTCCACCCCGCTCATGGATGAAATATTGGAGAGCATGCTTTCAGTCAGGCTGTTTCCTCCGCCTAGCAGGCTGGAGAGGCCCGAAGCCTGGCTGGTGAGAGCGCTCATGGTGTTGGCGCCAAGCTCACTTTTCGCCAGCTGCAGCAGCGCTCCTGTGCCACCGACTGCTTGAGCCTCGGTAACGCCGAGCTGATTTTCAAGCTGACCCATCAGTTGCTGGGCTTCACCGCTGACTTCTGTTGCCGAGGAGAGTGCTTGTGTTCCGCTGGACAAGGCGCCATCGAGGCTGAAAGCGCCTGCGCTTGGGGCCAGAAGATAGATGCTTGAGACGAAGAGAAATTTTTTGAGAATAGCGTTCATTATCACGTCCTGCGGGGTGGGGCCAAAGTACGTCTAATATATTGGGAGCTTTGGTTAAAATAAAAGTGCGGGAAACCGAGACGCCGATATCAAAGTGTTATGTTATAAAGTACTGAAGTCACGAAAACAGAGCACGGGAATGTCTTTTTAAATGCCAGTCTCCAAGCCAATTCAAACCAACGTCATCACCGGTTTTCTGGGTGTTGGAAAAACCACTTCCATTTTACAATTGTTAAAGCATAAGCCTGAAGCAGAGCGCTGGGCGGTGCTGGTCAATGAATTCGGCGAAGTGGGTATCGACGGCAGTGTACTCGCAGGGCATGAAACCGGGCAGCGGGGTGTCTTCATTCGCGAGGTACCTGGTGGCTGCATGTGTTGCGCCGCTGGCCTGCCGATGCAGGTTGCGCTGAATATGCTGATCGCCCGCGCCCAACCGGATCGGCTGCTGATTGAGCCTACGGGTCTTGGTCACCCCGAGGAGGTACTGGCGACGTTGGGCTCAGAGCACTATCGGGAAATACTGGATCTGCGCGCGACGATTACCCTGGTTGATGCCCGAAAAATTCAAGATGCCCGGTACGTAAACCACGCAACCTTTAACCAGCAGCTGAGTGTGGCAGACGTTATCGTCGCCAACAAAGCGGAGCAGTATCAGCCTGAGGATTTTCCGGCACTATTGAATTATCTTGATAAGAGATTGAGCACCCGAAAAAAATCAGTTTTCTGTGTAAGCTGGGGGGAGCTGGAGCTCGGCTGGCTGGATGCGCCTGCCGGCGATCACCCTCTCCCCGGGTGCCATACGGAACTAAGTCAGCCCCTTTCCTTTGTAAAGAGAGCCGATACTCCAACTGATAGCTTTCTTGGTTCAGGTAAAGAAAGTGAGGGGTTTCACAGCCAGGGCTGGGTTTTTAACGCTGAATGGGTGTTTGATGCAAACCGGCTGCACACGCTTCTTTCTGGTGCAGAGGCTGAACGGATCAAAGGTGTTTTTAAAACCGACCAAGGGGTCATTGCCTACGACAAGGCGGATAACGTACTCTCAGAAACCAGGCTGGAGAGCAGTCCAGATAGCCGACTTGAATGTATCAGTTCCGACAAGCGCGCACTTGAGTATCTGGAAGAAGCCGTGATTGCCTGTTCAAATTCGAGGATCTACCCAGCATGAACAAGATGCACATTGATATCGTTTCCGACATCGCTTGCCCCTGGTGCGCCATTGGCTATGCTCGCCTGGAACGCGCAATGGCGCAGTTGGCTGGCGAGTATGAATTCACCATTGAATGGCATGCGTTCGAACTGAACCCGGACCACAGCGGGGAGGGCGAGCCGATTTTGCCAGCCCTGGCTCGAAAATACGGGAAGAGCGAGGAAGAGGCGCGCGCAACCCAGAACCAGATGATGGTGATTGCGAAGGATCTCGGTATCAACTTCGAGAAATTGCAGGAGCGATTAACCTGCAATACCTTCGATGCTCATCGGTTGGTCAAATGGGCCGGCGAGCAAGGCCAGCAGACCGGCATGAAGCAGGCGCTGTTTGAGGCCTATTTTGGCAGGGGCGAGAACGTCTCAGACCACGATGTTCTTGTCCAGTGCGTTGAAACTGTGGGAATGGATACCGCCAAGGCCAGGGAAGTACTGGGCTCGGATCGATACGCCCGTGTGGTGCGGGAAGATGAAGCCAACTACCAGAAGGCAGGGGTTACGGCGGTGCCTGCATTTATCATTAACAACAAGTACCTTATTGCCGGAGCCCAGGAGCCCGACACCCTTGTGCAGGCGTTGCAGGAGATTGGCACTCAGCCAAAATAATCCTGTATCCAGCCAAACAGCGTGCTCGTGTTTACATCGGATAGCGCTATCTCTTTGAAGTCTTCCCCGACTTCGTCCTCAATGGTTACAAACTGATAGAGCAACACGCCTGGTTTTTCGTCGTGCAGGATAAGTGTGATCCGACGGCGGGTGCGCAGGCAGTCTATGGTCATCACGTCTGCGGGGATACCTGCATCACGCATACCCCTGCGGACTTCCACCACCGGGTTGATGTGCTCATGGGCCGCTTGAATACGGGCATGGGCGTCACTGGCCATGTCGGACAGGGCCTTGAGGGGATCTTCGGACATTTTAACCTGTTCAATCTGAGGGTGAATTACTGAGAAACACTGGCCATGTTAGCCCAACAAAGGTTTCCTTTGGAAAGTTCATGGGCGCCTTTTCAATTTGGCGAAGTAGGCTCTGGATGTGTAACCCTTGAGGGAGCACCTCGAACCGGGTGCCAAACACCCCTTTTGGATAGCTCTCTGTGACTGCAATAACGGCACTCAAGTAGCATTGTGCCGTGGGGACAGTTCGCCAAAACTGAGGCGATGACAGTAACGATTTCGCTTCCGGCCTAAATGACCGGCATCTTCCATGCCACTGACAAATAGAGGCCAGCAAATGAAGTTCGCAACAGTATCCCAGCCATTCGGGCTGGACCAGCTCAGCGTAACCGAGGGCCGCGCGCCCGGCGAACCCGGACAGGGCGAAATCCGGGTACGGATTCACGCCAACTCCCTGAACTTTCACGACTACGCAGTGGTTGTGGGTGCTCTCCCAACCGAGAACAATCGCATTCCAATGTCTGATGGTGCCGGTGTGGTAGAGGCCGTTGGTTCAGGTGTTAGCGAGTTTTCGGTGGGTGATCATGTGGTCTCCACCTTCTTTCCTCACTGGATCGACGGGCCGGCACCAATTGATAACTTCAGCACCACGCCGGGTGACGGCGTAGACGGCTACGCTCGGGAACAGGTGGTTGGTTCAGCCCAAGGCTTTACGCATGCACCTAAGGGCTATAGCCACGCAGAGGCTGCCACCCTCACCACCGCCGGGCTTACCGCATGGCGTGCACTGGTGGTTAACGGCAATCTGAAAGCGGGCGATACGGTACTTACTCTGGGAACCGGTGGCGTTTCTATTTTTGCGGTGCAATTTGCCAAAATGATGGGCGCCCGGGTGATCGCTACCTCGTCATCCGATGCAAAGCTTGAGCGCCTGAAAACGTTAGGTGCCGACGAGACCATCAACTACAAAACCACACCAGCCTGGGGCCAGCGTGTACTGGAGCTGACCGACGGTCAGGGCGCAGATCATGTAATTGAAGTGGGTGGCCCTGGCACACTGCCGGAATCCATCGATGCCGTGAGTATCGGCGGCCATATATCACTGATTGGTATTCTTACGGGTGTTGCGGGTGACGTGCCCACCCTGAAGCTGTTGTCCAAGCAGGCGCGCATGCAAGGGCTGATCGTGGGTAGCAGGGTGCAGCAGCAGGAAATGATTCGCGCCATCGAGGCTAACGGCATGCACCCGGTCATTGACCGCTCGTTCACCCTGGACGACATTGCAGATGCATTCCGCTATGAAGAGTCAGGCGCGCACTTTGGCAAGATCTGCCTGGAGTTTTGAGCGCCTGCCCCTCTGTGACGGCGTAAAGTCATCGCTTACCCAGAAATCTGGGCGGCTCTATCGCTTGATGTTGCATCCAGCGATAGATGGTCGGGCGTGATACGCCGTAGCATCGTGCGACCTCGGATACGTTCCAGCGGTATTCTTTCAGGCGTGCCAGTAATGGATTACTCCCGTCGCTTTTATCATCTTGCCCTGGATTTTGGCAGTGAGCGGCAGCCGTGTGACTATTCAGGCACTCTTCCGGCAGATCGTTGACTGTGATCTGGCCGTTGTCACAGGTGGCCTCGGCAAACGCCAGTGCGTTTACGAGTTGGCGAATATTACCCGGCCAGCTGTAGGCAAGGAGAGCGCTCATGGCATCGGCCCGGATTCGGACATCCGGAAGGTTGTTTTGCTGAACCAGGTTCGTGAGTACGCGATTAATGACATGCTGACGGTCGGCCCGTTCGCCCAGGGATGGCAAGCGCAGGGTTGCACCGTTTAACCGATAATAAAGATCGGCCCGGAAATCACCACGTTCAATCAGTTGAGTCAGGTCCTGATGCGTGGCTGCAATCACCCGACAATTCACCTTGACCGGGCTGTCAGCGCCAACCGGAAGAATTTCACCTTCCGCCAGAACCCGCAGCAGTCGGGTCTGCAGTTGTAATGGCATATCGCCAATCTCGTCGAGAAATAAGGTGCCACCATCCGCCTGTTGAATCAGGCCTCTCACACCCTTAGCACGCGCACCGGTAAACGCTCCCGCCACATAGCCGAAGAGCTCGCTTTCAATCAGTGATTCGGGAATGGCCGCGCAGTTTACCGCGACAAATGCATGCCGGGAACGATGGCTGGAGGCATGTATGGCTTTGGCGAGAACTTCCTTGCCGGTGCCGGTTTCACCCAGAATCAGCAAACCGACGTCCCGGTTCCGAAGACGCTTGGCCAGGCCAAGCGTGCGCCGCATGATTGGATCGTCTGCTGCCAGTGCGTCCAGTTGAACCACTGGCTCCTCGGGGGTGGGCAGCTCGGTAGGTACTGATGCGGGAGGCTTGGTTTTGGGCTGCACCAGCGATGCAAAAAACGTATTGCCAGTGGTGCAATGGCGAAAGGCTTTTACCTGGTCATCATGATCGTAAGGAATGCTCCATATATCCCTCAACTCACACTCGAACAGGCTGGTAAGGCTGGGTCGATCGCTCATGCAAGGCTCGGTGCCGGTGTCGAGCCCTGGGCTTTGCATGAGTGAACGGCCAGCCGTATTAGCGGCTTCCACGCATCCGTCATCATCAATGGCAAACAGATACTGGCCGTTGACCTGAACAAACTCGCGGGACGCGTCGCAACGAAAAATCATCTGATTGCGATAGCGACGGAGGAAGTAGGCATCCTCGATCATACGGGCATAGAGCTGGGTGAGGTGCAACGCGAATGTCTGGCTGCTGTGAGGGTCGGGGGAGTCCAGAGCCGAGATATCCAGCACCGCCAGGAGATTGCCCAGCGGATCAAGAATGGGGGCTGAGGTGCAGGTCAGGCTGATGTGAGTTGCATCGAAATGATCAATCCGGTGACACGTAAGAGCCTGCTTTTCCTCAATACAGGTGCCCACGGCGCAGGTGCCTGCGTACTGCTCGCTCCAATCGGCGCCCAGATACAGCCCGGCTTTTTGCAAGCGTTGGTCGAATCGGCGTTCACCGAGAAACTGCACAGTGATGCCGCGATGGTCCGTCAGGAGCAGCACATACCCCAGGTTGGCAATATGCGTGTAGAGTTGATCCACACCGGCTCTGGCCACATTAAGAAATTCGTCAACCGAATCCTGGTGCTCCCTCAGGGTTTGCTGAGTCACGATGCGAGCGCGACGTGGCTGGCTCGGATCCAGCCCGTAGTCGTTGATACATCGTTTCCAGGAACGCCCGATCAGCTCCGACTCCGGTGAAAAAACCGAAGCAGGGTGGTTATCAGCGTAACTCAGAATCGCGTCTATATGGCGCCGCTGCGCCTGCTGCATCATCATGCCAAGCTCCTGCATCGCTCTGATATTGTTTTTGTCATCCACGAGAGATACTGCGTCGTCGTCTTCACACCCTATACCGGGCAGGCCGATACCAACACCCTTCTTTAGTGCCTGATTTACCATTACACCTGTAACGAAGCGAACGACCGGGCATTACAACCGTAAAGTACAAACCCTTCTTCAGAGGCTGTTCATAGCAACCTCAACTCGAGCTATGAAATTCGAAAGCTTAACCATTTCAATATATTGAATGTTGAATGAGCGTCTCAAACCAAAGCTGGCACACCACCTGCTCAGTTGCTACTGGAAGATTCATTCCTGCACTGGGCGCCGATGGCCCCCAGCCAACAAAAACAATGCAAATCTGGAGAATCATGATGACTGGAACACAGATCACCCCCACTGAGCGAGTTCAGCAGTGGCTCGACGGCTTCAACGAAGTTCTGCAATCGGATGACCCTGGCCGTGCGGCCCAGCTTTTTGAAAAAGACGGCTTCTGGCGCGACCTCATTGCGATGACCTGGAACATAAAAACGATGGAGGGGCAGGACAGCATTCGTGACATGCTGGAGCAGACCTCAGAGCGTACCTGTCCTTGTAACTGGAGAGTTGCAGAAGACGCAACTGAGCAGGACGGTGTCACTGAAGCCTGGATCACCTTCGAAACAAAAGATGCTCTGGGTAAAGGCCATATTCGATTGCGCGATGGCGCTGCCTGGACTCTGTTGACGACCATGCAGGAACTGAAAGAGTTCCCGGAGAAGAAAAAGTTTCTGCGGCCAAAGGGTGCTCAACATGGCGCGACCAAATCCCGGAAAACCTGGCTTGAGGCAAAGCAGGACGAAGAGCGGGAACTAGGCTACAGCCGCCAACCCTATTGCGTGATTATCGGTGGTGGACAGGGTGGCATTGGCCTGGCGGCTCGCCTCAGGCAATTGGATGTGCCAACCATTGTTATCGAACGCAACCCCAAGGCAGGCGACTCCTGGCGTAACCGCTACAAGTCGCTATGCCTGCACGATCCGGTCTGGTACGACCACATGCCGTACCTGCCGTTCCCGGACCACTGGCCGGTGTTTGCACCAAAGGACAAGGTCGGTGACTGGCTGGAAATGTACACCAAAATCATGGAGCTGAATTACTGGAGCTCGACGGAATGCACGGGGGCCCGTTACGACGAAGCCAGCAAGGAATGGGTTGTTGACGTGGTTCGGGACGGTGAGAAAGTCACCCTTCGTCCCCAGCAACTTGTTCTTGCCACTGGCATGTCTGGCATTCCCAATATTCCTGACATTCCGGGCATGGACAGCTTTGAAGGCGAACAGCATCATTCCAGTAAACACCCGGGTGGTGAGGCTTACAAAGGCAAGAAATGTGTGGTGTTGGGCGGCAACAATTCTTCTCACGACATCTGCGCCGCACTTTGGGAGAACGACGCCGATGTCACCATGGTTCAGCGTTCTTCGACCCACATCATCAAATCCGACACCCTGATGGATCTGGTGCTGGGCCCTCTGTATTCCGAGGAGGCTATACAAAATGGCGTGACCACAGAAAAGGCCGACCTTACCTTCGCGTCTGTGCCCTTCAAGGTGATGCCGGACATGCACATTCCGGTTTACGAGCAGGTCGCGGAGCAGGATGCAGACTTTTACAATCGCCTCGAACGTGCTGGTTTCCTGCTTGATTTCGGTGACGACGGCTCTGGGCTATTCATGAAATACCTGCGCCGCGGGTCTGGCTATTACATTGATGTGGGTGCATCAGAGTTGGTCGCTCAAGGGGAAATCAAGCTCAAGAGCGGCGTCAGTATTGAGCGTATTAACCCTCGCTCTGTGACGCTGACGGATGGCACGGAGCTACCGGCAGATCTGATCGTCTATGCCACCGGCTTCGGCTCGATGAATGGTTGGGCGGCCCGGATTATCTCTCAGGAGGTCGCTGACAAGGTTGGTAAATGTTGGGGCATGGGGTCCGACACCACGAAAGATCCGGGCCCCTGGGAAGGGGAGTTGCGGAACATGTGGAAGCCTACTCAACAGGAAGCGCTCTGGTTCCACGGTGGCAACTTGCACCAGTCACGCCATTATTCCCTGTATCTGGCACTTCAGCTGAAAGCCCGGAAAGAGGGGCTCGATACGCCGGTGTATGGCATGGAAAGCGTGCACCACCTGTCCTGAATTGGAGAAGGCTGGCTAACGCCAGCCTTCTCTATTTGAGCTACAAACCCGCCTTTTGCATAGTCTGGTCTTTGGGCTGATCGGCTTTCAGCCTCGTTACGAGCAACGTAAGGTCATGGCTCCGGGAATCTGTGCGGCAGAAAGCCGCACCTTCAGCGCTTCTCATTTTCCTCTTATGGGCGAATCATAGTATCCAGATTTGTTCTTTATCTGGATTCAAGAGGTAGTGATATGAATGGCCTGGCACAACGAAAATGGCATCCCCGCCATTGGCTCCTGCCGTTGGGATTGATGGGTACCAGTATCATGCTGGTTTTTGTTCTGAACATTTTTGTCCCACATAAAGGGCACTTCCTTCCATCAGTGGATCAGTATAACGCTCACCTTCTGGCCTCAGAGGGATTGGTTCATTTAGGGCTGTTGCTGACCTGGTACAGTTTCTGGTTTCTTTTTATCTTTGGCAGCTTACTGATTCCCTATTTTATTCTGCGTTCGGTGCAATTTCTCAGAGCGGGTGGCCATAACCTCTCTGACCAGGACCCGATGGAAACCGCAGGATGGTTTGGTATACCTCTTTCTCTCGGAATGTATGGCAACGTATCGTCCTTTGCAGCCGTTATTTTCTTCGGGCTGAACAATCAGGCGGACGACATAATCTGGCCGTTCTGGCTTGCGTACGACCTGGCTGTTGCGGCATTGGCCCTGACGCTTTTCGTCTGGTACCTGAAGGCCAGGGCACGGCTGAAAGAGGCCTCTGGCAGTAGCGCGAATCAGGCGTCGATGGTTGTGCCTTTCTCGCTCGGGTTCATGGCGCTGAACATTGCTGGCCCGGGCGCTCTGGGCGAGCACACCGCACTGACTGCGACTTCCCTGGTGGTTTCTCTGGTGTTTGTGGTTCTCTCCGCCGGGGTATTCCTGAGTTACTTCAGAGTCTTTCGGGGCGACTTTATGGCCTTACTGTCCTCACGCGCAAGCCTGAATGACCGAACCTCTCAAGAGAAAATCTGGGCGCAGGTGATGAATTTTGGTACCGCGATAACCACGTTCAATGTTTTGATGATAGCGATGGTTCGAAATTACCTGAATTATGGCCATCACTTCGCCGAATTCGATCTGGCGACCAAGAACCTGATTACCTGGGGTGCTGCGGGAACAGTCACCATGGCGTTGCTGGTTCTGCTCGCACTATGGCGGAATGGATTTTTCAGGCATCTGTTCCAGGAACAGCGCCCCCTGATTTTCTCTCTCGGGCTGGTGTGCATGCTGGTATCCAGTTACGTGATCACAGCCCTGTTTACCACGACAGCCCTGAAAACAGGCCTTTTGAGCTCTCAGAGCCCGCTTCTTTACGGTATCGTTGGCGTTGAAGCGCTTTTGCTGCTCGTCAATCTGTTTGTTGTGGCGGCACTGGTTTATCGCATGATCATTCGGGGGAACATCCAAAGCTGGCAAGCCGACGAAATCAGCCACCTTTTGCCCCGATAGTGCAAATTCGGATCAAGCGTCAGGCCGCCGCTCCCGTTTGTGGCGGCCATATGTGATGGGGCGTCACCCGCTCAGTACAGACCAGCCCCAGATTATGAGTACAACGACTGTAATCACGATTGCAGCAGATACTTTGTGACGTTCGAAAATAGCCTGGGCCCGATTGCCTGTAATCAGAACCAGCAGCCCCAGACCATAGTATCGAAGCGCCCGGGATAAGGCCGATGCGAGCATGAACAGGAAGAACGAATAGCTGGTGGCACCTGCGGCCAGCATGGCAATCTGGAAAGGAACCGGAATAACGCCCACGCTCAGAATAAACCAGAAGCCGTCTTCCTCCATGCGCCTGCGCACCTGTTCAAACTGTTCGGGCGTAGAAACCATCTCCACGAGCTGCTGGCCGATCGCATCAAACACGAAATAGCCGACAAAGTAGCCGACACTGGCACCCACCAGGCAACCGAGCAGGGCAATAGTGCTGAGAAGGAAAATCTGGCTGCGACGGGCCTGCATCAAAGGGATGAGCAGTGCCTCTAAAGGAATCGGTATGAGGATGGACTCAAGAAAAGACGCAACCCCCAAACCCCAGAAAGCGTGACGGGAGTATATGAGCCGGATCGTCAGTTGTTTTATGCGAGCCAGTCCCCTTTGAGGGCGTGAAGGTCCATCTGTCATCGTTTCTCCTGAAATATTATCTTGCTGGCTGAAGACTATAGCTCGTAACTCATGGCCCCCTTGGGTTCCTGGATAAAGTACCCCTGAAAGTTGCGAATGCCGCGCTCCCAGAACCAGGACAGTGCTTTAGCGTCTTCTACGCCGGTGATCACGATCCTCCGGTTGAGATTACGCGTGGCTTTCAGTTGATTCAAAAGCTGCTCCAGAGCTGGGGTTTGTTGAGCAACCGCGCCGAGTGCCGGCGCCAGTTTCACAACATCCACCGAATCCAGTTCTTTTATCAGGTCGACAGAGGCGACCGACGTATCTATGTGTTCAATGATCAGCCCGCAGTCCATGTTCTGAACCATTCGCGCTATCTTTTTAGCGCCGGCTACATCTTTCATTACATTCGGGCTGGATAATGCCAGATAGATTCTGCGTTTGCCCTTGAGGCGGGCGTCCCGTATCGCTGAGCTCAGCAGAGGGAGAAGGTTCTCTACAACAGCCATGGAGGAAGAAAGCTTTATGCTCACCGAATGGCTGGCGGCATCTTTGCCTTTTAGGGCTGAAAGGGCCTCTACCGCGTGCTGGATTACCCAGCGGTCCAGCTCATGGAATGGCCCCCGGATGCCTTCAGGCAGCTGCTTCAGGAACTGGCTTGGCAGATACACAGCATTGTCACTGTCTACCAGTCGCACCAGCGCCTCAAACAGGGTGTCGCCGGTTTCCATATTAACGATTGGTTGGTAGTAGAGGTTGAACCGATGAGCCGCGATCAATTCCCTGATACGGGCGTTGAATTCGGGTTCAGGCGATCGTTCGGGTGCCTGTTGCCACTTAATGCGATTGCCACCACTCTGTATGGCTTCGCTGCAAGCATGTTCTACTTCGATCAGGGCCTTGTCTTCATCCAGGGCATCGTTGAGCGTTAGCACGCCCAGGCTGAGGGTGACCGGGGTGTGGTCTTCTGCCAGGGTCCAGGCGGGTGTGCTCATGCTATGGTGGAAGCGCTCAAGGAGCGATATGCCATCATCGTTGGAGGTGGGCTCATTGAGCTGGAAGAGGAAGCTGCCGCCCCCCAGGGCGCAACCCGAATCCCCGGGCCCGAGCTGTTTGGCGAAGTGTTTTTCCATCCGGGCGGCAAGGCTCGCCATGGCACGAGCACCATGCTGGGCGCGCAGATACTCCTGGCGGTCAATGCTGGCCTGCATCAGATAGTGCGTTTTACCTTCCGGGTTGCTCCCGATACTGGCCAGCAGGGCCCCGAGTTCAGTCAGGAAGTAGTCCAGGTTCTGCAGGCCTTTGGATTCTTTGCGCTGGCTTATCAGATTGATGCGTGCAGCAATATGTTGTGCGTTCTGCAGATGTCGCTGCAAGGAGCTGAGGAACTGTTCGCTGTTCAGCGGCTTCTGGAAGAACTCGTTGCCCGCAATGCTGTGTTGTTCGAGCTGTTCTCGAGCTTCTGGCGAGGCTGATACGAAAAGGATCGGGATGGTCATGTAGTTGGCATCCTGCCTGAGCACCTTCGCCAGCTCGATGCCCCGGCAGCCGGGCATGTCATGGTCCAGTACAATGGCATCCGGCTGGAACTGTTCGATGCGCTCCAGAACGCGAACTGGCTGACTCAGGCCCTCCACCTCATAGCCTTCCGCTGTGAGCATGGTTTCATAGTGGGCGAGAAGTTCAACGTCGTCGTCCACCCAGAGTACCTTTGGCCGGGTTGTTACGTTGCTTTCAAGTAACTGATGAATGCGCTCCTCCAGTACGCTCATGTTGAGTGGTTTGGTCAGATAGATATCTGCGCCTGCCCGGAATGCGCGCATGCGGGCGACCATGTCGCTCCTCGCGGACATCATAAGCACAGGGGTATGGGTGCCGACCTGAGTCTTCAGGCGCTCCAGCCAGGCAATGCCTTCCATAGCGCCTTGGGGAAAGCTGACATCCAGCAGAATCAGATGATGAAGACGTTTGTCCGATCGCTGATTGTAGGTGTCCGGATCCTCAAAAGTTTCTGCGTAATAACCTCGTAGCTCCAGCCAGTTCTTGAGATGGGCGGCCTGGTCTGCATCGTCTTCAATAACGGCGATGCGGTGCTGGCTGTTATTCTCCGGCGTGGCTTGAATTGCCGGGTCAGGATTCTCTTCCTTGACGCCGGCGTTAGTGGCCTGCAGGATTGCGCGCTCAAGTGCATTGAGTGCGTGATCAATTTGCTGGCGTTCTGCAGAGCTCGCGTCAGGTTTAGCCAGAATCATTTGTAGCTGTTCTTCCAGCGCTCGCGCTGTATTGGTAATGTCCGGAAACTGGAAGGTGGTCCCGCTGCCAGTCAGTTTGTGCGCGCACTGGCTCATGAAGGTCAGTGACTTTTGGTTCCAGCTGACGTGCTGAAGGTGGCTCCAGGAATCGCTAAGCTCTGCCATACGGTCGGGCAGCCCGGCAATGTACTTGCCTCTGAGTTCCTGGAGCTTTTGCCTGGGACTGGCTTCCGCCATTGGTACACCTTTTGTATCTTGAATGGGTTCTCTGGGCAGTTTGGAGAATTACTAATTGGCCGCGTTTGCCCGATAAGCTGATTGTAGAGCGTATCGCAAGTTTGCCTTTTTAGTTACCCTGATCAGGATTACAAGGTAGTTAACCTGTGTCCTGAGCTCGCGCCGTCCTTTTGCTCAGGCAGTCTATTCTGGTGGGCGGCACTCTGGGCATTGAGCAATGCGAGCCGACACCTTGTCAAAAATCTGTAACACACTACATTTAAGGTCATGAATTCCCCGAGACTGCTTCTCGTTGCTCACAAGGACAGGCCCCACCATGAGATCTTTCCGTCAATTCAAGTACCTCACAATGTTTGCTGCCGCCACTGCGGCGTTTTCGGTTTCAGCTCAGGCTGAAACGCTTCGGCTGCTAACCTGGGGCGGTTACGCACCACAGGATGTAGTTGAGCAGTTTGAGAAAGAGACCGGCATTGAAGTCAAAGTCACCCTCTCCAATAACGAGGACATGATCTCCAAATTGCGCGCTACCCGCGGTGCCGGTTTTGATCTTGCTCAGCCTAGCCAGGACCGGATTGTGAGTGCCCAGGCAGATTTCGACATATATAAGCCGATGGACTTGAGCAAAATCGAGACGGCAAGGATCATCCCTTCCATGCTGGCGGCGACCAAAAAGAACACTGAATTTGAAGGTGAGGTGTACGGAGTTCCTCACGTTTGGGGTACCAGCGGGCTGATCGTAAACCGCAAGACTGCAACCACAGTAAAGGACTACACCGACCTCTGTGATGATTCGCTGAGCGGTTCCGTGTCGTATCGCCTCAAGCGCCCCACGTTGATTGGTTTTGCTTTTGCCCTGGGTGAAGACCCGTTCGCCGCCTATGGCGATATGGAAAGATATCA
This sequence comes from Marinobacter sp., assembly GCF_048259445.1. Taxonomy (GTDB): domain Bacteria; phylum Pseudomonadota; class Gammaproteobacteria; order Pseudomonadales; family Oleiphilaceae; genus Marinobacter. The sequence continues at coordinate 54,687 of NZ_JBLXHQ010000016.1, read as the reverse complement.
GGCCATTCTGGATAAGGTCGAAGAAAAACTGGTTGACTGTAAAAGCAACGTGAAAGCCTATTGGTCTGGCGGCGATGCCTTGCTGAATCTGATGCGTTCTGGCGAGGTGTCTGCGGCAATGGCGTGGGATGCCGGTGGCTGGAAGCTTAACGCGGAAAACCCCGATATTACCTTTGTTGCGCCTGAATCCGGTGCTCTGGGCTGGATCGATACCTTTGTTCTTCCCCGCAAAACAAAAGCAGAAGATGCCGCATACAAGTGGATAAACTTTGTTATGCAGCCAGAAGTCGCCGCCCGTATTACTGAATCTGCCGGTAACTTTACGGCCTCCAAAGGCAGTGACGACTTCGTCAATGACACCCTGAAGGCTCAGTTCAAGGAGAGCTTTCCACAAGCGGATCTCGACAACATCAACTGGTACCCGCCCGTTCCGGCCGGTCTGGAAGAGATGGAAGGCAAGGTGCTTGATCGGGTGAAAGCCGCTAACTAAGGTTGTTGTCTATGTCGGATCAAGCATTCGCTTCGGATGCAGATGCGGGGGTGCAGGAGGATCTTGCCTGCACCCTGCTGAGCAAACATTTTGGTGAATTCGCCGCTGTTGATGAGGTGTCATTCAGCATCCCCCGCGGGGCCTTTTTTTCCATCCTTGGGCCCTCTGGTTGCGGTAAAACGACACTGTTGCGGATGTTGGCCGGTTTTCAGCAACCGGATTCCGGCGATATTCTGATCAAAGGTCGTTCCGTACTGCATACACCCCCGAACAAGCGCCCGGTAAACATGGTGTTTCAGCATCTGGCGCTGTTCCCCACCATGTCGGTGGCAGAAAACATTGCCTACGGACTGAAGCGTAAAGGTGTTCCCAAACGCGAACACGCCACCCTGATTGACGAGGTGCTGGCCAAGGTTCAGTTGCCCGATTATGGCGACAAGCGCATTGACCAACTCTCTGGCGGACAGAAACAGCGCGTGGCGATCGCCCGCTGCCTGGTGTTGAATCCTGCCGTGTTACTACTGGACGAGCCTTTGGGTGCGCTGGATCTGAAACTGCGCGAGCAGATGAAAATCGAGCTTAAAAGGCTGCAGCGGGAGTTCAATACCACGTTTGTGTACATCACCCACGATCAGTCAGAAGCACTGGTGATGTCTGATCAGGTGGCAGTGATGAATAAGGGGCGGTTTGAGCAGGTGGGTACGCCACAAGAACTCTACTACCAACCCAAAACGCCCTTCGTGGCGAGTTTTATTGGCGATAGCAATCAATATGTCGGCAAGGTGCAAGGTCAGTCGGGTCAAATCCTTACCGTTGTTACCGAGCACGGCGTGCGGCTGCAGAGCCAAAGTAGCGAGGAAATATCACTGGGCTCGCGCATTACGGTGTTCGTCCGCCCGGAAGTGATGCAACTCAGCCTGGTAAGGCCGGAGGTTGAGCAGGATAACTGTTTGCAGGTAACTGTTCTGCGCACGCTGTTTGATGGCGCTCGCAGCCAGCTTCAAGTGGAAACGGCTGAAGGTGCCATGCTCACTGTGGCGCTTCCCCAAACTGCGGACTTTCATGCCCTTGAACCGGGCCGTTCTGTGTACGTAAGTTGGCAGGCCAACCAGTGCCTTTGCTTTCCGGTAGCACCGGCGACACAGTCAGAGGCTGTGCAATGAGCGCCGAGCCAGGTAGCTTTGCGCGCACGCAATACCGTCTGGGCTTCTGGCTGCTGCTTGCGCCTATTGTGCTCTGGCTAAGCTTGCTGATTATTTTGCCGCATATCGATATGGTGCTGGTGTCTCTGCGCGAGCGCGTTGCATCCCGGCAGTATGAGTTCAGCTTCAGTAACTACACCGAATTTTTTACCGAGCCGCTGTACTGGAATACCTTCGTCCGCACCGCCGTGATTTCCATTGTGGCCACTGTACTTACGTTGATTATTGCCTTTCCTGTCTCGTTTTATATTGCAAAGGTGCTCAGCGGCAAGCCCAAAATGGCACTGTTTATTCTGTGCCTGATTCCGTTCTGGGTCAGCGAGTTGGTACGTACCTACGGCTGGATGATTCTACTGCGGGAGACCGGGTTGGTTAGCGGGGCGCTGCAGTGGTTGGGGCTGGTCGACCAGCCTGTTGAAATGCTCTATAACGACGTCGCCATTATGGTGGGGCTGATATACACCTCCATGCTGTTCATGGTGGTGCCTCTGGTTACAACGCTCGACAGCCTGGACAACAGCTTGATCGAAGCCGGTTATGATCTTGGTGGCAGTAGTTGGCACGTGATGAGGAGCATTGTGATTCCCCATGCCATGCCCGGTATCATGAGTGGCTGCATTGTTGTGTTCATGCTGACGCTTGGAAATTACCTGACCCCGACGCTTCTGGGGGGCAAAGACAGCTTGTGGTTTACCGAGCAAATTTACACCCAGTTCATTACTCGCTTTAACTGGGAGCAGGGTGCCGCCTTCGGTATTTTGCTGCTGATACTCTCGTCGCTGATTGTCTGGCTGGGCCTCAAAATCACCAGGCAGTCGTTTACACGGGTGATGTCATGATTCCCTCTATTTCCAGTAGCCGTTTTTATCGGGTGTCTTACCTGTGTTACGTCGTACTGTTTTTCATTTTCCTGATCACGCCACTGCTGGTGGTGGCGGCGTTCTCGTTCAATGATTCCTTATTTCCGTCGTTGCCGTGGAACGGCTTTACCTGGGACTGGTACCTGGGAAGCAACGAGCCAAGGCTGGGGTTGTTCCATGATGATGCTTTGCTCGAGAGCATTGGCGTTAGTGTTCAGGTAGCTATAGTGACTACGCTGGCAAGCCTCACACTGGCGACCTGCAATGCCTTTTTGTTCGAGCGGGAGCAGTTTCCTGGCAAAAACTTTCTTTATGTACTCATGTTGATGCCGCTGGTAGTACCGGGTGTGATACTTGGGGTCTCTATCCTGGTATTCAGCAGTACTGTGGCTAACTGGTTTGAAGTGCAGTTTGACTACGATTTCGAAGCTTTGCGGCCGGGCCTGGTGTTAGTTACTCTAGGCCAGTTTGCTTTCATTACCACCATTGCCACCCTGGTTATTTCTGCACGCCTGCGCAAGTTCGATATTACCCAGGAAGAGGCCGCTATGAACCTCGGAGCCAGCCGGTTGACGGCTATCGCAACTGTGACACTGCCATTTCTGAAGCCGGCTCTGTTTGGTGCCGGCGTGGTGGCGTTTCTGATGTCCTTTGAAAATTTTAACACCACCCTGATGCTGGTAGGTTCAGACGCGCCTTTGACCATCGCCATGTTTGACCGGCTGCGTGAAGGATCCACTCCGGTATTGAATGCGGTTTCGGTGTTGCTGATGGTGGGCTCAGCGTGTCTGGCCTTGGTCTCGCTGTTTGCGCAGCGCCCGGATGAACAGTGATGTGTTTATCCGGGCTTGTCTGTCAGGTTACAGCGTCACGTGCTAATTCTGCACATAAGCCCCGGGAGCAGGTTCGATTACCCTGAGGTTTCCTTCCTCAGCCTTGCGGGCCTTCACTTTGCCGCCGCCAAACTTTGCCGCCCAGGCAACCCAATCTGGCCACCAGGAGCCTTCAAGCTGCTCTGCGCCACTTAGCCAGGCATCCGGCTCCAGGTTGCTGTCATCGTTGAGACGATAGCCGTATTTTTTCCGGTCCGGCGGGTTGATAATGCCAGCTATGTGGCCGGAGCCTCCGAGTACAAAGCGCACTGGCCCGCCTAGATAACGGGAGCCTTTATAGCAGGAGATCCAGGGCGCAATGTGGTCTTCGATGGCTGAGGCAAAGTAACTCGGGACCTTTACCTTTCCCAGATCAATAGGGGTGCCCGCCAGTTCAATGCCACCGGGCTCACGCAGTCGGTTATGCATGTACATGTTGCGAAGATAGAAGCTGTGCATGGCCGCAGGCATACGGGTGGCATCTGCGTTCCAGTAGAGCAGGTCAAAGGGTGCGGCGTCGCGCCCCAGAAGGTAGTTGTTGACGAAGAATGACCATATCAGTCCATTGGCCCTCAGCATGTTGAAGGCGGTTGCCATGGAGGCGCCATCAAGATAGCCCTGCTTGTCCATGGCTTTCTCGAGTTTGCTGACGGAATCCTCATCAATAAATACTTCCAGATCGCCGACTTCGGAAAAGTCCATCAGGCTGTTGAGGAAGGTTGCGCTTTTGATTCTATTGTCTTTGCGGGCGGCCAGCCAGGCCAGTGTGCAGCCGAGCAAGGTGCCGCCTATGCAGTAGCCAACAGTATTGAGCTCGCGTTCTCCGGTGGCTTGCTCAATGGCGTCCATGGCAGCGATGGGCCCGTCCAGCATGTAATCTTCAAAGCTCTTGTGCGCCAGTTCGGGTCCCGGATTAACCCAGGAGATTACGAATACCGTGTGGCCGTGTTCCACCCAATAGCGGATGAATGATTTTTTCTCGCCCAGATCAAGGATGTAGTACTTGTTGATCCAGGGTGGGATTACCAGCAATGGCCGGCGGTGAACGGTGTCGGTGGTAGGCTTGTACTGAATCAGCTGCATCAGCTCATTCTGGAAAACGACATCTCCCGGCGTGTTGGCCAGGTTCTCCCCAACTTTGAAGGCGTCCGGGTCAGACATTCTAAAAGGCATAGGGCCCGTGCCTTCATCCAGATCACGCAGCAAGTTGGCGATCCCGCGAAGCAGGTTTGTACCACGTGTCTGCACGGTTGTGCGCAGCACTTCGGGGTTGCTCAGGATGAAATTGCTTGGGGCGAGAGCATCTGTCATCTGGCTGGTGAAAAAACGCACTTTGCGTCTGGTGTGCTTGTCCATTCCGCGCACATCATTGATGGTATCCATGATCCAGCGGTTAGTGAGCAAGTACGCCTGTTTGATGGCGTTGAACGCCATTGCGTCATTCCAGCTTGGGTCGCGAAAGCGCCCATCGCCCTTTTCCGGCTCGATCACGGCCAATGGTTTGTTGCGTATGCGGCTGGATACCAGGCCTGAACAAAATTTGGTGGTGTCTCTGAGCAGACGCACCTGCGCAAGGATCACGGTATCAGGCTGGGTCAAGAGCTTCCCTGTGAGGGAAACAAAGGGTTTGGCCATGCTTTTGATGCTGACCGGGTTTGGGGCTCTGCGTTGTAACCGGCTCATAATTGAGCGTTTCAGGAGGTTGCTGCCATGTACGCTGACGCGCATCAGAGAGCGGGGCACAACGTTGGGTTCAAGTTCGGGGCCGGTGTTTGTTTCAACAGGTTTTTCAGACATTGGCACAGTCTCCAACCCGCGGCCACCCGGGCCGCGGAGCTGTTAAAAACGGCGGTAGACGCAAGGATGCTTTGCGTCTACCGCGACGCGGTATTACATATACACGCCGCCGTTGACGTTAATCTGCTGGCCGGTGATGTAGTCTCCTTCCGCGGCCAGGAACACAACTGCCCGGGCGATTTCCTCCGGTTGACCAAAGCGCCCCATCGGTACTCTCGATATGATCTGTTCGCGGATATTCTCGGGCACCTGGGCAAGCATTTCGGTTTCGGTAAAGCCCGGAGCAATAGCGTTAACAGTAATGTTGTGCTTGGCCACTTCGATTGCCATGGTTTTGGTAAATGCGATGATGCCTCCCTTGCTGGCCGCGTAGTTCGCTTGTCCGAAGTTGCCGGCCTGGCCGACGAAGGAAGTAATGTTGATGATGCGGCCGTACTTCTGCTCCAGCATGATGTTCAGCACTTCGGAGCAGGTCGCGTAGACGCTACCAAGGTTGGTGTCGAGAACATCGTTCCAGTCGTCATCGGTGAGCTTTCTCATCGACTTGTCCTTGGTGATACCCGCATTGTTCACCAGGATGTCGATACGCCCCCAGCTTTCGTGAACCTTTTTGATCAGGCCGCGTGCCTCCGGCATTTTTGAAAGATCCGCTTTGATGGCCATTGCACGGACACCCTCCGCTTCAATTTCCTTGAGGGTTTCGTCTGCATCGGACTGGCGTGAGCGGTAATTGATTGCTACGTCGGCGCCACGTTGGGCAAGTTGCAGTGCAATATGCCGGCCGATGCCACGGGATCCACCGGTAACAATGGCTACCTTGCCTTTCAGGTCTTGCATGACACTCTCCTTGGGATGATGTTGATACTTGGTTATTTTTGTTCAATAAAACATCACATCTGCGCAGCTGATCGCTGCGAGAGGGGCTTTACTTCAAGCTAGCAGAGCACCCACTACAGCACAAGAATTCAGCTGAAAATCAGCGGGTCACGCGGCACGAATGAAGTCCCGTAACTGGGGCGCAATGCTTTCACGCCATTGGCTTCCGTTGAATACACCGTAATGACCAACGCCCGGTTGCAAGTGATGCAACCGACGGGAATCCGGTACATTGACGCACAGATCGTGGGCTGCGCGGGTTTGCCCAGGGCTGGATATATCGTCCTTTTCTCCTTCAACCGTCATCAGGGCGGTGTCGCGAATGGCGGCGGGGTTTACCCTGCGCCCACGGTGCATGAAACAGCCTCGGGCCAGGTGAAACTCCTGAAAAACACGCTGGATGGTGTCCAGATAATAGGTTGCCGGCAGATCCATCACCGCCAGGTATTCATCGTAGAAGTCGCGGTGGCGGATAACTTTCTCGGTCTCATCATCGCGGATGGATCTGAACAGCTCCCGGTAGGCTTTGATGTGGCGCCCAAGGTTCATGTTCACAAAGCCGGTCAGCTGCAGGAATCCGGGATAAACCTTGCGCATGGCTCCCGGGTAAGGTGCGGGTACCGGATGCACGAGGTTGCGCTTGAACCATGACAGCTTGTGTTTGGTGGCCAGTTTGCAGGGCGCTGTGGGGTCTACGCGGCCATCTATGGGGCCGCTCATCAGCGTCAGCGAACGAGGTGCTGCCGGGTGCCCATCCTCCGCCATGATAGCCGTGGCGGCGAGCGCGGCCACTACTGGCTGACACACCGCCAGAACGTGCGTGTCGGGCCCCATGTGGTCAATAAACTCTATAACATAGTCGATATAATCATCGAGGCCGAAATCGCCCTGTGTCAGCGGAACCTTGCAGGCATCACGCCAGTCGGTAATGTATACATCGTGTTCCGGCAGCATGGCTTCCACGGTGCCACGAAGCAGCGAAGCAAAGTGGCCGGACAGCGGGGCGATGATCAGCAGCTTCGGGTCATCGGGCCGCGTTACACTGCGTTGGAAGTGTTTGAGCTGCGCAAACGGTTTCCGCAAAACAATCTCTTCATGGACGTCAACTTGCTCTCCATTACAGGTTGTTGTGTGCAGATTAAAGGCTGGCTTCGGGTAGCGCTGGGTGAGGTCTCTGAAAACACCGTAGGCCGAGCCAATGCTGCGCGCCCCGGGAATGCGGGAAAAAGGGCTCATGCGGTGCTGGAGCAGGGTGCTCTGGGCGCTGGTCAGCATGCGCACAGGTTTGAGTGCAGCGCGGCCTATCTCGTGGGCAAAATACATCATGGCATTGTCCTGCTTGAGTTCTGGGTTGCGGCGTCGTCCCAGTAAGCCTTAGGGAAACCGTGGATACTACATTAACATGATTTCAGAGAAGCAAAATACAGGGCTGGAGGGTTATGGCTGCGTCCGTCCCGGTTGCCCCAGCCAGATGTGTATGAGCAAGCGGGCGGTTTTGACGCTGCCGTCGGAGAGGCCGGTTTTTTCGGAGACTTTTGTACTATGCAAACTGCTAACCTGATTTGGGGGCTGATTTTCAGCTCCATTGGCATCGGTTATTTTATTTACGGGAGGCGGCAGTCGAACCTGGTCGCTAGGTACTGCGGTATCGCCCTGATTCTTTACCCTTACCTGGTAACGAACACGCTTGCTATGGTGGCAGTGGGTATTTTACTTATGCTCACCCCCAGATTCCTCGAGCTCTGATCCGCATGACCACCTATTTCGTTCAGGCTTTTATCTATCTCCTTGCTGCCGTAATCGCAGTGCCATTGGCAAAACGCTTTGGCTTGGGTTCCGTGCTGGGTTATCTGGTTGCCGGTGTGGCGATCGGGCCGGTTATGGGGCTCGTTGGACAGGAAACCAGCACCATTCAGCATTTCGCTGAGTTTGGTGTTGTCATGATGCTGTTCCTTATTGGCATGGAGATCGATCCTAAGGCGCTTTGGGCCATGAGGGTTCGTCTTTTGGGTCTCGGCGGTTTACAGGTAACGATGACAGCTTTGGCTGGCATGGGTGTGGCCTGGTGGCTTGGGCTTCAGTGGCAGACGGCGCTGACGGTTGGTCTTATTTTTGCCTTGTCTTCTACCGCGATCGTGTTGCAAACCCTGGATGAGAAGGGTTTATCGAAGACGGAAGGCGGCCGCAATACGTTTTCTGTATTGCTGTTCCAGGACATCGCGGTAATTCCCATGCTTGCCTTGATTCCGCTTTTGGCGTTGCCGGGCCTGAAGAGCGATTCCGGTTCTTCATCGGATCCTGATGCAGGCCTTAGCCTGGTGGCCGGGCTGCCGGGCTGGGCGCATGCCCTGGTTGTTGTGGGCGCCGTCGCTGCTGTTATTGTTGGCGGTTATTATCTGAGCCGGCCGTTGTTCCGTTATGTGGTGAAGTCCGGGCTGCGGGAGGTTTTCACTGCTACGGCGCTGATGCTTGTTATTGGTATCGCTGCGCTCATGAGCCTGGTCAACCTCTCACCGGCTCTCGGAGCTTTTCTGGCAGGTGTTGTGCTGGCCAACAGTGAGTTCCGCCACGAGCTGGAAGCCAACATCGAGCCGTTCAAGGGTTTGTTGCTGGGCCTGTTTTTTATCACTGTGGGTGCGGGAATCAATTTTGAAGTGTTGATTGCAGAGTGGGGCATCGTTGTCTCTCTGGGCGTAGCCGTCATTGCGATCAAAGCGCTGATTCTGCTTGTGCTTGCACAGATATTCGGAATTCGCAGCAGCAACGGCTGGTTGTTTACGCTGGGATTGGCGCAGGCCGGTGAATTCGGTTTTGTATTACTCACTTACAGCGTGCAAAACAATGTCATTCCGCCAGAAATCTCTCAGGTCCTCTCGCTGGTTGTCGCACTGTCCATGTTCCTTACGCCACTGTTGTTTATCGCTTACGACCGCATTGTGCTGCCCCGCTACCGGCGTTCCAGCAACGATGAACGGGAAGCCGACACCATTGACGAGCAGGCACCGGTGATTGTGGCCGGGGTCGGGCGGTTCGGGCAGATTGTCTGTCGTTTACTGCGGGCCAACAACGTGCCCATTGTGGTGCTCGACCATGAACTCGAGCAGATTGAAAATGTTCGTCAGATCAACATCAAGAGCTTTTTCGGGGATGCCAGTCGCCCGGACTTACTGGAGAAAGCCGGTATTGAGCAGGCCCGCATGCTGGTCGTCGCGATTGATGATCGGGATCGCACCGTGAAGATGGTGAAGCATGTGAAAGAGTTCTTCCCGGGTGTCTGGGTGCTGGCGCGTGCATTCGACCGAGGTCACAGCTATCGGCTGCGGGAAGCGGGTGCCGATGATGTTGTGAGCGAGACTTATTACTCCGCTTTGGAGCTGGGAGGCCATGCCCTCACAGCAATGGGCGTGCACCCGATGCGGGCGAAACAGATGACCTGGGCGTTTGTTGAAAATGAGAAGGCCCACGAAGCGGAGTTATTCGAAGCATGGAAAGACATCGAGGAAGGCATTAACTTCAGCCCGCGCTATGGTGAACTGTTCATGAAGCTTGAGGAGGCGTTAAGCAATACTATGGATCGGAATTGGGATGCCCCAAGGCCGGAGGATGTCCCGGTCTGGGTTCCGCCGGAACATCACTGATCAGTACTTGAAGCCCTGACTTCAGCCTACTTGGGCCGGTGCATCTGAAACTTGTTTGCGGCGCTCACAGTAAAGTAGTCGGCTGGCCCTCCGCCACGCATGACCGGTTCGGCCGCAGCCGTATCGTAAACGCCATCTTTCAACAGGTGCTGCGCAATATGCACACCGACCACCTCACCAAATACCATCCAGGTCTCGACTTTCTCGCCATCGACGCCGGCAAGCTGTAGCACCTGAGTGACCTTGCACTCCAGAGCGACCGGGCTTTCTGCGACATGTGGTGCTGAGATAATTCGGGAGGGCTTTGGCGTGAGGCCAGAGAGAGCAAATTCATCTACTTCCGGCCCGACAGCCGCACAGGTCTGGTTCATGGCGTCGCTGAGCGGGCGCGTAACCAAGTTCCAGCAGAATTCCCCCGTCTCTTCGGCATTGCGTACGGAATCCTTGTAGCCAATGCTCGAGAATCCAACGATGGGAGGAATGTAGTTGAAGGCGTTGAAGAAGCTATAGGGAGCGAGGTTAAGCGTTCCTTCAAGGCTTCGGGATGATATCCAGCCAATCGGACGCGGTGCCACCAGAGCGTTGAAGGGATCGTGAGCAAGCCCATGCCCAAGGGAAGGTTCATAGAAGTAAAAGTTATCCGGCATAAGGCACTCCTGGGAAATGAATCGCCGGTAATATACGCCCACTGCGGCTTGCATGTGAAGCCCGGCAATCCGCATGGATTGTTTACAGCCGTGGCTATTAAAGACTAGCCTGTGCCGGTCGTTTTCCAACTCTCATAGACAGTCTGTTTGATTGGAATAATGCCGTTTACACACATCACCAAAGGGACTCTCGTGATGCCATCTTCGACATCCGATTTTAATCTGTTACCTGCGCTTGTTGCGATCGCTATCGGGATCGCAATCTGGTTCATCCCCACTCCGGAAGGTGTTTCTGATCAGGGCTGGCTGATGCTGGCCATCTTCGTAGCGACCATTGCGGCCATCATTGGCAAGGCTATGCCGATTGGAGCTATTGCGATTTTGGCGATCACGGTGGTGGCGGTCAGTGGCGTTACCAGTGACAACCCCGGCACGGCCATTCGCGATGCTTTAGGCAGTTTTAATAATTCGCTGATCTGGCTGATCGCGGTCGCCATAATGATTTCCCGGGGCTTGATTAAAACCGGTTTGGGAGAACGCATTGGCTATTATTTTATTTCAATATTTGGCAAGCGCACGATTGGTATTGGTTATGGCCTGGCGATCTCGGAACTGGTAATTGCTCCTGTTACCCCAAGCAACACAGCCCGTGGCGGCGCCATCATTCACCCGATCACGCTGTCCATCGCCAAGAGTTTTGGCTGCACGCCGGATGAGGGCAATACCGATAAAATCGGCAAGTACCTTGCACTGGTTAATTACCATTCCAATCCCATCACCTCTGCGATGTTCATTACCGCCACTGCACCCAATCCCCTGACCGTCAAGCTGATTGCTGATGCCACCGGTGCGGCGATCAGCTTGAGCTGGACGACTTGGGCCCTGGCTATGCTGCTACCTGGCCTGGTCGCTATCGCGCTAATGCCGTTGGTGATTTATCTGATGTATCCGCCGGAGATCAAAGCCACACCGGATGCGGTCAACTTTGCCCGTGAGCGCCTGGATAAACTGGGTAAACTGACCCGCGATGAAGGTATTATGCTCGGCGTGTTTGTGATTCTGCTATTGCTGTGGGCCGATGTTCCAGCCTGGATTTTCGGGGCCTCTTTCAAGCTGAACTCCACTACCACCGCCTTTGTAGGCTTGTCGATCCTGCTGGTTACCGGCGTGCTGAACTGGAAAGACGTATTGGGTGAGAAAAGTGCCTGGGATACGCTGGTCTGGTTCGGAGCTCTGGTGATGATGGCGACCCAGCTTAACGAGTTGGGGGTGATTGAATGGTTCTCTGGCGCTATTCAGGAGGGCATCGTCAGCACCGGTCTGGCGTGGCCGGCTTCCACCGCACTACTGATTCTGGTGTTTTTGTATTCCCACTACTTTTTCGCAAGCACCACCGCTCACATTACCGCAATGATGGCTGCTTTTCTGGTTGTTGGTCTGAGCCTGGGTGCCCCGCCCATGGCCTTTGTTCTGATGATGGCAGCTACTTCGTCCATCATGATGACCCTGACCCATTACGCTACCGGCACATCACCGGTTATATTCGGCTCCGGTTACGTAGGCCTGAGCGAATGGTGGAAGGCCGGGTTTGTGATGAGCCTGGTTAATCTGGCCATCTGGGTGGTGGTTGGTGGTCTCTGGTGGAAGCTGTTGGGCTACTGGTGAACTGGCTGAAACCGGAACAGCCTTGCCAGAATCAGATCCGGAAAGGACTGTATACGCGTGTTATAGATCATCACGCTCTCGGTGTGGCTGTTCCGTAGAAGCGCAAGGTAGTTCTCGGTCTCGCTCATGATGTTCATGAACTTGCTGATCACGGTATTGTTTTTAAGGTCCGGGTAGTTCTCTATCCGTGCCAACAGAGTTGTGACCACCTGCTGTTCCGTCGCCATCAATTGGTCTATCCGGGCCGGGGTATTTGTCTCGGCAGGGTTAGCCGTTCGCAGTCGGGCAATGGTTTTCAGCAGTTCTTTCTCGTGTGCCAGCGAAGCTTTTACCGCTTTCTCAAGGTTGGGCCACAGGTCATGACGCTGTTGTAGAATCGTGTCGATATTGGCTCTGGCCCTGTCGACACGGTTTTTCAGAAACACGATGTCGTTGTAGTGCAGAACGCCAAGGTAAACACAGAGCACTAACGGCACAGTAAGTGCGGACAGCAGCAGATTGTCCGGGCTGAAACTGCCATCAGCAGCCAACAACGCCGTGGCTGCAAACAGGAACAGTCCAAGACTTACGGCCGTGCCTGCAAACCCTCCCGCACCCCGTGAAAGCACTATGTCGTCTTCTTCCTGAGTAGTGATGATGAAGGGCGAGTCGCCATCCTTTTGCAGTGCCAGGCGGTCTGGCTGTGCTCGGTCGAGTCCCGCAAACCCAAGGCAATAAACATTGACTAGCGTGTCCAGTAACCTGACGGTGTAGCGTTTGTCGCCGCGGATTTCTGAGTGGCGTTTCGGGTAGTTGATAGCAGCACCTTCCGGATAGACCAGTACCCGGCCTTCGTTGTCTTGCAGCCAGAAGGGCACGCGTTCTTTCTGGTGTTCTACGGTGCGCCACTTTTCGTCTTTTCCCGACCCCTGACGTTCTTCAACTTTATAATCGTAGGCCACGCATTTTTCGTTACGAAGCGGGTCGCGAACCGGTGGGTAGGCATCATCTACATCGACCATAGCTTTAAGCTCGGAAAGCCCGAAGCTCAAGCCCTTGGAGCTGGTCGTGGGCACGGCTTCAATCAAGCGTTTCAATTTGACAGCACGTATGGCGAACAGAATCAGTACAACAGCGAGTGCCGAGCTTGCGGCAGAAAGCCCCCAGCTCGTCCAGGTATGCTGGAATTTGTTGGTTGGCTTACTTTCGATGATTTGCGTGGCCCTGGCAGCGGTACTGGTATCCAGCTCAGGAATCGGCAAGCGTTTTTCCACAAGGCTCCGGAACTTCCAGCGGTCGAGCCACCCGCTTGTACTTTGGTGAATGAGCTGTCGCAAGGCCGCCAGATCTGCGAGTACCAGTGGGTTGCTGTCACCATTGCTGGTTCCGCTGCCCAGTTGCTGATAGCGGGATTCGTAAAGTGTGGCGATTCCCTGCCATTCCTGGTTCAGCCTGGTTACGCCCAGAGCAGCGAGCGTTCCCGAAACAGCGATGCTCATCACCCACACATATACCCAGAAACGGTGTATTTTTGCGGCCGTCAGCAACAGGGCCACGCCCAGCGCCAGCAGGCCGGTGGCAACTGAAATCCGGATAGCAGCGCCGAAGAGTCTATCCCCGCCGTCGATATCGAGAGTGAAGCCTGAAACAAGGGCTGGCAGACTGAAGCTTTCCAGCCCGGCGAACGTCATTTCCCGGGTATCGTGATCGTAGCGCCCGATTACCCGTACGGTCTCACCGGGCTTCAGCGCCCATTCCGAATAGATTTTATCCCCGGTTCTTGACCGGTAGGTTTGCTCAAGGCTCCACTCGACGGCGGACAGGTCTCTTCCGGGTGCAATAGTTGCGGCGCCACTGGAATCCCGCAGCTGGAAGTTAGTGCCGCGCTGGCCGGAGTCGAGAATGCGCGTGCGCAAATCGCCGTCGGCGTCCCGGTACTCTTCCTCAAGTTTGTACCGGTAATAAACGGCCTCGGAGTTGGAGTAGGGGGTTGTGAGTACATCCCGGGAGATATTGACTTGGCCGGCAACGATGTACGGCCCTTTTGCGAGGGCTCCGATGGGTGTTTCTGGCATGCGCTCCATCTGGCGGGCTTGAGCGAGTTGTTCAAACCCTTTTTGCATGAGGTGCCAGGAGCCGACCAGACAGCCCAGCGCGAGCAGCGCTATAATGATTCGTTTACCACTCCGACCCATAAAGGCTTTCATGAAATTCCCGACGGTTACTGTTGTTCTGGTTTCAGCCGCTCTGCTGTTCGTGTTCTGGGATCAAACCCGCGAACAGCCGCAGGCGGTGGATACAAGCCGATTTACCGATCTGAAGGCAAATCCTGTAAAGCTCAGTACCGCCGTGGATTGGGTGATTACGCAGCTGCCCTCTCTTTGTGAGCAAGCCACTGGCCAGGCCGAAGGCGCCGAGGCGTATGCCAGCTGCGTCAAGAACGCAGAGGCGCGCACCTCAACGTGCCGGCGCGGGGTGTACGACCGCTTTCCGAGTGTTGTGGCCTCGGACTCTGTGTTTCGCGATGTTTCGATTACGTTGATCAATTGCCTTGTGCCGCCTACGTCAGGTTAGTACAACTGGCACACGATGATACCCGCCTACGGGCGCTACTTCCCGCTCTGGTGCCTGGCCGGGCACCAGTTCAATGCTCTGAACCGAGGCAAGCAGGGTCTGTAGCGCGATACGCAGCTCCCAGGTGGCCAGAAGACGGCCGGGGCAGACGTGCTTTCCAGCTCCGTACACCAGATTTTTTGCCGCGCTGCCCTCGGGATTGAATTCGTTATTGCCGAAAACGGCTTCGTCGCGGTTTGCGGATGTCCAGTTGAGCTTGACCCGGGCACCACTCGGGATATCCTGGCCACCGATATGCACGGGGCAGGTGGTAACACGACGATTGGAAACGAAGGGGTCGTCCAGGCGCAACACTTCATCAATGATCGCTTCCACTTCATCATTCGGGGCCGTTCGTATTCGGTCTGCAAGGCCCGGCTGCTGAGCTATATGTGCCAAAAGCACACCAACGCACAGCGCAATGGAACCCAGATCACCACCGGTCCAGTTGCGCAGGATGGAGACCACTTCTGGCTCGGAGAGTTGGCGACCATTTACTGTTTCGTGGCAAAGCCTTGTAGTCAGGTCGTCGGGCGCTTTGTAACCTGCTGCGAGTCGCGGTTGTATAACTGAACGAATAATCTCGTCGAACTGCGCGGCCACCTCCGCTGTGCGGTCGGGGTCGCCGGACCGCGTAGCCGCATGGTTCTGCTTCATCCAGGCCAGCAGTTGTGGTTCGAGTTCCGTAGGCCAGCCCAGCCAGGCGCACTGGGCCCGCACGGCAAACACCGCGCCGATGTCATTTACGGCGTCCAGCACCACGCCTCTGGGCAGCTCTTTCGCCAGCTCGGCTGCAACTTGCTTGAATACGGGTACAAACGGCGTTAGCGCCTCGGGGCTGAGGTGTCGCTCGATGACTTCGCGGAAATGGGTGTGCTCTTCTCCATCCAGACCGTTTGGTACTTGCAGGTAACGCGAGACCTGGCTCGAGAATCGTTCGTGATCCAGAGCTGCGGCAAGAACATCGGCATGCCTCAGTAGCACATACTCACCCCGGGCGTTTCGAACAACGGGATGCCTGGGTCGCAACTCATCGGTATAAGCTCGCAAGTCCCGGCCGGCTGCGGACAAATCATCTGGCATGTGATCGTTCATTCAGACTCCTTTACCGTTAAAGACAATAGCCGTTCGGCATAATCCTTGATCTATCCACAGGTGCGTCAATATGTCGCGCTTAGTGATTGCTTTTGCAGAAGTAATTCATCACCAATCATTACATACTGGTAATGAGGCGTTGTGGTGATTGTTCGATGCTTCGAATACCCCCTACTGGGCGCTCCAGCAAAGTTCACAGAGGGTATGGTTTGGCCTGATCGGACAAATTTCAATCGATAAAATTGATCTAAGCTAAGTCGTAGATTGCCTAAGTTAAGTGTATTGTCAGTTAGTGAGAAGCACCCTTTTACTGAGGGTATTAGGTTAATTACAAGAATTGAAGGATGTTTTATATGCTTTGGAAAACAGGTTCTCACGGGGCTTTGTTGCCCGCCGGGGCTTTAAACACCCCGTTTCGGAAAAAGCCACAGGTATTTTTCGCCGGTTTCATTTTTGCAAGCGCACTCTCTGGAGTTGCAGTAGCTCAAGAGCCAGATCCAATCCCCAACACCTTTTCGGATGTTTCGGTTCCGCAGCTAACCCGCTGGAACACCGAGGCCAATACATTGACGGTTCAGCCGGGTGTTGACGGCTACTCCGGTGCATCTGCACGAACTCAGTTCTACCCGAGCGCCGCTGCACGTGATGCCGCTGAGGCTGCTATTGGAGGACCTGGTGACGTTGAGGGTGCATTGTGGGCAGAAAGTCCTGCCGCCGTTTATTGGGAACTGGACAACGGCAGTGGCCGTGCCCCAGGCATCCAGACAGTAACGGATGATTTTGATGTCCCCACCAACAACTGCATCATGGCCTCAGGAGAACTATTTAACGAGAAATTGGGCGCGGTTGTCCCCAAAACCTGTAGTGACGACGAAGGTAGTTCCAAACGCTACTTTCTGGAAATCCGAACAGCTGATGAACCGGTCGACATGGTATTTGATGTTGGCACGAAGGACCTCCGCTACAAGGGCGTGAAAAGCGACGATGGCGGCGAAGATCTGAACGCCTTCCGCGAAGAATTCGGAATTGGCCGTATCTACCGTGTGATTCAGAAAGTAATCAACAATTCTGATGAGCGTTGGCTGGGTATTGAAGTAGAGCTGGGCCGTGGCGTCGGCGATGCTTTCGAACGATTCGACTTCGCTGAAGATGGCGTTGCGTTCGAGCTGCGCAATGAAGTACCGCGAGAGTTCCTTGAAGGCGACACTGGGGCACCTGATATCAAAGTATGGGATCCAGATCGTTTCTCGACCTTTTCGCCCAAGGCTTTTGATGACGGCCTTCGCCCACGGTTCGACGTAGGCTTCTTCTCCAACCAGGCAGCCGGCCTTTTCCCGCCACAGGATGTTGGCACTGATCCCGAAAAAACCACTCGAATCTTCAGTGGTGGTGATTTCAGCGAGAGAATCACAGCTTATGGTGCCGTGACACCGAACTTTTTCAGTATGGCCGAGTCTGAGGATGCTGCTTTTGGAACCTCTTTCAGTGAGCAAGGAGTATTCGGCTACATGCTGTCTGACTCATTGGCGCCGTTCACTATTGCACGATACGACGAAGGCATTCCCGACGGCGAATCCGATGCGCTTGAAGCCTGGTGGGATGGCACCAACTGGCGTTATGGGCAGGCCGGTGGCTTTGGAATTGTAGATGGCAGCCAACTTACAGCCTGGGCTGAGAAGCTTCTGGGTACCACTACTACAGAAACAGACAAAGTGCGCTATGCCTCTATTCTGGCAGATGATCTGGCTACCCAGAATATGGATGTCTATATCTATGTCGGGGACGGTATGTTCGATGAAACTGGTGCTCTCAAGCATGAGAACATCACCCTGCGGGTAACCGCCATATCGACTCGTGCGAGAGGACTTGAGGGGAGTCGTGGTAACGAAACTCCGGCCTGGCTTGATTCCGATGGTAACAACACAGCTCCGGATCTCATATCGTACCGGCTTCCAAGAACAGCACCGGAAGCTCTCGACGATTCAGCATCTACCATTGGGGTTATCCCGGTGGATATCGATTTGCTTGAGAACGACCTGCTCGACGGTGCGCTTCTGAGCGAGCGGATTGCAGCTGGAAGTGTCGATGCGCAGTTCGAAATTGTCGGTAATCCAGTGAATGGCACAGTCACAGGCTTCGACGCTGTGAAGGGTATAGCAACCTATACGGCAGATTCGCTTTTTACAGGCACGGACACGTTCACGTATAAGTTGACGGTTACCGATACAGACAGTACCGATGCCGATGATTACAACAATGACCCTGTTTCAAACGAAGCGACGGTCACCGTTCAGGTTGCTCCATCCCTTGAGGCCAGTGCGCCGACCCTTAAAAACGACTCTGCGGCAACGTTCGTAAACACTCCGGTTACTATTGATGTGCTGGCCAACGATCTTGGCCTGGGCACGTCACCGACAGTGACGGTTCCGAGCCCGGAAGCTGGTGGCCCGTTGAAGGGTAGCGCAGTCGTTGTGGACAATAAGGTGGTTTACACACCTGCAACAGACCTGGCGTTCAAAGATGGGGAGCCGGAAGTGGATCGGTTCATCTATACGGTTGACGTGAACGGACTGAAAGCCAGTGCTTTGATTATTGTGCGGATAGACCTTCCTGTAGTGGAAGAGCCGACTGATCCTGTCACTCCTACCGAAGATAAAAAAGGTGGCGGCACGCTCTTCGGTTGCAGCTACAGCCCGGGTGCTCCGTTCGATCCGACATTACCGCTTGTGGTACTGGCGGCACTCGGTGGACTGGTTATCCGTAACCGTCGTAAGCAAACCCTGCACTAAGCACCTTAGTGTCTGATCTTAAGCCCCGGCATTTGCCGGGGCTTTTTTATTGAAGCTTCGCGGAGAGGCATGCAGAATCACCCGAACCAGAACCAACATGCCGAGGCACCCATGAGTAAAGACTTTTTTGCCCACAAGGCACACACCTACGAACAGAGCCCCGATCGCGTCGATAATGTAAGCAACATCGCCAATACCATCCTTGATAAGGCAAAGCTGGATACTTCCATGCATTTGCTGGATTTTGGTTCCGGCACGGGGTTGCTGTTGGAGCGGATCGCGCCCCATGTAAAAAAGATCACGGCGGTGGATATTTCTCCCTCCATGAACCGGCAGCTTGCGGAGAAGCAGAGCAGCCTGGCCTGTGAGCTGGAGATCCTTCAGCTGGATCTGGAAAGTCAGACCATAGAGGGGCAATTCGACGGCATTATTTCCTCCATGACGATGCACCATGTGCGTGACGTTGGCGCCATGTTCTGCCGCTTTCATGAGATGGTGAAGCCGGGTGGCTTTATCGCCATAGCCGATCTGGACAAGGAGGACGGCTCCTTTCACACCGAAGATACCGGGGTCTTCCATTTTGGTTTCGACCGGGACGAAATTGCCTCTGTTGCCACCCAGGCGGGCTTTGAAAACGTGGAGGTGGTATCTGCCAGTATGATCGAGAGGGAAACCGGTGATTACCCGGTATTTTTGCTGATCGCCTCGAGGCCATAGGCGGTGTTATTGTAATCGCCCTTTTTCACCCGGAATTTCAGAATGTCTGATAAATTTTTCTTCAAAGGCCGGCAGGATGCGCGCCAGCACCACACTGCCTATGGCGGCTTCCAGACAAATGCCAGCCAGAAAAGCGGCAGCAAAAAATTCCCTTTGAAACTTGTGGTTACCAGTGAGGCCCGCAGGCAGGAAGTTGAAGCACTGGTGGCAGAGGCTCAGCTGCATGCAGATATCACGCTCGATACCCGCGAGGGCGCCGTTGAGACTGTTGCGGAACTTACCGCCATCCTGAACAAAGGCGGCACTATTACACAGCCAAAAGTGCCTTCCCGCAACGACCCCTGCAGTTGCGGTAGTGGTCTCAAGTTCAAGAAGTGCTGCGGTTAGTGTCTACTGAGGAGCTTACATGCTGATATGTGGTGTTGAATTGAGCGGCAGCGATGCAGTTGTATGTTTGCTGAACCTTGACTCAGGGCAGTTCAGCTTGCCAGAGAGCAAGGTTCGCAAGATCACCTTGAAGAAGAACCATACCCGTGAGGATTTGCAGGAGTTTCAGGCGTCTTTTGCAAAGTTTCTGACAGAACACGATGTAAAAAAAGTGGCTATTAAAGAGCGTATGCCCAAAGGCAAGTTTGCCGGTGGTGCGATCAGCTTCAAAATGGAAGCAGCTATTCAGCTGATGCCGGAGGTTGATGTTGAGGTGGAATTGCTTTCATCTGCAACCATTAAATCGACACTGTCTGCCAAGCCGATGCCCATCCCTTTTTCAGAGACAGGGTTGAAGGTGTTTCAGGAAGCAGCCTTTGTTGCGGCTTACGTGGGACATCTGGCGAAGTAGCCATCGTTATGGCTTCTCGCCAGATGTTTCGAGCGGTTACTGAGCCGACGTAACGTACTTCAGAATCTCAACCACCTGTTCGGGAGTTTGTGCCCACGCCATGGCGGAGGCATCTACTTCCTTCAAAGGGTGAATAATGTCGTCGTTGTGCAGCGTAACGTAGGGCGTGCCCATGGCAGCACAGAAGCCGGCATCAAAGGCTGCGTTCCACTGCTTGTACTTGTCTCCGAAACGGATCACTGCCAGGTCACACTGCTCCAGCAGCGTCTTGGTGCGAATACCGTTTACCTTTGATGACTGGTGATCACGCCAGAATGCCACTTCAGGCTTGCCCAGCATGTCGCCTGCTGCATCGCTGGCTTCGTGATTGGTCACGGGCGCAGTGAATTCTACCGGCAGCCCGGCAGCTTCGGCCCCAGCCTGAATCTGCTCACGCCAGTCAGTGTGGATCTCGCCAGAAAGGTAGACATTCCAGATCATGCAGTGCTCCTGAGATATTCATTGAATAAGGTGGATGGAGGAGATTTGAACTCGCCAGACCCTATCATAGCTGGCCCATTTACAGAATCTCGGCATGTTAAGTGCCTTCCTCATGCGCGACTTTCGCCAGTTCTTTCCGGGTCTTCAGACGCCCCTCTCTGCGAATCTCTGCGTTTGCAAAGCGCCGTTGCTGCTTTGCCGTTTCCGGAATCACGGCGGGAACATCGACTGGCCTGTCGTTCTTGTCCAGAGCTACAAAGGTGAAGAAAGCGGAGAGGATATGGCGGGTTTCACCGGTATAGCTGTTCTCTGCTTCAACGCGGGCGCCAATCTCCATGGATGAGCCCCAGCTGCGATTCAGCGATAAGTTGAATAGCAGGGTGTCGTTGCCTTTTGCGGGTGCCCGGAAATGAATGGAGTCTACTGCAGCAGTCACGCATACATGGGCCGAGTGGCGCTCTGCGACCACCAGTGCAAGGCGGTCGCATTTTGCCATGATCATGCCACCGAATACGGTGTCGTGGGCGTTCATGTCATTGGGAAAGACTTTGTAAACGTGTTTCTCAATGGCGGAGGCGGATACGGGTTTCGACGGCTTATCTGGCATAACTTCCTTTCCCGGCTTTGGTTTTAGACTAAGGTTACTATATTTACGAAAGCGTCGTGCAGAGCTTGCATTCCAGCCGTATGCGCCAATTATATATAGCCAGAGAACAATCTTTGACCAGATGCGAGGAGTTCAATGGACTTCAAAGACTATTACGCCGTGCTCGGTGTGAGCGAGTCTGCCTCCCCCGAGGAGATCAAAAAATCCTACCGGAAGCTGGCCCGGAAGTACCATCCGGATGTCAGTAAAGAGGATAACGCCGACGAGAAGTTCAAAGAACTGGGCGAAGCCTACGAAGTGCTGAAGGATCCGGAAAAGCGGGCTGAGTACGATCAGCTTCGTAAATACGGTGCGCAACCCGACGGCTCTTTCCAGCCGCCCCCGGGCTGGCAGAGCGAATCCGGGTTTGGTGGTGGAGGTTACACCGATGCGGATTCCCGTCAGTTCAGCGACTTTTTTGAGCAGATGTTTGGTGGTGGCCATGCAGGTGGCCGAAGCGCTGGCGGTGGTTACAGTCGGAACATGCGCATGCGGGGTGAAGATGTTATTGCCCGTTTGCCGCTGTTTCTTGAGGAAATATTTAACGGAACCGAGAAGCAGGTTTCCTTCACTGTGCATGAGGCCGATGACCATGGCCGCATAGTTGCGCGCCAGAAAACGCTGAAAGTGAAAATCCCTGCGGGCATGCGAGAAGGGCAACACTTGCGCCTGAAAGGCCAGGGCTCCCCCGGTATTGGCGGTGGTGATGCCGGTGACTTGCTGATTGAAGTCGAGTTGGCGCCCCATCCGCTGTTCAGCGTGGAGGGCCGGGATGTTGTCTTGACCGTTCCGGTAACGCCCTGGGAAGCTGCCCTGGGTGCAACAATTACGGTTCCGACGGTTGGTTCCCGGGTCAATGTGAAAGTTCCCAAGGGGACCTCCTCCGGGCGTAAGCTCCGGCTTAAAGGCAAGGGGCTGCCTGGTAAACATCCGGGTGATCAACTGGTTATCCTCCAGATAGCTATACCGGAGCAGCATTCTGCAGAGGCAGAAAAGCTTTATGAGCAGCTTGCCGAAGCCGAGAAAGCGTTCGATCCACGCAGCAAACTCCATCTGTGAAGGGGAGAGTAAAGGATGAACAGGAAAGACAGTATTTTAACGGTTGAAGTAATGGATGCCGATGGCAGCACTTTTACCCTTCACGAAGTGTGCGAGCGGGGTGAGTGCCACGCGGAGTTTGTAATCAAGCTGGTGAGCTACGGAATTATTGCACCTGTCGAGCCAGAAGCGGAGGCTCGACAGTGGCTTTTCGATGTTGCTGCTCTTGCCCGGCTGTTCAAAGCCCAACGCTTGCAACGGGATCTGAAAATGAATCTGCCCGGCCTGGCTATGACCCTGGAGCTTCTTGACGAAGTTCAGAACACCCGCAGGGAAGTTGAGCGCCTTAGTAGGCAATTACAGCAACTGACCGGGGAGTGGTAGCGTTATTTCGTAATCCCGATCTGTTACTTGTCGTCGAGAGCTTTTATCTCGGCATAGATCTTTTCCGCCTCCTCCATCAGGGTCCCGTGGCTTCGTAGATCCCCGTTGCGCTGCGCATGCAGCGCTTTTGCCAGTTTGTCTTCGTAGGCTTTCTGCAGCTTTTTCTTCGGATCACCCTTCAAAAATCCCAACATTTTTCGTTCCGTTTCAGGTTTGTGTCCGCAAATTTACGTTAGTTCTGTCTGAAAGTTCATAAATTAAATCGGCATAGCGCTGGACAACTGCAAATAATGGGAATAAATTCCCAATTATAGTTTGGGAAAATAATCCCACTTATAGGTCGCGGGCAATCAAAGCCTGATAGTCAAAGCAGTTAAAACAGCCTGGAGAATAATGATGAAACACAACCTTTTAGCTTCAGCGGTAAAGTTAGCCCTGACGGGCGCCCTCGCGGGCTCACTTGTTGCCTGTGGTGGTGGCTCAGACAGTTCGGATTCGGCCGGTGTTTCATCCGGCACCAGTGTTGGCCCTGTCTCTGGTTTTGGCAGTGTTTATGTGAATGGTACCCGGTTCGCCACAGATGGCACGGTTAAGAGCGATGACGGCATTGCACTCGAAACCCAGCTCGAGAAGGGCATGATCCTGAAGGTTCAGGGCGAATGGGGTAGCCAGGGAGAGGGTGAGGCACGAGCAGTCACCTACGACGACACCTTGCGTGGCCCGGTGACATCCATGACCTGGGATGCGACGGCCCGAACGGGTGAGATTATGATGCTCGGCCAGACCGTTGTTGTGGATGGCCAGACGGTTTTCCGCGGCGCTACACCAGAGCTGATTGCGAGCAATGCAACCGGTTATCAGGTTCGCGTAAGCGGCTGGCGCACAGCAGAAGGAAAGTTCCGGGCAAGCTTTGTGGGTGCAAAGGCGGCTGGTGTGGATTTTGATGGCGTCAACGATGTGGAAATAGAAGGCATTGTAAAAAATCTGGATAAAGATGCCCAAACCTTCACCATCAGTGGGTTTGTGATCAATTACGTGAGTGCCATCCCCGAAGACGGATTCTCTCTGGATGATCTGGCCAATGAAATGGTTGTGGAAGTTGAGGGTTCGCTTGCGGCAAACAACACGTTGTTGGCAACTGAAATTGATAACGAGAGCGATTGGTTTGACGGCGATGATGGTGACGTCGAAATTTCCGGCGACCTGTATGACTATGATGAAACCAACCGCCAGTTTTCCATCAACGGCGTAATCGTGAAAATGACGTCAAACACCGAGTTTGATGATATCCGCGAATCTGACCTGACAGACGGCTTGCATGTTCAGGTTGAAGGCGAGTTCCGCGACGGCGTGCTGTATGCAGAAGAAGTTGAAGGTCAGGAAGCAGATGTCGAGCTTGAGGGCGTTGTTGAATCGGTAGACCTGGTCAATGAAACGCTTTTGGTTAGCGGTGTGAAGGTTCAGCTTACCACCAGCACATTGGTAGACGAGGGCGACGACAACGAACGCCGCACCCGTGTTCTGGACATTGAAAGCTTTAAAACCGGAGACGTGCTGGAAGTGGAAGGCTATCAGCGCTTCAGCGATGGCGGCTATCTGGAAGCTGCCAGCGTAAAGAGCGAAAGCCGTGACAATGACGAGGGAGATTGCGCCGAGCTGGAGGCTATCATCACTGTGACCGATGCGGGATCCATCAGCGTTATGAACCTCGAAATTCTACCGGATGGTATCCGTCTCGTGGGGCTTGATCTGACCAGGGAAGTGGAGCTGGAGTACTGCCCCACCGTTGGAGGTGAGTACAAGTTGACGTCAGTAAATACAGACGAATAAGCGTTAGCCCGGAAGCGCGGACAGGCTTGTCTTGCCCGTGTTTCTGGCTTTTGATGTTGCAATGGGAATACAATCCCAAACATGAATAATCCTATGACCAACCCGCTGCATCAGGCCCTGTTCCGCATTCTGCGACCTCTTGCGAGGTTGCTTTTGCGTAACGGTATTCCTTTTGGGGAGTTTTCCGAGTTGGTCAAGAGAGCCTATGTGGAGGCGGCACTGGAAGATTTTTCCAATGGCCGACGCAAGCCTACAGACTCCGGCGCAGCTGTTATGACCGGGCTGACTCGCAAAGAAGTCAAACGTCAGCGAGAGATTCTTGCGGGACAACAGACAGGTAAATCCGAAGTTTTAAATACCAATCGCGCCTCCCGCGTCGTCTCTGGCTGGGTGCATGATTCCACTTTTCAGGATTCCGACGGGCAGCCCAAAACGCTGGTGTTTGATGGGCCATCGGGTTTTTGTGGGTTGGTAAAACAATACAGCGGTGATATGCCGCCGCGTTCTGTACTGGATGAGTTGTTGAGAGTGGGTGTGGTGTCAGTAGACGGTGACACCGGCAAGCTCACCCTGAAACAGAGAGCCTATGTACCAGCCGGCGATAGCAAAGAAATGCTCCATATCTTCGGCGAAGACGTATCAGATCTTATAGCGACAATTGATCATAATCTGGTCAGTTCGGAGGGCGGACAACAGCCACTGTTCCAGCGTACGCTGACCTATAGCAATATCCCTCCCGATGTCATGGAGGCCTGGCGCACCCTGGCTGCGGAGCAATCCCAAATCATGCTTGAGCATCTTGATTCCTGGCTGGGGCCAAAAGATCGCGATGTGTCGGGCAAGCCAACTGATAGCGAACGGCGAGAATCGTTCAGGACGGGTGTGAGTGTTTTTTATTTTGAGGAAGCATTTTCTGAAGAGGCACCTCTTGAGAGCCCGCTGCACCCCGGTGCAAGTAAAGAGAAAGCATCATGAATGCCAGTAAACAGTCCGAGTTCATTTGTCGCTGGGAACCTACTGAATTGGCAAGCACCATATTGTCTGCTCCCAGCCGTCAAGTGGTAAGCCACTGGATCAGTTCGTTGAGCTTTCTCGATGAAAATCAACATCCGATTCTGCTTGCCCTGAATAATCAGAGCGAACCATCCGTCAGCCAACTCGTGCGAGCAGTCAACCCGGACTTTGCGCCCTCAGTAATTCTTAATGAGTTGTTGCGCAAAGGCGTTGTCGAGCAGCTGGACAGCGGCCATGTGCTGCTCAGGCGAAGCACTTACGTGCACGATGTCCCCGGGTTCGAAAAGTCGCCCGAGGTCAGGCGACAAAAGCACAGCCACGGCAGAAGTGCAGGCCGGCGACATAACGATGAAACCTGATACGAATATCCCCGGCCGCCCCGGAGCTGCGCGGCCATCCGGAACGGAGACAGCAATGGAAACTGCAATGAATATGATATTCCGCAAGCGCTTGCTTGCAGCACTCGCGGTCACCTTGTTGCTGGGCGTTCTCTCGGCCTGCGGCGGCGAGACGACGGTGGCGGATGGTGGAATCCGCGGCACCGGGTCCAGTGTCGGCCCGGTTTCAGGGTTTGGCAGTGTGTTCGTGAATGGCGTTGAATTCTTTACCGATGGTATTCGCGGCAGAGAAGTCGAAAGTAATGATGGTATTGAAACCGAAGAGGATCTCGACGAAGGCATGATTCTCAGAATCGAGGGCCAGTGGCGCCTTGACGGAACCGGAGCCGCTGATTCCATGGAGTACGACGATACCCTGCGTGGAACAACCTCCAATATGGTTCGGGGTGCAAGTGGCGAGCCTATTGCTTTCCGGATTCATGGCCAGTCGGTTTTTGCTGATCGCCAAACGGTCTTTAAAGGTAAAACCCTTGCGACTCTGGCAGATGGGGACTTTGTGAGAGTCAGTGCCTGGCGGCAGGCGGATGGCAGTTACCGTGCGAGTTACATTGGCTTCAACCCCTCGTTTTACGGCGATGACCGAATAGAGCTGGAAGGCCCCGTGGATTCAGGTTCAGTTGAGGCTGGCCGGTTCAGAATGAACGGTGTTGTTATCAGGTTTGATGATCGCAGCTTCGCAGCGGGATTATCCGCTGACGATCTGAAACCCGGTGAGTATTTCGAGGTTGAAGGTAAAAAGGAGTTGGCGGGAGACGCGATTATCGCGACGCGGATTCAGCTCGACGATTTCCGGCGTTACCGGCCGGCAGGCGATGACATTGAGTTATCCGGGCCGGTGTCTTCAAACTACAGTGCTACCGATAAAACGTTCGGGCTGAACGGATTGATCGTCCAGATAACAGACTCTACAGAACTGGACGATATTACTCTTGAGGACCTGCAGGAGGGCCTGCTCGTTCAGGTTGAAGGTGAGTCGGTTTCCGGTAACCTGATACGGGCGACTGAAATTGAAGTCCGGGACGGTGACGCTGAAGTTGCTGGTGCTGTTGGTTCCGTAGAGCAAAGCACCAGCAGTCTCGTGATTGGTGAGGTCAACGTGCGAATTACTCCCAGAACCATTATTACGGACGATGATACTGATGCCAGGCTAACAATTAATGACCTGGTACCTGGCGCGAACAACATCTTTGTTGAGGTGGCAGGCCTGGTAAAGGAAGGTCCTGATCGCAAAATTTACCTTGAAGCAGTACAAATTGAACGTGACTCTTCCGGAGATGCTGATAAATATGAGATTGAAGGCGTTTTGGCGCCGGGTGACCTGACCTCCACGTCGATCAGAATGCTTGGTGTGACCATCGCCGCGAGAGATGCAGTTTTTGATGACATTACTCGTGCTGATTTGCTGGGCTTGCTGGAAAATGGGGAGCAAGTCGTTATTGAAGTAACGTATAAAAAAGAGGGCACTGCTCCCAGCGGTTACGAAGCCCTGAGCATCGAACTCGACTAAACAGAGGGCGCCCCGGCCTTGCACCAGCCCCGGTAATACAGCCGGGGCAACCTTTTTTCAGGTTTATAAACATCCGCAACAAAATCCTACATAAAGAAGTCCCTCTTTCCCGGTTGTTTTGCTACAACTGGGGCTGATGTAATTCAACGGCTAAAAAAGTGCTTCGGATGCCGGAATAACATGTTGAGGGCGTTTTATGGCTTTTCGGTTTTTCAAAAACCTGGTTTCTAGCAGGCTGTTCAGGCCAGTTTTTATTGTTCTGATTATTGCCGGCCTGGCTCAGATTTTTATCAGCCAATGGTTGATCTCGGATCAGGTTGAGCGTCAGGTCAATGCCGCTGGTTCTGCACTTGAGGCGAGCAGTGATCAGCTCAGTGAATCTTTCGAAAATACCCGTGATGATGTTCGCCTGCGCTTGCAGGCGATGCGTGAGGAGAGCGTAGGCGAATTAGCCAGCGAGCTTACGCGTCAGCAAAGTGACCAGCAGGAACGCGTGGCGAAGAACGTGCGAACTGCCGTAATGGCAGAAGCACAGGGCCTGGCGGATGTGTTGGCCGCCGTTGCTGCGCCGCTGATCTGGGACAGGGATATTCCGCGGCTGACCGAGCTTGTGGAGCTGGCTGATGCCAGAGAATCGGTGCTCTTCGCAGTGTATTTTGATCAATACGGTGAGCGCATGACGCGGTATGTTGACCGTACGGATGAACGAGTGCTCCGGCTGATGGAGCAGGGTGAGGGCCGGGGAGCTGCGGGCCGTGTGCTGGACGCGGCAAACCTCGATCCTGACATTGTTATTATCACCGCAGACATCAAGCCCAAGGGCTCGGCTATCGGGCAGTTGAAGCTCGGTTTGTCACTGGAGGGTATCAATCGCGACCTGGCGCAACTGGAAAAAGAATTCAGCGCCACCCTTGCCGGTAGTATTGATACGTCGCGTCAGACGCTTGAGGCTGAAACCGAACAGGTCAATCAGCGGCTTCAGCAGCAGCTGGCAAACATGGAGACCGACACACAATCGCGTATCGGCGAGACGCTTGATGCACTGCGCCAGGAGGCATCGGGATTGTCGACGGGCCTTACATTCGTTGCCGTGACTTCAATGGCTATTCTGCTGGTTCTGATAGCCGCTGTTCTTGGAGGCGGGGTGTTGCCACGGGTTATGCGATTGAACTCTGCTATTCGCGATATTGCGGATGGTGAAGCCGACCTGACGCGCCGTGTAAATCTGAAAGGTAACGATGAGCTGACGGAGATGGCGCGGGGTGTAAACCAGTTTATCGCCCGCATTCAGACACTGGTATCTGACGTTAAAAGTTCTGCAGAGTCTGCCGTTGGGCAGGCGCAAATTCAAGGAGACGTAAGCCGTGAGGCGGTTGTGGCGGTGAATTCCCAGCAGCGGGAAGTGGCAGACGTGTCTGAAACCATGGCGGCTATGTCACATAGCATTGCGGGTGTTGCCCTGAACATTCAGGACGTTGCCGGGGCTGTGCGTACTGTCAGTGCTGAAAGTGAGGCGACGGCAGGCATTTCCCGCGACGTGCTCAAGCGTCTTGATGATGTTGTAACGAACGTACAAGAAGCGGTGGAAGCGGTTACTGCTCTCGACAAACAAAGTACACAAATCACGAAGGTACTTTCGGTTATCGGGGCCATTGCAGAACAGACCAATCTCCTGGCGCTAAATGCAGCGATTGAAGCGGCAAGGGCCGGTGAATCAGGTCGTGGCTTCGCAGTTGTCGCCGATGAAGTGAGAACTCTGGCCAGTCGGACCCAGGAGTCCACCATAGAGATTGAAACTATCATCAAGCGTTTGCAGCAAGGCAGCAAGGAGGCTGTATCGGTGATCGGCGAGGTATCGGATCAGGTTACAGAATCTTCCGCAGAGTTCCGCCGCGCTGACGAGCACTTTGATCAGATCAATCAGCTTCTCGGCAGTTTGCAAGAGCAGGCTCTGAGTATTTCGTCTGTTGCGGAACAGGAGGGTCGTAATGCCGAGAGGGTCAGTGTCAGCGTTGAGGGTATTGCGCACTCATCGGAAACTACAGTGGAAGCAATTCAGCGTTCGGATAACGCCAGTCAGGAAATCAGTGAGCTACTTGCAGCGCTGCAGGCAAAGGCATCCCAGTTCCGTATGTAACGGGACCGGGTGCCAAGGGTTGGGGTAGGCCGGCTTAGTTACAAAGCCGGTCGCGAGCTACCAGATACTCCTGCTTCAGCTTTGAAACCAGCGCTTCGACGCTGACGACATCATTAATCTGGCTTACACCCTGGCCGGCAGACCAAACTGTTTTCCAGGCTTTAGCTTCGTCATC
This sequence comes from Marinobacter sp., assembly GCF_048259445.1. Lineage (GTDB taxonomy): Bacteria > Pseudomonadota > Gammaproteobacteria > Pseudomonadales > Oleiphilaceae > Marinobacter. The sequence goes on along the minus strand of NZ_JBLXHQ010000016.1, from coordinate 25,000 downwards.
AACCGGCTTGAGCTTGTCGCCGTAGTTGATCTCGCCGGCCTGGTTCAGTTTGTCCATCGGGAAGCCCGCAGCCTCGAGGCTCTGTCGCATAAAGCTGGCTGGCACACCGGAAACTGCCGGCGTGTGGATGATATCGCTGGATACCGATTCAATAATCATGTTGCGGTAGGCGTCTTCTGCCCGGGACTCTGTGGTGTTGATGAAGCGTGTGCCCATGTAAGCCAGATCTGCCCCCAGAGCCTGTGCAGCGAGAACATCTTCGCCATGGGAGAGCCCGCCGGCCAGCAAAATGATGCCATCAAATACTTCGCGGATCTCATGAACCAGTACAAAGGGGTTTGTGGTGCCTGCATGTCCACCGGCACCGGCTGAAACCGCAATAATTCCGTCTACGCCGGCTTCGGCCGCTTTGCGCGCGTGCTTCTGGTTGGTTACATCGTGAAAGACCATGCCACCATAGCTGTGCACCGCCTCGACTACCTGGCTTGCAGCGCCCAGCGATGTAATGATGATGGGAACCTGATGCTTGACGCACAGTTCCAGATCGGCCTGCCAGCGCGGGTTGGAACGGTGCACGATCAGGTTGACGGCATAGGGTGCTATGTTGGCTTCAGTATCTGTTTCTTCCAGCTTGGCAAGATCCTCCGTCATCTGAACCAGCCATTCCTCAAAACCTTCGCTTGTGCGTTGGTTCAGAGCCGGAAAGCTACCCACTATGCCCTCGCGGCAGCACGCAAGTGCCAGCTCGGGCCCGGAGATCAGAAACATGGGCGCTGCAACGAGGGGCAGGCTGAGTGAATCTTTGCTAAAAACGGGAAGCGGCATGAGATCTCCTTAATTTGTATTGGAACTTATGTAGGATATAGAGGATCTTAGCCTGCCTGAGCGAATGTGGAAATGTTCGCCTGCTAACAAATGCCGGGTAACCTCGTTAAAACAAAAGGGAGTCTAGAATGGGTGAAGCAAAACGTCGCAAGCAAACCGGAGCGCCGCCGCCCCGGAAAACCAGCTCACGAAAACCCCTGGTTATCGGAGTGAGTGTGCTGGTTCTGGCCGCTATTGTTATTGGCGCGTTCTTTCTGACGGCAGCTCCTAAGCCAACGTCGGATGACCTGCCGGTTGCTGCGCCAAACGCAGACGCCTTTCCTGCAGAGTTGGACCAGTACGGTGTTTCAGTGGGTGCTGATGACGCCCCTGTTGTTGTGCGGGAATTTGCAGATTACCAGTGTCCTGCCTGTGGTCTGTTTGCGGAAGCGAGCAAGCGCCTGAAGCAGGAATATGTGGAGTCTGGGCAAGTTCGTTTTGTATATTTCGACCTGCCCTTACAGCAGCATCAGAACGCTTTCCCCGCAGCTCAGGCTGCCCGTTGTGCCGGCGATCAGGATGCCTATTGGGAAATGCATGAACGCCTCTACGATTCGCAGTCTGAGTGGAGTGGGTCGAACGACCCTGTTGCTACGTTTACGCGCTACGGTAACGATTTAGGTCTGGAAGAGCGCCGCTTTCGCCGTTGTATGACAACAGAGCTGCATCGCGAGGCCATCGAAGAAAGCCGCCGCGTTGCTGTGCAGCTGCGAGTAACCAGCACGCCAACGGTACTGGTGGATAATATCCGCCTTACCCGCCCGGGCTGGGGCCAGCTTTCAGCCCTTGTGGAGAGAGAGCTATCCACGGCGGAAAAATAAGCATTCCATTCTGGCCTCGGTCAGCCCGGATTTGAACATAAGCCAGAGTGGGTTAGAATCCCCGCCCTCTCTTGGCTTACGCCTTCCAGATAAATAAACCCATGCTCCGGATTTACGGTCCGGCCTGCAGGAGATTCCCATGAGCAACAACGTTGTTGTCTGCGCACTTTATAAGTTCGCCGTTCTGAATGATTACAAAGCCCTTCGTCAGCCCCTGCTGTCTGTCATGCTGGATAATGGTGTGCATGGCACTCTGTTACTGGCCCGGGAAGGTATCAATGGCACAATTGCCGGAAGCCGGAGCGGCATTGATGCGGTGCAGGCCTGGTTAGGCAACGATGAGCGTTTTGACGGTATTGATTACAAAGAGTCCTTTGTAGATATTCAGCCTTTCAAGCGTACCAAGGTGAAGCTCAAGAAAGAGATTGTCACCATGGGCGTCAATGGCATTGATCCGAAGCGCATCGTAGGCACCTACGTGGAGCCGGCTGAGTGGAATGCTTTGATTTCGGATCCGGAGGTTCTGCTTGTCGATACCCGTAATCAGTACGAAGTTGAAATTGGCACCTTCACGCACGCAGTCAACCCTGCCACGGATACTTTTCGGGAATTTCCAGAGTATGTGAAGCAGAACCTCGACCCGGCGAAGCATAAAAAAGTTGCCATGTTCTGTACCGGTGGTATTCGCTGTGAAAAGTCCACGGCGTATCTGAAAGAGCAGGGGTTTGAAGAGGTTTACCACCTCAAGGGCGGCATTCTGAAATATCTGGAAGAGGTGCCGGAGGAGCAAAGCCTGTGGAAAGGTGAATGTTTTGTATTTGACGACCGGGTTACCGTCAATCATCGTCTGGAGCGGGGCGATTACGATCAGTGCCATGCCTGCCGCCGCCCGATTACCGAGGCCGAGAAGCAGCGCCCGGAGTATCAGCAAGGCGTGAGTTGCCACCGATGCCTCGACACGCTGAGCGAAGAGCAAAAGACGCGGTTTGCAGAGCGGGAACGCCAGATCCGGTTGGCCGAAGCCCGCGGTGAAGTGCATGTTGGCGGTGAGGCTGCTCGTTTTATTGCTGAGCGCAAGGCGCGCAAAAAGTCAGAGCGTGAGCGCCATGCAGAGAAAAGCCTGAAAGGTGAGGGGCACAGCCCTTCGGCCAAGTCACCAGAGCGAATTTGAGTTAACCCGCTATCAAGGAGCATTCATGGGTTTTAAGAAAACAGTTGCCGTTATTGTTATTTCAGCCGCACCCATGGCCTACGGCCAGGATGCCAAAGACTGGGAAGGCGAGGCAGAACTTGGTGTGCTTATCACGTCTGGTAATACCGAAGAAACCAACGTCAATGGACGCCTGGGGGTGGTTCATGAGGTAGTGGACTGGCGTAACATTGCGCAGTTCAGTTCCAACTACTCTGAAGCCGAGGATGAAACCACGGCGGAGAAATACAGAGGCTCGCTGGAAACCAACTACAAGTTTGATGAAAGCCAGTACTGGTTTCTGCGGGGCGCCTACGAGAATGATCGTTTCTCCGGATACGACTTCGAATCCAGCGCGACCACCGGTTATGGAAACCGGGTCTGGCAGCGGGGAGAAGACTCATTTCTTGACCTCTCGGCTGGTGTTGGTTATCGCTACAACAAGCTGGAGGTCGTGAACTCAGACGGTGAAGATGTCGAGAAGGAAGCAATCGCCCGGCTTGCAGTTCTCTTCGACTACGAGCTTTCTGACAATGCATTGTTCCATCAGAAGCTGAGCACGGAAATTGGCCTGGATGAAAACAATGTGATCAGCGAATCCGAGACTGCGATAAAAGCCAACATAGTTGGCAATCTCTCAATGAAAGCGGCTTACCGCGTGAAGCATTTATCCGACGCGCCTGCCGGCAAAGACTCTACGGATACTGAGACGGCAATCACACTGCTTTACGGCTTCTGATACCGGGTCCTAGACCTTGTTTCTGAGCCCCAGCTCGTCAGGGTAGGGGCTCAGGTACTCTTGCAGGTTGAGGTAACTCACCGGTTCCCTGCGTTGAGCCATTCTCAGCAACGTCATAGGTACAACCAGCGGCACCTCTCCGCGGCCGTATGCTCCAATCTGTTCAATCAGAACCTTGCGGTCTTCACCGCCCATGGCATCTCGCAGATAACCCATCAGGTGCTGCATTACATTCATGTGTGAGCCACGGCTTACTTTCTTCGTCATCGCCTCCATGAATGCGTGAATATAGCGGTCTGCGATCGCTTCGAGTGCATCCGCTTTCAGATCTCCCAGCATAGGCCCAAGCTGTCGGTAGATCTTTTCAGAGTGTGCCAGCAGCTGAAATTTGTGGCGGGTGTGATATTCGATCAGGGCTTTCGCTGTCAGGTGCTCGCCTGCGACGTTCTGGATCCAGTCGTCATAAGCGAACACTCGCTCTATGAAGTTCTCCCGCAGCGTGTCGTCGTTCAGGCGGCCTTCTTCTTCAACCGGCATCAGCGGGTAAGCGAGCATCAGCGCCTCGGCAAACATTCCCTGTCCATCGCGCCGCACGACCTGGCCTTCAGGATTGTGCACCTTGATGCGTTCCATGCCGCAGCTGGGCGACTTTGCCATCAGAATGTAACCACGCAGGTCGGACAGATCCGGCAGTATGCGCTTTGTAAATTCCTCCATGACGCAGGTGTGATCTGCAGTGCCCTTTGCTTCAACAAGACGGATGCCATCCGGGTATTCCCGCAAATGAATGGCGGGGCGAGGCACGCCCAGGCCGGCTTCCAGTTCCGGGCAAACGGGTCGGAAATCGAAATGCCGCGATAATATCCCGGTGCAGTAACGGGAATGTTTATGGCCGCCATCATGGCGAACTTCTTTGCCCAGAAGACACGTACTGATTCCCACGGGAATACCGCTCACGTTTCTCTCCGTTTTTTCAGCTTTTTATCGTTCAGTGCCAGCGTGGTAGCGTAAATCTCGCGAACATCACTGGCAAACTGTTCAACTGAAAAGTCTTTGGCGAAGGCCAGAGCCTGCCTGGAAAGGGTATGCCTGAGGTCATCGTCTTCCAGTAAACACTTTACCTGCGTGCACCACTGATCCTGTCTTTCCGGAGTTTTGAAACCGTTGAACCCATGGCGGACAACGTCGTCAATGCCGCTGGAGCGCACAGCAACCACAGGCAGCCCCGCAGCCATGGCTTCCAGAATAACCATGCCCTGGGTTTCGGATTTGGAAGCGAACAGGAAAGCGTCGCCCAGGCGATACCAGACAGCCATGTCATCTGGCGGTATAGCGCCAACCAGAGTCATGCAGGTTTCCAGTCCCAGCTCCTGAATCTTGGTTTGAAGCCGATTTTTCTGGTGGCCCTCGCCGATCATCAGGAAGTGAAAAGGTTTGTTTGTTTCCTGGCGCAGTGCGCTGATCGCCTCGATCATGAAATCGATATTTTTTTCGTTCGACAGCCGCGAGACACTGATGAAAACAGTTTTGCCTTCAAGGTCCAGCTTCTTGCGGAGCCTGTCGATCTCCTCATCGGCTACAGCCTGAAAGCGTTCGTATTCAATACCCGTGGGCTGCACAAAAGTGGGCGTTTTCACGCCGATCATCCTCAGGTATTCCTCGGTTGAATAGGTCGGCACGATTATGCCATCGCATTTATTGGCGAAGCGTTTTATCAGTGCATGGGAGATAAAGTTACGGAAAATCAGGCCTGGCAGGGGCACAAAGTGCGCGTAATGCTCCAGCCTGGTGTGGTAAGTGTAAATCGCGGGCACCTTGAGCCTGCGCGCCATGAACAAACCGAGCGAGCCCAGCCAGAACGGGTGGTGCAGGTGGATGATATCCGGATGAAAAGCCCTTACCCGCTTTCGGATACGACCAAGAAAGATGTTTGCAAGCCGGAATTCACGCTTCTCGCCCATTGCGAGCAGTGAGGGAACCCGGAGTACATGCTCTTCAACCTCCGGCTGATCCTTGTAACGGGGAGCCACAACCAGCAGCCTGTCGCCAAGATTTTCCAGACCCTGCCTCAGTCGGGCAATGGAGATAGGGACACCACCGATAAACGGTAGATAGTTATTGGTGAACATGGCCACTCGCAACGGCTTCTCCAGCCATGGGGTAGGATCCAGATCGTAGTCCGGGTAATAGTCCTTGCCGACGAAAATAACGGCGTAGAGCTTGATGGTGATTGCCGCAAAGATGGCCACGATCAGAATGAAGTTGATATAACCGGTATAAAACAGTGAATAGACGAAGAACCACAGGCCTTCAAGACGTTTCAGGATCGCGTTCTGGCCAACTTCAAGCCGTTGAAGCGCGTGGCTGACCTCGCCTTCCGGGCTGATGTTTACCCGCACGTAGTGATAAAAACTGGTGTCGTTGTTCAGTATGAGCCCGCCGGCACCGCCGGTGGTGATAAACAGCGTGTTGCCCAGCCGCTTCTCCGAGTAGAGCGAAAGGTTGGCAGAAAACACCATGTCTATATTGTGTTTCGCGGCGGCATCCAGCAGTGCGCTCCGGAACTCGGGGGGGGTCAGATAATCTTCAGGCTGATCGAACAAAGCATCTTTATCTGGTTTCAGAGGCGGATGTCCGATAAACAGAATTTTTGCCTTTGAGGTGTCCTGGGTGAGCAGGTCATCCAGCCAGCGAATTTGCCACCGCCAGGGCGTTTTTCCGGTGCTGTCGAGGAAAATCAGCCGAGTGCTGCCAGCCTGAATGCTGTAGAAGTGCGGCCCGAAATGGTCGTAAAAACGAAAGCTGCCAAAATCATCGTATTCATGGGCGCCAAATGTAAGCAGATACGGAATGTCCAGATGGCCGAGAGTCCCGTAAAGCGCCCGGTATTTGTCTTCGCCACCGCCGCTCACGGCATTGCCGGCGGAGACCAGTAAATCCATTCCCGAAGCGTTTAGCTCCGGAATGATGCGATCTTCAAAGATCCCGACAGAGTTGTTGATGTTGCCAACCACCGCGAAGCTGAGGGGTTCGTTGGTCGACAGGTTGTCATGAATTCGCTCAACCTGTTCGCTATGCACCCCCGCGAAGTCTTCCATGAAAAAGTTGAGATAGGCTTTGTAGCCCACCAGCAATATCACGATCAGCAGGCTGAGGTAGAACAGCAGTTTTAGCGGGTTTCGGAAAATCATCCGGGGTTCCTGCGAGTTTTAATCAGCTCTCTTTGCAGTACGACCAAGCCGATGATCATACCGAGATAAATTGTGATCAGACGCCAGCTTACAATAACCAGAATCAGGTGGTTTCCTGAAAGGATATCGCTGAAGAAGCTTCCGAAGACACCCTCTGAAATACCGGAGGCGCCGGGTGTTGGTGAGAAATACATAATAAACGTGGTTACAACCAACAGCCCCAGCGACATAAGGTAATCAACATCGTAACCCAGACTGTAAATGAGCAGCGCCGGAAAACTGAACAGGCTGAGCAGGAATACAGCCGTGAACAGTACCGAAAGCACAACAAACAGCGGCCTGCCCCGCAAATAATCTCCGAAGCTGCGTGAGAAACGCAGCATTTCCCGCCGCGCCTTGAACTGCCAGCGCTGATGGCGAGTATCGCTTATGAGATGCCAGCGGTTAAGGGCCCGGAGCAGGCCGCTGAGAGGCCCTATGAGCCAGCGTGTGCGAAACAGAAGAACAATGAAAAAGCCCAGATACAGCAAAATGAATACGGCAAGCGCAAAGCCCAGGTCGCCTGTAATGGTCTCGCCGTCAAACGCATTCATTGTCAGCAGGAAAACCGGCGTAAGAGTAAAGATGAAAAGCACGGCCAGCACCGTTCTGATGGTGGTCGCAGCCGTGGCCCTACCCACCGGCACCCCATGGCGATTCAGGTACCAGATCTGAGCAAAGCCGCCGCCGGTGGCCATAGGCGTGACGTTGGAAAAGAACAGATTGATAAAGACCAGGCGAAATATTGTTGGAAAAGACAAGCGGTGCCCAAGTGCCCGCAGCGTGAAGTGCAAGCGCAGGCCATCAGAGACGAAATACACAAGAAGCAGGGCGCCAATGGCCGCAAGGGTTTGTGGTGCAATCAGCCTGGCGTCAAAACTTATGCTACGCCCTGCGAATTGATCGTACACCGCGTAAAGCCCTGCCGCTGTGAGCACAATAAAAAGCAGGCTGAACAGTACAAGGCGTCGCGCTGAGGTTCGCGGCTGGTAACTGGTGTCAGTGTTGTCAGTCATGGGCTGCCCGTCAGAATGAGACGGGCAGTTTACAGGACACTAGTGGCCATAAACCAACATGGTCGTATCTGTAATGACAAAGTCCGTGAACTGAACGCTGCCAATACTGACCTGGCCTACCTTGAACACAGGCATATCAATGTCTGCCCGGAACTCCACGTCATGAATCGACAGGCCATCCTTGCCGGACACAGATCCGGTGCCTCGAGAAAGCTTGGCAGTGGCGCTCGCCATGCCGAAATGGCCGAGGGTGTCATTACCCCGCCGGTTATGAATTTGCAGGCCTTCAATTCCCACGGCCGCAAAATTGAACAGCAGAATTACATCCGCGGCGTCCCAGTTCAGGCTGCCATCGGTAACCTCAAAATGGGTATCCAGCTGCAGCTCGGCTCCGGAAACAACGTTGCCATTACTCAACGTGCGGTTTGACCCGCCGGCGTTGCGAATAACCAGGTCTGTAGGCCCGACATAACCCTGCAGCAATACATCGGAAAACAGCGTGGCTGCGCCGTCGGAACCCGTGGCGGAAATGCTCCCCACCTCCAGCTCAAAATCCACTGCCTGCAGGTAGTCAACCAGGCTGGCCGGGTCGCCATAATCGGTAGCACCCAGATGAATAACCAGATCGCCGCTGTTGAACTGTTTGCCAAACTCACCGGCTATGGAATAGGTTGCTAAGGCATCTGCAACATCCGCATTGCTTGTGCCTAGAAGCCCCGCATTCGCCCGACGAGCAATTTCTGAAAACCCATGCTCAAGTACTTCACCTGTACCGGCAATATCCACGGTCAGTTTGAGGTTATCCAGAACTGTATTGTTGTGTCCGGACAGCCGCATGTTATTCACATTCAACGAGCCTTCATCCGTCCAGCTCAGGCGATCAATATTGATCCTGGTTTCAAGCTCAATCGTCACACCGGCCTGGCCGGTAACTCCCGAAAGAGTTCCGTCATCCAACGGCTGAAATTCCGCCATGGCGGCGGTAGGCAGTGAGAGTGTGAGCACCCAGAATGAAAGCGCTTGTGATCGTGTCGTGCGGCGACAAGTGAACAGCTGAATCATGACGGCCCCGGTTCCATGGTCTGTTTTGTTTTTGTTGGACGAGAGCTTTAAAGGAGCTCCCTGGCCGCAGGGGACAGCGTAACCAATGCAGCGGCATCAGAGTTTCGTTACATGTTGTTACGATAGGTGGGAGGAACAGGTATGTCTGTGAGTTAAATCACAGTTGGAGATCTGGCACATTGTCTGAGCAAGGCTCAAGAAAGAGCCCGCTGAATCATCAATTTCTGATACTCAGCAAACTCCCGAATAACAGCCTGAGCCTCCCCCACATCCCGATCCAGAACCGCCTGCGGAAGACGAGTGAAAAAATGGCTGGTTTGAGTCAGACCGCGACGATATCGATCGGCGCTCAAATAGTAAGCGCGGCTGACCGCCGGCTTGAAATTCGAGAGCGCCTCCGTCAGGTAGGGGTTGCCAACCAACTCACAGCAAGCCTCCATCACTTCGAAACTGGCTTCTACCACAGCCTTGATATCTGCAGAAGGCTTGTTCATTTGCTCAACCGCGCTGCCGACTGCAGCCAACATGCGCTCCCTGTCGCTCTCCTGCCATCGCTCACAGAGCCTTGCCGCAAGCATCAGAAGCAGGTGCATGTAAACGTCGTATAGCTCAGATGCATGATTGGCATCCAGATTCGACGCAGACGCGCCTTTGCGGGGCGTGATTTCTACCAGGTGCCAGCGTTCAAGCGTGTACAAAGCCTCTTTTACTGAGGCCCGGCTGACCTTGAGCTCCTTGGCGAGAGTGGCTTCCTGAATGCGCTTACCGGGCTGTATCTGCCCGGTCATAATCCGTTCTGCCAGGTAGTTGGCGATCTGCTCTGCCAGGGTATTAGGCACCTTGAAATCCATAAAGGTTCTCTGAAAAGGTCTTGAAGGCAGGCGGGCCGTGAGGCGGCTCCGTTGCGCTGAGGAGTTTGTGGGCGTGAGTTTATCATACCCTGATTCCTGACTATGAACCGCTCGTACGATAGTCCTAAAGCCCTTGAAATTGGGCAGAAACGCACACAGGTATGAAGCTTGTTTTTTTAAAACGCAAAAAAGGGAAAACCCATGCCCAAACATTTTGAGCAAGCCCCCGGTCTGCATGAACAGCCGGTTCCTGAAACGGAAGGCTACGTATTTAATCAGACCATGCTGCGCATCAAAGATCCTGAACGCTCCATGGACTTCTACACCCGTGTGATGGGAATGCGGCTGGTGCGCATGCTGGACTTCCCGGAAATGAAGTTTACGCTGTACTTCCTCGGCTACCTTGATGACCGGCAGGCCGGCCTTGTACCAACAGACGACGCCCACCGGACCACCTATACGTTCGGGCGCGAAGCCATGCTGGAGCTGACCCATAACTGGGGCACGGAAAACGATAACGACTTTACGTACCATAATGGCAACGATGAGCCACAGGGCTTCGGCCATATTGGAATCGCCGTGCCAGACGTGTATAGCGCTTGTGAGCGTTTTGAGAATCTGGATGTCGAGTTCGTCAAGAAACCGGACGACGGTAAGATGAAAGGCCTCGCCTTTATCAAGGATCCAGACGGCTACTGGATCGAGATACTGCAGCCGAACATGCTCGAGAAACAGCGTAAGTCCAGCTGATCAGATGGATGTTTCTGTGTCGCTCTTCGGAGCGGCAGGGGACTTCCCGCCATAACGCGAAGCCACAACCACGGCCGCGGTAAGTATCAGGGCGCCGGTGATTCCAATCGGCCCCAGAACCTCCTCCAGAAAAATCCAGGCAAGTAAAGCGACAAACAGCGGCTCCAGCGTGACGATAATGCTGGAAAGCGTGGCGGGTGTGGTTTTCATGCCTGCAAAGAAGCTCACGTAGCCGATGCAGGTGGGCACGATGCCAATAAATGCCACCATCAGCCAGTGCCGGAGCGCAAGCTCTTCAAGTCCCGCAAACCCGCCACTGAGCCCCACTACGGGCAGGAGGATAAGCGCGGCGGTAAAAAAGCAGATGAAGGCCGTTGTAAAGACCGGTGTGCCGGTTGAACTGTAGCGGCTTGTCAGGGTGAAACCTGTGTATACCAGTGCTGCCAGCAGTGCCATGAGTATGCCTGCAAGTCGCAAGGTGCCGCTGGTGTCCATATCGCTCAGCACCAGCATGGCGGTGCCGATAACCGCGGTGATCAGAGCCATAATGGTCAGAAGCCCTGGCTTTTCTCCAAGCAAAGGCGCAGCAAGTATCGCCACCAGTACCGGCGGCAAGCACAAGGCAATCAGCGTGGCTATGCCGGCGCCGGTCAGATCCACTGCAAGCAGATAGCTGCCCTGATAAATAGCCTGAAAGAGTCCGAGCGCCGCAAGCGGGGCGAGCGATTTTAAATTCAGTTGCCGCAGCGAGCTACCGGGTGCATCGGCATTGGCGTTTCGAAGGTGCCGTTGCTCCCGGCGCATCAGCAACCAGAAAAAAGGCAAGGCAACGGCTAGCCGGAGAAAGGCCAGAGTGGTGGCTTGCAGCTCGGTACCTGTAAACAGGAATTTTGCAACGATCCCCGTGGTCGCCCATAGCAGGGCTGCCAGGGCGATTAGCAGGGCACCTCGAATCATTCGATAACCAGTATGATCAGTTCTTTGGGGCCGTGAACACCGTAAGCCAGGGTCTGTTCAATGTCGGCGGTTTTAGAGGGTCCGGAGATTAACAGAGCGTTTGTCGGCATACCAGAAGCCCAATCCTGATCCTGCAGAGCCTCATGGAAGGTTGAGTAGAGTTCTGAGGCTTGCAGCACCGCAATATGGATGGGAGGCACCAGGCTCATCAGGCGAGGCTCGTCTGCCGTCGGCCACAGAATCAGCGATCCTGTTTCGGCAATACCACCTCGGGTCGAGGTGATGCTGGCATCGACTTCGTTGAACAGGTGATCCTGCCAGCTTTCGATCGGTTCGTCATAGATCAAGAGTTCTGGCAGATCATCTCGCCCGGAATCTCGTAATGCGTGGCCAATTTGGTGCGCAGCGGGAACCAGCAGGTTGCGGGCAGCGCGGGATGAGAGAATTTCTGCAAGCCGCGCAATCCAGGAATCTGGCGTGCACCGATGCACTTCTCCATGCACAGATTCTATGGTTTTCTCAAACTGATCAATGCGCTCAGCCACCGAGGAAGGTGGTCTCTCCATCACTGCGAAGTCGCAATCCGGTATGCTCAGTTCGCCGCCGCTGCGGGTACGCAGGCGCTGTAAAATGGTGTCCCGGGAATTCATTGGCCGCGCTCCTTCATACGTTCGTGCAGTGTTTTGGCGGCCAGTTTTGGTGCCGTACGATAGTTTGTCCAGCCACCCATTTTTCCCGGTACCAGCTTGCGCAGACGCGCGGCCACCACCGTGCCGAACCTGTAAACGCCAGGGCGGGCATGCATCCAGCTCCAGCTCTTCCAGATCAAGGCCTCAACAGAGCCGCGCTTTGCGCCGTGACCGCGAACTTTTGCGGGGTTGAGTTTATCGCCGTCTACGGATTCCTGGCGCAGGCGCACCAACAGGTCCGGTATCGGAATTTTCACCGGGCATACCTCGCCACAGGCACCGCAGAGACTTGAGGCCGTAGGCAGGTGCCGGCCTTCATCCAGCCCGATAAGGTGGGGCATAAGAATCTTGCCGATGGGGCCAGGGTAGGTGGTGCCATAAGTGTGGCCGCCCACGCGGGTATAAACCGGACAATGGTTCATGCAGGCGCCACACCGTATGCAGCGCAGGGTATCGAGCAGTTCATCATCCTGATAGATGGACGAACGGCCGTTATCCACCAGCACCAGGTGGACTTCGTCCGGGCCGTCGAGTTCCTCAGGCTTGCGCGGGCCGGAGATCATGTTGACGTAGGTGGTGATGTGTTGCCCGGTGGCTGAACGGGTCAGTAGCGCCAGAAGGGGAGCTACATCTTCCAGGTTGCCTACGACCTTTTCTATGCCGGTAACCGCAATATGGCAGGGTGGCACAGTGGTCGTCATTCGGCCGTTGCCTTCATTCTCCACGAGGCAGAGCGTGCCGGTCTCGGCAACCGCAAAGTTCACGCCGGAGACGCCCACATCCGCGTTCATGAACTTTTCACGCAACTGCTGGCGGGCGCTCGCTGTCAGGTATTCAACATCATGGGAAAGATCGGTGCCGGTCTTCTCATGCATCAGCTCGGAAATCTCACCGGTATTCTTGTGAATCGCGGGCATGATGATGTGGGAGGGTGTTTCGCCGGCAAGCTGGACGATGTACTCACCCAGATCCGATTCCAGTGCGGTAATACCGCGCCCCTCGAGGTAATGATTCAGCTCCATTTCCTCAGACACCATGGATTTGCCTTTGATCACCGTTTTGGCATTCCGGGCTACACAGATATTCCGCACAATGCGGCAGGCTTCATCACCATCAATCGCCCAGTGCACCTTGATGCCGTTCTCGGTGAGCTTTTTTTCGAGCTGCTCCAGCAGACCCGGCAAGTTTGCCAGCGCCCGTAGGCGGATGTTGGCGCCAAGATCTCTCAGCACCTCCAGATCCATACCTTCAAAGGCATCTTTGCGCTTGGTAATCAGCCCGTCCATAGCTTTGCGAAAGTTCTGGCGTATCTTGGGGTCTGAAATGGCCGCCCGTGCTCTGGGATGAAATTCTTTTACGTCGATGTGGTGCGGGTCTTCTGTGGTGGATTGACTCATGATTTTCCTCCATTGCCCGAACTTGTGCGTTCCCAGAGAAAACTCAGGATGTGCTGGCCTTCGAGGGGTTTGTTGTTCTTCTCGGCGAAGCCGGCAATGTTCATCATGCAGCCGCAGTCTGTGGTCACAAATGCCCCTGCGCCGGTATCGGTAAGGGCATCGACTTTCTCGCTGACCATGGCCCCGGAAATTTCCGGATGGCGTACGGCGAAGGTGCCGCCAAATCCGCAGCACTCTTCAGCTCGCACCTGCTCTACCAGGTTTACGTTTTGCAGCTGACCTAATAGTCGGGGTCCGACCTCAGCAACGCCCATTTCGCGACGGGCGGAACAGGATGTGTGCATGGCAACGGTGGTCGGCTCGCCCAGATCTTTCAGTTTTATGTGGCAAACGTTCAGAAGAAAATCCGTCAGTTCCCAGGTTCTGGCGGCAATCCCGGAGGCTTTTGCTTCCTGATCGGTGTGCTTGAACAGGCTCGGGTAGTGTTTGCGCATCATGCCGCCACAGGAACCGGAGGGCACAACGATAGGCCAGTCTTCCGGAAACAGATCAAGCTGGGCTTTTGCAACCGCCCTGGCCTCATCATGGTAACCGGAGGTATAAGCCGGCTGGCCACAACATGTCTGATCTTCGGGGAAGATAACTTTAATGCCTTCACGCTCAAGTAGCTGAATGCCAGCCATACCTGCATCCGGGTAGAACATGTCTATCAGACAGGTTGCGTAAAAATAAACGTGGGAGGGTTTTGGCGGGTAAACCTTGATGGGATCAGCCATAGCATGCCACTCGAGCCGGTTAGAATTATTGTACGGTAATCATAGGGCGGCGGAAGGGTCGTTACCAGAATACTTTCGTGGTGCATGGAGCTGAAAATGCAGAGCGGTAGCTGGATGCTACCACCCTGCACAGGGTCAGAGGCGGTTTGTTCTCTGGCAACTATTTAACGGTTAAACGCTCGGCGTTTTTCTCAACGGTACGTGCTCCGATACCTTTCACATTAGAAAGGTCCTGGGTTGTCGCAAAAGGACCATTGGCTTCGCGATAGGCGACAATTGCTTCGGCTTTGCTGTCGCCAATGCCATCAAGGCTCGCAAGGGCAGCAACGTCGGCGCTATTGATGTTGATAATCGACTGGTTGGCGTGGGCAAAACCGGTTGCCAGGCTGAACAGCAGTACGAGTGCGGCGAAAAAAGATGAGTGTTTCATGTGAACATGACTCCTGAGACTGAAATGCGTCGTTATGGTTATGAGTCAGAGCGCAAGAACAGCAGGAGCAAGGTTTTCGGGTTCAGGAAGAAATACGAAGAACCAACAGATCGATAGTGACGTGCGGTGCACGGACAAGGACCACATTCCGTGTGATCCCCGGTTTTCCGTGGCTGACCCCCGCCTGTTCCTTCAGGCTGTTGCTCATCCTGAGCGCTTCATCCCTGAGCCAACGTTCCTTGCTGGCTTGTCATCCCTGACGCTGATCATTCTATAGGGAGTGTATTTGTGGGATACCGGACATCGACTCGCTGGTTTGTGAGATATCTCCTACAGGTGGCGTAGGCCCTGACCATATTGATAAATCCGATATGTCACAGCGAGTGCCCCAGTAATCCAAGAACGCCAAGCGCGATCAGATAGCCCGCAACAATGTAGTTAAGCAGACGCGGAAACACCAGAATGCCAACACCGGCGCCAAGACTGATGAGGGGCGCGAGTTCGAGGTGAAGAGTCATAACTTTCCTTTTTAGTGGATGCTTTTTGAAGAACGGCATAAATTCGCCACTTAGCCGTTACTTTCTGAGAGATTGGCATCAGATATCACGTTCGGCAACACCTCAGCCGCTGCTTTGTGAAAGCGACTGCTCAATATTCGTATTGGCGCCGCTTTTCGCTAGACTCAGGGCGGTACAGGTTTGAACTCACAGTCCTTTAATTAACTTTTTTGGAGAAACGGCAATGTCTGACCGAGTCATCTGGATAACCGGCGCCTCCTCCGGCATCGGCGAGGCACTCGCAGCTCGATTTGCGCAGGAGGGCGCCCGGCTCGTGCTTTCTGCCCGTCGGGAAAGCGAGCTGGAGCGTGTGGCTGCGCATTGCCGTGGCAAAGGCCTTGGCGCGGATCAGGTTCTGGTGCTGCCTCTGGATGTTACAGATTGGGAGGCCTTGCCTGGCGCGGTGCAGACGGCGCTCAACCAGTTTGGCCATATTGATCTGCTGATCAACAATGCCGGTGTTTCCCAGCGTTCGTTGTGTGTGGATACAGAAATGTCGGTCTATCGCCAACTGATGGAAGTGGATGTGATGGGGCAGATTGCGCTTACCAAAGCGGTACTGCCCCACATGCTTGAGCGTGGTGCTGGCCACATCGCTGTGACGGCCAGCGTAGCTGGAAAGGTAGGCGCGCCGCTTCGGACCGGCTACTGTGCCGCAAAGCACGCAGTTATGGGCTTCTTTGATGCATTGCGTGCTGAGGTGGAAGATCAGGGCGTTCATGTTTCGACCATTGTGCCCGGTTTCATCAAAACGGATATTGCTCGTAATGCGCTTTCAGGTGACGGCCAAACGTTCGATCAGGAGGATGAGGATATCGCCGGGGGCATGGACGTGAACGAGTGCGCCGAAGTCGTGGTAAAGGGCTTGAACGCGAAAAAGCGCGAGATTCCAGTGGGTAAAGGCAAGGAAATGGCGGCTCTCTGGGTCAAGCGGGTGTCGCCGGAGGTGTTGTTCCGGCTGGCGAAGGCTCGAACATAGCTCGCGGCCCTGGAATGCTGCTTTAAAACAGCCCCAGCTGGGGCTGTTTTTCATTGAACTTCAGGGGCTCCAGTCCGTTTACTCGTTTGCTCAAAAGCTCTGTCCAGATCTCGGTCAGCGAGAGAGCGTCGCCAATGTCCGGCATGTGCAGGAAAAAATACGGGCGCCGATCTTCTTCGATCCAGCTGGCAACTCTTTCAACCCAGGGCGCGAGATAGAGCCGGTTGGCTTCCAGATCCGGGTGGCCGATGTAGCGGATTACCGGGGCGGCGTCACCTGGAAGCAAGTGCACAGGCACTCGGGGTTTTTTGCGTTGGGCTTCAGTGATGATTTCACTATCCGGTTTGGCCGCAAACAGGGCCCGGGTATCCATGCAGACGCGTGCGATGCTGCGTTCCCGGAGGCCACGGTTCAGTGTTTTTTCGGCTTCGCCTTTACTGAAAAAAGCGCTGTTTCGGACTTCAACGGTGCATTCCAAAGGCGCAGGTAAGGCATCAACAAACTGCCACAAGTTGTTCAGATGTTGTGGACCGAATACAGCGGGAAGCTGCAGGAGAAAAGGGCCAAACACGTCCTCAAGTGGGGCTGCAACCTCCAGAAAGTCTCGCATGCCTGCGTCGACGCCGGAGAGCAGGCGGTCGTGCGTAATAAAGCGGGGAAACTTGAGTAAAAAGCGGAAGTCGTCTGGCACCTGGGATCGCCATTGCAGGCACTGCTCCCGGCTGGGTGTGGCGTAAAAGGTTGTGTTGCCCTCAACACAGTTAAACACCTGGCTGTAACGATTCAGCGGACTTTTGCCCGGTGGTAGCCCACTACTCCACGCGGGGTGTTGCCACTGGGGGCAGCCAAGAAAGTAGGGGAGTGCCATTGTCAGTGGTTCCGGGTGATGAGGCTTCAAGATTGCTTTATAGCTTACCGTATCCGGAATGACGATGCCGCCGGCCGCTCAGAGTTGCCACCAGATGGCTCAAAGCCCGGAACAGAACCATCAAAAGCGGTGCCAGTAGCCATAACAGCCAACTGCCGATGTAAAGCGCAGGAATGAGCAGTAGCAACCAGCCTACAAACTGAACCGCGACCACGGGATAGCCGAGCACATCCGCCACACCTGCGAGCAGGTCGTTGATAATGCTGGGATGGGCAATAACGAGGTAGCCGGCACCAACAATAGCGGGCCATTTCGCGTAACGGGCACTGCTCAGAACCATTTTCCCGCTGCGTGTAACCCGCGCGGCCAGAGCGGCAGAACGGGTGCCGCGGCTTGCACTCTTGGTGGTAACGGCGGCGACCCGTCCAGCGCGTAGCACCTTGACGGCACTGGCAAAAACCAGCATGTCCACCGATGCCCAGCCAATGTCGCCGGCGGTGATCTCATTTCCAGAGCGGTAGTTTCTCTCCAGATCACGAATGCCGCTGGCGAAGAACTGGTTGACACCTTCCAGCACCCGCTCGGTGCCGATCCACTGGGTGACGCCCTGGTTGTCGACAATAAACTGACCAAGAAAGTCGTGGCCTTCGCTTTTAATGAAATTAACGGCATACCAGCCCCGCTCTTCCGGTGACAGTTCTTCGCCCTCACTGGATGGCTGATCGCCAGGCTCCGATGCCTCCGGAACCCCGGTAAAGTAACGTTTGGCTGCCCGGTACTGTCGCGATGCTTTGTTCATCCATTCAATGGTACTGATGGGTTGGCTTACAAAGTGCTGAATAGGTGGCAGAGCGTCCTCACCATAACGCTTCAATACATCCCGAAACTCTGGCTCTGCAGCGTAAAGTGGAAACAGGTCTCGAGCCATGTCGGGGTAGCGTATGAACGCTGCCTGCGCTTTCAGAAGGAGCAGAGGATCATCCGACATATCCAGCAGTATTGCCTGAATTTCCACTGCTTCCTGCTCAATGCCCGGGAAATCACCGAGCACGTCGCGGGCCTGAATGTTAATCAGCTTCTGCTCAATGGGAACGGGCTGGGCTATAGTGCTGAAAACAGCCGCCATCAGCAGGGCCATACCACAAATCAGAAGTAGCTTTTTCAAATGATCTCCAGTGCATATCGGCGATTCATACCCGACAGTCTAGCGCGAACTGAGTGAATTGGATTCGTTCTGCTTCTGCTATGGTTGTCGAAAAGCTGCCGTACTGGTGCCAACTCCGGATCTTGCGTAAATGGGCAGAATGAAATCGTTTGTACTGCCAGTGCTTGCGCTGGCGATATTGTCAGTAAGCTTCTGGTACAGCAGTGGCTGGTTGCAGCTGTGTGCTGGTCTGGCGCTGTTCCTGTTTGGTATGCAATGTCTTGAAGAAGGCCTGAGGGAGCTTGCGGGAAGCCGGCTTGAGCAACTCCTGGAGCGCAGTACAGCAACTCCGTTCAAGGGGCTGATGTTCGGTGTGGGCGGCACCATGATCCTGCAATCCACCACATTGATGTCGCTACTGACCATTGCATTCATCAGTACCGGACTGATTCACCTGGCCGGTGGTATCTCGATTCTGCTGGGCATCAATCTGGGCACCAGCGGTGGCATATGGCTGCTGGCGGCGGCTGGTCAGAACTTCAGCCTGAGCCCGCTGGCTTTGCCACTGCTGGTATTTGGCGTGCTTGCCGGTTTCAACTCCCCGAAAGGCAAGGCATTCGGCCGCATCGTGCTGGGAATTGCTTTTATCTTTCTGGGTATTGATCAGATCAAAGGCGGCTTTACCGAGTTCGGTAGTATTATTGATCTGGCCGGGCCCATGGAAAGCAGCTTCTTGGTTCAGCTAAGCTTTGTTGCTATCGGGCTGGTGCTGACCGCAATACTGCAGTCCAGCCACGCCACGCTCATGCTGGTGCTTGCTGCGTTGGCAGGAGGCCAGATAGAGCTTTGGCAGGGTATTGCCATCGCGATCGGGGGCAATATTGGTAGCAGCATTACCACAGCTATTGTTGGCTGGCTGGGAGGTAACCGCAGCGGCCAGAGGCTGGCACTGGTGCATGCGTTGTTTAACATCCTCACAGGTGTGGTTACCTTTCTGTTGTTGTCGCCGCTTACCTGGATCTCTGAAATCCTTATGGCAGCATTTGGTGCAGGTGATAACACCTTGTTGCAATTGGCCATGTTCCAGACACTGTTTAACGTGATTGGTGTTCTTCTGTTCTGGCCATGGCAGAAACAACTGGAGCGCGGGTTGTGCCGGGTTTTACCGGACCGCGCAGAGCCGGCGGTGTTGATTACGGACGCTGCTACCGGCCCGCGTAATCCTGTTGAGCAGCGTGAGTTGCCAGAGAGCCATGCACGTTATCTGAACGAAGCCGCACTGGCTTCGGTTGATACGGCTTCACGGGCGGCTGTTCAGGAGTTGCAGCATCTTGGTCGATTGAGCCTTGAAGTGATCTGCCATGCGCTGTATCAGCCCGTTGAGCAGCTGATCTCGCGGGAAGTGGACGAAGCGCGCCTGAATGCCCGGCCGGATGATTCCGAAGGGTTGGATACGGAAGACCTGTATCGCCGCCATATTAAAGTTGTCTATTCCGAGCTGCTGGGTTTTATGAGCCGGCTGGACACCACAAAAGACGAGGATTACCAGCAGTTCTGGATGACCTGCCAAATGGCGGCGCTGCAGTTGGTGGATGCCGTGAAAGATGCAAAGGCACTGCAAAAAAACCTGGGCCATTATCTGCGTGATGATCGCTTGCTCGCCCATGAGCATTACATGGAGCTGCGCCGGCATCTGCTTTGGGTATTGAGGCAAGTGCGTGAAGTCGGAAGCCTGAACGTCCCGGATGATGTATGGCGCAACCGTCTGGATTGGGTGGACAGCGAAGCGGCAAAGTTTGATTCCGGCTTCAGGCACCGGATCTTCAGCGATGTGCGCAAAGGCCAGCTCAATAACCTGCAGGCCAGCTCACTCATGCACGATCTCGGGTACTCGGTTCGTATAACACAGAGTTTCCGCAACGTACTGGAGCTGGGACTTGCGGATGGGGATGAGTTGCTGCGCGAAGCGCGTCGTTTGGGCAGTAACGATGATTTGCCACTAATCCGGATGTAACGATGACAGGAACGCGTGGGTGCCTTTATTGTGTGGCCAGCAATCGAATTGCACTGGCGGCAGCAGAGGTCCGGTTTTCGACACCCAGCTTCCGGAACACTTGCTCCAGATGCTTGTTCACGGTGCGCGGGCTCATCTCCAGAATTTGCGCTATTTCCCGGTTGGTCTTGCCATTGGCTATCCACAACAGTACGTCGGACTCCCGTAATGTCAGCTGGAACCGTTCTCTCAGGGCTGCGGTGGCGCTGGATTGGTTCTGCGGTGTTTTCAGCCGAAGCAGGTACTCCCGGCCATCTACCAATGCCAGGTATTCCACCGAGTGTTGGACGTCCAGAGCATGTAACGGCATCTGATGTCCGGGCTCCAGGTTGTGACTGAGCCATTCTGCGAGTTTGGTACGGATCGCCTGAAAGTCCGGGTGGCCAATGTCTGGCAGACACCGACACACATGGGGCGTACCCCAAAGCAAATTGCCCTCCCGATCCACTGCGAACAGGTTCTGGCCGGCCGTATCCAGAGCGCTCCGGGCGCTTCGTGTCATCCGGGCGTTGGCCAGATGCACGTCCATGCGAGCCAGTAGCTCAGTGGTGTTGATGGGCTTGGTAGCGTAGTCGACCCCGCCAGCTTTCAGACCCATCACCACATGCTCGGTATCACTCAGGCCGGTCATGAAAATGATGGGAATATCGGTGAAAGCCGGGTTTTCCTTCAGTCGCCTGCAGGTTTCGAAGCCATCCATATGCGGCATGAGTGCATCCATGAGCACGACATCCGGAGTGATATTCTGGCTGATGGTCAGGGCCTGGTTGCCTTCCAGTGCCACCAGCACGGTCATACCCGCTTCCTCGAGTGCATCGCTGATCATTCGGATGGAGTCGATCGCGTCATCCACCACCATTACAACGGTTTTCCGGTCATCACGAGGCTTCATGTTCGGCTACCTTAAGGAGTTCAATTATTTTTTCAAACTGGAAATCGTTGGTGAGCCTGGTCAGCTCAAGAGTAAAGCGTTCGTCAGCCGCACCGCTGTGTTTCAGCTCGTGCAGGGATTCCAGAAGGCCCTTGCGATGACCTATTCGAGCAAGGCTCGCGAGTGTTAGTCGGTGCGCTATATCCGGAAGCGGCAGAACACCGGTTTCGGGCAGGGGAAGCGGGGCCAGCGGTTCGGCACTTTTTTCGAATCGCCATTCCAGCCCCAGCACGCGAGCCATGGTGTCCAGGAGCAGGTTCAGACGCACGGGTTTGATGATGTAGCCATCGTACAGAGGTGTGGACTCCACCGAGTGATGACCCTCGTTGGCATCGGCCGACACCATGACCACCGGTATCGTATGCTTGTGCGCACGCAACTGCTCCAGAGTCTCCCAACCTGTTTGGCCAGGCATTGAGACGTCCAGAAGCACAAGATCCGGTCGTTCTGTTTCAACGGTAGTCAGAACCTCGAGGGCATTGCCGATGTCAATGATCTCGAAGCCAAGCGGCGACAACATGGCGCGGATCACCTGACGCTGTGAGGCGTCGTCGTCGACCAGCAGAACTTTGCGCCTGACGCCCTGGTAGCCATAAATGCGACGGGCTGGAGCGGAAGTGGAGCGCGGAGTGGAGGTGTGCACACTGGACAGCATCAGGCTGACTTTGAAGGTGCTGCCGTGGCCGAATTTGCTATCCACGCTGATATCGCCCCCCATGATGTCTGTGAGCAGGCGGGTAATAGTGAGGCCCAGGCCGGTGCCAATGCGACTCTCCCCGGGGAGGCGGATGCGCTCGAAGGGGCGAAAAATGCGTTCCATGTTTTCCTCTGCAATTCCCTCACCCGAATCCTGAACCGTAAATTCCGCGACCTGACTGCGGTAGCGCAGTGTCAGCGAAACGCTGCCGTGATCTGTGTATTTGATGGCGTTGGACAGCAGATTGATCAGGATCTGGCGTAAGCGCTTTTCATCCGTGGTCACTACCTCCGGCAGTGGGTTCGGGCAATGGTAGTCAAAGGCCAGCCCTTTCTCTTCAGCCTGCAACCGGAACATGGTAACCAGTTGTTCCATCAGTAACCCGATGCGCACCTGGTCCCGATGAAGATCGAGCCGCCCGGCTTCGATCTTGGAAATGTCCAGCAGCCCTTCAATCAGGTCGGCCAGATATTCGCCGCTATGGCGGATCACTCCCACGGCTTCTTTGCGGTGAGCGGGTATGGCCTCATCGTTTTCCATTAGCTGGGCATAGCCCAGAATCGAATTCAGTGGTGATCGGAGTTCGTGGCTGATTCCGGTCAGGTAGCGACTTTTCGCCCCATTAGCTGCTTCAGCCTGCTCTTTGGCCTGCTGCAAAGCCTGGTCAGTCCGTTTGTGCGCAACAATTTCTTCCATCAACAGGCGGGTTTGCCGCCTGGATTCTTCCTCAGCTACTACTCGGCTTTCATGGGCCAGTACAAACAGCCAGCAGATCACTCCGGTGACGATCAAAAGAATAAAAAAGACTTTCCACAAGGTAGCTGATAACAGCAGAGCCTCGGGTATCGAGGCGACAGGTGTCTTGAAGTAGATCAGCGACAACAACAGGCCGGATAGACCATTGATGAGGAACAGGAGTGTCAGAAAGTGGCCCAGCCTCGAGCGCAGGCGGCTCAATATGGATTGGGGAATCAGCTTGCCCATAAACTGCTGGAGTTGCTCCTGATAACCGGCTCCGGGCTTGCAGACATCACCGCAGCGGGCATCCAGCGAACAACACAATGAGCAGATGATTCCGGCATAAGCCGGGCAGTTCGTAAGGTCCTCTGGTTCGAATTTGTGCTCACAAATGGTGCATTGCACCAGTTGGTGATCTGTAGCGAGGGGCACGAAGGGTCGGGCAGTATAAAACCGACCCTCTGTCTTCCACGCGATTAGCGGCGCGGTTATAAGGGCTACGCCCAGGGCAATGAAGTGAGACAGAGCCTGGGCGTAGTCACCAAGAGCGCCGGTATGGCAGGTGATACCAATCACGGAGGCGGTGAGCATAGCCCCGACGCCGACCGGGTTTATGTCGTAAAGGTGGGCCCGCTTGAATTCAATATGTCTGGGGCTGAGGCCGAGCGGCTTGTTGATCACAAGGTCGGCCACCAATGCGCCGACCCAGGCGATCGCAATGATGCCGTAGAACCCCAGCGTTTCCTCGAGTGCCCGGTATACGCCCAATTCCATAACCAGCAACGCAATCGCCACGTTGAAAAATAGCCAGACCACTCGCCCGGGATGGCTGTGGGTAAGGCGGGAGAAGAAGTTGGACCAGGCAATAGAGCCCGCGTAGGCATTGGTTACGTTGATTTTGAGTTGGCATAGAATGACGAAAATGCCCGCCATGGCCAGGGCAACTTCGGGGGAATGCGTGACGTAGTTGAACGCCACCAGGTACATCTGGGTCGGGTCAGCCGCCTCTGTTACGGAAACGCCCTGATTTAGTGCCAATACAGCCAAAAACGAACCGGCCAGAATCTTGAGCATCCCGATGACAATCCAGCCCGGTCCACCGGCCATGACGGCCAGCCACCAGCGCCGCTTCTCCTTGCGGTTCTGCGGTTCCGGAATGAAGCGGAGAAAGTCGACTTGTTCGCCAATCTGGGCGATCAGCGAGAAGACAACGGCGGCGGCAGCACCAAACGCCATAACATTGAGCCCATGTCCGGCGATCATGCTCAGCCCCTCGAACCGGGTCCAGTCGTCAACCGAGGAGGCGTCCGCATAGATAATGAATACGAAGGGAGCCAGTTGTAACAGGATCCATACGGGCTGGGTCCAGACCTGAAACCGACTGATGGTGGTAATGCCGTGTATCACCAGGGGAATGATGGCCACTGCGCAGATCAGATAGCCGATCACCAGGGGAATATCGAACAGCATTTCCAGAGCCATGGCCATGATGGCGGCCTCTATGGCAAAGAAAATGAACGTGAAGCTGGCGTAGATGAGCGATGTGATGGTTGAGCCGATATAGCCAAAGCCGGCGCCCCGAGTGAGCAGGTCGATGTCCACGCCGTAGCGGGCAGCGTAGTAGCTGATAGGGATAGCAGTCAGAAAGATCACCAGGCTGACCGCAAGAATGGCAGCCACCGCATTATCAAAGCCGTAGTACAAGGTGATGGAGCCGCCAATGGCTTCCATAGCCAGGAACGAGATTGCGCCCAGAGCGGTGTTAGTGACGCGCGCTGAAGACCAGCGCCGGGCGCTCTTGGCGGTAAAGCGCAGGGCGTAATCTTCTAGCGTCTGATTGGCAACCCATTGGTTGTAACTGCGCCTGACCCGGAAAATATTTTGTCGTGCGGCCATTGCTGCCTTGCCTGTGTGGTCTGAGGGGTGCCCGGTTTTGGTGCGGTTTGGAGCTTCTAAATGCTGTACAACGAAGTCTTTACAACTTTTGTGCCAAAGTAAGGCGGGCCGGACTAACCAGCAGCGATTATTTGGTGCGGCTGGGGCTTTAGCTTACTGAGAAGGAGAGCGGAAATGCGTCAAATGACGTAGTCCGCTGGGGCGATTACCGAATGGGCGCCTATGAAGGAGCCGAGCAGAATGTTTGGGGTGGGCGCTGTGCTTTCGGAAGGAAGCGCAGTACCGGCTTTCCAAACACTGTGAGGATTCACCATGGGTACGACAGATACAACCGCCACCGGGCGGGCAGATGGCAAGGGAACAGGG
>NZ_JBLXHQ010000015.1:0-113017 GCF_048259445.1 Marinobacter sp. | reverse complement strand
TTACGGATGAAGAGCGTGAGTTGCTGGGTGAGATTTTAAACGAACCGTGTGCCTCTGAATCATCAGGGCATTAAAAGATTGGGTATCAGGAGCATTACGATGAGCGGCAAGAACAACATCATCAATCAACTCGAAACAGAACAGATGACCAAGGAAGTTCCCGCGTTTGCGCCGGGCGATACCGTGGTTATTCAGGTTCGTGTTACTGAAGGCAACCGTGAGCGTCTGCAGGCGTTTGAAGGCGTTGTTATCGGTAAGCGTAACCGTGGCATGAACTCGTCTTTCACTGTCCGTAAAATTTCTTACGGCGTGGGCGTTGAGCGTACTTTCCAGACCTTCTCCAAGCTGATCGAAAGCATTGCAGTTAAGCGTCGTGGTGACGTTCGTCAGGCCAAGCTTTACTACCTGCGCGATCTCTCGGGCAAGGCCGCACGTATCAAGGAAAAGTTGGGCTGATCAGCTTTGTGCTGAGCAACCTTGCATTGAAAAAGGCAGCCCTGGGGCTGCCTTTTTCGTTTCTGGCGAGCCAGAATGTACAGTTATGAATAGGGGTTGTCAGAGAGCTATGGTGTGAGACCAGAGGATGAGGCGGTTATTGTCCGGTTTGTTGACGCAGTCTGGCTTGAGGATGGTCTGGGGGAAAAAACCCGCCAGGCTTATCGCAGCGATTTGCAGCGTCTGGTTGCCTGGTTGGAAAACCAGCCCGGGCGGCCGCTACTGACAGAGGCGCGGAGGACGGATTTGCTGGCATGGATGGCTAATGGGCTCGCTGAGGGTATAAAAACATCAACTGCGGCCCGCCGGCTTTCCGGGATTCGCCGGTTTTACCGGTTTTTGCTCCGGGAGCGGCTGATCGCTGAAGACCCCACTTTGCGTATAGACAGCCCGCGGTTGCCACGGAGATTACCGGACTCCCTGACCGAAGAGGAGGTAGATGCACTTCTGGCGGAGCCGGATCCAGGTTTACCGATAGAGCAGCGGGACAAAGCCATGCTGGAGATTCTATATGGCTGTGGTTTGCGGGTGTCTGAGCTCACGGGTTTGCGCGTCGACCAGGTAAATCTGCGCCAGGGTGTCATACGCGTTACCGGTAAGGGCGATAAAGAGCGCCTGGTTCCCTTGGGTGAAGAAGCTGTGGACTGGCTTGTCCTGTATATGAAAGAAGGTCGCCCTGAGCTACTGAAGGGGCGGGCCTGCGATGCGCTGTTTCCTGGCAACCGGCCGGTTGCAATGACGCGGCAGACGTTCTGGCATCGGGTCAGGCATTACGCCGTTCGTACGGGTATTCGCAAGCATCTTTCACCCCACACGCTCAGGCATGCCTTTGCAACCCATCTGCTTAACCATGGTGCCGACCTGCGTGTGGTTCAGATGTTGCTGGGCCATTCGGACCTTTCGACAACGCAGATATACACTCACGTGGCACGCCAGCGTCTGCAATCCTTGCATCAGGCTCATCATCCCCGTGGTTGAGCCTGCGATTATTAGGTAAGGTAGCGTTCTGAACTTTTGTAGCGAGCAGATGTCGCACGTAAACCAATAATACCCGACTGAAAAGGTGTGTGTGCCAGGATGAATTTAAAACGTTTTTTTGTGGTAGCAGTAATGGCAGCAGGCGTTCTGGGCTCGCCCTTGAGCCTTGCCGGTGATGTTGAAGACGGCATCAGCGAGCGTCTTTCCAAGGCCGTACCCGGGCTGAAAATATCGTCTGTACGCGAATCCGAGGCTAAAGGGCTTTACGAGGTCATCAGCAATAATGGAGACACTATCTACACTACGCCTGATGGCCAATACCTGCTCACAGGTGATCTGCTCAGGGTTACCAGCAGTGGCATCGCCAACGTGACAGAAGAGGCCAGAGCCGGCGAGCGGCGCAAAACCATGGAGGGCTACAGTGGAGGCGGTGTTATTAGCTATAAGGCGAGTAACGAGAAGGCTGTTATTGATGTGTTCACTGACATTGACTGCCCCTATTGCCGCAAACTGCATGATGAAGTGCCGCAGCTCAACGACTATGGCATTACTGTGAATTACTATGCCTACCCGCGTTCAGGTCCGGGCACCCCGTCGTTTACAAAGTACACATCTGTCTGGTGCTCTGATGATCAGCAGTCTGCGATGGATTCAGCCAAGGCCGGCAAAACAATTGCAGCGGCAACCTGCGATAACCCTGTCCTGAAGCAGTTCCAACTTGGCCAGCGCGTTGGCGTAACGGGTACACCGGCTATCCTGCTCGAGGACGGCAATATCGTGCGTGGTTATGTTCCAGCGAAGAACCTTGCCGAAGGACTCGGCCTGCTCTGATATAACCATGAGCCCGGATGCATCCCGGGTAGCTATCTTATGTGACAAGCTTTTGGTTCAGGGCTTATTCAGCAAGCCCTGAACCGGTATACTATCTGGCCTTTCGGTGTCGCAAAATCACTATGCTGCACTATTACAATTTATCAGCACCCCTTCGGGATCAGAGGTGAGAGCTTGAAAGACGTTAGTGTCGGAATCTGCGGACTTGGAACCGTTGGCGGCGGTACATTCAATGTATTGACTCGCAACGCCGCCATTATTGCGGGCCGTGCGGGCTGTAATATCCGGATTACCCGGGTTGCCAGCCGACGCAATCGCGACGATCTGGATTTTGGCGACGTGCCTTTCAGTACTGACATTTTCGACGTGGTGAACGATCCTGCGGTTGATGTAGTGGTAGAACTGATCGGCGGCTACGACACGGCGCGGGAGCTGGTGCTTGCAGCAATTCGTAACGGCAAGCATGTGGTTACCGCCAATAAGGCGCTGATTGCTGTACATGGCAATGAGATTTTTGCAGCGGCAGAAAAAGCCGGCGTTGTGGTTGCCTATGAAGCCGGCGTTGCCGGTGGTATTCCGGTAATGAAGGCTATTCGCGAGGGCCTCGCGGCAAACCGTATCGACTGGATTGCCGGTATTATCAACGGCACGGGCAACTACATTCTTACCGAAATGCGTGCAGGCCGGGCATTTTCCGAGGTTCTTAAAGAAGCCCAGGACCTCGGTTATGCAGAAGCAGATCCTACCTTTGATGTTGAGGGTATCGACGCTGCACACAAACTGACCATTCTTGCTTCGGCCGGTTTTGGGGTTCCTTTGCAGTTCGAAAAGGCCTTTACCGAAGGGATTTCAAAGATCACACCCTACGATATCGCGCATGCGGAGCAGCTCGGCTACCGCATCAAGCACCTTGGCATCGCACGTCGTCGTGAAGAAGGTATTGAGCTTCGCGTCCACCCGACCCTGGTGCCCCAAAGCCACCTGATTGCTCAGGTTGATGGTGTTCTGAACGCGGTGCTTGTTGATGGTGATGCTGTTGGCCAGACCATGTACTACGGGCCTGGCGCTGGTGATGAGGCAACCGCTTCCGCTGTGATTGCCGATATTGTAGACGTCGCCCGGATTGTCGCGAGCGAAAGCACGCTGCGAGTACCTTACCTCGGGTTTGTATCGGATGCGCTGGAGAGCCTCGATGTCCTTTCGATGGAAGATATCCAGTCTGCATATTATCTGCGCATAACCGCTCTGGATCGCCCGGGTGTGTTGGCCAAGATAGCCTCGATTCTGAGTGAGCATGGCATCAACATTGAGTCGATCATGCAGAAAGAATCCGAAGTGAAAGATGGCCGGATTCCCGTCATCATTCTGACTCATACAGTGCAGGAGCGTCAGATCAACCGCGCTATCGAAGAGCTGGAATCCCTCTCCGATACCGATGGTCCCGTTATTCGCATCCGCGCCGAAAACTTTAACTGACAGGTACGCACGTGAAATACATCAGTACGCGGGGGGAAGCCCCCGCTCTGGGCTTTGAAGACGTTCTGCTAACCGGCCTGGCTCCCGACGGTGGCCTCTACGTGCCGGAGTCGCTCCCATACTTCAGTCTGGAAGAAATCCGCAGCTGGCGCGGGCTTCCATACGCAGAGCTCGCGTTCAATATCATGTTCCCGTTTGTGGAAGAGGCCATTCCGGAGGCTGACTTCCGCAAGATGCTTGATGACACCTACAGTGGTTTTGCCCACAAAGCTGTCGCTCCGTTGGTTCAGCTTGATACCAACGAGTGGGTGATGGAGTTGTTCCGTGGCCCAACGCTGGCATTCAAGGATTTCGCGCTTCAATTGCTGGGCCGTTTGCTGGATTACGTACTGGAGAAGCGCCAGCAGCATGCTGTAATTATGGGTGCCACATCCGGGGATACCGGCTCTGCGGCCATTGAAGGCTGCCGCCGCTGCGAGCATGTGGATATTTTTATTCTGCATCCATACGAGCGTGTGTCGGAAGTGCAGCGCCGCCAGATGACTACGGTTCAGGGTGACAACATTCACAACATTGCCGTTCGTGGCAATTTTGACGATTGTCAGCGCATGGTCAAAGAAAGCTTCGGTGATCAGTCGTTCCTGGGTGGTAAAGCCAGGCTGGCAGCGGTTAACTCGATCAACTGGGCCCGGATCATGGCCCAGATTGTGTATTACTTCCATGCCTCGCTGGCCCTGGGTGGCCCGGATCGCAGCATGGCCTTTTCTGTGCCTACCGGTAATTTCGGAGATATCTTCGCCGGCTACCTGGCAAAGAAAATGGGGCTGCCTGTGTCGCAGCTGGTTATTGCGACCAATAGAAACGATATTCTTCATCGGTTCATGAGTGGCAATAAATATGAGCAGCATCAGCTCGAGCACACGCTTTCGCCAAGTATGGATATCATGGTATCCAGCAATTTTGAGCGTTTGTTGTTTGACCTCCATGGTCGTGATGGGCTTGCGGTCAAACAGTTGCTGGAAAATGCAGCCAAAGGTCCGGTGAGCATCGAAGATTATCGATGGAAGTATGCTCGCAAGCTTTTTGACAGTGCGGCGGTTGATGATAAAACGACGTGTGAAACTATCCGTGAAGTCTATGAGCAGAATGAATACTTGCTGGATCCGCACACAGCCATCGGCGTGCACGCTGCCCGTGCCTGCCGCCGGGATCCTCAGGTGCCGATGATCACCCTGGGAACCGCCCACCCGGCCAAGTTCCCCGATGCTATCGTCGACTCTGGTCTGACTGTAAAGCCAGAGCTTCCGGCACATATGGCGGATCTGTTTGATCGCGAAGAGCGCTACACTGTGCTTGATAACGACCGGGCGGGTGTGCAGGCATTTATTGCCAAACACTGGAAGAATGCCTGACCAAGTATGACTCCCAAAAAGATCCTGCGTCGCCCCAGCCCGGACATCAGCCCGGGCTGGGGGCAAGACCTGTCTCCCTTGCTCCGCCGTCTGTATGCCGCCCGCGGTGTTACCTCCGACGAACAGTTAAGCTATACCCTTCGACACCTTGCTTCACCCTTCGAGCTGCGTGGCATTGATCGTGCGGTTGAACTATTGGCAGACGCCATTGCCAGGAACCAGCGGGTGCTTGTACTCGGGGATTTCGATGCTGACGGTGCGACAAGCACTGCGGTAGCGATGCTCGGGCTTTCCATGCTTGGGCTGCGGAGCGTTGATTTCCGGGTACCCAGTCGCTTTGCGGATGGGTACGGGTTGACCCCCGGGATTATCGAACGTCTGCGAGACGAAGGGGAGTTGCCGGATCTCATGGTAACGGTCGATAACGGAATCTCTGCCATCGAAGGAGTAAAGGCGGCGCGGGATCTGGGTATCAGGGTGGTGGTTACGGATCACCATCTGGCCGGCGAAGTGCTGCCAGACGCCGATGCAATTGTGAATCCGAACCAACCCGGCTGTGCCTTCCTGAGTAAAAACGCTGCTGGCGTGGGCGTGATGTTCTATGTGCTTACGGCACTGCGCAAGAAGCTTCGGGAGGCTGGCAGCTTGCCGCAGCCAGAGCCGAACCTGGGTAACCTGCTGGACCTTGTTGCACTGGGCACCGTGGCCGATGTGGTGCCGCTGGATCACAACAATCGTATCTTCGTTGAACAGGGGCTGCGGCGCATCCGTCAGGGTGAAGCCCGTCCGGGAATTCTTGCGTTGCTGGAAGTGGCTGGCCGGGAACACGCAAACATCAGCTCAACGGATCTCGGGTTTGTGGTTGGCCCACGCCTCAATGCTGCCGGCCGGCTGGATGATATGAGTGTAGGCATCGCCTGCCTGCTGGCAGACAGCCCGGATGAAGCCCGGCGCCTTGCCCGTGAGTTGGATACCTTCAACCGGGAAAGGCGCACCATTGAAAAAGACATGAAAACCCAGGCGCAGGATTTGCTGGCCTCCATGTCGCTGGATCTGGAAGGGTTGCCCTGGGGGCTGGCTCTGTTCGACGAGGATTGGCACCAGGGCGTGATCGGGATTCTTGCAGCCCGGATACGGGAGCAGACTCACCGGCCAACGATTGCTTTTGCGCCAGACGAGAACGGTGTGGACATAAAAGGTTCTGCCCGTTCCATTCCCGGCCTGCATATCCGGGATGTACTGGCGGTAGTCGATTCCCGCCATCCCGGGATGATGCATAAGTACGGCGGCCACGCTATGGCGGCCGGCATGACCCTGGCCCGGAGCGATCTTGATACTTTTGCTGAAGCCTTCGATCGCGCTGTGCGGGATACGCTGACTGCTGCAGACCTTGAAGCTGCGATCACGACTGACGGGCCGCTGAGTTCGGATGAACTGTCATTGGAAACTGCGGCGCTGCTGAAACGTGCAGGTCCTTGGGGCCAGCATTTTCCGGAGCCTTTGTTTGACGGTGAGTTCAAAGTGGTCAGCCAGCGTATTGTTGGCGAGAATCATTTGAAGCTGGTTTTGCAGCCTGCAGATGGCAGCGGCATTATTGACGCTATAGCGTTCAATACCGGGCCGGAGGTTCCGGACTACACGCGCACGGGAGCCCGGGTGGTTTACAAGCCGGATGCCAACACGTTTCGTGGCCGGACTAATCTTCAGCTTTTGGTGGATTATCTGGAGCCGCTTTCCTAGCTCGGCGGGCTTTTGAGGCTGGCCAGGAGGCGGGTGCTCTTTTCTTCTGGAAAAAGCAACTCGCTGCGCTCAGACATCTTTTTCCGGCAGAAAAGAGCACCCGCCCCCTGACCGATTGGAAAGCGCGGGTAGATCAACAGTGAAGAACTCCGTTTGGTAATGTGCTGCTTACTCCCAATATTGGGCGCTGGTCAGGAACGGCCTGCCGGGAGTGTCGAAAACATGGATGTTTTCGTCAAGCGTACAGGGACGTATTCACAGCGTCTCCCGGCAGGCCGTTCCTGATCAGCGCTTTTGTCAAACCAGCGGACAACGGCTGATTTGCAGCCGGAATTCGGGTAGAATCCCGCCACGGTTTTTTCACCATTTTCCAATACGAGTAAGGTTTTCATGGAAATTAATCCCATTGTGACGAAGATTAAAGAGCTTCGTGAGCGTACTGAAGCGCTCAGGGGGTATCTTTGACTACGATCAGCGAAGTGAGCGGCTGGTCGAAGTAGAGCGAGAAATGGAAATGCCCACCGTGTGGGATGATCCTGAGCGCGCTCAGGCACTGGGCAAGGAGCGCTCCGATCTTGATCTGATTGTCAGCACCATCGACAACCTCACAACCGGTCTTTCCGATGCAGAGAGTCTGCTGGAAATGGCTGTTGAGGAAGATGACGCTGACACAGTGACCGAGATTGAATCGGATCTTTCAACGCTCGATGCCGAGCTTGAAAAACTCGAGTTCCGCCGGATGTTTTCCGGTGAGATGGACGCGAACAGCGCCTATCTGGAAATCCAGGCAGGATCGGGCGGCACTGAGGCTCAGGATTGGGCCAACATGCTTCTTCGCATGTACCTGCGCTGGGCTGAGAGCCGTGGTTTCAAGACAGAGATTGTAGAATTGCAGGAAGGTGATGTGGCTGGTGTGAAGAGTGCCACCATTCACATTCAGGGCGAGTACGCGTTCGGTTGGGCGCGCACGGAGACCGGCGTTCACCGTCTGGTTCGCAAGTCGCCTTTCGATTCCGGCAACCGTCGTCATACGTCTTTTTCTTCGGTGTTTGTGTCACCGGAAGTGGATGACAGTTTCGAAATTGAAATTAACCCCGCAGATCTTCGAGTGGATGTTTACCGTGCCTCCGGCGCCGGTGGTCAGCACGTTAACCGGACAGAATCTGCGGTGCGCCTGACTCACAATCCCACGGGTGTTGTTGTGGCCTGTCAGGCCGGTCGAAGCCAGCATCAGAACAAGGATCAGGCCATGAAGCAGCTGAAAGCCAAGCTGTATGAGCGTGAGATGCAGGAGCGTAACGCCGAGAAGCAAAAGGCCGAAGATGCAAAATCTGACATTGGATGGGGCAGCCAGATTCGTTCTTATGTGCTGGACGATGGCCGCATCAAGGATTTGCGCACCAAGGTGGAAACCAGCAACACCCAGGCGGTGTTGGATGGTGATATCGACAAGTTTATTGAAGCCAGCCTGAAGATGGCGTTGTAACCAGCGCCATTACCACGCCAACCCGGACACCCCCGATTTTCTAGTGAGCCAACATGACTGAACACACCAAGAATGCACCGCAAGAGGACAACCGCCTGATCGCCGAGCGTCGCGCCAAGCTTGCGGAGTTGCGTGAGAGCGGTAATCCCTTCCCCAACGACTTCCGTCGCGATGCCACAGCCGCTGAGCTGCAGGCGAAATACGGTGAGAAGACCAAGGAAGAACTGGAATCGATGGGCGTGCAGGTTGCCATTGCCGGGCGCATGATGCTGGATCGCAAAGCGTTCAAAGTGGTTCAGGACATGACCGGCCGCATCCAGATTTATGCCACCAAAGATGTGCAGAAAGACACCAAACATTGGGATTTGGGGGATATCGTGGGTGTTCGCGGCACCCTGTGCAAATCCGGCAAAGGCGATCTTTACGTCAGCATGGACGAGTACACGCTGCTCACCAAGTCCCTGCGCCCGCTGCCGGAGAAGCATAAAGGCCTGACCGATACCGAATCGCGCTATCGTCACCGCTATGTGGACTTGATGGTAAACGAAGACAGCCGTCGGGTGTTCCTTGCGCGCTCGAAGATTATTACCGCCATGCGTCAGTTTTTTGCGGACCGCGATTTCATGGAGGTGGAAACCCCCATGTTGCAGGTTATTCCCGGTGGCGCCACTGCGCGGCCATTCATGACCCATCACAACGCTCTGGGTATTGATATGTACCTGCGCATCGCGCCGGAACTGTATCTGAAGCGCCTGGTAGTAGGCGGTTTTGAGCGGGTATTCGAGATTAACCGTAACTTCCGGAATGAGGGGCTTTCTACCCGCCATAACCCGGAATTTACCATGGTGGAATTCTATCAGGCGTATGCCGATTACAACGATCTGATGGATCTTACCGAAGACATGCTGCGCGCTATTGCTGAGCAGGTGCTGGGTACCACCACCGTTGTGAATACCCGTATTCTGGCCGATGGTACGGAAGAGTCTATCGAGTACGACTTTGGCAAGCCCTTCGAGCGCCTGACGGTAGTGGACGCTATCCTGCGCTACTCTCCGGATGTGACTGCCGAGCAGCTCGCGGATGAGGCGTCTGCGCGGCAGGTGGCCAAAGACCTGGGCATTCACGTGAAAAACGGCTGGGGTCTGGGCAAAATTCAGATCGAGATCTTTGAAGCGACCGCAGAGCATCGTCTGATGCAGCCTACGTTCATCACCGAGTACCCGAAAGAGGTGTCGCCGCTTGCGCGCTGCAAGGACAGCAACCCGTTTGTGACCGAGCGTTTCGAGTTCTTCGTGGGTGGCCGCGAGATTGCCAACGGCTTTTCCGAGCTTAACGATGCAGAAGACCAGGCTGAACGCTTCCAGGCGCAGGTTGCCGAGAAAGACGCCGGCGACGACGAGGCTATGTTCTATGATGAAGACTATGTGATGGCGCTGGAGTATGGCTTGCCACCAACGGCGGGCGAGGGCATCGGTATTGATCGGCTTGCCATGCTGCTGACCAACTCCCCCTCTATTCGTGATGTCATCCTCTTCCCGGCCATGCGGCCGGAGCACAAAGCCGAGAGCACCAGACCGGAGGAGTAACCATGCACCCGGTTGAGGTACTGGCTAGCCATCTCAGGCCCGGCCGGGGCTGGAAAGAGCACCTCGGAAACGAGTTCAGCCAGCCCTACATGCAGGCGCTGGCCGAGTTTCTGGCTGCCGAAGAAAGCGCCGGGAAGATTCTCTTCCCGGACAGCTCCCATTGTTTCAATGCTTTGAACAGCACGCCTCTGGACAAGGTGCGTGTTGTTATTCTCGGGCAGGACCCATACCACGGCCCCGGTCAGGCCCATGGTCTGTGCTTTTCAGTAAGGCCGGACGTTCCTCCACCACCGTCGCTTGTTAACATATTCAAGGAAATCCAGAGTGATCTGGGTATTGCACCGCCGGATCATGGCTGCCTTCAGCCCTGGGCGGAGCAGGGCGTGTTGCTGCTCAACAGTGTGCTTACTGTGGTTCAAGGCCAGGCGGGCGCGCATCAGGGAAAAGGTTGGGAGACATTTACAGATCGCGTGATTGAAACGGTGAACCGGGAGAGTGAGGGTGTTGTGTTCCTGCTATGGGGCAGTTATGCCCGAAAGAAAGGGCAGCACATTGATCGGAGCAGACATATGGTGCTGGAGGGGCCGCACCCGTCACCCCTGAGTGCTTATCGTGGATTTTTTGGTTGCAGGCATTTCTCCCGGGCCAATGAATGGCTCCGGGGGCAGGGGCAGCAACCCATAGACTGGGCGCTGCCCTCCAGAGCAGATTTGAGCGTTGGCTATTGAAGCAAAGCCATTGCAGCTTCCATTTGTGCGTTCAGGTCTTCTTCTTCGTTCATGTCGATATTCGGGTCCAGGCCGAGGCGATCGAAAGCCGAGATGGCGGTCCAGTCCATCTCTGCCCATCGGTGCTCAGAGCCCGCAATCAGCTGCAGATTGGCGATCATGACCAGGTCGGCGTAGTCGGCCGAAGGTACTTCGCGCTGGAAGTTCGCGTATTCCAATGGAACGTTTTGCAGATCTTTCGGGAAATCCCACTTTTTAAGAATAGCTGTCCCGATCCTCGGGTGCAGTTCCTCAATGATGTTGTCCAGCAGGATGCTGCTGATCTGCACATCTTCGTCTTCTACGTAGCGCAGAATGGGCAGTACCCCAATCAAGTGTACCAGGCCGGCCAGGGTAGCCTGATCAGGCTTCAACTTCGTGTAGTGCTGTGCCAGAACGTGGCAAACGCCTGCAACTTCGGTACTGGTTTGCCAGGTCGCACGTAGCCGCTTGTCGATCATGTCTGAGGTTGCCTGGAACATCTGCTGCATGGCCAGACCCATGGCCAGATTGCTGGTGTAGGCCATGCCGAGCCGGCTTACCGCCATGTTCAGGTTCTCGATAGCTCGGTTGCCGCGGAAAAGCGGGCTGTTGCAGACGCGGATAATACGTGCAGAGAGCGCCGTATCATTGCTGATCACCTTGACCAGGTCGCCAATGGCTGAGTCTTCTGATTCGGCGATCTCGCGCACCTGAAGCGCAGCTTCTGGCAGGGTGGGGAGTATCAGTTTATCGTTCTCAATCGCGGCAGTGAGATCCGCTTTGATGGTTTCGGCAATATTCGACATGGCTCGATAGGGATCCGCTTGGCAGTTCGGGGGGGGCTTGAGTACACAGGCCTGATACCCCGAAGGTCAGAATTATGAGTTCTATTTATAGCAAATTTTAGCGGGCTTGCCTGTCAACTTATGTATCATTAGTTGCGCCATCTTCACGTTCGGTAACGCTATAAGGCAAAGGCTGCATTTGCAAAGAGGCATCGGGATGGCCTTCCACGACCAGTTGGCCATGGGCGGCATCATGCCGGACGACCGCTAGCAGCTGGCAGGAACCATCACTGAATCCAACTGCGTTGACTACTTCGCCAACTGAGCGTTCGCCTGCCATGATAAGCGCTCCCGGTGCAGGCAAAGCGCTGGCATTTGCCATGTGGAAGCGAAACAGACTTTTTTTGAGTTGTCCGAGAAAGTGCATCCGGGCGATAACTTCCTGGCCAGTGTAGCAGCCTTTTTTGAAATGCACGCCGCCCAGATGTTGCCAGTTGAGCATCTGCGGCACGTAGGATTCGCTGGTGGTTGTGTTTAGCATGGGTACGCCTGCTGCAATCTCGGATGCCTGCCAGTCCGCCAGGGTCTTCTCTGGAATGGAATCCAGCTTCAGGTCTCCTGCGAAGGGTTGCCAGAGTTCAAAGCGGGGCAGCCCTTCCGCCGTATTCTCCGTCCGAATCAAAAATCCGGAATCCAGCGTGAGAGTGTCCCCGGGGGACATCAGGTTGTTCATCTCTTCTCCGGCAAGACTCGACGCGGCTTCATCGCCCAGTAGCCCGATGATTTGTCCGTCAGCCTGTACCGTCATGGTAGTGCCACGGAACAGCATCATGTACTTGCGCAGGTGAGTTATAACTGCCTCTGACAGTTCGGCTGGCAGGTCCATCAGAACGTCGTCACCATCGCGTACCAGACGAGTCAGGCAATAGGCACGCCCCTTGGGTGTTGCGCCCGCGGCCCGCGGTGATTTACCGGTTTTAACGTCGTCAAGGCTCTGGCTCAGTTGTCCTTGCAGGAATTTGTCTGTGCCCGGACCGGAAATGCGAACCAGAACGCGATTGGTCAACAGAGCGCGGCCTTTGGCCGGCGCCGGAAATTCGGCTGAGGTATAAGCGGGTGTGGCTGAAACAGGTGTATCTGTACCAGTCATGGGAAAACTCCGGGCAGTAGGCTATTCGAATGATTGCTGAGTGCGGCCCAGTCGGAGCCACATTCTCAGACGACGAAACTGATCTTCGGATACGTTACCCGCAATCCGTTTGCCGGAGAGTAACACAACCGGATACGTGGAAGATTTGGAGGCGATGGGCTGCAGTTTCAAGAGTGCGGCTGTTGAGCACATACGACTGGCTGGGCTTGGGCTCACAGCCAGGATTTGCCCGTCACCCAGATGTGCGTAGAGGGTGTCCTCTTCTTGATGCAGCCCCAGAACGGCCGATGGTCCCGCCAGTAGTCCATTCCGCCGATACTGGAATATCGCGCCCGCCAGAGCTAACGGGGCCAGTATGAACATCCAGTTTTTACCAGCTGCACCGGCAATCAGCGCGAAGGCGCTGGCTATCAGCCATGGTGCTGCGGCGAGACAGCCAGCCGCAGCACAGCGTGACAGCGTCAGGTTAATCCGGCTGGACACGGGTGAGGATAATGTCAACGATACGCTGCAGATCCGCATCGTCGGGACTGCTACGTTGCATGAACCACTCGAACATATCGGCGTCCTCGCAGCTCAGAAGCTTCTTGTAGCGTTCCTGGTCTTCTACATCCAGACCAAGGTAGGCTTCTTCCAGAAACGGAATCAGCAGGACATCCAGTTCCAGCATGCCGCGGCGGCTATGCCACCAGAGACGCTTGAAATCAGGGTTTTCTGCTTGGGTGTCTTGCATAATGGCTCTCTTTACGGCGAAGGTGTTCTGTAGGTGGTTGGTATGAGCACGGTATCACGGGCTTCGTGCAACAGTCCCGGGTAATCCAGCGTGTAATGCAGGCCCCGGCTTTCTTTGCGCTGAAGCGCTGAGCAGATAATCAGATCAGACACGGTCACCAGATTTCTGAGTTCCAGAAGGTCATTGGTTACCCGGTAATTATTGTAAAACTCGCCGATTTCGGCGGACAGAAGATCTACTCTGTGTTTTGCCCGCTGAAGGCGTTTGGTAGTGCGAACTATGCCTACGTAATCCCACATAAAGTGGCGTAGCTCGTCCCAGTTGTGAGAAATCACTACGTCCTCATCAGAGTCGCGCACCTGACTTTCATCCCACGCTGGCGCTTCCGGCGGCGGCGGAATGTCGG
The DNA here is from genome assembly GCF_048259445.1 of Marinobacter sp. Taxonomy (GTDB): domain Bacteria; phylum Pseudomonadota; class Gammaproteobacteria; order Pseudomonadales; family Oleiphilaceae; genus Marinobacter. The sequence continues at coordinate 99,190 of NZ_JBLXHQ010000015.1, read as the reverse complement.
CTTCTCTGCGCGCAATGTCGGCAGCCGCTGCCCGGCCATAAACCAGGCATTCCAGTAAGGAATTGCTGGCCATTCGGTTGGCTCCATGAAGCCCGGTAAATCCGGCTTCACCAACAACGTAAAGCTGGTTTATGTCAGTGCGTGCCCGCTCATCGCTGACAATACCACCACAAGTATAGTGCGCGGCAGGCACCACTGGAATCGGCTCGCGGGTAATGTCGATGCCAAATTCCAGGCATTTTTCATAAATGGTCGGAAAGTGATGCCGGATAAACTCCGTCGGTTTGTGGCTTATATCCAGGTAAAGATGATCTGCACCCAGCCGCTTCATCTCGTGGTCGATGGCGCGGGCTACTATGTCCCGCGGCGCCAGTTCTTCGCGCTTGTCAAAGCGGTCCATAAAGCGGGAGCCGTCGGGTAGTTTCAGAAGACCGCCTTCACCCCGCACCGCTTCGGTAATCAGAAACGACTTGGCATGAGGGTGGTACAGGCAGGTCGGATGGAACTGGTTGAACTCCATGTTGCCAACACGGCAGCCTGCGCGCCAGGCCATGGCGATGCCATCACCGGATGCACCGTCAGGGTTGGTGGTGTATCGGTACGCCTTGGATGCACCGCCGGTTGCAATTACTGTGAACCGCGCCCGGAACAGTTCGACATGGTTATCTTCCAGATTCAGTATGTAAGCGCCTACGCAACGATTCCCCGGCAAGGCGAGTTTGCGATTGGTGATGAGATCGACCGCAACGCGCCCGGACATGAGCTCGATATTGGGCCGGGCCTGGGCCTGGGCCGTCAGTGTGGTGGAGACGGCGTGCCCGGTGGCATCGGCTGCGTGAATAATACGGCGGTGACTGTGACCGCCTTCACGGGTGAGGTGGAGCTGGGCATCGGTGTCACGGGTGAAATCGACGCCGGTGCCGATAAGCCATTCAATGCTCTCCTTGCTGTGGTCGACGGTAAATCGCACAGCTGCTTCGCTGCACAGGCCACCACCTGCGGCCAGGGTATCCTGCACATGGTTTTCAGTGGAGTCCTGGTCGTCCAGAACAGCAGCTATGCCGCCCTGGGCCCAGAGTGTGGCGCCGCTGCTGATATCGGCCTTGCTCACAACGCATACCTTCAGGTGTTCCGGAAGGTTAAGCGCAACGGTCAGGCCGGCAGCACCGCTGCCGATAATAAGAACATCATACTCATAGGATTGTGGCATCGGGTCGGTATCGCGGGCCATAATGTAGATGTGTATTGAACTAAACTTTGCGCTTGCTGTCTATTTGGCCTGATGGGTGACCTGCCCGATGGGTTGGGTTGTCGTTTCCATAAACGGGCGCCGGACAGTGAGTATGAACCACCAGAAACTCGTATCGGCCGGAGAGCTGGCCAGGAAATCAGAGCGCACCGGCATAACGTCCATGGCACCCGAAAACGACCAGAAACAGGCTGAGCAGCCAGATAGCCAGACAGACCTGCAGCTCGTTCGCAAAGTGCGGAACGGGGATCGCGCAGCGTTCGATCTTCTGGTGGTCAAATACCAGTCGAGGGTTGCCTCAATCATCAGTCGGTACGTCTACGATAGCCAGGAAGTCATGGATCTTACTCAGGAGGCGTTCATCAAGGCTTACCGGGCCATAGATCGCTTTCGTGGTGACAGCGCTTTTTACACCTGGTTGTATCGCATTGCGGTGAATACCGCGAAAAATTATCTTGAGTCTCGCAGTCGCAGGCCTCAGGGCAGCGCTGATTCCGCCGAGGCAGAGAACTACGATGACGGCAGACGCTTGCGCGATATTGCGTCGCCTGAGCGCCTGCTTCAGCGTGATCAGCTTCAGAACGAACTGAGGAATGCGATAGCCAGTTTGCCAGAGGAGCTGAGATCGGCCTTCTTGCTGCGAGAGTACGACGGGCTCAGCTATGAAGACATTGCGCGAATTCTGGAGTGTCCCATCGGGACCGTGCGTTCGCGTATATTTCGGGCCCGCGATGCCGTTGACAGGCATCTCGGGCCTCTGCTCAATCATTCCGTGACGTAATTGAGGGTGCATCCTATGGATGATCGTCTCAGAGAAACACTGTCTGCCATGATGGACGATGAAGCCGATGAGCTTTCGGTCAGGCGTCTGTTATCCCATGAAGAACAGAGCGATGTGCGTGCACAGTGGCAGCGGTGGCAGGGTATTCATGACCTTATGCATCGCGGCCATTCACCGGCTGAGGGTGTTGATGTAAGCGCGGCAGTGCGCGAAGCCCTCGACGGCCGCACCAGGTCGCAGGTATCGACCGCACCGCAGAATCGTGAGGCTCCGCGCCACTGGCAGTGGCCGGCGGTGGCGATGGTTGCCGCTGCTTTGCTGTTAGGCTTTGGTGCCGGTGCGGGCTGGGATTCCGGAGAGCTCTCCCGCAATGACCTGGTCTCAGCGCCTGCAGCGAAAATGCCCGTTGTTGAATCTGCCGTCGAAGGCGCGCCGGTTCAGGAAATTGCCCTGCAGGGGCTTGACGAGCAGCAGTGGGAATATATGAGCCGATATCTGCTTGAGCACGCTCAGCACAACAGCGTGGGTGCAGGGCAGGGCTCAGTGGGTTATGCCCGTCTTGTCAGCGCTAATGGCAGCTACTGATATCAAGCAATGAAGGTGTTCATGATCACAGCCCGTTATTTTGGCCTGAGCCTGACTGATCTGTCATTGCGCGGGCTCCTCGCATTGATACTGGTGCTGGTTATGCCAGCCTATACAGTCGCTGGAGAAAAATCAGCGGTCTACTGGCTTGAAAGACTTGGGCCTGCCCTTAATATGACGTCCTATCGCGGCGTGTTTGTTTACGCCCGGGGCTCTAGCGTGCATTCCATGCAGATTGCCCATCGTTACCACGATGGCGTGGTGGAGGAGCGCCTGGTTTTGCAGGACGGAGGCAGCGGAGAAATCGTTCGCCGGGGCATGAATGTGGTCTGCGTGCTCCCGAATCAGGGCCGGGTAAAGCTTGACCAGGTTATTCCCTCTGGGCCTTTTGCTGAGGCTTTCGCCAGCCAGCTCGTCCCTGTAAGCCGATGGTACAGTGCCGAGCTGAAGGGTGAAGACCGTATTGCCGGTTACGATGTGGTTACTGTGGCGTTGACGGCCAAGGACCAGCATCGTTACAGCCATCGTCTTTGGCTGGAAAAGTCCACCGGTCTTTTGGTAAAAAGCCATGTGCGGTCCTCCAGTGGTGAGGTGTTGGAGCACTTCCAGTTCACCAGTCTTGAGATTACGGACGATATCTCTGACGGTGAGTTCGAGATCCGCACCGAAGGCCTCGAGATCTCCCGAACCCTGAACGAGGCCGACCAACGCGTTGATTTGCAGGGCGAGTTTGCAAAAACACCTCGAATGCAGGGTTGGCAGCTCAACTGGCGCCCCGAAGGTTTTGAGCCTGCGGCAGCGCCGATTGCGGGGAACGGGCAGGCCATTGCGTTTTCCGACGGGTTGGCTGCATTCTCGGTGTTTGTCGAGCCCGCTGGCGGAGTCAGCATGCCTACCGGTGCTTCCCGTATCGGGGCAACAACGATTTACATGCGTCAGCTGCAAAGCGGAAAACAGGTGTTTCTCGTGACGGTTGTGGGCGAGATACCACCAGCGGCGGCCCGGCAGGTTGCGGAGTCGGTGCAGGTTGAAAAAACGTTTGCCCTGGGAACGGGGGAGCAGTGATTACCGAGACCGGAAAAGTTGTTGCCGTGACGGGAGAGCACGCGTGGATACAGACCATCCGCACCAGCGCCTGCCAGAGCTGTGCTGCACGCAGCGGTTGTGGGCAAAAGGTTCTGGCTTCTGCTACCGGTGGAAGGGCCAATCAGGTACGGGTTGTTAATTCCGTGAATGCCTGTGTTGGCGAAGAGGTGACACTGGGTATTGATGAAAGCGCGCTTCTGAGCGCTTCATTGCTGGTGTATGCACTCCCCCTGTCATTGATGGTGGCTGCCAGTATGTTCGGGCATTACTTGTCTGGCGGCAGCGATTTTGCGGCCATGTCGGGCGCTGTGGTTGGCCTTGCGTCAGGCTTTCTCGTAAGCCGGCATTTACAGAGCCGGAATACCGGCAACTATGAACCCACACTGCTCCGGGTGAACCGTATCCCGGCCGGGGTGGTTTCTCATCCAGACTCGCTAACATGATATTCAGGGGATTCTGATATGCTGAGAATGACAACAGCGGTTACCCGCTTTTCCCCGGCATCACTCACTCAGAGGTTGCCGGCTTCTTTGCTGCTAACGCTGGCGGCCCTTCTGATGCTGGCCTGGAGCCAGGCAGGCTTCGCTCGCGGCCTGCCGGATTTTACAGGTCTGGTTGAAGAAAATGCAGGCGCCGTGGTGAATATAAGTACCACCAGTGCTGCCGCTACGGGTAACACTCGCTTCCACGGCTTGCCTTTTGATGAGCGACAGTTGGATCAACTGCCGGAATTTTTCCAGGAATTCTTCCGTGGCCCCCAGTCCCCCTTTGGCGGGGCACCGGGCAATTCTCAACCTCGGCGCTCCATGGGTTCAGGGTTCATTGTCTCCGCCGATGGTTACGTATTGACCAATAATCATGTGGTTGAGGGTGCGGATGAGATTATTGTCCGGCTCAATGATCGTCGTGAACTGCCGGCCACTCTGGTGGGCACAGATCCCCGTTCGGATATGGCTGTTCTGAAAATCGAGAATGGTGACGATCTGCCGGTTGTGAAAACAGGACGCTCCAGAGACCTCAAGGTGGGTGAGTGGGTGTTTGCGATCGGCTCGCCATTTGGCTTTGATTACACGGTTACGGCGGGGATCGTCAGCGCGTTGGGTCGTTCGCTCCCTTCAGAAAACTACGTGCCGTTCATTCAGACTGATGTTGCCATCAACCCGGGTAATTCGGGTGGCCCACTGTTCAATCTTGACGGCGAAGTTATTGGTATTAACTCCCAGATCTACACGCGTTCCGGTGGTTTCATGGGGGTTTCTTTTGCTATTCCCATTGATGATGCCATGAGCGTATTTCGGCAGCTTCGCGACAAAGGCGCGGTTTCCCGAGGCTGGCTGGGTGTGCTGATTCAGGAAGTGAACCGCGATCTGGCTGAATCATTTGGCCTCAAGCGCCCGCGGGGTGCGTTGATTGCGGAAGTTATGAATGGCTCTCCCGCTGAGGAAGGCGGCCTGCAGTCTGGAGATATCGTGCTTGAGTACGACGGCGACGATATTCAGCTCTCGTCGGATCTGCCGCCCATGGTGGGCCGCACACCGGTTGGCGAGACGGCTCGCCTTACCGTTCTCCGTGGTGGAAAAGAAATCACACTGGATGTCGAAATTGGCCAGCTGCCGGATGAAGGTAGTGCCCGGCAAACGGCTCCCTCTGGTGGCAGTTCATCATCAGCGCCTCTGGGGCTCACTGTTGAGCCCCTGCCAAAGGATCTGGCGGACTCTGTTGGTGTATCGGGTGGTGTCATAGTGACCGGTGTTGGCAGAGGGCCAGCCTATGATGCGGGTATTCGCGACCGGGATGTGATCACCGAGATCAACAGGAAGGCTGTGGCATCGGTCGATGATTTCCGGAGTGTAGTCAGAACGCTGCCGGAGGGGCGGGCTGTGTCCGTGCGCGTAGTGCGCCAGGGCAGGGCAATTTATCTTGTAATGAAGCCCTGACTGTAGCTTCCTGAAAAGAAAGTATATTGTTGCAAAAAGCCCCGAAACCTGATGTTGGAAACGACAGGCTTCGGGGCTTTTGTTATACTGCGCTCCAGAAATAATAAGAGCTGCCACGGAACGGATCAGGCCGGATTATGAACAGAAAGGATCTTCCCCTCCTGCAACTTCTGAACCCCCGTAATGCCTGGCTTGCCTGGCTGCTTCTGGTGGTAACGATCACAGTAACCGTCGCGTCCTGGCAGTTTTCCATTCGGTTGGTAGAAGATCGTACGGAAGCCCGGTTCCGAACCCAGTCACTACAATTGAAAACCGCCATTGAGGAACGATTGCTCAACTACGAGCAGGTTCTGGCAGGTAGTGCCGGCCTTTTCGCGGTCGCGGGTAAGGTTTCCCGTGATCAATGGCGGGAATATGTCCATAAGGTCGATATTAACCGCTATTACCCGGGTATTCAGGGCATCGGGTATGTTGAGCGTATCGAAGTGCGCGGGATGGCCGATCACATTGCTTCGGTGCGTGCCGAAGGCGTATACAAATACCTGGTGAAACCACTGGGAACCGGCCCTTTCTATTATCCCATGGTGTACCTCGAGCCCGGAACTGAAAGCAATCGGAAGGCTCTGGGTTATGACGCTTTCAGTGATCCGGTTCATCGTAAGGCCATGGAACGTTCGCGTGATGGTGCAATTCCAACGGTAACGGCCAAGGTGGTGCTGGTTCAGGAAGAGCTGGAAGAGGGGCAAGCCAGCTTTCTTATGTATTACCCTGTCTACCAGGGCGGACAAGTGCCGGATATACAGGCGGAGCGCCGTATGATGCTGGCAGGTTTCGTGTTCAGCGCGTTTCGCATGAACAACCTTCTTGACGGCATTATTGGCCTGATTTCGCCGTTTCTTGATGTTCGCATTTACGACAACGGTCTGGTCGCCCGCGAAAACCTGATGTATGGCTCGAATCTTGGCTCTCTGGATAATGAGTACAGTTTTGAAATGAGCCAGACTGTAAGTCATGGCGGGCGAGACTGGTTGTTGCAGACGCGCTCCACCCCGGCTTTTGACTATCTGGCATCTGATCCGCGCCCGTCGATCGTGCTTGGCAGTGGTGTTGTTATCAGTCTGCTGCTTTTTGTTGTAGCACTGGTACTGATTCACTCACGCCTTATGGCACAAATCGGCGCCGGGCGTTATCGCGCGATCACGGAGGGCGCGGCTAACGTTACGCTGGTCATGGATGAGTCTGGTACGCCGCTTTACTCCAGTCCGTCCAGCTTTGATATTCTGGGTTTTGACCCCGACGAAGTTCAGGAGTTGGCGCTGGAAAGTCTTGTGCATGAAGACGACTGGCCCAACCTGAAACATGGCTTTGACGATGCCATGGAGGCGCCAGGCAAACAGATGCCCGTTATCCGGGCGCGGATTCGTGATGCTGCTGGCGACTGGCGCGACATGGAGGGCACTTATACTGCCATGCTTAGCGTGCCCGGCGTTAACGGTGTGGTGTTGAGCCTGCGTGACCTGACGCAGCTGAAAGCGGCCCAGTACGAGCTGCACCGGCTTGCGTTTTACGACCCTCTTACCGGGCTGGCTAATCGTCAGTTATTCCGTGATCGTCTCGATAATGTGGTGCGCCGGAGCCGCAGAAGCGGCGAGCCGGCAGCTCTCATGTTCCTCGACCTTGATGGCTTTAAGCGAATCAACGATACGTTGGGTCATGATGCGGGTGACGAGCTTTTATGTCAGGTTGCGAAATGGATCGAGGGCTGTGTGCGCGAAGAAGATTCAGTGGCCAGGCTTGGCGGCGATGAGTTCGTGGTCTTGTTGTCACAGGTCAGTGGTACAGAAGCGGTTTCCAAGGTTGCGGAAACCATTCTGCGCAGGCTGTGTCAGCGGATTCGCCTGAGTGATCATGAGGTGGGTATTACGGTCAGCATTGGTATCACCATGATTCCTCACGATAGCGAAGACTCCGGCGCATTGATGAAGTATGCCGATCTGGCCATGTACCGGGCCAAGGAAATGGGGCGGAATACATACCAGTTCTTTACTCCTTCCATGAACATCAAAGCTGCACGCCGCTTACTGCAGCAGGAAGAACTGGCGAGTGCCCTCGAGGGTGAGCGTTTTGTTCTGCATTACCAGCCCAAGGTGGATCTGATCAGCGAGCGGGTGATTGGTGTTGAAGCTTTCCTGCGCTGGCATCACCCGGAAAAAGGCCTGGTATCGGCGCAGCAGTTTATCGGCCTGGCTGAAGAAACCGGGCTGATTGTGCGTCTTGGTGAATTGGCGTTACGCCAGGCCTGTATCCAGGTGCAGGCGCTGGAACGGGCGGGTTTTGAAGACCTGAAAATGGCGGTCAATCTGTCGGTACGGCAGATCACGGATTCCCGCTTTCTCGACATGGTCCGGCGGGTGATTACCGAGACGGGGGTTTCGCCAGAGAAGCTGGAACTGGAAATGCCTGTGGAGTTGCTGAACGAAGATCCGCGCATGTTGCGTGAGCTTCTGGTATCGCTCAATGACCTTGGTGTGTGTCTGATACTGGACGATTTCGGAGCCGGTTCATGCTCCCTGGTTGCTTTGCAGCAGCTGCCTTTGGATGTGATCAAGATTGATCACCGCTTTATCCGCGATATTCCGTACAATGTCAGCGCAACCGATGTCGCTTCTGCGGTGATCGCGCTGGCGCAGAAGCTCCACCTCACCGTTGTAGCTGAGGGTGTAGAAACGCCGCAACAACTGAGTTTCCTGAAGTCGGCCGGGTGCACCCAGTGCCAGGGCAATCTGTTCAGCTATCCGTTGGACGAAGATGCCCTGATTGGATTTCTAATCCGGCAGTATGAGCGGCCGCTTATTTGCTGATCATGGCAATGGCGGCCGGTTACCGGTAAAATCACGCCGGCCCCGGATGCTGGTAGTGGTCTCTCCGGGCTCAATCCTCCGTATTACTATGAGTATTCATTGTCTGTGACTGAACTGAGCCGAATCCGTAACTTCTCCATTATCGCCCACATTGACCATGGAAAATCCACACTTGCAGACCGTTTTATCCAGGTTTGCGGAGGCCTGACCAATAGGGAAATGGCCGAACAGGTGCTGGACTCCATGGATCTGGAGCGCGAACGGGGCATCACCATCAAGGCTCAGTGTGTCACGCTGCATTACACGGCGCAGGACGGTGAGGTATACAAACTGAACTTTATTGATACTCCTGGTCATGTGGATTTTTCCTATGAAGTATCGCGTTCGCTGTATGCCTGCGAAGGCGCGCTGCTCGTTGTAGATGCTGGCCAGGGCGTTGAAGCCCAGTCTGTAGCCAACTGCTATACCGCCATCGAGCAGGGCCTGGAAGTTGTGCCGGTTCTGAACAAGATGGACCTGCCCCAGGCAGAGCCTGAGAGGGTTGCAGCTGAAATAGAAGATATCATCGGCATTGATGCTTCGGATGCGGTGCGCTGCTCTGCCAAGAGTGGAATGGGTGTTGAAGACGTTCTGGAAGACCTTATCAAGAAAATACCACCGCCCCAGGGTGATCGTTCGGCGCCATTGCAGGCCTTGATCATAGATTCCTGGTTCGATAACTATCTGGGCGTTGTCTCTCTTGTCCGGGTTACCCAGGGCATTATGAGAAAGGGCGACAAGATTGTTATCAAATCTACCGGCAAGGCCTGGAACGCCGACAAAGTAGGGATTTTCAATCCCAAGCCTTTTGACACCAACATATTGGAAGCCGGTGACGTGGGCTTTGTGGTTGCCGGTATCAAAGATATTCACGGCGCTCCGGTGGGTGACACTATCGTGCACCACAAGTTTGCTGCCGAGACACCCATGTTGCCCGGATTCAAGAAGGTGCAGCCGCAGGTATACGCAGGCCTGTTCCCGGTAAGCGCTGATGACTACAACGATTTCCGCGATGCGCTGGAAAAGCTGACCCTGAATGACGCTTCACTGTTTTACGAGCCTGAGAGCTCCGATGCTCTGGGCTTTGGCTTCCGCTGTGGTTTCCTTGGCATGCTGCATATGGAGATCATTCAGGAGCGACTGGAGCGTGAATACGATATTAATCTGATTACTACCGCACCTACGGTTATTTATGAGGTGCTGACCAAGCAAAGAGAGACGCTGTCGGTGGACAGCCCCTCAAAGTTGCCGGATATTGGCTCGATTGAGGAAATGCGCGAACCCATCGTCGAGGCGAATATTCTCGTGCCCCAGGAGCACCTGGGTAATGTTATTGCGCTTTGTGAAGAGAAGCGGGGCGTTCAGAAAAACATGCACTTTACGACCAATCAGGTGCAGTTGACCTACGAATTGCCGATGGCCGAAGTGGTACTCGATTTCTTTGATCGTATCAAATCTGCCAGCCGCGGTTTTGCGTCTCTGGACTACCACTTCGTGCGTTTCCAGCAGGCAAACCTTGTACGTCTTGATGTACTCATAAACGGTGAGCGTGTGGACGCTCTGGCTTTGATCGTCCATAAAGAGCAGGCCCACTACAAGGGGCGCCAGCTGATTGAGAAGATGAAAGAGCTGATCCCCCGGCAGATGTTTGATATCGCCATTCAGGCTGCCATCGGTAATCAGGTGGTGTCGAGGGTCAGCGTGAAAGCGCTGCGCAAAAACGTAACCGCAAAATGTTACGGCGGTGACGTCAGCCGCAAGAAAAAACTGCTCCAGAAGCAGAAGGAAGGCAAAAAACGCATGAAGCAGGTAGGTAATGTCGAGGTGCCTCAGGAAGCGTTTCTTGCCGTGTTGAAAGTCGATAATTAAAAGGCATCTGGATGGATATTGATTTTCCACTGGTTCTGGTTGTTCTGACCTTTGCGTCGGGGCTGATCTGGCTGGCAGATATACTGTTTTTGCGTAAGCGTCGCCTTGCAGCGCTTCCTGCGGATGCGGCGCATGGTGAAGAAGAGCCTAAAGAGCCCTATCTGGTCGATCTCAGCCGTTCTTTTTTTCCGGTATTGGCCATTGTTCTGGTCCTCAGGTCGTTTCTGGTGGAGCCGTTCCAGATTCCTTCAGGCTCCATGTTGCCAACGCTGGAAGTCGGCGATTTTATTCTGGTCAACAAGTATGCCTATGGGCTGCGTTTGCCGGTTGCCGGAACCAAGATACTGGAGATCGGCGATCCGGATCGGGGTGATGTGATGGTGTTTCGTTATCCCAAGGACGGCGAAACCAACTACATCAAGCGAGTGATCGGCCTCCCCGGAGATACAGTACGCTATCGTGGCAAGCAGCTTTTCATCAACGACCAGCAGATAGACAGCGAATTTGTTGTGCGTCTGCCGCCGGTAGAAGTGCGCCGGGAAGATCTGGGCGCAGTGGAGCATGATATTTTTCTGACCATGGGGCGCCCTGGCGCCGCGGGCGAAGGCGAGTGGCAGGTACCGGAAGGGCACTATTTTGTAATGGGTGACAACCGCGATAACAGTAACGACAGTCGCTACTGGGGTACGGTTCCGGACGAGTTGGTCGTGGGTAAGGCTTTTGCTATCTGGATGCACTGGAAATCCTTAACCAGTCTGCCATCCTTCAAGCGGGTGGGCGGTATTGAGTAATTCTTACTATTCTGGAGTTCAGTTGTAATGAAGAAAAACAATCTATCCGCCATGAGCCGTCAGGGTGGTGCTTCGGCGCTTGTCATTCTGGTCATGGTGTTGTTTTTTGGCAGCTTGCTTACTTTGGTTATCAAGGTCGGGCCGGCGTACATGGATGACCTTACCATTCAGGAAGCGCTGGAAGGTCTGGATGGTACCGAGGGTTTGTCCCGGATGGGACCGGCCCAGGTTCGTACCCTGATGAACAAGCGACTTAGCGTAAACAATATCCGGGGCTTTGATGCCAAAGATATTACGGTCGAAAAAGACGGCGAGCTCGTCGTGATCAATGTGGACTACGAAGTTCGCAACAATATCTTTCGCAACATAGATACCGTTGTTCACTTCCAGCATAGATATGAGATGAAGGGCAAGTGAGTTCGCAGCCGGACCTGGATCAGTTACAGCGATGTATTGGCTATCAGTTCAAGTCGCCAGAGCGGCTTATGCTGGCACTGACGCACCGGAGTTATGGTAACCAGAATAACGAACGGCTGGAATTTCTCGGTGACTCCATTGTCAATATGGTTATCGCCGAGTATCTGTTTCTGAACTTTGAGAAAGCCCGGGAAGGCCAGTTGAGCCGTTTGCGGGCCAGAATGGTGAAGGGGGTAACTCTGGCCGAGATTGGCCGTGAGTTCCAGCTGGGAAGCTATATGCGACTTGGTTCAGGCGAGCTGAAGAGTGGCGGCTTTCGCCGTGAGTCCATCCTTGCCGATGCGGTCGAGTCGATTATTGGTGCTATCTACCTTGACAGCGATTTCGAGACCTGCCGAGAGCAGATATTGCGTTGGTTTGAGCACAGGCTGAAGCAGCTCGACCTCCAGGATACCCAGAAAGATCCCAAGACCCGCTTGCAGGAGTATCTTCAGTCCAGGCAGTTCCCTCTGCCCAGATATGACGTTATATCTGTAGACGGAGAAGCTCATAATCAGACATTTCATGTGTCCTGTGTGTTGTCTTCGCTGGACCGAACGACCAGCGGAGTCGGAAGCAGTCGCCGCGTGGCGGAGCAGGAAGCGGCACGCAGCGCGCTGAAACAACTCGGCGTGGAGACACCCTGATGAACGATATTACCCGTCCGGAGAACCCCGACAGCCGTTGTGGCTTTGTGGCCATTGTTGGTCGCCCCAATGTAGGCAAGTCGACTTTGCTGAACCATATTCTGGGGCAGAAACTGAGCATTACCTCCCGTAAGCCACAAACCACGCGCCACAAGGTGCTGGGAATTAAAACCGTGGGCCCGGTGCAGGCGATTTATGTGGACACGCCCGGGATGCACGTGGAAGAGCCCAGAGCCTTGAACCGCTATATGAACAAGGCGGCCACCTCTGCACTTTCCGGTGTGGACGTGGTGGTATTCGTGGTGGATCAGCTTGCCTGGACCACGGCTGATGAGATGGTGCTGGAGAAACTGAGCAAGCTGGAATGCCCGGTTATTCTGGCGTTGAACAAGGTTGACCGGATTGAAAATCGGGAAAGCCTGCTACCACATCTGGACATGCTTTCCAGAAAGCGCGAGTTTGCAGAAATTATTCCTATGTCGGCGCTGAAGGAGACTAACCTGAAGCCGCTGGAGGAAACGGTAGGTCGTTTCCTGCCCGAGAGCGTCCATTTCTATCCCGATGATCAGATAACCGATCGGAGCGAACGCTTTATGGCCTCAGAGATGGTGCGTGAAAAAATCACCCGCCAACTTGGGGCCGAGTTGCCATACTCTGTTGCGGTAGAAATTGAAGAGTTCAAGCACGACGGTAACACTTTGCATATATCGGCGTTGATCCTTGTGGAACGCGAGGGCCAGAAAAAAATCATGATCGGCGACAAAGGCGATAGATTGCGTAGCATTGGCCAGGATGCCAGAGCCGATATGGAGCGCATGTTCGACAGCAAGGTCATGCTGCGGCTATGGGTGAAAGTAAAACGCGGCTGGGCGGACAGTGACCGTGCGCTCAAGAGCCTGGGTATGAACGACCTCTGACGCCTGAGCCTGTCATGCCCCCCGAGGCACCATGAGAAGAGAAGCGCAGCAGGAACCCGCTTACGTGATTCACCGCCGCCCGTGGCGGGAAACCAGTCTCATGGTTGACCTCTTTACTCTGAATCACGGTCGTATGAGCGTGATAGCCCGCGGTGCCAGCGGCAGTAAAAGCCCGCTCAAGGCTCAACTTCAACCCTTTCAGCCACTGATGCTGGGCTGGGTGGGGCGCGGCGACCTGAAGACCCTGACCCAGGTAGACGTGCGTGACGGCCCGGCTTTGCACCGTACCGTCTCCCTCTACAGTGGTCTGTATCTGAACGAGCTGATACAAAGGGTGTTACCCCTGGCGGATCCTCATCAGACTCTTTTTGCGGCATACATTGATGCGCTTGCGCAGCTTGCACAGACGTCTGATGTGGAGCCGGTATTGCGAAAGTTCGAACAGGCGTTTGCGGTCGCCCTGGGGTACGATTTTTCCTGGGATCTGGCCATGGATACCGGCCAGCCTGTCCATGCCACACAAAACTATTGCTATGACCCCGAACAGGGTATTGTTGCCGCCGTCTCGGCTGGCGTGCGTTTACAGAACCTGCCCGGGGATACGCTGCTGGCGCTTGCCAGCGGGGATTATGAAACCGTTTCAAGCCGTCGGATATCAAAGCGGGTAATGCGGGTCCTGACAGACTATCTGCTGCAGGGGCGCCCACTGAACAGTCGCAGTCTTTTCAATCATCTCAGGGGAGAACGACATGAATCCTAGAGTATTGCTTGGTGTCAATATCGATCATATTGCCACCTTACGTGAGGCCCGGGGAACACGTTATCCCGATCCGGTACAGGCTGCGCTGATGGCAGAAGAGGCCGGTGCAGACGGCATTACGATTCACCCCAGAGAGGATCGGCGCCACATACAGGATCGTGATGTATTGCTGCTCAAAGAAGTGCTGCAGACCAAAATGAACCTCGAGATGGCCGTTACGGACGCCATGCTGGAATTCGCCGAGAAGGTGCGGCCCGAGTGCGTTTGCCTGGTCCCGGAAAAGCGGGAAGAGCTGACGACCGAAGGCGGGCTGGATGTAGAAGGTCAGGAGGCTCGTGTTGCCGGCGCTTGCGAACGGTTGGCCAAACTGGGCGCAGAGGTGTCCCTCTTTATTGACCCGGATCGCGCTCAGATAGATGCTGCGGTGCGTTGCGGTGCACCGGTTATCGAACTCCATACGGGGGAGTATGCTGAAGCGGTTGGTCCAGAGGCACAAGAAGCCGCCTTCAAGGTTCTGGCCGAAGCGGTGTCTTACGCGCGCAAAAAGGGGCTGATTGTGAACGCGGGCCACGGTCTGCACTATCACAACACTGAACGGGTTGCTGCTATCCCGGGCATCAATGAGCTGAATATCGGCCACGCCATTATTGCCAGAGCGGTATTTTGCGGCCTCAAGGAAGCGGTCCGGGATATGAAAGCGATCCTTGACCGAGCGCGTGGAAGAGCCTGATTAACTCCGAACTTAATTAAAAGAGCACCGTCAGCTGGTTTCAGCTTGCTGATGGTGCGCCCTGAACATCTCCTGCCAGTCGGTCTGCTCGCTCCAGATTTGCAACCGTTCCATCGCAGAAACCAGCTGGTTCTTTTGCAGCTCCATATCTGATGCCGAGCACTTGAGCGCCGTTTCCAGCCGGTTTGCTGCCGAGCGCAGCTCCGGAACTCCGCAGTAGCGTGTTGCGCCGTGAAGTTTGTGCACACATTCCAGCAGATTTTCCAGATTGCGCTCATCCCAGAACCGTGCAATCTGGTTCAGGTCAGCAGGGAGCTGTTCCAGAAGCATGCTGAATAATTCTTCTGCCAGATCTGTCTTGCCAGCTGCCAGCTGGATGCTTTCACCGACGCTTACACAGTCTCGCTGCATTTTACGCGTGGAGGGTCTCAGTGCGCGTCTCGTGTCCCGGACTTCCGGAACCGCAGGCTGGCCAGCCTGGCGGGTACTTCGGCACTGGTAGCCTGTACACTCCTGTATGGTTTCTGCAAGCTGTCCGCTGCTGATTGGCTTGGGCAGATAACCATCGAAACCCTGCCTGGTCAGGCGCTCCTGCTCATCGGCCAGTGCGTGTGCCGTCAGGGCAATGATCGTTGTTCTGTGATTGTTATCGTCCATCTCACGAAGGCGAGAGGTTGTTTCCACGCCGTCCATGCCGGGCATCTGGAGGTCCATGAAAACGAGGTCAAAAGCCTTTTGCCGGGCTTTGCTGAGAGCCTCAAAGCCGCTTGATGCGCCTTCTACGTCTATCTGGTAATCCTGTAGCAAAGTCATGACCAGTTTCAGGTTGGCTTCGTTATCGTCTACGGCCAGTACTCTGGGTATGTTGTCGGGGGCCGGCAGCCGGACCGGATTCTCCTGGCGCGAAATACCCTGACCGGAGGTGTTAATGCCGTGCACCAGGAGGAGCAGTTCGTCATACAGCGCGTCACGGCACACCGGCTTGGACAGATGGCCGCTTGCCAACTCGGCCAGAGGAGTGTCGTGTACTTCCAGGGTTGGTGTCAGCAACAGCGTGCGGCAGTCGCGTTCAATCTCCAGCGCCCGCACCAGCTCACAGTACTGGTTTGAGTTGAGCAAGTGCCGGGTGATTCCGACGATCGCTGCCGCATAACCGGCCTGGCTTTTCTGGGCGCCCTCGATCTGTTCCTGCATGGCGCCGGGCGACGCAACACGATCAACCGTTATGCCCCACTCCCGCAAAAGATGCTCAACTGCAAGGCCGCAGGTTTTCTGGTGTTCCAGATAGATAACCCGCTCGCCCCGAAGAGCGTCCCGGGGTGCAATCGCCTCCCCACCAGAAGAAAGCTCAGGTGTCAGGGTGAACCAGAAGGTTGAGCCTTTCCCGAGTTCGCTCTGCAGGCCGATCTTGCCGCCCATCTCCTCCACCAGACGCTTGGAAATGGCGAGGCCCAGGCCGGTGCCGCCATATTGCCTGGCCGTAGAGGCGTCTGCCTGACTGAACGCGTTAAACAACGATTGCTGTTGAACCCGGGATAAACCCACACCCGAATCTGTAATGCTCAAACGAAGGGTAACCCGATTGTTTTCTTTGTCCTCATCTTCAAGGCTGGCACGCAATACCACTTCACCGGTCTGGGTAAACTTGATGGCATTGTTGACCAGATTGGTGATCACCTGTTTGACCCGCAGAGGGTCGCCCATGATGTTGTCCGGTACGTCGTTGTAAACCAGAGGCACCAGGTCCAGGTTTTTGCTGTGGGCAGCGGGTGCCAGCATAACCATGACTTCTTCGACAATATCCCTTAGCTGGAAAGGAACGCGATCCAGGATCAGCTTGCCCGCCTCAATCTTCGAGAAATCCAGAATGTCGTTGATGATCGTCAGCAGAATTTCGGAAGACTTGCGTATGGTGCTCAAATGATCCCTTTGCTGGCGTGGCAACGGGCTTTTGAGCAGTAACTCGGTAAAACCGATAATTCCGTTGAGCGGGGTCCGGATCTCATGGGACATATTCGCCAGGAATTCAGACTTTATCCGACTGGCTTCCAGGGCCTCCTTGCGCGCAAGGTCCAGTTCGATGTTCTGGATTTCAATGGTTTCCAGAGTCTCGCGCAGGTCTTCTGTTGCCTGATCAATGTTCTGCTGCATTTCTGCCTGGGCTTTGCTCAGCTCCTCTGCCATGGCGTTCAGGCCTGATTCCAGTTGCTCAAACTCCGGGCCTGCTCCGGTGTGAACCCGGGTGTCGAGTTTTCCCTCTTTCAGTTTCGCCACTGCCGCGTTCAGCTCGAACACCGGGCCGGTAAAGGCGCGACTCAGGCGCAAAGCAATCAGGAGGCTGAAAATCACACCGCCAAGAATCAGCAGCAAGGAAATCAGCAGCGCTTTGTAGGTTTCTTTCTCAGTGCGTATGTGGGACATCTCCACGGCCACCCATCCCAGAGGCGCGCGCTGCTGCGAAGCGGACTGACGGGCATCCGGGTCAATCATCGACTGGATCATCAGATCCTGAAGGAAAACCGGGGTGACGAACCGCGTGCTGGCTGTGCGGGCGATGGTGTTTGGCTGCTTGCTGGCCAGTTCTTTGCTGTCAAGATTGTCGGAACTTCCGGGGCCGGTATGCAGCAAGCGGCGGCGGTCGCCGTCAAAGAAGGTGATGGATCGCACGTCCTGCTCTTCCAGTAGTGCGTTGGAAAGGCTGCCCAGCAGACTGCGATTCGCAGTGAAAAGGCCGTATTCCGAGCCGGCCGCAAGTTGACGAGACAGCGACTCGCCGCGATCTCGCAGCAGGCTTTCAATACTGGTTACCCAGCTGTAGGTAAAAAACAGCCCCAGCATGAGGGTGGTGAGGAGGGTGGGAACCAGGGTCACCACCAGCACTGTTTTGCGAATACCCCAACGTCGCATACGAGATTCCCGAAAGATAACTTAACGCCGCCTGCTTGCTCAGGTTACGTCCTTGTAATAGTAGGCTATCCGGGCACGGATAACCTTACAATCAGTGCCGGTTGTGTGGCAGAACACACTGTTTATATAGCCTCCAGTCATGGTTTTAGCGAGAAGCTGTATTGGGCGACCGGCGCTATAAGGCGTATCATGCCAACCCAAAAGTGTACCACAGGGTTCTCATATGCATTTTCCCACAATTGAAGATTATGTCGGGCATACGCCTTTGGTTCGGTTGCAGCGCCTTCCCGGCGATACCAGCAACGTAATCCTGGCAAAGCTGGAGGGTAATAACCCCGCCGGCTCCGTAAAAGACCGGCCCGCCATAGGGATGATTCAGGAAGCCGAACGCCGTGGCGAAATCCAGCCAGGCGATACGCTGATCGAGGCAACCAGTGGCAACACCGGCATCGCTCTGGCGATGGCTGCTGCTATCAAAGGATACCGCATGGTTCTCATCATGCCTGCGAATATGAGTGAGGAGCGCCGTGCATCCATGCGGGCTTACGGTGCTGAAATCATAACGGTCAGCAGCGAAGAAGGCATGGAAGTTGCTCGGGACAAGGCGCTGCGAATGCAGGCTGAGGGCAAGGGCAAAGTGCTTGATCAGTTCAGTAACCAGGATAACCCGCTGTCGCACTACCGGACCACCGGGCCGGAAATCTGGGAACAGACTGAAGGGCGGGTAACTCACTTTGTCAGCTCCATGGGTACTACGGGGACAATTATGGGCGTTTCCCGGTACCTCAAGGAGCGCAACCCGGACATCAGCATTATTGGCCTGCAGCCAAAAGAAGGCGCGTCCATACCGGGAATCCGCCGCTGGCCGGAAGCCTATCTGCCCAGTATTTACGATGCGACCCGCGTGGACCAGGTACTCGACATCGGTCAGCAAGAGGCTGAGGAAACCATGCGCGCACTGGCGGAACGCGAGGGTATTTTTTGTGGCGTGTCATCCGGCGGCTCTATTGCAGCCGCGCTTCAACTGTCAAAACAGGTTGAGAATGCCATTATCGTGGCCATTATCTGCGACCGTGGCGACCGCTATTTATCGACAGGCGTCTTCCCCGGCGCCTGAACCTGACGACATCAAGAGAACAGATTATGAGCAAACGACGCAGGAAGGTGCTTCCTACGGAACCCGTGCGCTGTGATGTGGAAAAGCTAAGCCATGATGGTCGCGGTATCGCTCGTCAGGACGGCAAAATCCTGTTCGTGGATGGCGCCTTGCCGGGTGAAACCGTTATGGCAAAGGTCGTATCCACCCGAAGCAAATTCGATGAGTTGCGCACGCTTGAAGTGCTTGAGGCGGCACCTGACCGCCAGGTGCCGCCCTGCGAGTTTGCAGACCTTTGCGGTGGCTGCAGCCTTCAGCACATGAGCAGTGATGCACAGATCGAGTTCAAAGAAAATACATTGCGTGAGCAGTTTGCCCATTTTGGGGGCATAGAGCCTGAAGAGTGGATCGAGCCGATCCGCCCGGAAAGCACACTTGGGTATCGCCGAAAGGCGCGCATGGGTGTGCGCTATGTTAAAGCCCGAGAATCAGTACTGGTAGGTTTCCGGGAGAAACGCAACAGCTTCCTGACGGATATCGATCGTTGCGTGGTGCTGGATCCCCGCATTGGCGAGCGCATTCTTCCTTTGCGCGAGCTCCTGCACAGCATGGATGCCTATGCCCGTATTCCTCAGGTGGAAGTTGCCTGTGGTGACGATACGGCCGCGATGGTTTTCCGCAACATGGATGACCTGAGCAGTGGCGACAGGGACAAGCTGATTGGCTTCGGTCAGGCCCATGATTTGCATGTGTACCTGCAGCCCAAGGGCCCGGATACCGTTCATCGTATCTGGCCTGAATCAACAGGCAAGGATGACGAACGCCTCAGCTACCGGCTTGAAGCGTTTGATCTGACCATGAAGTTTCATCCCATGGACTTTACTCAGGTCAATGCAGGCATCAATAAGGACATGGTAAACAGGGCCGTGGAGTGGCTGGATGTGCAGCCGGATGAGCGGGTTCTGGATCTGTTTTGCGGGCTGGGAAACTTTACTTTACCCCTTGCACGTAAAGGCGCCCGGGTAGTTGGCGTGGAGGGTGATGATGCCATGGTGGTCCGAGGCCGGGAAAATGCAGAGCTGAACGGTCTCGCGAATGTATCGTTCCATGGCGCTGACCTGCACGGTGATTTTACCGGCCAGAGCTGGGCTAAAGAGGGTTTTGACAAGATTCTCATCGATCCACCGCGCTCGGGTGCTGAGGAAGTCTGCAAATACCTGACCGCCTTTAATGCCAGGCGAATCGTATATGTATCCTGTAACCCGGCTACTCTTGCCCGGGACGCAGGAGTGATGGCGCGGAACGGATACCGCCTGGTGCGCGCCGGTGTGATGGATATGTTCCCTCATACCACGCACGTCGAGTCTATCGCGCTGTTTGAGCGGGATTGACACTGAATGTCGTTGTGCGCAGCAAGGGATTGCTGTGTGAACCAGCTGGAATGACAAAGCAGATATGGTAAAAGTTCGCGAAGACTATGCAATGACCGGCGATGGCCAGGTCGATATCGAGGGCTGGGTTCAGCAGATAGCATCGCAAACCCACCTGGATGACGTGCCGCAGTTTCGCAGGGCCTGTGAGAAAGCTGCTGAAATCGATTTGCAGGCGTTCCGGGAAGACCGCCAGTGGGCCTCTGGCTCCAGCAGCTTTCGTATTGGCATTGAGATGGCTCAGGTGCTGGCGGAGCTACGCCTTGACCAGGCCAGTCTTGTAGCCGCCATCCTCTACCGCGCGGTGCGGGAAGAAAGGGTTGCCCTCGAGGCTATTCGCAAGGAGTTCGGTAGCGAGATAGCCGGGCTGATTAACGGTGTGCAGCAGATGGCGGCCATTTCTTCGATTCACCATCCGCTCAAGGGCAATGTGCTCGGGCAGAGCGAAGGCCAGCTGGACAATGTTCGCAAGATGCTGGTCACCATGATTGATGATGTCCGGGTTGCGCTGATCAAGCTTGCCGAGCGCACTTGCGCTATTCGGGGTGTCAAGAATGCGCCTGAAGAAAAGCGCATGCGGGTCGCCCGGGAAGTGTTCGATATCTATGCCCCGCTTGCCCATCGCCTGGGTATCGGCCATATCAAATGGGAGCTGGAAGACCTCTCATTCCGTTATCTGCATGAGACGGCGTATAAAAAAATTGCCAAACTTCTGGATGAAAAACGCCTCGATCGGGAAGGCTACATCCGTAATGTGATCGGCACCTTGCAGACAGAGCTCAAAGCCTCCGGTATTGAAGCCTCGCTTTCAGGTCGTGCCAAGCATATCTATAGCATCTGGCGAAAGATGCGTATAAAGGGCATTGATTTCTCACAGGTTTACGACATCAGGGCTGTGAGGATTCTGGTTCCGGAAGTGCGGGACTGTTACGCCGCCCTCGGGATCGTGCACACGCTCTGGCGTCACATACCCAATGAATTTGATGATTACGTCGCCAATCCCAAAGAGAATGGCTACCAATCGTTGCATACAGCGGTGATCGGGCCGGATGGGAAAGTAATGGAAGTCCAGATTCGCACCCATGCGATGCATGAAGATGCGGAGCTGGGTGTGTGTGCCCACTGGTTATACAAAGGCACGGACAGAAGCAATAAATCTTCGGGCTACGATGCCAAGATCAACTGGCTCCGACAGGTACTGGAATGGCAGGAAGAGCTGGGTGATCTCTCCGGGCTGGCAGACCACCTCAAATCCGATATTGTTTCGGACCGGATTTACGTTTTCACGCCTGAAGGTCATGTTGTCGACCTGCCGCAGGGCGCCACACCGGTGGATTTTGCCTATCGTGTTCATACCGAAATAGGCCATGCCTGTCGCGGCGCCAGGGTGAATAGCCGGATTGTTCCGCTGACCTACCCGCTGAGGACCGGTGAGCAGGTGTTCGTACTCACTTCCAAGAACAATCCTTCTCCGAGCCGAGACTGGCTGAACCCGAGCCTTGGTTATATTCAGACATCGCGGGCCCGGGCCAAGGTCACACACTGGTTCAAGCAACAGAATCGCGATCGCAACATAGCGGATGGCCGTGCGATTATCGAAGACGAGTTCAGGCGCCTGTCTTTGCACGATGTTGATCTGGGCGAACTGGCGGTAAAGGTCAATTACCACAGTGCTGAAGATATGTTTGCCGCTGTTGGCGCTGGCGATCTTCGCCCCGCACATGTCGCTAACCTGGCCCAGCAAATGCTGGAGCCCAAATCCGAACAGCTTGACCTCAAACTGACCGCCCAGCGGCGCAAGCCTTACGATACAGAGTCGGATATCCACATTCTGGGTGTCGGCAAGCTCAAGACCCAGGTGGCCAAATGCTGCAAACCCCTGCCGGGAGATGCTATCGGCGGATACATAACGGTCGGGCGTGGAGTAACGGTTCACCGCCAGGACTGTCTGACGTTTCTGAACCTTCAGGAATTTGAGCCCAACCGAATTATTGAAGTGAGCTGGGGAGGCCAGCAGGCATCCGTTTACCCGGTGGATATCGAAATCGAGGCGTATGACAGATCCGGCCTTCTGCGAGATATTACCCAGGTTTTGTCGACGTCCAAAAGCGATGTGCTCGCTCTCCATACCGTGACAAACCGGGATGACAACACCGCAACCATGATTGTTACTGTGGAGATTCACAGTCTGGAGCAATTGGCACGGTTACTGGCTCAGATCCGCAATCTGCCCAACATCATTGACGTCAGGCGTAAGCGCTCATGAGCTATTCTATTGAGGATCTTAAAGTACTGATGGGTCGGCTGAGAGATCCTGAGACCGGTTGCCCCTGGGATTCGAGGCAGACATTCAGAAGCATTGTGCCGCATACCCTGGAAGAGGCCCACGAAGTAGCCGATGCCATAGAACGGGAGGACTACCCGAACCTGAAAGACGAGCTGGGTGACCTGCTGTTCCAGGTGATTTTCTACTCGCAGATCGGGGCGGAAGAGGGTCACTTCAGCTTTGATGCGGTGGTCGATAATCTGGTGCGTAAGCTTGTGCGCCGTCATCCTCATGTGTTTCCAGAGGGTACCCTTGAAAGCCGCATCGACCCGGATAACCGACCAGACGAAGCCTGGATCAAAGAGAGCTGGGAGCGCATAAAAGCGGAAGAGCGTGCCCAGAAGCAGGCGGAAGATTCGTCGGCAGCAACGCCGGGCCGGCTTGATGGCATCGCTCGGGCTTTGCCAGCGATGGTGCGGGCGGAAAAACTACAGAAGCGCGCAGCGAGGCATGGTTTCGACTGGCCTGACATCGCTCCGGTTTTCGACAAGCTTCACGAGGAAATAGATGAATTGAAGGAAGCCTGGCAGGCTGCCGAATCCGGACAGGGTGATCACGACGCCGTTGAAGATGAACTGGGCGATCTGCTATTCGTATGTGTGAACCTGGCGCGTTTCATGAAGGTTAACCCTGAGCAGGCAGTAGGCCGCACAAATCACAAATTTGAGGCACGATTCCGGGCTATCGAGCAGGTTCTGGAGCGTGAAGGCCGCTCCTTTGACGAAGAAACTCTGGAAGCACTCGATGAGATCTGGCAATCCGTTAAGGGTATTGAAAAGAAAACCTGACAGCAGGAGGAAGTAGGTACAATCCGTTACCAATTTCCTGAGTTTCTACTCCTGAGCTTCGTCTACACTTGCCGTTAAGAGTGCACCTTTTCTGTGCGCTGTGTGCTTTCAACAGGATTCAGGAGTCAGGCTCGATGAAAATCAAAGATCTGGTCAGTTATTGGGACAAGCATGCAAGAGGCAGACTTACCCGGGATGCCAGTTTTATCGCTTTGTCAGACCAGCATCACCGGATGCTTGAAAAACTGTCGGTTCTCTATCCATTGAAGTCGTCGCAGGATCTCATGCGCGACCTGATCTCCTCCGCTCTTGACGAAATAGAAACCGATTTCCCCTATGTTCAGGGCACCAAGGTAGTTGCCCATGATGAGGACGGTTTTGAAATATTTGAGGACAAGGGGGTTACTCCGGAATTCGTGCGCCTGAGCCAGAAGCACATAAAGCGCCTCAAAGCCCGCCAGCTCGAATCCGTAGCGTGACCGAGCGGGCTAAGGGCTCCAGCTGACTTAACTGCTTTTACTGCTCAGTTTTTCTTTTAGTGGGCCCTGGCTGGCAAGATCATCCAGGGCTGCGGCAATCACATCATTGAGAATGTCACTTTCGCTGCGATCAGGATAAAGCTCTGCCAGCGCAGAGATTCTTGCAGCGTCTTCCAAAGGAAGCCTGAGGTTATAGTCGTGGGTTCGCTCAACAGGCTTTTGCTGTTGCTCCCACTGCTTGGGCAGATCCGTTACTTTCATGGGTACTCCTTATAGGTATGGCATTAATGTCACAGCTAGGCATCAATGGCCAATAGACTTTTCCGGCGGTTCCTTAGTATCGTTAGTTTACTTTGTCTCCGTCAATTCAAAAGGAAGTCAATGTGACTGAGCTACACCCTGATCTTCGCGAAAATGTCCGTATGTTGGGCGAGCTTCTGGGCCAGAGCATTCAGCGCCATCCTGGCCTGGATTGCTTTGATCTTATTGAGGAAATCCGGGCTGCCGCTAAATCCGATCGGCGGCAGGAAAGCGGGTCCGGCCAGCGCCTGGTTAACCTTCTCGGCAAGCTGAGCGATGATGAGCTGTTGCCTGTCACCAGGGCATTTAACCAGTTTCTTAACCTTGCGAACCTTGCAGAGCAATACCACGGTATTCGCCGTAAGCGCGACCATCAATCTGACCTTATGGTGGAGCCGGTTTCAGATGTTTTCGAGCGTTTAAAGAACAGCGGTGTCAGTCCCGAAGCACTTCATAAATGTGTGGCAGACCTGCGTGTCGAGTTTGTGCTGACAGCGCACCCCACGGAAGTGGCGCGGCGCACGCTGATTATGAAATACGATGAAATGTCGGAGTGCCTGGCCAGTCTGGATCATGACGACCTGAATACGGCCGAGCAAGAGGCAATCACAGGACGTCTGTCCCGGCTGGTGGCAGAAGCCTGGCATACAGACGAGATCCGGCATGAGCGACCCACGGCTGTTGATGAGGCTAAATGGGGCTTTGCGGTCATCGAAAACAGCCTTTGGCAGGCCTTGCCGCGATTTCTTGAGAACCTTGATGGATCGTTGCAAAAAGCGACAGGAAAGGGTTTGCCATTGCAGGCGTCACCCGTTCGCATCGCCTCCTGGATGGGCGGCGACAGGGATGGCAACCCGAACGTTACTCACCAGGTGACGCAAAAGGTATTTTTGCTCGGACGCTGGATGGCGGCGGATCTTTTTCTCCGTGATATCCAGGCATTACGGGCCGAGCTTTCCATGTGGCAGGCAAGTGATGAACTGCGTGGCTTGGCAGGTGATTCCCGGGAGCCATACCGCTTTGTGCTGGCTGAACTCCGTGAGCGCCTGCTCAAAACCCGGGATTGGGCAGAGGCCCGTGTCAGTGGCGAGCCTGCAGATACCGGCGGTATCCTGTTCGAGAATCAGGATCTGACGGCACCGCTGGAGCTTTGCTATCGCTCACTGGTTGAGTGTGGGCTGGAACATATTGCCAAAGGCGCACTGCTGGATACCATTCGCCGGGCTCATACATTCGGGCTTCCGCTGATTCGTCTGGATATCCGGCAAGAGGCCACCCGGCACGCCGAAGCCGTGGCCGAGATGGTGGAGTATCTTGGTCTGGGCAACTATATGTCCTGGACTGAGAAAGAACGCCAGGCATTCCTGATACAGGAGCTTCAGGGGCGTCGTCCGCTTGTCCCCCGGAACTGGGAGGCTTCTGAACCGGTGCGCGAGGTGCTGGACACCTGTGAGGTGGTTGCACAGCAAACGCCGGAGGCGCTGGGTTCCTATGTCATTTCCATGGCCAGCAAACCCTCCGATGTGCTCAGCGTTATCCTGCTGCTCCGTGAGTCAGGCATGAAATTCCCCATGCGGGTGGTTCCTCTGTTCGAGACGCTGGACGACCTGCGCGGAGCACCCGACAGTATGGCGGCGCTGTATGAGGTCGAGTGGTATCGGGATTACTGTCAGGGCCGGCAGGAAGTCATGATTGGCTATTCGGATTCGTCCAAGGATGCCGGTCAGCTTATGGCGGCCTGGGCTCAGTATCAGGCGCAGGAAAAACTCACCCGGGTAGCAAGCCAGTACGGTGTTCACCTGACGCTGTTTCACGGCCGCGGGGGGACGGTTGGCCGGGGCGGCGGTCCTGCGAATCGTGCGATTCTGTCTCAGCCTCCCGGTTCGGTGAACGGCAGTTTCCGGATTACCGAGCAAGGTGAAATGATTCGCTTCAAATTTGGCTTGCCCCAGCTGGCTGTGCAAAGCCTGACGCTTTACACCACAGCGGTGATTGAAGCGACTCTGGCACCACCGCCTGAGCCTGAAGACAAGTGGCGCGAGACCATGGACTGGCTGACTGAACGCTCGCTGAAGGCCTATCGCGAAGTGGTCAGGGAGAATCCGGATTTCGTACCTTACTTCCGCCAGGTGACCCCTGAGCAGGCGCTGGGAAAGCTGGCCCTCGGCAGCCGGCCTGCGCGCCGTAAAGCTTCGGGTGGTGTCGAGAGCCTGCGGGCAATTCCCTGGATATTTGCCTGGACTCAGATGCGCTTGATGCTGCCCAGCTGGCTGGGTAGTGATGTGGCGCTTGAAGATGCGGCCAGAGAAGGGCGGTTGCCCATGTTGCGCGAGATGATGCAGGGTTGGCCATTTTTCCGCACTTATGTAGATATGCTCGAAATGGTTTTGGCCAAGGCCGACCTGCGTATCGCCGGTTATTATGAAAAAACCCTGTTGGACGACGATAAGTTGAGAGAGCTAGGCGCCAGTTTGGGGAAGCGGCTCGAAGGTTGTGTTCAGCGCCTTCTGGAACTCAAGGAGCAGAACGAGCTGCTGGAGGATGAGCCGGTGTTTGCCCATTCTATGCGTGTGCGCAACCCTTACACAGACCCCTTGCATTATCTTCAGGCCGAGTTGCTGAGGCGTGATCGTGAGAGCGAAGGCAAAGGTGAAGTCCCGGAGCTGGTAGAACGCGCACTTAAGGTTACAATGGCGGGAATTGCTGCCGGTATGCGTAACACCGGTTAACAGAACCGGGAACGGATGAGGGGCACGCAGAGCCCCTGCCATGGACAACAGGAGTATTGGTGTGGCTCTCGCAGTGCGACTGCAGCGGTTTTTTGATCAACAGGGCATAGCCTACAAAGAGCGATCTATTGATCCGGCCTCCAGCCTGGATGCGGCGGTGTCCGCTTTGGGGCAAGCGCGTGAGGATTTTATCAAGGCAACGCTGTTGATTGATATCAGCGGCATTGTGATGGTGGTCCACAGTTACGACAGCGCGCTGGATGCAGATGCCCTTCGGCAAATGACTGGCCGCCACCTGCAGCCACTCACGGTACAGCAGACCATGAGGCTGTTCAGTGACTGCGATCCTGGATTCACGCCACCAATTGGTAACGCCTACGATCTGCCCGTGTTGCTGGACGAAGGTATCGATCGGTTTGAGCGGGTTTTGTTTTCCAGTGGCACAGATCATTCTCTGGTTGAGCTGGACGGCCGCTCGTTGCGTCTTGCAATGTCGGGCTCGCGGGAGGGGCATCTGGCGATCCGTGGCCCTGGCAATGAGGGTGCCAGGGACGCACTGACGTTGGCAGAAGTGGCCAGCAAACTGAAAAAACTGTACCGATTACCGCCCATGCCCGCTCTGGCACTGCGCATTCTGCGACTGACTTCAAATACCGAAGCAACGGCCCGGGAGCTGGCGGAACTCATAGAGTTTGATCCAAGCCTGACTGCGCAGGTCATGCGTTATGCGCGTTCAGCTCTGTTCCACTATCCAGGCCAGATAAACTCCGTTCAGGATGCGGTAACCCGGGTTCTGGGGTTTGACCGCGTGGCGCACATCGCGATGGGTATTGCTTCTGTTCGGGCGTTCGACGTGCCCAGGTCAGGTATCCTCGGCATGGATAGTTTCTGGCGCCACTCACTTTACTGCGCATTCCTGTGTCAGACTATGGCGCCCAGCTGTGGTGCCGATAAAGGCCTTGCATACTTATGTGGTCTGTTGCATAACTTTGGTTTGCTGCTGGTGGGGCACCTGTTTCCTGTTGAGTTCAAAGAGCTCAACCGGCTACGCGAAGCTAACCCAGAAACCAGTATGCAGTCGCTTGAACAACAGGTATTCGGGCAGGGTGGTGAGCAGGAAATCATTGCCGTCGGGCACGGTGCTATCGGTGGTATTCTGCACCGGTTATGGGAGCTGCCTGATCCGGTGGTCAAAGCAGCCGGTGTCCATCAGCACCCGGGTTATCAGGGCGAGCATGAAAATTATGTGATGATGGTCCAACTCGCCAATGCGCTGTTAAAGGATCGGGGTATAGGTGATGAATTTAACCCTGATGATATTCCCGCACTGCTGCAAGGGTTAGGGTTGGAGTCCTCAGTCGTCAGTGATCTGATGGCGCAGATTGATCAGGTTGCCCCTGAACTGGACGCTCTTGCGTCGTCGCTGACCGCCTGACAGCGATCTGCCCGGCCTCTGAAGCATGTCCGTTTGCGGGAGATGATACGGAGGTCGACTTTCTCTGAAGAGCGTGACTTCGTATAATGCGCGATCATCGAATCCGGCTGACACCTTATTCCGGACAGAGAGGTTGTCGCAAAAACACAGATTTTTGCCACAACTTTTCAAACTATAATGACGAAAACGGGAGCACAGCGTTATGCGAATCATCATGTTAGGCGCACCAGGCGCGGGGAAGGGGACTCAGGCCCAGTTCATAACTGAACGCTTTGGCATTCCCCAGATATCCACCGGTGACATGCTTCGAGCTGCAGTCAAGGCTGAATCCGACCTTGGGAAGCAGGTCAAGGAAGTTATGGCAACTGGCGGTCTGGTGTCCGATGACATAATCATCGCGCTGATTGAAGAGCGGGTTCAGCAGCCTGATTGTGAAAATGGCTATTTGCTGGATGGCTTCCCCCGCACTATTCCCCAGGCCGAAGCCCTGAAAAACCAGGGTATTGTTATCGACTATGTTGTCGAGATTGCGGTTGATGACGAAGAGATTGTCAGCAGACTTTCTGGTCGTCGCGTGCACGAGGGTAGCGGTCGTATCTATCATGTCAAATACGATCCGCCGAAAGTGGAAGGCAAGGATGACGAAACCGGCGAGCCCCTGATGCAGCGTCCGGACGACAAGGAAGAGACCATCCGCAAGCGCCTGAAAATTTACCACGACCAGACGGCACCTTTGATTGGCTATTATCAGGATCTGGCAGAAACGCAGCCGGAACTTGCGCCTGAGTACGTGAGCGTAAAAGGTGTTGGCAGCCTGGACAGCATTCGCGATCAGATTCTTGCCAAACTTAAATAATTCAATGACGTTCCGCCGAGGCAGCGCCCGCTTGTGAAACTTTTGGCACTGGATACCTCCTCAGAGGGCTGCTCCGCAGCCCTTTTTGTTGATGGTGAGGTTTTCGAGAAATTTGAGATCGCTCCCAGAGGGCATACCCGCCTGTTGATGCCGATGATTCGCGGATTACTGGCGGAGCAAGGGCTGAAACCGGCAGATCTTGATGCCCTGGCGTTTGCTTGTGGGCCGGGTTCCTTTACCGGAGTTCGTATTGCCACAGGCGTGATTCAGGGGCTGGCGTGGGGGCTTGATCTCCCGGTGGTGCCTGTCTCTTCTCTGGAGGCGGTTGCTCTGGGTGCCATCGAAGCCTTGCAGGTAGGCGAGGGCGAGGGTGTTGCTGTCGCGTTTGATGCCCGCATGAGCGAGCTTTATTGGGGTTGTTTCCGCAACCGCTCGGGCCTGCCGGAGTTGCTGGGCGAAGAGCGTGTTTGTTCGCCGTCCAGGGTTGCCCTGGAAGCCGGCGTTGCAAACTGGGTTGGCGCCAGCCAGGGTTGGGCATTTCGTGACGGTATGCCCGACGACATATCAGAACGAATCAATTCCGTAGATGAAGCTCTTGTTCCCCGGGCAAGCTGGGTTGCACGTCTGGCTGCTGTAAAGTTCAGCCAGGGTTTGGCTGTGCCGGCAGATCGAGCGCAACCGGTCTACATCCGGGATGAAGTTACCTGGAAGAAGCTGCCGGGCCGCGAGTAAGTCTTTTAATCGGCGCAGACTTCTTCCATACTCAGGCCAACATAGAATACTTTCCCCGAGCGAGCGGTACCCTGACGATGATTGGTGGTATTAATCCAGGCAGTACACTTTCCTATCAGTCGGGCACCAATAGCCCCGTTCGTGAACGCAGTGATGCTGCCCGTTCACCCGCTTCTGCTCCCGAGAAAACAACCGAAACCGCCCGCCGTGATCTTGCAGATAGTCCGAGTGTGCCGGCGGCTGAGCGAAACGCCAGTGACAACCCCGAACGCCGTGTAGAGGCTCGCCGCGCGGCTGAGGATGTGCGTCTGGAGCGTTTTCGGGCAGA
Organism: Marinobacter sp.; assembly: GCF_048259445.1. Taxonomy (GTDB): domain Bacteria; phylum Pseudomonadota; class Gammaproteobacteria; order Pseudomonadales; family Oleiphilaceae; genus Marinobacter. The sequence goes on along the minus strand of NZ_JBLXHQ010000015.1, from coordinate 69,076 downwards.
CGAGGTTCCGCTCCCCGCGGCACGGGCATTATCTACTTTTGCCAGCGTTGCAGCAGCGGGACAGGAATCTGGTGGCACAGCGCTCGCCGGGATTGATATTCTGGTCTGATGTCTCGCGCCAAAGCTCCGAAAGCCTCCTCCACAGCTGAAACCATTCCATTGGCAATTGCCAGAAGTTCGCTGGGTGATGAGCGCCAGGCTCTGGCTCTCAGTACTGATCTTTCCTTGCCCTACCTGGGCGTTGCTTGCCCTAAAGACACATTGCATGTGAATGCGTTGTTGTTTCTGGATGAAAATGGGCTGTGTCTTCAGGTTGCCGGAAAAAATGCGCCTGGCCCGGTAAGGGCAGAGTTTGTTACCGGTAAAATGGGTTACCGCCGGGAGCATGGTGGAGGCTCCGGCCAGCTCGTAGCGCGTGCGGTCGGCTTGCAGAAAGCAAAGGCGGGTCTGCATGTTCTGGATGCTACAGCAGGCCTGGGTCAGGACGCGTTTGTACTTGCCAGCCTGGGATGCAGAGTGAGCCTTTTCGAGCGCAATCCGGTAATTCATGCGCTGCTGGCAGACGGGCTGGCGCGGGCAGCGTTGAGTGTGGATTGTGCTCCGATTATCGCCCGGATGACGCTACAGTCCGGAAGCAGTATTGATTGGCTGCGCAATGTTGCGACTGGCAACGATGATGACGAGAACTCCGTTCAAGGCGCTGCAGCTGATGTGATTTATCTGGACCCCATGTTTCCCCATAGAGAAAAGTCGGCGTTGGTAAAGAAGGAAATGCAGGTGTTCCGAACGGTCGTAGGGGATGATGACGATTCAGAAGCACTGCTGGAGGCTGCATTGGCTGCAGCCAGATACAGGGTTGTGGTGAAGCGCCCTCGCAAGGCCCCGGCAATCAGCACAGCTGAACCAGGTACCCGGATAGAAGGCAAAAGCAGCCGCTACGACATCTACCCCATCCGTGCTTTACCACGTTAGGCGCATGATCGCCGGGCTTTTGTGTCCGCCTCAGGCGCCCAGCATGGTCACTTGCTGAATGGCTTGGCGTTTCTCGACACTCAGTACGAGCCGCGCATCATCAGCTACCTCATCCAGCCCCTCGCCATAACAAAGCAGCCCGTTGTCATCGGTGGTGATGACGCCATCCTTCTGCATGTTGGCGATAAAATTCCGGAACAGGGTCTTGTCGAAAAACTCAGGCGCATTGAGACCGAACAGTATGGACATGCGCTCCGCCAGCAATGTGCTCTGCTCTTCAAGCTCGGCCGCAGTAATCTTGCCGGAGCCATACTTGCGCAGTATGCCCAGAGCGATGTGGTAACGCTCTACTGTCTGGATAATGAATCTTGAGAGCACTTTCAGGCGCAGCATGGCTTCGGTGCCTTCTTCCGGGTGCGCGATCCGATCGTTGTCCAGAGCTACCAGCAAGCCCTGTTCTACCAACACATCAATCCACTGGTTGATCACCGCTTTCGCTTCGTCGGGCTGATACTTCAGGAACAGTTCCGACTGCACGTAGGGGTAGGCGACGCTTGCCAGGTAAACGATCTTGTCTCGAGCCAGTGAACTTTTGTTTTCAAACAGGCTGGCCACCAGCGAGGGCAATGCAAAGAGGTGCTGGATGTTGTTCCGGTAGTAAGTCATCAGAATGGCATTACTGCCTTCCAGCCCGATGATGTCGCCAAGTTTCTGGGGTTGACGCGAGACCAATCCCATTGACTCGCAGTAGGCAACCCAGTCTTTGCCGGTACCTTCAGGAAGGGTGACGGTTTTGGCGTAAGGGAAGGCTTTCAGGAGCTCCGCATACTGATCCGCGAGGCGGATTAACTGGCCCTCGTCCATTGCAAGCCTTTCGGCACCAAGCAGCACGGTTGCAATCATGCCAATGGGGTTGACGGAAACCGCTGCGTTGATATTGGAGGCGACTCTGACAGACAGCTCCGCGACAGCCCTGGTAAGCCAGGCAGGGCGGTATTCGGAGTCGTAGGCCTCGTCCCGCCAGCTGTCGTGAACCTCGTCCAGAACGTCAGAAAGATGTATGGCTTCGCCAAAGTTAACCGCTACCCGGCCAAAGGAGTTGCCGAGTTTTCGCGCAGTTTTGGCAAGGCCCAGTACGCTCTCTTTCTGTTTTTTCTTGCCTCTGAGTTCCCCGAGGTAAGAGCGACCTTCCATGACTTTCTCGTACCCGATGTACACCGGTACAAACACGATTGGCTTGCGATGGTCGCGCAGAAAACTGCGGACCGTCATGGAAAGCATGCCCGGCCGTGGCTGCAACATCCGGCCGGTACGACTACGGCCGCCTTCTACAAAATACTCAACGGAATAACCGCGAGTGAGCATGACATGCATGTATTCATTGAACACCGTTGAGTACAGGGGGTTGTCGCGGAAGCTTCGGCGCATGAAAAAAGCCCCGCCCCGGCGCAGAATCGGTCCCACAACCGGCATGTTGAGGTTGATTCCAGCAGCGATGTGCGGGGGCATCAGGCCGTTTTTGTAAAGCACGTAAGACAGCAGAAGGTAATCAATGTGAGAGCGGTGGCACGGAACATAGACAACGGCGTTGTTCTGGGCGCTTTCTGTCACTACGCGTATGTTATTAACCGACACACCGTTGTAGATGCGGTTCCACAGCCAGGCAAGAAGTACATCAAAAACACGGATGGTAACCACAGACATATTAGCGGCGATTTCATCGGCATATTTGAACGCCCGGGCACGAACCTTGGCCGGTGCAATGTCCTCGTCAGCTGCTGTTGCCCGAATAGCTTCTTTGACCGCCTGAGTTCTTAGCAAGCCTTCTACCAGCGTTCTCCGGTGAGACAGGTCTGGGCCAAGAACGGCTTGGCGCACTTTGCGAAAGTGGGTGCGCAGAATACGTGCAAGTTTGCGGTTGGCGCGTTCTTCGCTGTGACGGTACTCATTGATAACCTGCTTGAGAGACAGCGGCTGATTGAATTGCACATAGGTGTTGCGGCCGTGCACAAGAATAATAAGAAATTTCTGCAGCCGGCCGGCGACAGACCAGGTATCGGAGAGCAGAAGTTTTACTAACGACTTTTCTTTGTCGGGAGAGCGGCCCCAGAACAGGGATACCGGAATAATCTGTACATCCTGCTCAGGGTTCTCAAGGCCGTAGCGAACCAGAGCCTGGAATTCGGCAGTCGGAGTGGGGGTCTGGCGCCTGTGAAACAGACCACCAACTCGGCGATAGAGGAAAAAAAACGAATGTGAAGGCCCATTCTTTACCGGCAGCGATGTGGTCGCACCCGGTAATCTGGCCCGAATCACTTCCTGTTCAAGCACCAGCCTGCTCGAAAGTGAACTGTACTGCAGCACGTAACAAACCGGTTTTTCGGGCGAAAGCCCCAAAGCATCGACGCTGTTTCCGCTGACATCTGTCCGGACCCATAAAAACAGTATTTTCCGGAAAAAGGTCAGAATCAGGCTTCGAATACCCTGGTAAAGACGCATAAAATGTCGCTCCGATGGAAAACAGGCGCCAAGTTTACTTGGTTGCGAACGGGCCGGAAAGTCACTGCTGCATACTTGATGGCCATGGCTCTGTGATACATTCCTGTTTTGCTTGTTTATCACGAAGGTACGATTGCAGATGGCAACATCAACGATTCAGTGGAGCCCCGGCTGGACCACGCAGGCACCCGAGCAGGGCGATCTTGTGCTGGCGCTGTCCGGGTCTGGTGTTTTCAAACCTCAGGATGGCTGGTTGCAACCGCTGGAAAACATACCCGGTAATCCCGAAAGTGCCGGTTTTGTTTCGTTGGGGAGTGCTGATGGCCGGCCGGTTTTCGTGACTGAAGTGCCGGAGTCCCTGATCGCCGGTCGTGAGATAGTTCCTTTGCGTGATGCGTTAATGATGATTAGTGATGTGCCGGCGGCCATGCTCAGTACCGGATTTCAGGTGTGGCAATGGTTTCAGGATCATCAGTACTGTGGGCGCTGCGGTGGCGGGACAGGTTTTCATCCGAGGGAGCGGGCAAAGTGGTGCAGTAGCTGTAATATCCCGTGGTATCCGCGCCTTGCGCCTTGCGTGATCGTGGTTATACGCAAGGAGGATCGCTACCTTCTGGCAAAGTCCTCCCGGGTTAAACGTCATTTCTACAGCCTGATCGCGGGTTTTGTGGAGCCGGGCGAGAGCCTGGAAGGTGCAGTTGTTCGTGAGGTAAAAGAGGAAACCGGTCTGGATGTGACCAATATTCAGTATCAGGCATCCGAGCCCTGGCCGTTTCCACACCAGTTGATGGCAGGATTCTTCGCCGACTATGCCGGTGGAGAGCTGATTCTTCAGGAAGATGAGCTGGCAGATGCTGGCTGGTTTTTGCCCGGCAGCCGGCCCCCGGTTCCTCCGGATACCACCATTTCAGGGCGTCTGATACGCGATATGGAAAGAGTGATCGCCGGGGGAGGCGTGGGGCGTTGAGTGAACGTGGAACGCCTCGCATTCTGGTTTTTGACTCCGGGGTTGGCGGGCTGAGCGTTGCGGCTCGTGTGCATGAACAACTTCCCCGCGCATCGATTGTGTACCTGGCTGACAATGCCGCTTTTCCTTACGGAAGCCAACCGGAATCTGTAGTGATTGAGCGCTGTTGCAGGCTTATTACAAAGGCGCTCGAGCAGTACCCTTGCGATGCTGTTGTCGTTGCCTGTAATACGGCCAGTACCATTGCGCTGCCGAACTTACGGGCCATAACAGACGTGCCTGTGGTTGGGGTAGTGCCGGCAGTGAAGCCGGCGGCGGCGCACACTCTGAATCGGCGTATAGGTATTCTGGCCACCCCGGCAACGGTGCGGCGACCCTATCTTGATGAGTTGATCCGGGAATTTGCGCCCGGTTGCCAGGTTGAGCGAGTGGGCAACCCGGAGCTTGTTCAGTGGGCGGAGGATCTGGCACGGGGGGTGCCGGTGCCTCAGTGCGATCTCGACAATGCCGTTGCAACACTGCGCGATGCCGGTGTCGATACCGTCGTTCTTGGGTGCACCCACTATCCGCTTTTGCTCGCGAGCCTCAAGCAGAGTCTGCCTGAGGTAAAATTCTGGGTGGATTCAGGGGATGCGATTGCACGCCGGGTTGTGTGGCTTCTGGCGCAAGCGGGTAAGCCTGTAGAAGCGTTTGAGCAAGGCAAGGCGCCTTGTGTGCCTGTGGCTGCGGCTCTATTCTCGGGCGTCGCCCCGGAGGCTGTGGCAAGCTATATGGCAGGCCTGGGCCTGCAGCCAAAGCTGGTTACCGGGAACTGGCCAGAGAAATCATAGCACCTGAGTCAATTTGAACATGGCCAGAAACTCCAGGGCCGGTATGCTCCGTTTATGGCAGCAGTAGGTTTTGAAGTTGTCGCCCCGGAATCTTGACTTGGTAAACTCCAGACCCTTGAAGTTGTAGATGAAACTCCCCCTGTTGTAGAGGCCATGGAGGATTCGCTTCAGAAGCTGGCTTTCCTGATGCTCCGTATTGGCGTCAAGGGACAATGGAATGAGCCCGAGGTCGAGATAAGGGATGCCCTCGGCTTTGAATGCCGCCATGGCATGCGCCATCAGGGTATAAAATATGCCCTGTTTGAAGTCTGCGTTGGCGCGAGAAATGTTTGGCACGTAACTGATGATTTCGTTGTTGCGATAAATCGGGTCAAAGTAGATAAAGCCGACAGCCTTACCATCCTGGTAAGCATAAAAATGGCGCTCATTTTCCCGGTAGGCCATTTCCATAGGACGAATCAGAAAGCGGATCTCATTGCTTTTGCACTTGCGGGTACGGATCCAGGCTTCCGAGATTTCGCGGGTATGATCGTCGCTGAAGCGTTCCTGCACGGTAATTCCGCTTTTCTCAGCCTGGTTCAACGCTGTGCGCAGAATCTGTTTCTTCTTGCCGCTGAGGGACCACTTGCCCAGGTCGATTCGTGATTCGCTGCCAAACTGAGTGCCATACAGCCCGAAACTCATGTGTAAATAGTCCACAACCGGCTTGGAAACCTGAACATAGGCGGCATTGGGAAAACGTCCCTGAAAGCGCTCAAGAATATCTCCTAAGTTTTCTGGTGCACACACCGGGTCGGAAAGAACAATGGTGGCGCCCCACTTGCGCATATAGGCGACATACCCCATGTCCGGTACGTCGAAATACTGCATGTCTGGCTGCAGGGTAGAGAACGACTGGGAGTGGGCGCCGAACCTCTTCAGATAGCCCACTCTTTCACTGAAGGTGAATGTTGTGCTTTCAATCTCTGCGGTCTGCTCAAGTGCAAGGATCTGATCTGACATGGTGATTCTCTCCCCGATTGTTATTATCTGGCAGGCGGTCTCTTACGCTTGCTTGCGGCCGAGAATTGACCAGTAGCAGTCCATGTTCATCAGTTTGAAGTGCTTTTTCTCCGTAACCTCGAGGCCCAGTCGCCGCATGTGCTCCGGGTAGTTGTAGATTTTGTGGAATGCATTGTTGGCGAACAGCCAGAAAGTGAAAACGGCCATATACCAGTAGAGTTTCTTGAACGTTCGTGAGAACACATTGCCGGTTGGGTAGCAGAAATCACCCACAACAACGCGGGCGTCCCTTTTGCCCAGCTGAATCAGATGCTCCAGAACCCGCACCATCATGGTTTCGTCAAATACATTGAGGAAAAAATTGGCGACGACCATGTCGTACCGGCCAAACTCGTCCACTTTCATGATGTCGCTGTGAATACGGCGAATGGTGAGGTGAGGGGCTTCGCTTTCCTGGGCCTCTCCGAACTTCCGCAACATGGTTTCTGACAGATCAACAACGGTGACCTCGGCACCCAGCTCAGCGGCGCGCAGGGCATCACGGCCATGGCCAACGCCGGCAAACAGGATACGGTCCCCGGGTTTTACTGTTTCCACATCCAGCATGGCAGTTTTGCAGCGATGGATGTTTTTGCCGCTGTAGAGATTGCTGAGAAAATCGTATACGGGGCCGATGTAACGGTACTTGTCGCGCATGATGACTGCTGCCTGTTCTTGTTCGCTGGGATGTTGCCACCGTTATTGTCATTTTTGCCCTGGCGATAGCTGTGGGCGTTCAGGTGGCCGATACCTTGTTAATGCGAGCTTAGTGAACGAGGTGGGGAAAATATGTGCAGCAATGCGCATTTTCGGATACACAAGTTAACGCACAGCAATGCTTTGCAAACAAGTTCAAGGTTTTGTTTAGGATTGTAGGGCAATCGTTACGGGGTGGGGGTTTGTAATCAGCTGGGTACGGCAGAACATATTCTTGTTTGTGCCAGTAGTTTGCCGATATCTGCTGCGGGTTGTGCCGGCCCGTAGAAGAAACCTTGCACCTGATGGCAGCCAAGAGTTCTCAGGTACTGAAGCTGCTTGTCCGTCTCCACGCCCTCGGCGACGATTTCCAGTTTCAGGCCGTGAGCCATGGCAACAATAGCGTTAACAATGCAGGCATCATCTGCACCGCCACGAATGGCTTGAACGAAAGACTGGTCTACTTTCAGAGTGTGAATAGGCAGCCTGTGCAGATAGTTGAGTGATGAATAGCCAGTGCCGAAGTCATCGATGGCGATACGCACGCCCATGCCGGCAAGCTCCCGGAGCTTCTGGCTGATCTGTTCCAGGTCATTCATGATCACGTTTTCGGTGATTTCAATTTCCAGATTGCCCGGTGGGAACTTGTTGGCCTCTACCCTTTCCATCAGAGTTTCCACAAAGCGGGGGTGTTCTACCTCAATAGGAGAGAGATTGACGGCCAGGCGCAGATCCTGGTGGCCGGCGCGGATCCATTGGCCGACATCACGACAGGCCTGATCCAGAACCTGCTCGCTCAGTTGGCCGATCAGCTTGGTTTCTTCAGCCAGATTGAGGAAATCTCTGGGGTAGAGTAAACCACGTTCAGGGTGTTCCCAGCGCACCAGTGCCTCGAGCCCGACAATCCGGTTGGTGTTTGCGCAAACCTGGGGCTGGTAAAATACCCGGAGCTCATCTCTCTCAAGCGCCAGGCGCAGATCCCGCTCCAGATGCAGACGATTCGTGCTGTCGATGCTCATGCTCTCGGAGAAAAAACGATAGCTGTCTTTGCCTCGGGCCTTAACATGGTACATGGCGATGTCGGCGTTCTGGATCAGCTGATCCATGCTGTCTCCCGCCTCCGGGAAGATGGCAATACCAATGCTTACGCCCACAAACACTTCGTGTTCACCCAACAGGAAGGGTGCCTTGAGCGTTTTTATCAGCTTTCTGGCGATCTGACTTGCATCCTCGTGCCCGTGAACTGACGGCAACAGCAACGTAAACTCGTCACCGCCGAAGCGTGACAAGGTGTCGCCCTTGCGTATACAGCTTTCGAGGCGCTGGGTTACAGCTTGCAGAAGCCTGTCGCCCATGGCGTGGCCAAGGGTGTCGTTAATAATTTTGAAGCGGTCGAGGTCAAGAAACATAACCGCCAGCTTCTGGCCCCCGCGGCGGGCATGGGTGATGGCCAACTCAAGACGATCTTTGAACAGAGCGCGGTTAGGCAGGCGCGTAAGCAAGTCGTGATAGGCCTGAAAGTTAATGAATGCCTCAGCTTCCTTGCGCTCGGTGACATCCCGGGCAGTTCCGTAATAGCAGGCTTTCTGGCCACTGCCACTGCCGCCGGTATTATGGTTATGTGTCCAGGTTTGAGGGTCGATGGGAAAGGCGGTGATTTCAAAATGTCTCGTAGCCCGGCGGCTACCGCGGGTTTTGAGACGTATCTCCAGGGTTCGGGGGTTGTCTGCACTGATATCCGGAGCGTTGAGCGCATAGGCACCTTTGGCAACATCGCGGTCGTCCAGAATATGCCGAAAATGCTGGCCACAGAGCTCAGCCGGCTTGTACCCCAGCAGCATTTCAACCTTGCTGTTGATAAAACAGAAGCGGCCGCCGGCATCGAGCATGAAAACGATGTCGGGTGAGCTGTTTACAATGTAACGGTGCAGAGCTTCAGATTTCTCGAGTCTCACCTGTATGTCTTCGTGAGCTTTGAGCAAGGACTGCTTACCGACGACGCCTTTTACTGTGGCGATCAGCTCTTCGGGATCAAAGGGCTTGCGGACATAATCCAGAGCGCCGCGTCGAAGCGCCCGGCTGACAGCTGTGAATGAGCTTTCTCCACTGATTACGATACTGCCGCATTCAGGCTGTTGGTTCGCAAGATGGGCCATCACGGCAAAACCGTCGACCTCTGGCATGCGTAAATCCAGCAAGGCAAGATCAAAGCGGAGGGTATCGATCAGTTCGCAGGCGTGTTTCCCTCCATGGGCCTCTGTTACATGATAGCCGCAGTTCCGGAGCAGTGAGGCTAGCGCGCCTACCAGGCGTGGCTCGTCATCAACCACCAGAATGCGCGCGGTTGCCTCCTGCGAGAAAAGCCTGTTGGACTGTTCAGGTGCCATCTATTCGTATCCGTTCTTCTGCGTCAGTCGGATTTAGTAGTTTCCTGGCTGGCCGCAGGCAGCAAAATCCGGAAGGTGGTACCTTCCTGCCCCGTGCGGCAAGCAATAATGCCCTCCATGTCGTCCACAAGCTGCTTTACAATACTAAGGCCCAGACCGCTGTGGCCCTCTCCTTTAGTGGTTTTTCCCGGAGTAAACAGAGCATCCCGTACTGCTTCGGGAATACCTGAACCGGTATCGGTAATTTCCATCTCTACCCAGTTACGGCGGCCTTGCCAGACCGGGGCGGATGTTTTTAGCGAAACTTCTCCACCGGCATCAGGCAGGCTCTCTACGGCATTTCTGATCAGGTTGATCAGGATCTGGCGGATGACTGGCGGACCGGCAATAACACGCGTCGGAGCACTACACATTAGCACGTTAAAACGCAGGTTGCTGTCGCTGAAGAGGCTGTGTTCAAGCACACGTGCAAGGCTTCTTAATTCCGCATTAAGGTCCGATGCTTCTTCGCCTGTGTCACCGGTGTTGTTATTGCTTATCTGCAGCAGCAGATTACCCGCGCGATCCAGTTCTTCCCGCACAACATCCAGATCTTCACGGGCGTCGGGGTCATCAAGCCGGTTGCGCAGCTGATGAAGGTATTGCCGCACTATGGTCAGAGGATTACTGATCTCATGTACCTGTTCGCGTAGTTTCTCAATGGCGATGTCATGATTTATCCCGGCGTTTGCTGTTTCGGCCTCGCAGGCGGTCGTCTTTTCCTGAAGAACGGCGGAGAGCTGATGGATAAACAGACCTGTGAGGTCCATGGTTGTATCGAGTGTATTGCCATCAGTACCCAGCACAAACACACCAGGGCATTGATCGCCTGTGATCATCGGGATGGCTGTCAGAGAGTGGGTTCGCAGCAGCGATAAAAGCTGCCGGTCGAGTATCGCCGGCGTTTTCTCGCCGAGGCTGACAGGCATTCGCGAGGCGAAGGCTTCTGTGAGTACGCTGCCGCCTGGCTGCGCAGACACCACAAGGTCAGGATGCGGGCCGGTGGTGCCGGACAGCAGTTCAAGGCTGTCATCGTCGTATCCGAAATATAACGCGGGCAGCCCGGTAATCAGAGTCAGGCTGTTAACCGTTTCGGCCAGAATGGCGCCACTCTTGCCGGTAAGATCGGCGAAGCCAATGGCTTGCTGGGCGATAGCGTGCCGCAATACGGTTTGTCGGAGCTGTTTTGATGCAGGCTCGGGGTCATAAGTGTTGATCAGCGGTATACCCAGGGAATCAGCCATCGCAGAAACATCGTGGCTGATCCGCCGGTTGATCTCCCTGGTCAGCTCCTCACTGAGCCCGAACATGGTGCCTGCCGCCGCAATGCCAGCTGAATCAGAGAGCGCGAGGCGGGTGGAGAGGGCGATGACTTTGACCAGATGTCCGGCATCCCGCAATTCTGAAGGCAGCGCCTGTTGGTAGCGCATAGCGTCGGCTGCCAGAGTCCCCAGTCCCCAGGATGTAACCAGCTCTGCCGCGATATCGGATTGCCGATCCATATACTGCTGCCTGGCTTCCGTATCCGGCGTTCTGATAGCAATCAGCTCCCCGATGTTATGGAGCATGCCCAGCATAAAGGCTTCGTCGGCTTCCGGGTAACGCGTGAGGGTTGCCAGGGCCCTTGCCGTCAGGGCGGCGGTCAGAGCGTGTCGCCAGTAATCCCGCAACTGGTGCCATGCGCCGTCGCCCAGTTCAAACAGGATCTGGCGCAGAGCTGCGGTGAGTACCAGTGTTTTAAAGCGCCTGGTTCCAAGGCGCATCAGCGCCTGGTCTATTGATCGAATTCCGGGAGTCGGGCCATACAGGGCAGAGTTGGCCAATGCCAGTATCCGAACCACGAGAGCGGTATCCGAGGCCACAATTTCGCTGATCTCGCGATAGTTCCCATCCCGGTTGCAAACGTCAAGCGCGCGCAGAGTGACCTCCGGAAGGCTCGGTAGTTGAAGGTCGGATACTGTATTCATACGATTTCCTGCCGCACTACGAGATCAGTTTTTGAAACTCTGTTCATTTTTTTGTTCGAGAGACTGAGCTTAGACAAAAACTCGCTGATTTAAAACAACCAGTGTTCTTTTTTTGAACAGCGTATTCATTGCGGCCCGATATGTGTATTATTTTTACAGACTAGAGCGCCTTTTGCTGTTGTTTCAAGGATGTGAAATCGCCCGTCATGAGTGCTCAGGAAGCTCGCAAGCAGAAAATAAGCCCGCCCAGGACCATCGCTGTAACCGGCGGTAAGGGTGGTGTGGGTAAAACATCGGTAGCCCTGAATCTGGCGCTCACCCTGGCTCGAAATCATAAGCGAGTGTTGTTGCTGGATGGCGACACCGATCTTGCCAACGTCAGCATTATGCTGGGGCTTTATCCGGAACGAACGCTTGCAAACGTGGTTGCCGGCGAGTGTCAGCTCGAGGATATACTGCTGGAAGCGGATTACGGTCTGCACATTGTTCCGGGCGCTTCCGGTGTTCAGGAATGCATGGATATGGAGCCTGAAGAGAGCTTTCGTATTTTGCGCGCGCTCTCAAAGCTTGAAAGCCGTTACGATTACGTCATAACGGATACCGCCGCAGGCCTTCAATCTACGGCTTTGCACATGATTGCAGCGGCTGAGCTGGCTTGTGTCGTCGTTACCCCGGATCCGGCCTCGCTGACGGATGCGTTTTCCCTGATCAAAGTGCTGAGGCGTCGCGGTTACCGGCGAACGCCAAGTGTGCTGATCAACATGGCGCAGGGCGCGAGCCAGGCCCGTTCGGTGTTTCAGCGCCTTGACTCGGCGGCCCGGAGACATCTGCAATGCTCCCTTCATTACATGGGGGGCATCTGGCGCGACGAGACCCTGCGCCAGTCGGTGCTGAACCAGAGGCCCGTCGCACTGCTGCCGGCGGCTGACCCCTCGTGCCGTCAGTTCATTACCTTGGCAGATATGCTTGATGTGCGTTTGTCTCAATTGCCTGCAAGGAAAGCCGGCATTGCAGCCTACTGGCATTCCGTTTCGAAGCGGCAGTCGGAGCAAAAGAAAAAGGATGCTGAGTCTGCGTCTTCTGCATCTGCCAGCCCTCGCGAACGCTGCCTGCAGGCCGTTAGTGAGCTGGAAGCTGTGCTCGGGCAGACACCTGAGAGCGTTTTGCTCCGCTATGATGTGTTCACGCGATTGTTCGCTCTTATGGGCCGGGCACCGGATAGCGATACCGTTGAAATTGTCCAGGCCGGGCTTGGAGCGATCGATTGGCAACCCCTGGTTCCTGAGCAGCGAGAGCTCCTGGCAAACCATCTGAGGCACCTTGCCGACAAGATCTGTTCATGGTCGGACACCAGGGAACACGAGCAGGAGCCGCCGCAAGCTGTGCTGCCCGAGCCCTCTTACGACAGCATCAGTTTTGGCGATCAGGACAAGCTTGTCAGGGCTTTGAAAGAACAACCCTCCGATATTTCCCTGAATAACTTTCTGCGTTCTTTAGCCGGCAAGAGAAAGATCGACGGCTGAGACTTCCTGGTTAACGATTGCTACAAAGACATGCCGGTTAATTCGTCATTTCTTCCGGCGCCTTTGTCGCGTAGCGTGCTGATGATAACCATGCAGTCTGTCACGGCACTGTCAAAGAGATTGTGCAAGGATCAGTCAGGTACTGCAGGCACCCGGAAAAGGAGTTTTCAGAATGGTAAAGCCGCAAAATCGGGCGGGAGTGTCGTCGTCAAAAGTACTCGAACAGCTCCGTGGAAAGCATGTCCTGATTACGGGCACCACGGGCTTTCTTGGCAAGGTTGTTCTGGAAAAACTGATTCGCGCAGTACCGGACATTGGCGGTGTGCATCTTTTGATAAGAGGCAATGCGCGTCATCCTGACGCCCACAGTCGATTTCTTGACGAAATTGCAACCTCCTCTGTATTTGATCGCTTGCGCCAGGAGAAGGGCGAAGCTTTCAACGTTTTTCTGGACGAGCGCGTGCATTGTGTCACAGGAGAGGTAACGCAGCCCGGTTTTGGCCTGCAGCCAGAAGCTTTACGAAAACTGGCGGGTAGTATTGATGCCGTCATTAACTCTGCTGCCAGTGTTAATTTTCGTGAAGAGCTGGACAAAGCTTTGTCCATTAATACGCTATGCCTGGAAAATATTGCAGAGCTGGCACGTCAGAACCCGGCGCTTGCGGTTGTTCAGGTATCTACCTGCTACGTAAACGGCATTAACTCGGGGCAGATTTCTGAATCGGTGGTCAAGCCCGCTGGCGAGGATATTCCCCTCAGCCCTGCTGGCTATTATGAAATTGACGAGCTGATCCGGTTGCTGGAAGACAGTATCGCGGACGTGCGTTCGCGCTACTCAGGTAAAATGCTGGAGCGCAAGTTGGTGAAACTGGGTATCCGTGAGGCAAACCGCTACGGCTGGAGCGATACCTATACATTTACCAAATGGCTGGGTGAGCAGTTACTGATGAAGGCCCTCGACGGCCGTGCCCTTACAATCGTGCGTCCGTCCATTATCGAGAGTGCCCTTGAAGAGCCGGTGCCAGGCTGGATTGAGGGTGTTAAAGTTGCTGACGCCATCATTCTTGCTTACGCCAGAGAAAAAGTAACGGTATTCCCCGGAAAACGCTCCGGAACGATAGATGTCATTCCCGTTGACCTTGTTGCGAATTCGATTGTCCTGGCCGTTGCAGAGGCGCTTGGTGAGCCCCCCCGTCGGCGTTTCTATCAGTGCTGTAGCGGTAGCTCCAATCCGGTGTCTCTGGGTGAGTTTATTGATCACCTTATGGCTGAGGCCAAAACCAATTTTGCAGCCTATGAACGACTGTTCTATCGCCAGCCGGTCAAGCCCTTTATTGCTGTGAACCGTTCGGTGTTCGATGCTTTGGTAGGCGGTGCGCGAATTCCTCTGACTATGACGCAGCGTATGATGCGCAGGCTGGGTATGCTGGGAAACGAACGTGACCTTAAAGTATTGCGAAACCTTGATACTACCCGCTCGTTAGCTACTATTTTTGGGTTCTATACCGCGCCTGATTATATTTTCCATAATGATGATTTACTGGCTCTGGCGTCGCGCATGGGAGAGGTAGACGAGGTTTTGTTCCCGGTGGATGCGCGCCAGATCGACTGGGAAGTGTATCTGCGCAAGATCCATCTCGCAGGCCTGAATCGCTTCGCGCTCAAGCCCAGGAGCAAGGCTCGACTGCGCTCATCAAGAGCCCGGCAGCAAGCAGCATGATGATAAAGTTGGAGCATGTTAGGACGTTCGTCTAATTCATTGTTTAGTAGTACACATGGTGAACTACAGGCATGTGTCCGCGGGGCAGGCGTGCCCTGTCGCTTTGAATTAATGGTACCGACAAAAACAACAGACTCTGATCAAGGGGGAGCACAATGACTGATAAGCATCTTTATCCGGTAAGCCCGGAAGTGGCCAAACGCGCCTTGCTGAACCGGGAACAGTATGACGAAATGTATCGTCAATCGGTTGAGGATCCAGATACTTTCTGGGGCGAGCATGGCAAACGCCTTGACTGGATCAAACCGTATTCCAAGGTCAAGAACACCACTTTTGATTACAACAATCTTTCCATCAAGTGGTTTGAAGACGGGCAGCTGAATGCTTCAGCCAACTGCCTTGACCGTCACCTCGCGACGCGCGGCGACCAGACAGCCATTATTTTCGAAGGCGATGATCCCGCCGATTCCCGTCACGTTACCTATCGCGAATTGCATGAAGAGACCAGCAAGTTTGCCAACGTTCTGAAAGGCCTGGGTGTGAAGAAGGGTGACGTGGTCACTATCTACATGCCGATGATCGTTGAAACGGCCGTGGCGATGTTGGCGTGTACACGTATTGGCGCGATCCATTCGGTTGTTTTTGGTGGTTTCTCTCCAGAAGCTTTGGGCGCCCGGGTTGCCAACGGCAAATCCCGCTATGTAATTACGTCCGATGAAGGCCTGCGTGGAGGCCGCAAGATACCGCTGAAAAAGAATGTGGATGCTGCGCTGAAGAATGAAAGCGGCGCGAGCGTAGAGAAAGTCATCGTTGTCAGCCGCACCGGCAATAAGGATGTGCCCTGGAACGAAGGTCGCGACGAGCGTTATGAAGACCTGATGAAGTCTGCCTCTGCAGACTGTCCTCCAGAGCCCATGAACGCGGAAGATCCTCTGTTCATGCTCTATACGTCCGGTTCAACCGGCGCGCCCAAAGGCGTTTTGCATACGACTGGCGGTTACATGGTGTATGCCTCCATGACTCACCAGTACGTGTTCGATTATCACGACGGTGACGTTTACTGGTGTACTGCAGATTTTGGTTGGGTGACCGGCCATAGCTATATTCTCTATGGGCCGTTATGTAACGGTGCGATTTCCGTATTGTTCGAGGGTGTTCCGAACTACCCGGACAGCTCGCGAATGGGGCAGATTGTCGACAAACATCAGGTCAATATTCTGTACACGGCGCCTACTGCAATCCGGGCTCTGATGGCTGAAGGTGAAGCCTGCATGGATGGTACAAACCGGAAGAGCCTGAAATTGCTGGGCTCTGTCGGTGAACCTATCAACCCCGAGGCCTGGGAATGGTATCATCGTGTTATCGGCAACAGTGAGTGCCCCATCGTGGATACCTGGTGGCAAACTGAAACCGGCGGCATTCTGATTTCAC
This sequence comes from Marinobacter sp., assembly GCF_048259445.1. Lineage (GTDB taxonomy): Bacteria > Pseudomonadota > Gammaproteobacteria > Pseudomonadales > Oleiphilaceae > Marinobacter. Next base: position 53,004 of record NZ_JBLXHQ010000015.1, on the reverse strand, counting down.
CATTACCGGGCGCTATTGACTTGAAACCGGGCTCTGCGACAGTGCCGTTCTTCGGCGTTCAGCCGGGGTTGGTTGACAGCGAAGGCAATGTGTTGGAAGGCAAAGCCGACGGTAACCTCGTTATCCTGGACAGCTGGCCCGGGCAGATGCGCACCATTTACGGCGACCATGATCGTTTCATCCAGACTTATTTCAGCGCCTACAAGGGTATGTACTTTACCGGTGACGGCGCGCGTCGTGATGAAGATGGCTATTACTGGATTACCGGTCGCGTTGATGACGTACTCAACGTATCGGGCCATCGCCTGGGCACAGCTGAAGTTGAGAGCGCCCTGGTAGCCCATGACAAGGTTGCCGAAGCAGCGGTTGTTGGCTTCCCTCACGACATCAAGGGCCAGGGCATCTATGTCTATGTGACACTGATGCAGGGCGAAGAGCCTTCAGACGAGCTCAAAAAGGAACTGGTACAGTGGGTGCGTAAGGAAATCGGCCCGATCGCGTCTCCGGATGTGATTCAGTGGGCGCCGGGCTTGCCAAAAACACGATCAGGCAAGATTATGCGTCGGATATTGCGTAAGATTGCTGCAAATGAACACGACCAGCTGGGCGACACCTCTACACTTGCAGACCCGGGTGTGGTGGACGAGCTCATCGGCAGTCGCGAGTTCAAATAAGGTCTGAAAGCAGGCCATAAACCTGTGAGGAATCGTTTTAATGACACAAACAATTATCGTCGCTGATGATCACCCATTGTTTCGGGCTGCCCTGAAACAGGCGGTCAATCAAGCGGTGCCTGATGCTGAAACCGTAGAAGTTGAAAGCATCAAGGCGTTGCAGGCGTCGGTAGATTCGCACCCGGATGCAGACCTGGTTCTGCTTGATCTCAATATGCCGGGTGCCCATGGTTTTTCCGGATTGGTGTTCATGCGTGGGCAGTATCCCGGGTTACCGGTGGTGGTTGTGTCAGGATCGGAGCAGCTGCAGGTGATGCGGCGCTCCATTGATTATGGGGCGTCTGGCTTTATTCCGAAGTCGGCGCCGTTGCCTACTATCACAGAGGCAATTCGTGCCGTACTCGAGGGTGATGTCTGGCTGCCGGAAGGTGTGGCAGACAAGCTTGAGCGCATGCACTCCGATACCACTGATTTCTCCGAAAAACTTGCATCACTTACCCCGCAACAGTTCCGGGTTCTCGGTATGCTGGCGGAAGGGCTGCTGAACAAGCAGATTGCTTACGATCTGGATGTGTCCGAGGCTACCATCAAGGCACATATTACGGCTGTTTTCCGTAAGCTTGGGGTTCGTAACCGCACTCAGGCGGTTATTGCGATACAGCAAATGGAAATCGATCCTTCAGACCAGTCGTTGTCAGGAAGCTGAATATCAGCTTGATGGCCTGAATAAAAAAACGGGAACCCGCAGGTTCCCGTTTTTCTTTATATCTATACCTGCCTCGAGCCTGATTATTTACTTCCTGCGTAACCCAACTCCTTATTGACCAGATTGAATAGCTCTTCGCCTTTATGCCAGCGATCAAAGTTTTCAAGAAACTGATCGGTAAGGGCCCGCTTCCAGCCGATAAAGTCACCGGCCATGTGCGCCGTCATGGTAACGTTTTCCATGTCCCACAGAGGATGATCCTCGGGTAGAGGCTCCTCTTCAAATACATCAAGCCCTGCACCCGCAATCTCACCGCTTTCGAGGGCGGCAATCAGGTCGTCGGTTTTCACAATCGGCCCGCGCCCTATATTGATCAGGCGCGCCGTGTTTTTCATGGCTTTGAATGCTTTTTGGTCAAACAGGCCCTCGGTTTGCGGCGTAAGCGGTGCCGCGATAACCACATAGTCAGCATGCCCCAGCTGCTCGTAAAGATCGTCGTTACCGTGGACTGCAACAAAATCGGGATCATCTGTGCGGGCTGTTCGGGCAATGCCGTGAGGTCTCAGGCCTGCAGCCGCCACAAGGCGCCCGATCTGACGGCCTATGGAGCCTGCACCCACGACCAGAACTTTCTTACCTTCGGCTCTTTCGGTGTCCCGATGTTTCCACTGGTGCTTGAGTTGCAAACGGATAGACCCCGGGAAATCCTTGGCAAACATCAGAATGGTGCACAGCACGTATTCGGCGATGGTCCGGTCGAATATGCCTCTGGCGTTAGTGACCACAACCTTACCTTTGGTCAGGGCCGGGAACATCAGAGCGTCTACCCCGGCACTGGTCGCGTGGATCCATTGCAGCTTGTCAGCGCAACCCCACGCCGCCTCGAGAGCCTCGGTGCGGAAATCCGTCACCATCATTACATCGGTGCCCGGCAGGCTGCTTCTCAGAGTTGCCTCGTCACTGGCGAAGCGCACTTCTGCGCGCGCTCTGAGTGAATCCATTCCCGGCGGTTCCTGCTCACCGGGGGCGGTGAGAACCGTTACCACAGGCTTGCTGCGCTGAGTCATTGAACCTCCGCTTGGTCAGATGGCTGGTGATTGTATGTGTGTTTTCTGAGGCTTGTTATTCCCGCTGCCAGGCCCTCAACACAGTCTGGTAGGCAGATGCCATCGGGTCAACCCTGGCTTGAATTGGTTGGGGCCGGACAAAGCTGTATCGGCACGTACTTTTACCTACGCAATGTTTGTCTGTTTTTGTCTTGTATGCCCTGGTCTTACTGACTAACCTGCAGTGGTAGTTCTTTATTTGCCCCCGTTCCCGTTGCAGGAGGTTGTTATGGCAGACGCCGCCAACAGAGACACCGGCCAGGAAACACCGCGAAAAGTGAAGTACCGGAAGACCAAGGCCAGCTGGAATCCTGCCATGCAGGCAGTTCCGGTACCGGGAATCCGGCGCATGGTTAATATGGCGGCTACCATGAAAGATGTGATTCATCTCTCCATTGGTCAGCCGGATCTGCCGACACCCAGGCATATTGTTGATGCTTACATCGACGCTCTGAACGCAGGGCAAACCGGCTATACCATGGATGCAGGGCTGCCTGAGTTACTGGTAGCGCTGAGGGACTATTACAGCAAACGCTATAACCGCAAGCTGACCAGGGACAACATACTGGTTACCAGCGGTGCCACTGAGGCTATGTATCTGGCAATTGCAGCTACGGCGGCACCGGGGCGCCAGTTCATCGTAACGGACCCCTCCTTCCTGTTGTATGCACCTCTGATCCGTATGAACGGGGGCGAGGTGAAGTTCGTATCGACTCAGGCAGAGAACAATCATCAGCTTGATCCTGATGAGGTGATTCGTGCCATGGGACCACGTACCTTTGCGCTTATCCTCAACAACCCGAATAATCCGACCGGCGCTGTGTACCCCCGCAGTACCGTGGAAACTATTCTGGAAGAGTGCGCGTATCGGGGCATCCAGGTTTATGCCGACGAGGTTTATGACCACCTTATTTTTGATGACGACGATTTTGCCAGTGTTCTGAACTGTTCCATGGATCTGGACAACATCATGTGCATCAGCAGTTTTTCGAAAACCTATAGCATGGCGGGGCTGCGTGTAGGTTGGGTGATTGCCAGCCAGGCTGCGATCAAATCCTTGCGACGTTTCCATATGTTCACGACCTCGGTTGCCAATACGCCTTCTCAGTTTGCTGGTGTGGCGGCGTTGACGGGTGATCAGCAGTGCGTAAAAGATATGCTGGGTATCTACAGGGAGCGTCGGGATAAGGTTGTGGAACTGATCGAACAGACGCCCTACATGACCGGGTACAAGCCGGGCGGTGCATTCTTTGCATTTCCGGCTTTGCCGCCCAATGTTGATGGGTCAGATCTTGCGCTGCGCATGCTCAAGGAAACCGGAGTATGCCTGGTACCGGGAGATGCCTTTGGTGAGGGCTCTACCAACGCGGTTCGTATCAGTTTCTCCACGACCTGTGAGAAGCTTGATGCGGCGTTTGATCGAATTATTCCGTGGATGGCTAAACAACAGTTCTGAGGAGGGTCTATGTCAGCTCTGGATTCTTTGCTTATCCAATGCCCTTACTGCGGGGAGACGTTGGAGATCAGCGTTGATCCGTCAGTGGCGGAGCAGGAATACGTGGAAGACTGCCAGGTGTGTTGTCAGCCCATTCTATTGAAGGTTGTTTTTGATGATAATCTCATCCCTCACGTAGACGCCCGTGCCGAAAATGAATAAACAGCCCGGGTTTGCCGCTGGATAGTGGCTTAATCAATGGAGAGTGATGATGAATAAACTGCACCTGAGTCGCCTTTGGGGCATGGTGTTTCTGGTGCTTGCTTTATCCAGTGGCTGCGCCAGCATTTCACCTTATGCAATCTCGGAAGGAGAACTTGAGAGGCATCTGCAGGATGCGGTTCGTGATTACGACCGCTTGCAGTTGAAGAATGGTTCACCGCTCAGCCTCAGTCTTGATGGCGCCGACGTTACCCTGGGGCCGGACGGTCGGGATGTCGCGGTGATTGATTTGAAAGGGCAGGTTGCGCTGAATGCATTTCTGGCCAAACTCCCGGTTGATATTGCTTTTAAAATTGAGGGCGCACCGGTCTATGACAGCACGGAAAAGGCGATCTATATCCGCAGAATAAAACTGCTGGAAAGCAGTGTTGATGCGGGTTTCTTCAAAGGCGATCTGGCGCCGGTCACCGACAATGTGATGCGGGTAGTGGCCCAGATGCTTGAAACCATGCCTGTTTACCGTCTGGATGACACCAACCTCGCCCAGCGTATGTTTGGCATGGTGCCTATGGATATCCGGGTAGCGCCGGGCCGTCTGGAATTTGTGATGGCTGATAACTGAAGGCTTGTAAATGAATCAAAGCCAGAAAATTTTTTCTGGCTTTGATTCTTCTTTTTCAGGCTGACAGTCTTTGACAGATTGCATCGCCGATTTCCTTTGTTTCCCGCCTGGCTCCGGCGCTCTCCGCCAGATCTGCAGCTACCGCATCAAACAGCGCCTTGCCAGCCGCCGCGACAGCGGGATCTTTCCGCCCTAACCATTCCAGCATACGTGCTGTCGTAAATAGCATGGCTGTGGGATCTGCCAGGCCCTGGCCGGCAATATCCGGAGCACTGCCATGGGTAGGCTCGAACATGGAGGGCATGTCCGGATCTGTGGGGTTCAGGTTGCAGGATGGGGCAACGCCCATGCCGCCCGACAGCACGGCTGCAAGATCCGTAAGAATATCCCCCTGCAGGTTGCTGGCGACCACCACATCGAAGGCCCAGGGGCTCTGCACGAACTTCATACAGGCCGCATCTACCAGTTCGTGGTGCGTGGCGACATCCGGAAACTCCTTGCTGATTTCTTCGAATGCCTCGGTGTACATGTCACCCCAGTAGCGCAATGCATTCCGCTTGGTGATCAGGCATACCTGGCTTTCGCAGGCACGCCCATCCCGAGTGCCATCAAGGGATCGAAAGGTTCGGGTGCGGCCTTCCTTGACGCGGTCTGCGGCCCGGGTGCGGGCCTGCTCGAAACCGTAGCGAATAATTCGGTTGGTTGCCTTGCGGGTAAACACTTCCATTTGTGTCGCAATCTCATCTTCGGTGCCTTTGCGCAGGCGTCCGCCCTGGCTTACATACTCACCTTCGGAATTCTCCCGAATCACCAGCATATCAATGTCTTTAGCGCGCTCATCTGCAAGGTATTGGCGCGCACCCGGTAACAGGCGGGCAGGGCGCTCGCATACCCATTGGTCAAAGCCTTTACGCATGTCCAGTAAAGGTGCCAGTGAGACGCTGTCGGTCAACAGATAACGATTCGGATCATCCAGCGGGCCCGGATCACCCAAAGCACCAAGCAATATGGCGTCATAGGCTTTGAGCTGGGCGAGGGCGTCGTCGGGCATGGACTCCCCATGCGCCTCATGCCATGCGTGGGAAGGCCAGGGGAAATGGGTCCACTCAAGGGCGAGGCTATGCCGGGTACGCAGGGTTTCGAGGCAGCGTATTGCTTCACCCACGACTTCCGGACCAATACCGTCACCCGGGGTTACAGCGATGCGGATATTTTGGGCCATTCTGGAGACTCCTTTGATTGGCGGGCTCTTGGAAATTGAAACTCCAGTGTAGTTGGGTGTCCCGCGGATGCCAGTGAATGGGGCGCTTAGTCCTTATTCTGTTTTACCGACGAGCTGCTGGCGGTTATAGTAACTTGAGCCGACGCTGACCAATTGAGCGATAAGACCGACCTGTATTTCGGGAGAGAATTTTATTAAGCCGGACATTTTATTTGATGAGTCCCACTGTGCGGAATGTGCCTGTGGAGAAGGTCTCGATTTTGCCTTTACCTTTGCTTTCCAGCCTATTGTCGATGTGCTCAACAAGACTGTATTTGCGTACGAAGCTCTTGTAAGGGGCCCTGAAGGCGAGGGTGCTCTGAGCATCCTCAGCAAGGTGAACGAACGGAACCGCTACACCTTTGACCAGATCTGCCGGGTGAAGGCCGTGAAGCTGGCATCCAGGCTTGGGATGAGCACCAGGTTGAGTATCAATTTCATGCCCAACGCCGTCTATCAGGCGGAGTATTGCATCCGGACGACTCTGGCGGCTGCAAGGACGTATAATTTTGATACCAGCAAGATCATCTTCGAGCTTACGGAAGATGAGGATCTGACATCGGTTGATCACCTTGCTTCGATCATCGAAGCCTATCAGGAGATGGGGTTCAGCACGGCGATCGATGATTTTGGTGCGGGTTACTCGCGGTACAACATCATGATCGCAAGTCCGCCAGACCTGCTTAAACTCGATATGGCACTTGTACGCAACATCCACCAGGAGCCTAACAAACAGGCTGTGGTGTCCGGCATTATTACCATGATGACGCAATTGGGCGGCAAGATAGTGGCCGAGGGTGTGGAAACCGTCGAAGAGTATTTCTGGTTACGATCTCAGGGGATCAATCTGTATCAGGGCTACCTCTTTGCAAGGCCCGGTTTTGAATGTTTGCCCGAGCCCGTTTTCCCAACCTGACAGGAAATTGAAGCGTGCTTTATCGAGTTCTCACTATTATTGGCGGCCTGGTTTTTGTCATCGCTCTGTATGCTCTGGTCTGGTTTTTCTGCAAGAAGTTTCTTGAGCATCACGGCGTGACAGATCGGGTATCGGATCGTGCAACTGCGCTTGCGACCTGGACATTTGCGGGCATCAGCATCGGGCTCGTGTTTGCGGTGGTCGGCGCGTTTTTGCTCGGACCCTGGGCGTTTTATCGCACACTGCGCGGCCATGGTGTTGCGATTTCTGATGGCGCGGCCATCTGGTGGGGTTTTGGTATTGTAATGGCCTCGCTAGGCATTACGGCCATCGGCTTCTTCGGTTTTCTCGTCGCCGTCGGAGCTTATTGAATAGCCTTGAGCTGCTTCCTGAACCAGATTAACGCCGGCTCCTGACCATAAGCCCTGTGCCAGTATAGGTGCACGTCGAGAGAGGGCAGGTCTGCCGGTGGGTTCATTATGGTAATGCTGGCCCGTTCTGAAATGATTCTGGCGTAGGTTTCAGGCATTGTCAGCAGTAAATCAGTTGCTTCTACAACCCGGCAGGCCGCGTAATAATGCTGGCACCTAAGCCTGATGCTGCGCTGAACTCCGAGCCGCGATAGCTCAAAATCCTCAATTCCGGGCCCTTCCGTGCGTGATGAAACCAGTACGTGACGCGCTGAGAGGTATCCCTCCATATCCAGAGCCCGTGATGCCAGCGGGTGACCCTCCCGGGCCAGAACTACAAGCCTGTCCTGCCTTAGTAGCTCATGAGACGTCTGGCTGCTGATTGGTAGTAACACATCGACAGCGAAATCCAGCTTGCCCGCCGCGAGCTGGGTTTCCATATCCCGGCGGGGAATGCGCTTGCTGACAATCTCCAGTTCCGGATACGGATCCAGCCGTTGCATCAGTTGCGGCAGAAAAGTCGACTCCAGAACATCTCTCAAACCCAGTGAATAGGTTTTACGCTGGTTAGCCGGGTCAAACGCATGAAACTGATTAACCGCGCCCTGAATCTGGGTAAGCCCGGGTTTCATGGATTCCAGAAAGCGACGGGCAAGAGGTGTAGGCACCATCTGGTTACCCTGGCGCGTGAACAGCGGGTCGTCGAAATGATCCCGCAGGCGCGACAGAGAATGGCTCACGGCCGGCTGCGTAAGGTGCAAGGCCTTAGCAGCCCGGGTAAGGCTGCCTTCCCGGTAGATAGTGTCAAAAACGTGCAAAAGGTTGAGGTCGAGGCGAGTGCCGGCCATAACGTGCGTGCTCTTATTGAATAAATATTGTTGATAGTAAACGATAAGAATAATTCAGTCGTGTAATAGTTGGTGCAGCCTTAGACTGGTTTCATCGTGTGCGCATGTGACGCACATTTTTTGTGCCTAATGTTTGCGAGGATTCAGCAATGGATTTCAGTATCTCCGAGAAGGGTCAGGATTACCTCGAGCGTGTAAAAACGTTTATGGCTGAAGAGATTTTCCCGGTTGAAGCCCGGTATCACAAAGAACTGGCGTCCCTGGAAAATCGCTGGGTTGTCCTGCCAATCATCAAGGAATTGAAGGAGAAAGCCAAAGCGCAGGGCCTGTGGAATATGTTTTTTCCAGACGAGAAGCATGGCTGTGGTCTGCTTAACTCCGATTACGCTCTGATTGCGGAAGAGACAGGCCGTAGCTTTATTGCTCCTGAAATATTCAACTGCAATGCGCCGGATACCGGCAACATGGAAGTACTGATTCATTACGGTTCGGATGAGCAAAAAGCCGAGTGGCTGCCACGCCTGCTGAGTGGTGAAATCCGCTCTGCATTCTGCATGACCGAGCCTGCCGTGGCCTCTTCCGATGCCACCACCATGGAAGCAACCGCCGTGGTTGAGGGCGATGAAGTGGTGCTCAATGGCCGCAAATGGTGGAGCACTGGCATTGGCCACCCGGACTGTAAAGTAGCCATCTTTATGGGGCTGTCTGATCCCGACGCCCACAAACACCGCCGTCACTCCATGGTTCTGGTGCCACTGGATGCACCGGGTGTGAAAATTGAGCGTATGCTTCCTGTGTTCGGCGAATACGACGAACCTTATGGCCACGGCCAGGTGCTGTTCGAAAACGTTCGCTTGCCGAAGAGTGCTTTTATCGCAGGCCCCGGCCGTGGTTTTGAAATCGCCCAGGGCCGCCTTGGGCCGGGCCGTGTACACCACTGTATGCGTGCGATTGGTGCAGCAGAGCGCACTCTGGAACTGCTGGTCAAGCGGGCAATGAGCCGCGAAGCGTTTGGTCGCCCGCTGGCCAAGTTGGGTGGTAACCCGGATATTATTGCCAACGCCCGTATGTCCATCGAGCAGGCGCGTTTACTGACTCTTAAATGTGCCTGGGCTCTGGATACCAAAGGTATTGCCGGCGCGATTCAGGAAGTCGCAATGATCAAGGCGGTGATTCCCAATATGTTGCAAACCATTGTGGATCAGGCGATTCAGATTCACGGCGGTGCCGGCGTGAGCGATGATGACTTCCCGCTGACCCAGTTATTTGCCTATGCCCGTGTGCTGCGCTTGGCAGATGGCCCGGATGAAGTGCACCGCGCCACGGTTGCTCGCCTTGAGTTGCGCAAATATAAAAATTGATGATAGAGCGCCATTGATGAGAGGAGCCGGCGGGGTGGCGTATTCTGAAACTGTGCGGAGCCATGGATGGCGGAGCCAAGCGTACATGGACGTATTCACAGCGTGTTTCAGCATACGCCACCCCGCCGGCTCAGCCTTACTCCAAGGCTGAAGCATCCATTTTAAATAACAAACAACGGACAAACCCATGACACAAAGAGTATTCGTAACAGGCGGCGCAAGCGGCCTTGGTCGGGCCATAGCGCTGCGTTATGCCAGAGAGGGCGCCAGGGTCTGTATCGGTGACATCAATCCCGAACAGGGCGTTGGTGTTGAGCAGGAAATTAACAACGCGGGTGGCGAAGGCTACTTTGTGGAGTGCGATGTCCGGCGGCTGACGGATCTGGAAAAGGTCTGCGCGGATCTCACGGACAAGTGGGGTGGCGTGGATGTGGTGGTGAATAACGCCGGTGTGGCCTCTGCGGGCTCCATTGAAGATACCACCATGGGCGATTGGGAATGGATTCTCGATATTAACGTGCTGGGTGTTGTGCGTGGCTGTAAGGCATTTACGCCACAGTTCAAGAAGCAGGGCTCCGGAACGTTTGTGAACATTGCGTCTATGGCGGGCCTGATGCTGGCGCCGTTGATGGACAGCTACAACGTGTCCAAGGCCGGAGTGATCGCTCTGTCGGAGACCCTGAGTCAGGAGCTTCGCAGCGACGGTATCCATGTCAGCTGCGTGTGCCCGGCGTTTTTTCAGACCAATCTTACCAACAGCATGCGTTCAGACATTCCCGGCATTCAACAGAACGTGAACAAGCTGATGAAACGCTCCAATATTTCTGCAGATCACGTTGCAGACGATATTGTGCGTTCGGTCAAGAACAGGGATTTCTGGGTGTTGCCCCATGTGAAGGAACGCCGCATGTGGATACTCAAGCGTTACGCTCCCTGGGCTTTTGACAAACTTATGTTCGAAGAGAGCAAGCGCTGGATGAAAAAGATGGGCGGTAAGGCCAAGGCCTGACCGGAACGCTGGAATAAAAGGAGAGCCATGAATGACCCAGATTGATCAGGCGGAATTCATCCGCGAAGGCGAGGAGCTGGATCTCTCGGCAGTCGACCGGTTTATGAAAGGTGCCATTCCGGACCTCACGGGCGAGCCGATGATCCGCCAGTACCCGGGTGGTGCTTCTAACCTGACGTATCAGGTTGACTATGGTGACCGTTCGTTTGTTCTGCGCCGTCCGCCTTTTGGCAAGATTGCAAAGTCTGCCCACGACATGCTGCGCGAAGCAAAAGTGATGCAGGCGTTGAAGCCCGTCTATCCATACGTGCCCGATATTATCGCTATCTGTGACGATCACGATGTGCTGGGGTGCGATTTCTATGTGATGGAGCGAATGAAGGGCATCATTCTGCGTCAGGATTTCCCGAAAGACCTGGAACTGAATGAAGCCGACACACGCAAACTGTGCCTGAGCGTGATCGACAAGATGGTGGATCTGCACCGCGTTGATGCCAAAGCTGCGGGTCTGGAGTCGTTGGGCAAGGGTGACGGGTATGTTCAGCGGCAGATCGGCGGCTGGAGTGATCGTTTCCGCAAGGCTCGCACAGACGATGTCGGCGATTTTGAAGTGGTTATGTCCTGGCTGAACGACAAGATGCCAGGTGACGTTGCTCAGGTTGTTATTCACAACGACTTCCGTTTCGACAATGTTGTACTGAGCCCGGACAACCCCTTTGAAGTAATCGGAGTGCTGGACTGGGAAATGGCGACGATTGGCGACCCTTTGATGGACCTCGGCAACACACTGGCTTACTGGATTGAGGCGGATGACGAAGGCCCTTTCCAGATGCTGCGGCGTCAGCCCACCCATCGCCCCGGTATGCTCACCCGCAAGGAAGTGGTGGCGTATTACATGGAGTCGTCTGGTTTTCGGGCAGATAACTTCGATTTCTATGAAATCTACGGGCTGTTCCGGCTGGCGGTGATCGTGCAGCAGATCTACTACCGCTTCTATCATGGACAGACCAAAGACAAGCGTTTTGCCGCTTTTGGCCATGCCGCCAACTATCTTGAGAAACGCTGTCAGCGGCTGATCTCAGAGAGTTCTCTTTAATGGCTACTGTGTACCTTGTGCGTCACGGCCAGGCCAGTTTTGGTAAGGAGAACTACGATCAGCTTTCGCCCAGAGGCTGGGAACAGGGCAAGGTTCTTGGTCGCTGGATGGTTGATAAAATAAGGCCGGCGGCGATTTTCGGCGGTGATTTGCAGCGTCACCGGGAAACGGTTGAGGCGGTTGCAACCGGCTACGGTGCGGAGTTGCCGGATATGCAGGTGGCACCCGGCTTCAACGAATTCGACCACATCTCCGTTGTTAATCGCTACAGGCCCGAATGGAGCGACCGGCAAGTCATGGCAAGAGATCTTGCCGCCTTTCCGAAACCCGCTGCAGCCTTCCAGCACGCCTTCGTTGAAGCAGTGCGTAGGTGGGCTTCCGGGGAATATGATGCGGAATACGACGAGACCTGGACGGATTTCAAAGCTCGTGTACTCAAGGCTTTTGATGAAATGATCGAGTACGCAGATTGCGGCGATGTGCTCGTGTCTACGTCTGGCGGCCCCATAGCGGTGATGTGTCAGCATCTGCTGGGCCTGGAAGACGAGCGGGCACTGGCCCTGAACTCGGTAATCGCGAATACCAGCGTTACCCGTGTTCTCTATTCTGCTGGCCGTCGCAGCTTGTCTGTCTTCAATAATTACAGCCACCTGGAAGCGGAAGACCCCGCCCTGGTGACGTTCCGATAACACATTGAGGTGAACGAATGAGCAAGAAAGACCTGTTTGATCTGACCGGCAAAACGGCCCTGATTACCGGTGCCAGCCGAGGCATCGGCGAGAGTATTGCCCGTACTCTGGCGGACTATGGCGCTCACGTGATTGTTACCAGTCGCAAGATCGACGGCTGTGAGGCCGTGGCCAGCAGCATTCGCGATGGCGGTGGCAGCGCTGAGGCCTATGCCTGCCACATTGGGGAAATGGATCAGATCGAGGCGATCTGGGCTTATATTGAAAAAGAACATGGCAAGCTGGACATTCTGGTCAACAACGCTGCGGCCAACCCGTATTTTGGCCCTGCTGAAGACACAGATCTCGGGGCTTTCCAGAAAACGGTCGATGTGAACATTCGCGGTTACTTTTTCATGTGTGCCCGTGGGGCGCAGCTGATGAAGAAAAACGGCGGTGGTTCAATCGTCAACGTGGCTTCGGTTAACGGTGTAAACCCCGGCCACTTCCAGGGCATTTACTCGGTAACCAAAGCCGCCGTTATCTCCATGACCAAATCCTTCGCCATGGAGCTGGGCCAGCAGAAGATTCGCGTAAACGCTCTGCTGCCAGGGCTGACAGACACCAAGTTTGCCAGCGCCCTGACGACCAATGAAGCGATCAAGAAGCAGGCTATGGCTCACATTCCCATGAAGCGTGTGGCAGACCCGAGCGAGATGGCGGGTACGGTTCTGTACCTGGTGTCAGACGCTTCCAGTTATACCACGGGAGCCTGCATTAATGCTGATGGCGGCTACCTTACGATTTAACGACTCGTAAGGGCTCGTGACGCGACTTCGGAGCCTGGTTGGCAGGTGAGGGCTTTGAAGTCGCCGCTCAATTCTGATGCGCGGCGGGTGAGGTGGTCCAGATGTGAGGGTTGGCTCGCCAGTAACAGATCCTGAATCAGCGACGTCATGGCTTCCATACTTCTATCCATCATCTCTGCATAGGCCTCGCCCCGGCCGGCCTCCGGATTGGTGATCAATTCGCTTATAGATGCTTCAAAACCCGGCTCCTTGCGGTCTTCCAGGGCCTCCAGCAGGGCTCTTTGCCAGTTTTTACGCCCTTCCAGCCAGATTTCGGTTTGCCCTACGCGATTTTCTGACCAGTTATTGATGCTGTTCAGTTGCTGGCCATTCAGGCTTCCCAGCCAGCGCTCAGCTCGCTCCGCCGTCCGTTCCGCTCTTGCTTGCGCAACCTGTTCCGAGTCGCCGGTCAGAAATTTCTCTTCCAGTTCCTGATGATTTTTCGACATGTTGTTTGCCAGCTCGCGCACCTGTTCGTCACTGAGGCTGGAAAGCAGATTGTTCGCAATGGGTGTTATCTGGTTCAACAGTGGCGGAATAAAAGTTGTCAGCCGGGTTTGCAGGCTACTGACTGCGGCCGGCCCGGGATCGCCTGCAGCCAGGTCGCTTTGAAGGTTTTCCAACCATGTGCGATAGCGCGGAAGCTCATTGCTGCAGTGCCATCCTTTCAGATTCTCTATGTCTGCATTCAGTTGCTGTTTCTGAGGTTCAGTGAGCGTAATGAAGTCTTCAACCCACCAGATGATTCCCCAGTCTGCGTAACGGTATGCGAGTTTCGTGGAGCTGCATCCGGAGACAGCAAAAATGGTAACGAGCAGCAAGGCGACAGCTCGTTTGGCTTGTACCTGAAATGAATGTCCATACTGATCCATATTGCGCCTGACTCGGTAAACAAACCTATCGAAAAAAGATCGCTAGCTCATTAATATTACGTATCCATGCACATCAATGTACGACATACCCGGGTTTTCGGATGCGGCTGTCCCTGAACCTGTAATCTGACGAGGAGCATTCATGAGTCGAATTAAACCCGCACGCCTGCGCCAGCTTGTGTTCGGATTTTACATGTCCGGTATGATGTCGCTGCTCATGTCCGGTGTGATTACTTTTATTAACACCGGCATAGACAGCGAGTTTGTCTATCGCTGGCTACCCGCCTTTCTGGTCGCCTGGGCTGTGGCTTTCCCGCTGGTCACCTTTATAGCACCCGTGGCAGTGAAACTAACCGAAATGACGTTAGGGCGACCCGGTGAGGATAATAAGCGTACACCTGTAAACTGAAATGTAAAATTTTACAATCCGTTTTTATTGTCTCCCCGTAAGTAGTTTTTACGCACAATGTGTCAGCAACTGAACATGTGCCGATTTGAACCACTTCATCCTGGTAGTCAATCTTGGAACAGAGGGCACGAGACAATGAAAACAAAATTTGCACTGACTATGGCTTTGGCCGGCAGCGTTATGCTGGTGGGTTGTAGTGATAACGATAATGATGATCCGGCAACACAGGTCAGGGTGCTGCATGCATCTTCCGATGCGCCGGCGGTAAATGTAAAAGTCAATGGTGATGTTGTTGTTGCTGGCGCTGATTATAAACAGGCTGCCGTTCTCACCCCAACTGCCGGTGTTGCGTCAATTGCCGTCGACGGCTTGCTGCCGGGTGGCCAGACAGCTACCGTGATCTCAGCTGATGGCGTTTCGCTGCGTTCCGACACCAAGTACGACGTGATTGCGGTCGGAAACGTGGGAGACGAAACCATTGCGCCTCTGATTTTGACTGACGACGGTGCTCGCGAAGATGCGGACAGCGCTCGCCTGCGGGTTGCTCACTTGTCTCCGGCAGCCCAGGTAGCGGCCGCGGGGCCAGTAGATGTATATGTAACAGCTTTTGGTGAAGAACTTGATACGTCGGCTTTCAGCTTTTCTTTCAAAGAGAGTGTTGGTCCTCTGGAATTGCCGGCAGCAAACGATTATCAGATCCGCGTGACCCCTGCCGGATCAAGTACCGTTGTGTTTGACAGTGGTCAAGTTGCTTTGCCGGCGGGCTCTGATCTGCTGATTGGCGCTGTTGATAACACCGGCGCGAATGGCGATGCCAGTCCGATCAGCCTCGTTGTTCTGAACGGAGCTGACGTCTCGGAGATCTATGACGCTGGCCAAGCCGCTGGCGTACGTATCGTTCATGCGTCCTCTAATGCGCCAAACGTCGACGTTTTTGTCGACGGAACCGTAACGCCATTGGCCAACATCCCATTCGGTAGCATTTCTCCGTTTGCCTTCCTTGATGGCTATGCTGCCTTGCCGGCTGGAGATACTCGCGTTCAGGTCGCAGCTGCTGGAACTGGGCTTGATGGTGGGTTGGTCGTGATTGATGAGACACTTCCGCTCGCTAACGGTCAAGGCTATACCGCTCTTGCGGTTGGTCAATTAGATAGCATTGAGGCACTGGTAGTCGAAGATAAAGTGCGCAGCATTGCTACACAAGCTTCTCTGAGAATCGTTCATGCCTCCACTGCTGCCGGCAATGTTGATATTTATTTGGTGCCGAGCACTCAAGATGGCATCGGTAACTCAGATCCGGCTCTCTCAAATGTGCCCTTCAAGGCTGTGACAGATTACCTGCCGATAGCGGATGGCACTTATAACGTTTATATTGCGCCCACAGGTACGGGTACACCGGCAATCACCGCCGAAGGTGTTGAGCTGAATGCAGGTGGCGTTTACACAGTGGTCGCGCGGGATGCTGATGCAGAAGCCGAGGCTCCTCTGAATCAATTAGGGCTAATTTTGTTTGACGATTTTGCTGCTCAGCCGCAGCCTAATCAACCATTGTAAAAAATTTAGATTTGTAGCGTAAAAAGCCCCGGTCTTCCGCAAGCCGTTCACTTAAAGTGGATCTAGTTTGGCAAGGCCGGGCGACAAAGAGGGTCGGTGGATTTATCCACTGGCCCTTTTTTTATGCGCTGGTCTTCACGTATTTGTCGAGATAGATGATCTTTTCTAGGTCTACTGGGCCTTTTGCAAGCCCCAACCGCATCGCCGGAGTCTTGCCTTTATCATTGGTTTTGCAGAAGTTGTAATAAACCCGGTAGATGTCTCCAAGTTGGCTGTACCTGTCCGGATTATATGGTGAGTATCCGTACCAGATGCGTCTTCCGCTGGTGCCCGATCCAAATGGGCGTTCAAAACAACTTATGGCCCGCCGAATTTGCATAAAGAATCGATCTACCGCATGCAGTGACCCCATCTGAAGAAGACTCGCTTGATGGTCAAGAGAGTAACGGTCGATCCCAGTGATGGCCGCGATCATTTTTTCCGATTCCACCATTGTGGCTTCTGGATGTTGAACCCATTTCTCAGGGGAATTCGGAAACGACAGTGGTTTTTGAATTCGGTCGATCAACATTTGATTGATAACTGCCTTTCGCTCCTTCCGAGACATTTTCAGGAAGGCAACTCCAGCATACTCGCTGATCATTTCTTGAGCATCACGAACCAATTGCCGTTTGGCATCGACGGTCTTATCTTTGCTTGCCCTAATCAGGAATCCATCCGATTCCCCATTCATTATTTTGTCGCGGAATGCTGCAATATATGCACCACGCATTCCGGTGTCCTGGTCCATATAAAAACGAGTTCGCTTTACAGATCCCAGTAGATTCCTCAACAAAAAGAAATGGGCTGCCATGGTGTATTCGTTGTGAATCAAGACGCCTTTAGCCGGAAGGCGTGTTGTGGTATCAAAATCCTCAGATGAACCACTCACATTCACGCTGCTATCGAAGGCGGCCTTGCGTTGCACCTCTTCCGCCAAGGACCCTGCTGCCAGGCGCTCTAAACGGCTTGAGGAGCGCTTGGTGGCATCTGCAAACTCTTGCTTCAGCCACACCCTTGCGTAATTTCGATGGTATTTGGGGCGGTCATAATCACCAATCTGGATCGCATGTTTTTCTATCTGATCTTGATCGACGCTCGCATCAAAATTGAAATTGAAGGCGAACACATAACCGGTTCGGAGACAGGCCGTAGCAATTCCATAAACCTCACAGTTCCGTTTATCTTTGCGCTGCGTCCAGTTGCTGATTTGCACCTGACGATCTGTCGCCAGATACAGTCGATCACGGTCCATTTTTTTAAGCTCAGCTTCTCGCCGACTTGCAAAGTCCAGGCACTGACGGTGCAGGAAATCTATTTTCCCGTAGAGTGTTTTTGGATGAATAGACAGGATTTCAGCGATTCGGCGCAAAGGAACGCGATTAACGAGAAGCTTGAAGAATTGTTTGTTCGTTTCGGGTCTTCGATGGGCGCGGTTTCTCTTTTTGGGTGTAAATGTCTTCCGGCAGGAGAGGCATTGATAGCGTTGAGAGCCTGAAGCCGTTTTCCCACGTCGCTTTATTTCGCCGCCCTCGTTCGTGCAGCCGTTGGGACAACTTAAGTCAGGACCCGAAAGATATCGGCTGATGCGGTGAAGTTCCTCAGCGACCGCCTGGTTACTTTTAAGTGCAGAGGTGATGCTGCCGGAATAATTACCGAATTGTTTTCTGGTTTCACAGGATTTGCAGGCTAGCGCGGCAGAATTGAGACCCGTTCCCTGAATTCTGAAAGGTTCCGGCATCTCCAGAATTTGACGATCATCCGTTTCTCTATTAGATTCCTTGCATATCCTTTCTTCGGGGACAGGCGAGAGACCAAAATTCTCGCAATCCGGTGCCCCACAGCCGTTTACTTGAATTCCCTCGAACCTTTCCGGAACTCGCGGCCAATCCTTCTGGCAAGATTTCTTTCTCATGAAAAAAGGCACCATACTGTCTGGATATCCAGTAGTATAGCGCCTTTTCGGGCTAGGCCAAGCCGTTCAGATCCACTTTAGGTGAACGGCTTGGGTCTTCCGGGGCTTTTTTTATTGAACGGAAGTGCGGTGTTGGCCTGAGTCCACCCGAGAAAGCGCAGTGCCCGTAGGCGGCCGGAAATGCAGAGAGTAAAGAATTCGATCCAGCACAGCCTGTCCATTCCAGGCTGGATCATTGTTCACCATGCCCACAACAGCCCAGGTTGTATTGTTCTCATCCCGCGTAAAGCCAGCTATAGACCGCACGTTTTCCAGATAGCCGGTTTTAATCCGGCCTTCGCCATCCATGCCGGTATTGCGCAGGCGGCGGGCCATGGTTCCATCCATGGCAATAATCGGCATGGAGGCCATGAGGTCTGAAGCGTAGGGGCTGTTCCAGGCGTGTTGCAGAATTTTCGTGCCTTGCCGGGCAGTGATTTTGCCATGGCGGGTCAGACCCGCACCGTTGTCGATGACCATCCCGGCGGTGTCGACGCCTTTTTTCTCCAGCCACTCATAAATAACGCGTATGCCGGCTACCCGGTCGTCGTTTTCGTTATCCAGCCGGTTTTGTGCGCCGATGGTCAATAACAGCTGCCGTGCCATCACGTTGCTGCTCCACTTGTTGATGTCCCGCACCATAGTGACCAAATCTGGCGACGTGGTTTTCATAACCAGTCGCGCCGTTTCCGGAGTTAATCCGCTCAGGTTTCCACCGGAAACTATGATGCCCATCTCTCCAAGCAGTGAACGGATCATGGAGCCGCTGTATTGCTCATGGGGCAACAGAGAGAGGTAGGTTGTAGTACGGCAGCCTTGCGGCAATTCGCCGGTTACCCGCACGGTGACTCTTCCACCTTCCTGAAATACCGGCTCCCACTCAAAACTGCGGCGCGACGGGCAGGCGCCGTCGGCCACTGCGGTTACCCGGTTGTCGATAACGATTTCACTCAGCGCCGGCGTACTCCAGGCCTGGGTGCCGCGTTCGTCTGCACGCACCTGGAAGTGCATCAGGTTGAGGTTGGTCAGATAGGCTGATGGCTCGACCAGAAAGGGCGCGTATGGGTTGTCGCCATTATCTTCGAATGCGGGAAAACCACCATCAACTTCAAAATAGCTGCCATCCAGCACCAGATTGCCATCGATGCGGGTAATGCCCATATCCCGGAGTTCCCGCAGGGTTGTCCAAAGTCTTTCGAAGGTGAGTTTCGGGTCGCCGCCGAAGCGCACGTAGAGGTTGCCTTTGAGCGTATCTCCGATCATTTCGCCGTCGGTCAGAAAATCTGTGTCCCAGTGATGGGTAGGGCCGAGAATTTCCAGGGCTGCGTAGGTGGTAACGACCTTCATTATCGAGCCGGGGCTCATGGGCACATCTGCATTGATGTTCTGATCAAGCCCGGGGCCATTCAAAGGCACCGCAGCCATGCTCAGCGCTTCCTCACTTTTAAGGGATTTGGTTGCGTAGTCGCGCATCTGGCTGGCCCAGAGCCGATTGCTGCTGTAGCCGGTGCTGTCGCCATCAGCAGCCAATGTTGACGGGAAGTATGCCAGAACAGGTGTCAGAACAAACGCTGCGGCGAGGGTCAGCGCCTGGCGCTTTTGCCGAAGAGTGACTTTCCCTGCGCTGTTTGAATACGGCATACCCGGCATCACCATAGTGTTTGTTTGAAAAGCTGTGAAAATAAGACTTCTAAGATTAACAATAGCCCATCTCTGTTGATTGTACTATGCAGAAAACCTCTACATGACGTTAAAAAATGCCAGTAGCCTGCTTGTTTATAATAGGGTTTTGTGACTGAGTGTAAGTCAGCTTGCCCGAAGTGACGAGGCAGCCGCCAACAGGATACCGGCTGCGGCACTGTTGCCGATATTTTCCGTTATCGTAAGCCAATGGAAACACGTGTTATTTAATGATAATGGTCGGGTTACCAATTGAGGATTTGATTATGTTTAATAGACTCGCTCACCATGCGCACGTACTGGGCTCCGTCGCAACCTCATCGTTTACAGCTTGGCGTGGATGCCTGGTGGTAAGCGATGTGCCACAGCCGGAGCAGCCTCTCGTGCTTTACGACATGGAAGGTTGCCCCTACTGCCGCCGGGTGCGTGAAGCTCTGACTGCGCTCAATCTCGATGTGGAGATCCGCCCCTGTCCCAAAGGTGGCCGCATTTTCCGGAGCCAGGCAGAGGCAGCCGGGGGCAAACAGCAATTTCCTTTGCTGGTCGACCGGAATACTGAGACGGTGATGTACGAGTCGGAAGCAATCATCAAGTATCTGTTCCTCCAGTATGCGGGGCGACCGGTGCCCGGCTACTACCGTGAGCGTGTCTGGCAGCCGGTGTTGGGTTCATTTGCGTCTGTAGCCAGCGCTATGAGAGGGCTGCGGGCAGGTTCGGGAAAACAGCCGAAGAAGCCGCTACATTTGTGGAGTTTTGAGGGCAGCCCTTTCTCCCGGTTGGTACGAGAGAGGCTGTGTGAGCTGGAGATTCCTTACACCCTGCATAACCTGGGTAAGGAACACTGGACGGAAATCGGCCCCGCGAAGCAGCGCATCAAGCCCGGGCCCTACACGCCGGCACCCGGCGGAAAGCGCGATGCTTTCTTCAAGGCGCACGGCAGGGTTCAGGTGCCTTACCTTGAGGATCCGAATACCGGGGAGGGTTTGTTCGAGTCTGCCCGCATACTGGATTACCTGAACGCGCAATATGCCTGAAACAAACGTCGACTTCGCTGTTTAGAGGGCCTCATGGCAGGTATCATGGTCGGCTATTGAATAGCTTTAAAACTCCCGGGAAATGATCAGCAGGAAGTCCATGTATACCGGCCAGTGTCTGTGTGGTGATATTACATTTGAATATGAGGGCCCGCTGGGCCCGCTTTCCCTTTGCCATTGCAGCCAGTGCCGCCGCGCTCACGGCAGTGCATTTTCTGCGAGTTCCCCGGTGCAGAAAGTGCGCTTTCGTTTCTTGTCAGGCGAGGATCATCTGACCGAATACGAGTCACGTCCGGGAAAATACCGTGCCTTCTGCAGCCGCTGCGGGAGCCATTTGTACAGTCGCGTGGATGCGATTCCCGGCATTCTTCGACTGCGTGTTGGTGTGATTAACGAGCCTCTGGAAAAGGGGCCGGCACAGCATGTCTACACCGGTTCAAAGTCGAACTGGTTTGAAATTACAGACACTCTGCCTCAGTACGAAAAAACCGAGCGTACCGGCGATCCTCACTGAACCGGCACTATTCGGTAGACTTTCCCCTGTGAGGAGTCCGTTAGCAGCCATAAGCTTCCGTCCGGGCCGGTTCTGACGTCGCGAATGCGTTCTTCCAGATCGGTAAGCAGGTCTTCTTCCGTGGTTACTTCTCCGTTTGTTACTTCCAGACGAACCAGTTTCCGTAATTTCAGAGCCCCGACGAACCAATTGCCTTGCCATTCAGGGAACTCGGAGCCGTTGTAAAATGCCATGCCTGAAGGTGCAATGGACGGATCCCAGTAGTGCAGGGGCTGCGCCATGCCTTCCTCTTCGGTTCTCAAGCTAATCGGAATGCCGGAGTAACCAATACCGTAGGTTATCTCCGGCCATCCATAGTTGGTGCCGGCTTTTAAGATGTTGATCTCGTCGCCGCCCCGCGGGCCGTGCTCATGGGTCCAGATATCACCGGTTTCGGGATGGACGGTCATGCCCTGAATGTTGCGGTTTCCCCAGGTAAACAGAGTGTTGTTAACGCCCGGGTCATCAAGCCCCGGATTGCCTGGTGCCGGCTCACCATTCACAGTGATACGGTGGACTCCACCGGCGTCGTCTTCAGTGTCCTGAGCCCGATCCTTATCGCCACGGTCACCAACGGAAATATAAAGATAGCCGGATGCGTCGAATGCCATTCGCCCCCCGA
Organism: Marinobacter sp.; assembly: GCF_048259445.1. Taxonomy (GTDB): domain Bacteria; phylum Pseudomonadota; class Gammaproteobacteria; order Pseudomonadales; family Oleiphilaceae; genus Marinobacter. Next base: position 31,105 of record NZ_JBLXHQ010000015.1, on the reverse strand, counting down.
AGTGGCGAGAGCCACCGGAGCGCGGGAGCGCCTCAAAGATGACTCTCACGTCTTTTAGCCTTCCTTCCTCATAGATTGCACGTGCTACACGGGTTGTCATTCCGTCGCCGGAGCGGTGTGCGTAGCTGAGGAACAGTGTTCGGTTTTTTGCAAACTCCGGATGTAGAGCTATATCGAGCAGCCCACCCTGGCCTGATACCGCAGGTGCAGGAAGCCCCTGAACCGCTTGCGGCAAGAGCTTTCCATCCTGAATGACACGTAGCCTGCCAGCCCTCTCTGTAACGAGCATGGAGCCATCGGGAAGAAAGGCCAGGCTCCAGGGGTGCTCGAGATCAGCGGCAACGGTTTCCAGCTTGAAGCGAGCATCCTCGCTGTTATAGGTCTGGCTTGCGGCTGCGAAGGATAGCCCCGAAAGAAACAAGCCGATGAGCATCATCAAGGATCGGGCAGGTTGCATGTGAACCTCTCTTTGTATTGCAAATGATAATCAATATCATTAATATAATTGTGCATCTGCGAAAGCAAGGCAGATTTTTTTCATACGATCTGTTTACACCATTAGGCCAGGGAGATACAGCCATGACGGCAGAACAGGAAATGATTGAAGGGCTAAAGATTGCGGCGGGCGCCGGTCTTTTTGTTACCTTAGTTATTGTCGGGCTTGCAGTTGCGCTGTAACCACCGGTCCAGCTTGTCAGCGAATTCTTTTTTGTCGGTCTGGCTGAAAGGGGCCTGGCCGCCAGTAACTTGTCCGGCGTTACGCATCTCTTCCATAAAGTTCCTCATGGCGAGGCGCTGGCGGATGTTTTCCTTTGTGAAAGCCTGTCCTCTCGGGTTGAAAACATCGGCACCTTTCTCTATGGCTTCGGCCGCCAGCGGAATGTCCTGAGTGATCACAAGATCGCCGGAGCTGAGTTGATCCATAATCTCGTTATCCGCCACATCAAAACCCTGCATAACCTGCCTGGCCTTAATGTAAGGGCTGGGCTGCAGCTTGATCACATGGTTGGCAATGAAAGTCGTTTGAACTTGCCAGCGAGAGGCTGCACGGCAGAGAATTTCCCGAATGGGCACAGGGCAGGCGTCGGCGTCGACCCAGATTGGCATGGCTGGCTCCTTTGTTGATTCAGTTCTTTGAGAGTCTACCTTTTGTTGTTGTGAACCCGGTAGTGGAGGCCCACGTATCCACACAGTGAGTTTTGATTTATTCGCGGCCTCTTGTTGGGTGCGCTGTCATTGCGGGGAGGATGCTTTATGGCTCTGAGAATTCTGGCTTCGGGCTTGTTGGCACTTTTATTTTCCTTGCCAGCAAACGCAAGTGATAGTGATGCCAGGGCTTGGGAGGCGCTGCGTCAGGGGAACGCGGTTTTGATGATGCGACATGCGTTGGCCCCCGGAACGGGCGACCCAGCTAATTTCAGGCTCGGGGACTGCAGCACTCAGCGAAATCTGAATGATACCGGTCGGGAGCAGGCGCGCGCCTGGAAACCGTTTCTGGCGGAGCGTGGGATATTTGAAGCGCGGGTGTTCTCCAGCCAGTGGTGCCGGTGTATGGACACCGCGGTGGGAATGGATGTTGGTGTCGTGTCGGAGTGGCCATCGCTGAATTCGTTTTTCCAGAACCGAAGCGATCGCTCCCCTCAGACCCGGGAAGTTATTGAGGGTGTTAATAATATGGCAGCGGGGCTGCCGATATTTCTGGTTTCCCATCAGGTCAATACAACCGCATTGACCGGGATTTTTCCGTCATCAAATGAGGGAGTGATTATCGCGTTGCCATTGTCGGAATCGGCCGAGGTTCTTGCAAGGGTCTCACCGGGTCGTTAATGGTATAATCCTGCGCAAATTCAGCGATCAGGAAACACCGATGTCCAAACTCCCTCCTTGCCCCCAATGCGGTTCTGCCTACACCTATGAAGATGGAGTTCAGCTAGTCTGCCCCGAGTGCGCCCATGAATGGACAGAAGCAGAGACGGCTGCGGCTGCGGCAGGAAAATTGGTGCGCGATGCCAACGGTAACGAACTTCAGGATGGCGATACTGTTACTGTTATCAAGGACCTGAAAGTTAAGGGCTCAAGCTCGGTTGTAAAAGTTGGCACCAAGGTTAAGGGTATCCGCCTGGTAGACGGTGACCACGATATTGATTGCAAGATCGATGGTATTGGCGCCATGAAGCTTAAATCCGAGTTTGTAAAAAAAGTCTGATATTCTCGGCAATGGTCTTGAGTGATGCCCCGGAGGCGTTCTATGTCAGATAAAGAACTTGAAGCGGCCGCAGTTCAGCCTGAGGTTGAAAAAAAGCACGAGCTGCATCAAGAGCTTCCTGCAGACTTCCCCGATCCTTTGTTTCGCGGGCTGCATCTGATTATACGGTTTGCAATCCGTGTTCTAGCGGTTTTGATGGTAGCGGTCATCCTGTGGGGAGTGGGGGATGTTATCTATATCATCTACGACCGCCTCGCGACGCCGCCTTTTCTGCTTCTGGATATCAATGATATTTTCTACACCTTCGGGGCCTTCATGGCTGTACTCATTGCGGTAGAAATTTTCATCAATATTCGGCTTTATCTGGGCACGAATGTGTTTCCGGTCCAGCTGGTGGTTGCTACAGCATTGATGGCGATCGCGCGAAAAGTCATTGTGCTGGACTTCGACACGCTGACTCCCATGTACCTGATTGGTATCGCAGCTACAACGCTGGCACTTGGTATCACTTACTGGCTTCTGCGGCAGGGTAATCAGTACCACGAGTGGGATGACTGAAGTGGTTTGTGCTGGCGTGCTTGCTGCGACTATTCGACGCAGCAAGCCGCTTGCGTTGAACCGGGCTGAGCGCAACACTGTTGGCACTGAAGCTTCAAAAACTGATATAAATCATCATCCGTTCAACAGTAGCGACGCGAGACACCATGAAAAAACTAATGACACTGCTGCTTGCCAGTAGCGCACTGATTGCCCAGATTTTTACTACTGCTGTAACGGCCAATGAGCATGTTCATGGAAACATTGCGATAGAGCACCCGTGGAGTCGGCCAACGCCACCAGGCACGCCTATGGGTGTCGGCTATATGATCATCAGAAATCATAGCGACAGGGATATCACATTGGTCAGCGCGAGCACGCCCAGAGCGGGTCATGTTTCAATTCATGAAACACAGATGAAAGATGGTGTCATGCGCATGCAGCCGCTGAAGAACGGGCTGACAATATCGTCCGGCGAAACCGTGGAGCTCAAGCCCCATAGCTATCATTTGATGCTGGAAAAACTCCCGGAACCGCTGAAGGAGGGAGAAAGTATTCCTCTGACGCTGGAGTTTGAAGGCGCAGAAACAATCGAAGTGGAGCTAAGCGTGCAGTCGCTGGACGCTGATATGAAAGAGCCTGAAATGGACCATTCCGGGCACAAGATGGACCACTGATGTTCTCCGGCTTAAGCGGGCAGTGACACTTTCAGCCTATGTAATATGCACTGATAGCGTCACTGCCGGTATTCTTGATCTGGCTTGTTTTTAAGAACAGCCACCGCAGCAGACGCCTGAGTCTCCGTGTTTACCTTTCTTTACAGTTTCTTTTTCGATGCTGTCGGACGCTCCGGCGGCTTGCTCAGCAATCCCTTCTTTGAGTTTTTCAGCTTCTGTTTTATCGGCGGTTTTGGGGCTGGCCACTTCTTTAAATAACTGTGTCATCAGGAATATCTCTTTTTGGCTTCAAATAAGATTCATGTGTTATGTATCTTATTTGGCGTAAAGCGGCTAGTCAACGGATGTTTCTGATATGTGAGTAGGTAACGACCGCAAGTCTGTTGAAAGGGATTCACAGTTTCACTTTTGTGCTAAAGTCGTGCGCGAATATACCTATAATCAGTTTTTGTTCCTCGGTGTTTTTGCCAGGGAACTTAATGGCAGGATTTCAGGTAACACTGGCCGTTCTGTCGCAGGGGAATTTGCAGTATATGAATAACGACAATAGTGCGGTGAACCCTGCATCGCGGCGTGAACGTGGGCTGAAGTTCTGGCGGGTTGCCCGCCGGACATGCCAGCTTGCAGCGGCAGTCGATATTTCTTTTTTCTTCCTGTTTCATTTTCTCGGATCGCCTATCCTTGCGTGGATAAATGTTGGCAGCGTCGCTCTGTATGCCGCCGCTTATTACGCTATTGAGCGCAGGCAGAATCGCCTGGCTATCGCGTTGATCTGGCTGGAGGTGATTATTCACTCGGCGCTCGGGACGATAATGCTCGGGTGGGGTAGTGGCTTTCATTATTATTTGCTGATGTTCATCCCGGCTCTGTGCATCAGCTCCGTACGTCGTGGCACGATATACTCTTTACTGCTGGGGCTTTGGGGCTATTACATAGCGCTCGATATTCTCATGTGGTTTATCGATCCTGTTCAGCCTATCTCGTCTGAAGCCTTGCTGGGCGTTCACTTGTTTAATCTGAGCGTTGTATTCGGGATGTTCGCCTACCTGTCTTTCCTCTATATGAGTATGGTGGTCTCGGCACAACGCAAGCTTCGTAAGCTGGCTACGGTTGATTCGCTGACGGGGCTGTTTAATCGTCGCCAGGGAAGTGATCTGGCGGATAATGAAATCGCACGTTTTCGCAGGGCGGGGCACCCTGTTACCTTTATGTTGCTCGATCTCGACCATTTCAAATCAATCAATGATCTTTATGGCCATGAAATGGGTGACAAAATACTGGCAGAGATCGGGCAGTTAATTCCGGCCCAGCTGCGAACTCAGGATATGGTTGCGCGCTGGGGTGGAGAGGAGTTTCTGGTTATTCTTCCTGATACCAGGCTCGCAAGTGCGCTGGCAAGTGCAGAGAGGATCAGGATTGCACTTCGAAGTCACGATTGGCAGATCACTACAGGTGAGTCGATCAATGTGACGGCAAGCATCGGTGTGAGTGAGATGTGTGAAAATGACGACCGTGGTTCTGTTATCAGTCGCGCAGACAGGGCGTTATACCGCGGTAAGGCCGGGGGGCGAAATCGGGTAGAGCAGGAGGAAGCTCTGGAGCGGTAAAGCGGGAGTAATAAAATGAAGGCAATAAAAAAGGCAGCTGAAGCTGCCTTTTTTTAGCGTTGTCTGTTAATTAAACAGCAACAACGTTCTCAGCCTGAGGACCTTTCTGGCCCTGAGTCACAGTGAAGTCAACCTGCTGGCCTTCAGCCAGAGTCTTGAATCCGCCGCCCTGGATAGCGCTGTAGTGAACGAATACGTCGGGGCCGCCTTCACGAGTAATAAAGCCAAAACCTTTTGCTTCGTTGAAAAACTTAACAGTACCGGTAACAGTAGACATAATATAATCCTGATTTCAATCATTTAAAGTGCCGCCAGGTCATCATGTTGATGGCTGGTCAGCGGTATGCGGAAACAAAAAACGGGCGTGATCAAAAACAGGACGTACAACTACTGAAATGCGTCTTATTGATGAAGTGCTTTGCTAAATCTTTCCAACGAGGGCCACTGTACCTGTTGGCCGATTAAAAGCAAAGAACTTTCTTGTACGCATAAACCCGACATTTTCAGCAACATGAGGTATGTTTGCCTCAGCATTTCAGAATTTGCATAAATTAATTGAGGAGTTTTGTCTTGTCTGAGCTATCCACCTACGAAAGTTTTTCCATCACCGTCGCAAACAAGGTTGCCCATGTGCAGTTCAGTCGCCCGGAAGCGATGAACACCATGACAAAAGCTTTCTGGCTTGAGTTGCCCAGGTGCATGCAGGAAATCGAGTCGAACACCGATGCACGGGTTATTGTGGTGTCATCCACGGGCAAGCATTTCTCTGCGGGAATGGATCTTGGTGTGTTCACGGACTCCAAGGCTGTCCCCATGAGCGGTGATCCTGGCCGGATGGCGGAAAACCTGCGACGAGTTGTACTGCAGCTGCAGGATACGCTGACGTCTCTGGAGAACGTTCGCCTGCCGGTATTGGCGGCCGTCCACGGAGGCTGCATAGGCGGCGCTCTGGATTTGGTGTGTGCAGCGGACAGCCGTTACTGCACGGAAGATGCGTACTTCACGATCAAGGAAACCGAACTCGGCATGACGGCCGATGTGGGCACTCTTCAGCGTTTGCCCAAGCTGATGCCGGAAGGCGTTGTGCGAGAGCTGGCCTACACCGGTCGTAAGCTTTCTGCGCAGGAAGCAAAGGATCTGGGTTTTGTGAACGCTCTCTATGCAGATCAGGAAGCGCTGATTGCCGGTGTTATGGGCGTTGCTGCCCAGATTGCAGCCAATTCACCGCTTGCGGTTACCGGCTGTAAAGAGATGCTGAATTACAGCCGCGACCACACCGTAGCCGACAGCCTGAAGTACATGGCAACCTGGCAGGCCGGCATGTTCCGCCCCACGGATATGATGAAAACCTTCCAGGCAAAAGCGCAGAAACAAGCGCCCAAGTATGATGACCTGTTCGCCGTAAAAGGCCTTTTTGAATAATAGATGACCTTGAGTAACAAGCGTAAATCGAGAGTGTCTCCGATTACCGCCCTGGTATTTCAGGGTGGAATCGGGGTGGTGGGGCTGTTGGCAATCCTCCTCGCGGACATTCCGGTACAGATATCAGGAGACGGGCTTCTATCCAGTGTGCTTTATGGCGTTCTGGGCGCCCTGTGTACCTATGGTGCGCTGCTCCTGCTCACTCAGATTCCGCGCCTGTTGCCCGACAACCTTGATCAGCAAATGCGCGGCTTGCACAGGTTTGCGTCCGGTTATTCCTGGCATGTGCTGTTTTTGCTCTCGGTTTTTGCCGGTGTAGGCGAAGAGTTGCTGTTTCGGGGCGCTGTGCAGGGCTGGCTTGCCGAGCACACGGATACCACTACCGCTGTGTTGGTTGCGTCAGTGCTTTTTGGCCTGGTGCACTACGCGTCCTTTACTTACTTTGTGATCGCGACAAGCCTTGGGTTGGTGTTCGGACTGGTCTATGCGATAACGGACAGCATCCTTCTGGTTATGGTCTGGCACGGCGTTTACGACATGATCGCGCTGTTTTTTCTGCTTCGGTTTCCACATTGGTTTGGTATCAGCACGCGATCGAAAGATTAAGAGCGTGCCGCTTTCAATGCCGCTGTGAGTCGCTCCATAACCGCTCCACTGTGGCGCCAGAAGTGCCAGTACAACTCAACCTCAAGTGATTGGCCGGGAGCAATGCTGACCAGTTGTCCTGCCTCGATTTCACGTTTCGCCTGAACCTCCGGAATCATGCCATAACCCATGCCTGCCAGCGCCAGTTTTACAAAGCCTTCAGAAGAGGGGCATAAGTGATAGGGGAAGGCGCCGTGGTAGCCACTCTGGGCCAAAAAACGATGCTGTAGCTGATCATTTGGCCCGAATACGATAGCGGGTGCAGATTGCAGGCTCCATTCATTAAAGCCCTGACTGAAATACCGCTTTTTGTAAGATGGTGTCGCCAGAGGCAAATACGTCATGTTGCCAAGTGGCACGCAGCGGGCCCCGGCGACCGGCTGCGGATTGCTGCACAGGCAGGCGGCGACGTCGCCTTCGCGCATCCGGCGCAGCGCGATGTCCTGGTCTTCGACCACCATATCCAGCAACAGCGATTCTTCCCGGCAGAAGTCACCCATGGCACTCGCCCACCAGGTTGCGAGGCTGTCGGCATTGATGGCGATGCGCAACCGTGCAGCAGGCTCGGAAAGGGTCGGAAGTGATTTCGCCAGGTCCCGCTCAAGCAGTTGAACCTGCTGCACGTGGTTCAGCAGCTGCTGCCCCGCTGGTGTTGCCCTTGTAACAGGGCCACGTATCAGAACCGGTTGTCCGATGCGTACTTCCAGGGTTCGGATGCGCTGCGAAATAGCGGACTGGCTCAGGCCAAGCACGGCGCCTGCACGTTCGAAGCCACCGGTCTCGATAACCGTGGCGAGGGCTTCCAGTAATTTATAATCGATCATAAGTAAAACTGATGCATCATTACCAATATGAATTTCAAGTATAGCTGTCAGCGGCTATTCTTGCCGCATCAAAATGGAGCGAAGGGCCGTGGTTGAAAGTTATTTGACGGGTTTGATTGTAGGTGGTGGCATTATCGTTGCCATTGGAGCGCAGAATGCCTATGTGCTTAGCCAGGCAATTCGGCGTGAACATCACTGGTGGGCGGCCGGTTTGTGTATGGCGGCAGATATTGCCCTTTTCTCGCTTGGTATGTTCGGGGTAAGCGCGGCGCTGATGGCCATGCCGCAGGCACTGGAAATTCTGCGTGGGTTGGGAGTGGTGTTCCTCGGGTGGCTCGCACTCCAGGCATTTGTGCGGGCCAGTCGCGGCCGCGCGGCACTTGAAACTGCTGAGGTAACACGCCGCAGCTTGAAGGGTGTTCTGTTTACCACGCTGGCAGTCACCTTGCTGAACCCGCATGTGTATCTGGATACCCTGTTGCTTATTCCGGCGGTGGGCGCACAGCAGGAGAACGCAACGACCTTTGTGGCTGGCGCCAGCAGTGCGTCTATTCTCTGGTTTGGTTTGCTGGCGTGGAGTGGATCGGCGCTGGCACCTGTTCTGTCACGTCCGCTGGCCTGGCGTATTATTGACGGTGTAATCGGTGTGATGATGGCGGCTATTGCACTTCAACTGGCGCTCAATGGCAGCCTTTAGTGTCAATAGGGTGGGTCAGTCGAACCGCCGAGCGCCGGAAAAGCGATCTCTCCAGTAGTAGCCGTCGAGCTCCGACATGATGACGCCAGAAGACGTTGACGCGTGAATAAAGCGGTTGTCACCCATATAAATACCCGCGTGCTGGTCCTTCCCCGCAATTCGAAAGAACACGATATCACCGGGTTCGACGTTATTCGGATGCACCACGTCACCGTACCTCAGCATTTGCGAGGTTGTGCGCGGCAGTTGTTGCCCCAGGCTTTCACTGTAAGCTGTTGTGATGAATCCTGAGCAGTCGAAGCCGCGGCTTGTTGTGCCGCCGTACTGATAAGGTGTGCCCTGATAGCGTTCAAACACTTGCCACAGCTTTTCAGCCTTCACAGAACCCGGTGCGGACTCAACGGGGGAGTATTGCCGTGCGGCACTCCCGGGCTGCAATTGCTGATTACTGGCGCAGCCACCCAGAACAAGAGAGGAGAAAGCCAGAATGAGGACGTACCTGAAAACCTGAATCATGCAAATTCCCTGAGACGCTATTCTTTGATTCCACTCTATTACCGAATCCCCCGGAAGTCAGGTTACGGTTTCCGGGATTTGATAACATTAACGAATGCTGAAAATATCCAATGCTGTTGAAATCGCTGACTGGGAAATAGAAATCACTCAGATCCGGGCCCAGGGCGCCGGTGGCCAGAACGTCAATAAGGTAGCCTCGGCGGTGCATCTGCGCTTCGATGTGCTGAATTCTGCGTTGCCGCCGTTTTACAAGGAGCGCCTTATGGCGCTGCAGGATCAGCGCATAAGCAAGGAAGGCGTGATCGTGATCAAGGCCCAGTCGTTCCGTACGCTGGAGCTTAACAAGGAGGATGCGCTTGAGCGCCTCAAGGAATTGATACAGGAGGCGGTCAAGGTACATAAGGCGCGCCGTGCTACCCGCCCCTCAAAATCTGCCCGGCGTAAGCGGGTCGACCGCAAGACACAAAAAGGCAAAACCAAAGCTCTGCGCGGCAAGGTTCAGGTCTGAGCCACCTCGGGTTCGTGCTTGTTGGATTCGATTTTCCTTATAAACGATTCAATATCTGCGAATGCTTCTTCGGCCTCTGGCAGCACCGGAGTGAAAATCTGCCACACGTGAACCATTCCCGGCCAGGTGTGCAACTCTACCTTCGAACCCTGGGTTTTTGCTTTCGCTGTGTATCGCCTGGCGTTATCCAGAAGCATTTCGGTGTCACTGGCCTGAATCAGTATGGGCGGTAAGTCGGCAAGATTGCCTAGCAGTGGCGACGCGACCGGGCTGGTGGGCGAAATCCGGAATGCAGCGAGCGTTGCCCACCAGATAACCGGTCGCGGAATTTTTGACAGGCCGCCAAACATCGGCCCCAGCATTGGGTCTGTTGCGATATTGCCGCGGTTGCTCGGCGCGCTCAGGGTGAGGTCGGTGGAGGGGGAAAACGCTATGGCACCATCGGCCTGACGCAGGCCGCTTTCACGGATCCAGGCCAGCAAACCCAGGGTGTGACTGCCGCCTGCGGAATCTCCAGCCACCAGAATAAAAGCGGCTTCACCCGGGCCATCGGGGCCATTTTCTGCCAACCAGGTGTAAGCTTTGCGACAATCACGCACGCCGTCCATAAACCGGTACTCCGGCATGAGGCGATAGTCCAGGGCAAAGACAGCTGCATTGGCAATGTGTGACAGGCGGTCCGTAATAGATCTGTGGCTGCGGGGGCTGCCCGCGGCCCAGGCGCCGCCGTGAATGTAGAGAATTCGCCGCCGGGTGTCGACATCCGGTGCAATGACCCACTCGCCGTTCGGGCTATTGCACTGTCGGAATTCAGACTCGAACTCCAGGCCGTCACTCAGGCTGTCCATATGCTCACGCAATGCTTTCAGCCGCGCTTTGCCGTGAAGGCCTTTTCCGGCCCTGCCCATTTCCCGGATGCGCTCCAGAACTTTCTCATTCTCTGCGCTGGGGCGTGCCTCGCTCGCGAAGTAATCGTCCTCGTCCAGATAGGACAAATCTTCAATGCGAAACAGAAGCAGCGTCAATGCGACGATCAATAAAACAACGACGGCGATAATCCAGAACATAAGTTGTCCGTATCCTGAAGATTGGCTCTGTTAATGCGTGGGCACTAAACTCTGAGTACAGAGCATCGCAGATTTTCGCGATTTTTGCTCCTTAAGGCGTGTCAGAAGCGCCTTGATCTCACAAAAGGAGAAGGGTGATGCAAATAGCCTATCGGGCCAGAGACATCACTGAAGCGCATATTGTGGCCGGATTACTCAATGCCAACGACATTGAAACTTATGTAGGTGGTCATTACCTACAGGGTGCAATGGGTGAGATTGGCGCAGCTGGATTCAGCAATGTCCATGTAGAAGATGAGGATCTTTACCCGGCCCGGCAGTTGATTGCTGAGTATGAGGCAAGTAACCGTGTTACTCGGGTAAGGGAACGCAATGATGACAGGCCGGACTCTTATGCACGTTGGTTTTTGCTGGTTATAGCAGTATTGGCAGTGATCTGGCTGACCCTTTGAGAAGTGCCCGTACATCATAGTTAATTGATAAATGGAGCATAAAGCTTATGGTAGATAGCCCCTCGAAAAATTCCGTAATGTTGATCACCGGCGCATCCTCAGGCATTGGTGCGGCAACGGCCCGGGCTGCGGCCAAAGAAGGTTACAGGCTTGTTCTTGCAGCGCGCTCAGCAGACAAGCTGAAAACCTTGCAGGCGGAGCTCGGCGGTGACAGCAGAGTATTGATTGCAGAGTGCGACGTGCAGAGCGCTGATGACCAGAAAGCGATGGTGGAGCAGGCCCTGCAAACCTTCGGTCGCATCGATTCGGTTTTTGCCAACGCTGGTCGCGGCGGGGAGCCTGGTGGCTTCAGCGAAGCCGATCCTGATGTCTGGAAAGATATGATTCTTACCAACATTTACGGGGTTGGCCTGACCATTCAGCATTGCCTGCCAGCCCTTCGGGAAAGCAAGGGGCACTTGTTGCTGACAGGCTCTGCCGCGGGCCGGGTGACGATTCCCGGTTCAATGTACAGCGCAACCAAGTGGGCGGTTTCAGCGATCGGATATAACGTAAGGGAGGAGCTGCGAGGCTCCGGAGTGCGGGTAACCCTGATCGAGCCAGGTATGGTTGATACGCCGTTTTTCGATAAACAACCGGAACATGCATTGATGCCAGACGATATTGCCCGTGCGGTCATTTACGCGGTATCCCAGCCTCCCCATGTGGATGTAAACGAAATTCTGGTGCGGCCAACGCCCGCCGAATAGGGGCGCAGCCCGGTACCTACGGCCCTGATTAGCGCTTTACGCTGCGCTGCCGTGGTTTTCCAGCTTTGGGACGCTTTGACGATTTGGGTTTTTTGCCGGTTTCAGGCCGCCTCCCTGGTGGTTTCGGCCTGGCTCCCGACGCTTTAGGCCCGCTTTTGCGTCCTGATCCCGGTGGCCGGGGGGATTGATCGGGTGAGCGCCCGGTTTTTCCGGCGGGCTTTTTTTTAGCGGCTCCTGGCTTATCCGGTGCGGCATCGGACGATGAATCACGAATCGCCTCAAACAGGCCGGCCAGCTCTTTCTCCGTAAGATCTCGCCATTGGCCCACGGCCAGCCCTTTCAGATCGACGTTCATAATACGAACACGCTCCAGCCGGGTGACTTCAAACCCGAAATGTTCGCTCATTCTGCGAATCTGGCGGTTCAGTCCTTGAACCAGTGTTATGCGAAATACAAAACGACTCTCTTGCACCACTTTGCACTTTTTGGTCATGGTGCCGAGAATGGGGACGCCTCCCGCCATACCCTCAATAAACGATTTTGTGATGGGTTTGTCGACGGTCACCAAATATTCTTTTTCATGATTATTGCCGGCGCGCAGGATTTTATTCACCAGGTCGCCATTGCTGGTCATGAAAATCAGCCCCTGGGAGTCCTTATCGAGGCGGCCGATCGGAAATATCCGCGTGCTGTGGCCAACAAAGCGCTGAATATTGTGTTTTTCAGCGTCGTCGGTGGTGCTGACAATGCCCACTGGCTTGTTCAGTGCTACAAACACCAGATCTTCTTCTGCGCGGGGTTCGATAACCTGGCCATTTACTCTGACTGTGTCCGACGGTAATACCTGGTCTCCGACACTGGCCCGCTTGCCATTAATATAGACATTGCCCTGTTCAATGTAGCGATCTGCCTCCCGGCGGGAACACATGCCGCTTTCACTGATGTATTTGTTAAGGCGAGTAGAGTAATTGCTGGTCATCGATTATCCGGTTGCGTATCTGGGTGCTGGCATCATAACAGGCCGCTGATACTCCCGCAGCTCGTCGGTTGGCGCTTTGGTGTTGAGTCTGTCATTCTTTTACACAGCAAATCTCCGTTTTAAGGTCGTTCTGAACCATGAGTCCCCCTCGTTTTATTCGGTCACTGAGTTTCTTCAAAGTCTGTGTCGCCCTGTGCCTCGCGTTTACATTACCTGTCTCGGCACAGACGATTCACTTGGTGACTGAGGAGTGGCCAGGGCTGATTAACGACACTCCGCAAGGCCCCGGTGGTGCGCTCTGGGAAATCTCTAGAGACGTTCTTGAGAGCATGGGGTATGTGATAAAGCTGGATTTTGTGCCCTGGAAGCGGGCTCAGCGCCTGGTTCTCCAGAATGAACGTGCCGGCATTGTTGGTATTGGCCTTACGCCCGATCGAGAGACAATGTTCCGCTTTCCTGAGGAGGCTCTTCTGGTGAGTGAAACAGCCGTATATTCAAAGCAGGAAGGGGCTTTTCAGTACGAAAATCTGGACTCTCTGAAAGGTATGAGGGTCGGTGTCTCTCCCGGCTACACCTATTCATCTGAAATCAAGTCTGCGACCCATTTTGAACAAGTTGATATGCCCTCTATTGAATCAGGATTGAAGATGCTGCTGCTCGGGCGGATCGATGCGATGCTGGCTAACCGTTATGTTGTCTGGATTCAGGCGGAACGGCTGGGTGTTGCAGATCGGATCAAGGCTTCCGAAAAGCCCGTCAGCAGCGGGCCGGTTTATCTGGCCTTCAGCCCCGAAACATCTACAGAGTTTCTGGAGGCGTTTTCCAGCGCTCTGAAGCACTATAAAAGAGCTGAGGATTAAAATACGGGAGAGTGCTTGCGGGGGCCGTCTGTTGTGTCAACGATCAGCGTTTGTGAAGGCGCAGCCTGCAATGTTTGCGGGCAGGGCCTGCTGGCCCGCTTTCGTGTAGTGCAAAAGCGGGAATACCTGCGTTGCCCGCACTGCGAAGCAACAATCATGGCGCAGGCGAGCTGGCTTGCACCGGGAGAAGAGCGGGCGGTGTACGATCTTCATGATAATGACCCTGGAGATCCAGGTTATCGTGCCTTTCTCGGGAAGCTTGCGGTGCCCCTGCTTGACCGTATCAAGCCGGGCGCTCTGGGCCTGGATTTCGGCTGCGGGCCAGGGCCGGCGCTGGCAGATATGCTGCGCGAAGCAGGAATGAAGGTGACACTTTACGATCCTTTTTTCTACCCTTCTCAGGCCGCACTGGGTTGTCAGTATGATTTTATTACCTGCACAGAAGTGGTCGAGCATCTGCACAGGCCGGCAGAGGTGTTCAGCCAACTTGATGGTTTATTAAAGCCCGGAGGGTGTCTTGGCATAATGACATGTTTTCAGACCTGTGATGACCGGTTTGATAACTGGCATTACCGGCGGGATCCCACGCATGTTGTGTTCTATCGGGAGAAGACTCTGGCACTTATAGCCGATTGCCTGGGCTGGAAACTGTCGGTGCCCCGAAAGGACGTAGCAATCTTCCATAAGCCGTTATGAAATCGAGGGCGATACGCCCCCCATCCCCATGATATCGATCAGAAGGTCGAAAGCCCGGTTGCTTCCATCAGGCGGTAGCGCCAGTAACGGAGTTTCGAATTATCAGCCCAGTGATCATAGGGCAGGCTCATGACCGGATCACTACCGGGTCCGGACTGCCACTGCACTTCAAAGAATCTGGTGGCTTTCGAGGCGACTGCAGAATCGCTCGATACGGAAACCCACACATTTGTTTCCAGATTGAGGTCATCGAGATTGCGACGCGTGAAGTTTGCTGAGCCAAGCAGAAGCTCGATATGGCCGGTCAGAGGGCGCAGGATGAGCAATTTGCTGTGGCACTGTTCACCAAAAGTATTGCACCAGCGTATGGGGATGCCTGCATTGTGAAGCTCAAGTGCAACCTGCCTGTTCGGTATGCCGCTTTTCTGGTGGCCGAAGGCTTCGTTGTTGGCGTCGAGAAGCACGCGCACCTTTACGTCGCGTTCATGAGCATCGAGCAGGGCGGCAACAATTTCCCGGTGTGAGAGATAGAAAAACGCGAGATCCAGCTGGCTTCCACTTTGGGCTCGGGAAATCATCTGAAGAGCTGAGTCCAGAATGGCTGATTCCGTTCTCACAGCAATCCTGCCTGCATTGTTCTGCTCTGCAAACTGGCGGGTATTTGCTGCGCTGATCAGGCTGTCCAGAGTCGGGTTGGCCTGGCCTGAAAGGGCCAGAACCGCTTGCTCTGTTTTCAGAATGTCAGTTACCGCCGGGCCGGTAAAACTTAGGGCTGTGTTGCTGTGACGGCTGCTGCCATCATGAGGGTTGGCGGAAGTTACCAGGGCACGCAGGCTTTTGCCTTCATCCGTTACCAGAATTTTCCGGTGGTTTGCCTTGAAGTTGGGCAGCGCAAGGTAACTGCGGATGGTGACGGGTTCTGTTCCCAGAGCATTCGGCAGCCAGCCTCCGCCTGAATTATTTCCGAACCACTGGCAGCAGAGCCGCCAGATTGCTGACCAGGCCGGGTTGCTGTCACGAAGCGGTCGCAGATTGGTTTCCGTTACCGGAATACCTGCCTCGCGCAGGGCCTGAAACCAGGGCGAAACAGAACCTCCGTAGAGAGTGTTCAGCGGGTCAGAAATAACAATAATCTCCAGTTCCGGCTGCTCAGCTTTCCGGTTGATCAGTGCTTCGGTAAGTTGTTCAGCAAGATGCCGGTGTTCAACGGTTTCAGGGCGGCTGCTGTTGAAGAGGAACATGTCTACAAGGATGAAAGATCTGGCCTGATTGATGAGGCGCAGTATTTCGTCGAAGATTTCATGGTCGCGGGTTTCTGAACCATCGCTGTGATGGTAGGTCCCGTCCACCAGCATTACCGCATCGCGCAGGGGGTGTTCGTTACCGTTGTAGCTGATGCCTTGAGGCAAGGGCTTGTAGCTATGATAAAAGCCTATGCCAATGAGCGTCAGAACAACGAGTGCAAACAATACCTTCAGAGACATAAGGCTCCCGTTTTTACCATGCGGTATTAGCTGGCTCGGTTCTCAATCACCACAGTGGAGAAACGCTTCAGAAGCCCTGATGCGTCAGGAGAACTGGTAACCGAGTCAATCATGGCTTGTGAATCAAACCCTTCACGCTCCAGATCCGGTGCCTGTACGCCCAGATAGGCTCTCATAATGGCTTCCGAAAATTCAGGATGGAATTGCACGCCCCAGGCGCATTTGCCCACCCTGAACGCCTGGTGTGGTTCGAATTCGTTACGGGCAAGCAGAATGGCGTCCGGGGGAAGACGCAGCACGGATTGTTTGTGGGTGAGCTGTGCGTTGAAGCTGTCTGGCATGCCGTGGAACAGCTCGTCATCCAGCGCGCTGTCGAGAAGTACGACGCGATGTGTGCCGCTCTCCCGACCATCTGGGTGATAGTCCACCTCACCGCCCAGGGCGTGGGCCAGAAGTTGGTGTCCGTAACATACACCAAGCAATGGAACGGACTTGTCTACGGCCTGCGTCAGCCATTCTGCGGCCTTTTCGCTCCAGGGTTCGCGGTCACTGACCATCGCCGGGGAGCCTGTTATAACAATGCCGTCCCAGTCGGCGGGGTCCCCGGGCAACTCTCCCGCTTCCGTGTTGAGTACAGTGATATCAAGCCCGGGCGATAGCCCACGCACGAACCATTCGTCGAAATCACCGAACTGGTCCTTGATACCCGGATAGGTAGTGCCTGTTTTAAGAATCACTACTCTTGGGCTGGACTGGTTCACTGGTCTGGTAATTCCGCGTTATGGAAGATGTTCTGCACGTCGTCCAGTTCGTTCAGCATGTCGCAAAACTTCTCGAACATGGGAATATCATCGCCCTCCACCGGAGTGGTGGTTTTCGGCAGGAACTGGATTTCGTCGACTTCGAAATCAATGTCGGCAAAAGCGTTTGTCAGTGCCTCGCGGGCTTTGGCGTATTCGGTGTTTGGGGTAAACACCGTGATCTGGCCATCTTCATTCTCTATGTCCGTAACGTCGACGTCGGCTTCCATCAGTGCTTCAAGCACAGCTTCCTCGTCTTGACCCTTGAACACGAATATCGCGCTGTGATCAAACATGTGGGCGACGGTGCCGGGTGTGCCGATCTTGCTCTTGGTTTTGGTGAAGGCCAGGCGAACATCGCCAAAGGTGCGGTTAGGGTTGTCGGTGAGGCAATCCACAATCACCATGCAATTACCCGGGCCATAGCCTTCGTAACGGGCGGGTGAATAATCCTCGCCGGCACCACCCCGGGCCTTATCGATGGCTTTCTCGATAACGTGGGAAGGCACCTGGTCTTTTTTGGCGCGATCAATAAGACCGCGCAGAGATAGATTGCCATCCGGGTCTGTGCCGCCGGCTTTGGCGCTCATGTAGATTTCGCGACCGTATTTGCTGTAGACCTTGGTCTTGGCCTGAGCTGTCTTGGCCATGGATTCTTTGCGGTTCTGGTAGGCTCTGCCCATTTTGCGCTGCCTTTTACTTGCTGGGGAAAAGGCCGGATTTTACGCAAGAATAGCGATTTGGGACAGGCCTATTTGACGGACTGCCCCTCAGCGCTCAGATGTAGTCGACCGGCACGCGGTAATTGTCCTGGGCCATCAGGTCGATGCCGCACTCAATATTACTGACCCAGTTCAGGAATCGATCCACCATTACGGGGCCTTCGAAGCGTTTCCCATGCTGCGGCACGATCATCGAAACATCCATTTCCCGGATCATGTTCGCCCACAGTCGGCATACTTTTTGGGAGGCAATGTAGCGCCGGTGGAACCCGATCATGTGGGGAATGTGTCGATCAAAATCGCTTACCGGCATGTGGTCATCTTCACCGCCTATGGACGCGCCGAGATCCCCGGAGAACAGGATTTTTGATACCGGATCGTAGAACTGCAGGTTGCCGACCGAGTGCATGAAGTGAGCAGGCAGGCACTGCAGATAGGAATCGCCAAACCTTACGTTGGCGCCTGCATCCGGAATACTGATGATGCGGTCGTAAACGCTGCCGCTGAGCTGATTGGTAACATAGCTCGACACGAGGTGCGGGAGAAATCTGGCCCACAGCTTCGAGGTTACAATCTTTGCACTGGTATGCACGATCCACCGGTCAATGGCGCCGATGATGTCAGGATCCTGGTGCGACGCGAATACAAACTCCATATCCCGGATATTCATGTACTTGGAGGCGGCCACGGCAAGTGGCGTGTAGGTAAGATCGCCGCCCGGATCGATCAGCGCTTCGTGCTTACCGTCAACAACCAGAAACTGGTTGGACTGGACACCCTCGCCGGTAACCAGGGAATCGAACATCAGGCATTTATGGTGCCCGTTATCAAACAGAACAATTGGCTCGTTTGCCATTTTGATCTCCGCAGGGTGAGTGTCGGCTTGGGTAGCCGGATAGTGCAAGTTGCGCGGAGATTACAAAATTGATGGATAACAACCATTGCGTCAGGTCAATTATCTGATATCCATCAAGTAACGTTTTGTGTCCTTTACGACCCCGGATTATGCGAACTTGGGTACCTGCCTGATCCCACGGCGAATGGCTTGTTCCAGAGCGGCGCTGACCAGTTTGCCGGTAAACGGAACAACATCGTCAAATGAAATGCGATAGCGCACGCGAGTGTGCCCCTCAGGTGTATCTTCAAAGCGGATGCGTCCGAGGTGATTTCTGATCGGGCTAAAGCTTGTGACGGTGTACTCGATCAGCAGGTCCGGCTCAAAGCAGGTTATCGTTTCTTCGAGTCCGATTGGGCCGATGCCAAGCCTGCGTACGGAACCCAGACCGTTCGGGTCGGCCTGGTTGCTGTCCTTTATCCGCTTTACTGGCGCCCCGAGAAGTTTTCCGAAGCTGTGGTGGTCGGCAAACAGCGCAAAAACCTTGCTGCGTGGTATGTCGAACGTTTCATCAATTTCAAAGGTATGTGTGGCCATCGGTCTGCTCTTGTTGTTGCTTATGACACCTAGACTAGCGGTTTAATATCTCCAACAAAAGTTGCAGACCGTTGAAGGTTGATCACTGGCCCTCTGTGCGGGTTCAGTGCCTTGGAGTATGCCGGTAGTCTCTGGGTGACTGGCCCATGACTTTTTTGAACAGGCGGGAGAAATAATAAGCGTCGTCGTAGCCAAGGCGATGGCTTATTTCTGTAAAGCTCAGGCTTGTGGCATCCAGCATCTGGCAGGCTCGTTCTACTTTCAGGTGCAGGAAATGCTGAATGGGCGAGGTCCCTGTCTGCTCTTTGTAGCGTGTAGCAAAATGGGTTGGTGTAAGCCCGGCAAGATCAGCAAGCTGTTCCAGCGTAATCCGCTCATCAAGGTGTTCGCGCATATAGTTATTGATGGTTTCAAGTTCGGCCTGCCGTTCATGGCTGGTTTGATCAACGCTGATCGGAACGGCTGCCAGCAGCTGCCGAAGCCGGTTTGCCGCATGAATCAGGCCGCGGGCGCGGAAACCTGTCTGGCGAACCGAGAGCAGGCCGTTGAAGTCAACTAATAGTCTGGGTTGCCGCCCCAGATGGCGGATTGGGGTCGAGTCGTTAAATCCCATGTACTTGTGAAACTCACCTGCCAGTGGCCCGGTGTAATGCACCCAGTGAATCGTCCAGGGATTCTCGGGGTCGGCGGTGTATCGGTGGTTGGCGCCGGCTGGTAATAACAAAAGATCCCCCGCTTCGATGGTGTAGGGTTCACCTTTTACGTTCAGAAAGGCTTTCCCTTCGGTGCAGTAGATCAAAAGACTGTCGCGATGGTGTTCGCGATGCATGTGATGACCCGCGGCTCGCCGGTAATGACCGAAAGCCAGCGGATACAGGTCACGGGTAAGAGGATGTTCAGACAAAAGCCTGATGATGGGGGCTGGTACCACGTAACGTATGCTGTCTCTGGGTACCGGCCACATGGAGGTCTGTGTCATATTTTTCGCAGTCGTTTTTTATTTGGCGATCGAAAGATAGTCCATCAAGTGCGAAATTTAGTCAATCTTCAAGTGCCGGAGGGCGTGCTATGGTCTTATCCATACATTGCCAAAGCCAAGAAGCTTTGGCCCACCGCTCGCACAACAACAAACGGGGATCTCGAGATGAAAAACGTTCCACTGTATCTGGCAGGTGAATTTGTTCAGAGCCAGACCAACGAATGGATTGACGTTACCAACCCGGCCACCAATGAGGTGATCGCCCGGGCACCGTGCACCACAGACGCTGAAATGCGCAAAGCTATTGATACTGCCGGTGAAGTATTCAAAACCTGGAAAGAAGTCCCGGTTTCCGAACGTGCCCGCGTAATGCTGCGTTATCAGGCGCTGTTGAAACAGCACCATGATGAAATTGCTGAGATCCTGTCACAGGAAACCGGTAAAACATTTGATGATGCAAAAGGTGACGTTTGGCGTGGTATTGAGGTAGTTGAGCATGCAGCCAACGTAGCGTCCATGATGATGGGTGAGACCGTTGAGAACGTTGCCCGTGAAGTGGATACCCACTCCTGGATTCAACCGCTGGGTGTGTGTGCAGGTATTACACCGTTCAACTTCCCGGCGATGATTCCGTTGTGGATGTTTCCGATGGCTATTGCCTGTGGTAACACATTCATTCTCAAGCCCTCCGAGCAGGATCCGCTTACCCCGACACGTCTGGCGGAGCTGTTTGAAGAGGCGGGTGCACCCAAAGGTGTGCTGCAGGTCGTTCATGGTGGCAAGCAGCAGGTTGATGTTCTGCTTACCGATCCTGCCATCAAGGCGGTTTCCTTCGTAGGTTCTGTTCCGGTTGGCCGCTATATCTACGAAACCGGTACCCGCAACATGAAGCGGGTTCAAAGCTTTGCCGGTGCCAAGAACCATATGGTTATCATGCCGGATGCGGACAAGCAGCAGGTTATTAATGCCCTGGTAGGCGCTTCCGTAGGTGCGGCTGGCCAGCGCTGCATGGCCATTTCGGTAGCCGTATTTGTAGGTGAAGCTCAGGCCTGGATTCCGGAGTTGAAAGATGCAATGGCGAAAGTCCGCCCGGGTGCGTGGAACGATTCCGGTGCCAGCTATGGCCCTGTGATTTCGCCCAAGGCCAAGGATCGTATCGAATCTCTCATTGCCACAGGCGAAGCTCAGGGCGCCAAATTGCTCCTGGATGGCCGCGGTTGCACGGTTGATGGTCTGCCTGATGGAAACTGGGTCGGGCCTACATTGTTCTCTGGTGTGACCACCGAGATGGATGTCTACAACGAAGAAATCTTTGGCCCCGTGCTGACTTGTATGGAAGAGGAAAGCCTGGCGGATGCCATCAAGCTGATTAACAGCAGCCCTTATGGCAACGGTGTATCCATCTTCACCGGCTCCGGCGGCGCTGCCCGCAAGTTCCAGCATGAGATTGATGTAGGTCAGGTCGGCGTTAACATTCCCATCCCTGTGCCCCTGCCGTTCTTCTCGTTCACTGGCTGGAAGGGATCCTTCTATGGTGATCAGCACGCTTACGGCAAGCAGGCTGTGCGTTTCTACACCGAAACCAAAACCGTTACGTCACGCTGGTTTTCCAGTGAGGCGACAGCGGAAGCGAATTTCTCTATCCAGTTGCGTTAATTGCGTTGAAGGTGGGATGACTTGGGCCGGAACCTGTTTCCGGCCCCTTTTTCATCCTGCGTGATTCAAGACTCTTGAACCTGGAGCCTGACGATGGACTTTAATCTGACTGAAGACCAGCTGGCCTTTCGTGAAGCAGCTCGTTCCTTTGCTGAAAAATCCATGGCACCCCATGCGGCCAAGTGGGACGACGAGCATATATTTCCGGTAGACGTTCTGAAAGAAGCCGGTGAAATGGGGTTTATGGGGATTTACACCCCGGAAGCGCTCGGTGGTATGGGCCTTTCTAGGCTGGACACGTCTGTCATTGTTGAAGAACTTGCCGCTGCATGCCCTTCAACAGCTGCGTTTATAACCATTCACAACATGGCAACCTGGATGGTCGCAAGCTTTGCGTCTGATGACCTCAAACAGGAAGTTGTTCCAAAGCTGGCCAGCGGTGAGTGGCTTGCATCTTATTGCCTGACAGAACCCGGTGCCGGCTCCGATGCGGCGAGTCTGCGAACCAAGGCGGTTCGTGATGGCGACAATTATGTGATCAACGGCAACAAGGTATTTATCTCTGGTGCCGGTGACACCGACATTCTCGTGTTAATGGCCCGGACCGGTGCGGTGGACTCTGGATCCAGGGGTATTTCCACGTTTGTAATTCCTGCGGATGCCGAAGGCATTTCATACGGCAAGAACGAAGAGAAAATGGGGTGGCACAGCCAGCCTACCCGCACCATCAACCTTGAGAACGTTCGTATTCCGGCAACCAACCGGGTAGGTGAGGAGGGTGACGGATTCGCCATTGCCATGAAAGGCCTTGATGGCGGGCGCCTCAATATTGCTACCTGCTCACTGGGCGGCGCACAAGCTGCGTTGCTGAGAGCCCGTAACTATATGCACGAACGCGAACAGTTCGGCAAACCTCTGGCCGCCTTCCAGGCGTTGCAGTTCAAGCTGGCAGATATGGCGACCAATCTGGTTGCTGCCCGACAGATGGTTCGCCTGGGTGCGTTCAAGCTGGACAGCGGCGATACCGAAGCCACGCTGCACTGCGCCATGGCCAAACGCTTCGCAACCGACGTCTGCTTTAATGTGGTAAACGATGCACTGCAGTTGCACGGTGGCTACGGCTATATCCGGGAATACCCGCTGGAGCGCTTTTTGCGCGACCTGCGTGTGCACCAGATTCTGGAAGGTACCAACGAGATTATGCGTTTGATTATTGCCCGTCGCCTGCTGGATGACGGTGTGGCCGAAGCCATTCAATAACTCGCAAAAAACAGGAGACGGATGATGAGCGACCTGATTCAGCTCGAAAAACGCGGACACATAGCGATACTGACCATCAATAACCCGCCGGCCAATACCTGGACCGCGGATTCCCTGCCTGCACTGACAAAAATCGTTCGTGAGCTTAACGGAGACCGGAATATTTTTGCGCTGGTTCTTACCGGGCAGGGCGAGAAGTTTTTCTCCGCCGGCGCCGACCTTAAAACTTTCGCAGATGGCGACAAGGCCCGTGCCAATGAAATGGCGCAACTCTTTGGTGAAGCTTTTGCCGCGTTGACGGCATTCCGCGGCGTGTCCATCGCCGCAGTGAACGGCTACGCCATGGGCGGCGGCCTTGAGTGCGCGCTGGCTTGTGATATCCGCATTGCTGAAGAACATGCCCAGATGGCACTGCCGGAAGCGACAGTAGGCTTGTTACCTTGTGCTGGCGGTACCCAGAACTTGCCGTGGATGGTAGGTGAGGGCTGGGCGAAGCGCATGATTCTGTGTGGCGAGCGGGTCAAGGCCGAAAAGGCGCTGCAGATTGGTCTGGTTGAGGAAGTAGTTGCAAGTGGAAAGAGCCTGGAGAAGGCGCTTGAGTTGGCTGAAATGGCGTGCAAACAGAGCCCGTCTTCGGTTGCCCGCTGCAAGACTCTGGTAATGAGTTCCCGTGATGGCCGCAGCCACTCCGATAGTTGGCGCATGGAGCGTGAGCTGTTTGTTGAGCTGTTCTCAACCGAAGACCAGAAAGAAGGCGTTAATGCTTTCCTGGAGAAACGCAAACCGGAATGGAAAAACCGCTGAAACCCGCAACCTACCGGGTCAAGGATTTTTTATGAGCAACCAGCCGATTGTTTTTGAAGAGTGGCAAACCGCTAACGGTGAACTGATTGCCGTCGCCCGGCTGAATACGCCTAAAGCGCTTAACTCACTCTCCCTCGAGATGATTCGGATGTTGACGCCGCAGCTAAAAAGCTGGGCCGATGACGACCGGGTTCGTGCGGTCTGGATCGAGGCCGAAGGCGACAGGGCATTTTGTGCCGGCGGCGATATTGTGGCCCTATACCGCAGCATGACCGAGCCGCAGAACGTGGGCGGTACGAGTGAAGGCGAGGCCTTTTTCACAGAAGAATACGAGATGGATTATCTTATTCACTCGTTTCCCAAACCGCTTGTTTGCTGGGGTCACGGGATCGTTATGGGTGGCGGCATCGGCATCATGGCCGGCGCGTCGCACCGGGTGGTTACCGAAGCATCCATGCTGGCTATGCCGGAGAGCAGTATCGGGCTCTACCCGGACGTAGCCGCCGGCTGGTTCCTGAATCGCGCCCCCGGGCGCACAGGACTGTTTCTGGGGCTGACCGGCGCCCGCATGAATGCAGCCGACGCACTGTTCGTGGGTCTTGCCGATCGCTTTATCAAACACGAGCTTAAAACTGCTGTGGTTGCTGATTTGACTGCTCAGAACTGGCAGGACAAAGACGCGTTTGCCGTGGTCGGCAGCGTGCTCAGGCAGCATGAAAATCAAAGCGCGGATGAGTTACCGGAGTCTCAGGTGCGAACCCATTTCGATGAGATCAATCGTGTTACCGATGCGGACAGTCTCACCGATATGGTTGCACAGATGAAGGAGCTTTCGAGTGGGGAAGGTTGGCTTGCAAAGGCAACGCGACCGCTGGAAGCAGCTTCACCCACCTCATTGGCACTGTGCTGGCAGCACCTGCGTAATTGTCGCCAGGATAGCCTCAGTGAAGTACTGGCCAAAGAGCTGACATTGTCGGTCAACTGCCTGAGCAAAGGGGAGTTCGCCGAGGGTGTTCGTGCGCTTCTTATCGACAAGGACAAACAGCCGCGCTGGCGGTACGCATCGCTGGCGGAGATGGACAGCGATTGGATCGACAGCTTTTTCGAAAACTAGCCAAACAGGCCGTCTGGCTTGATAAGAGCAGCGGCCTACTCAACCGAATACAAGAACAAGGGGATGATTATGGCAACGATTACCTTTATTGGCCTTGGCAACATGGGCGGCCCTATGGCCAGCAACCTCGTAAAAGCCGGGCACGATGTAACCGTTTTTGACCTGTCGAAAGATGCGGTTGCTGCGCTGGTTTCCGAAGGCGCAAAAACTGCAGCTACGGCTCATGAAGCCGCCAAGGGCGCAGAATGCGTGATTACCATGCTGCCTGCAGGCAAGCACGTTGAAGCTGTTTACCTGGGTGAAGACGGTTTGCTGGCTGCGCTGCCCGAAGGCACCCTGGTTATTGATTCCTCTACTATCGCGCCGGAAACCGCTCGTGGCGTGGCAGAACAGGCTGAGGCCAAACACATTCCGTTCCTTGATGCACCGGTCTCCGGCGGTGTGGGTGGTGCCAAAGCGGGCACTCTGAGCTTTATCTGCGGTGGCGATGAAGGCACCTTCAATAAAGCGAAGCCAATACTCGAAGACATGGGCAAGAACATTTTCCATGCCGGCGATCACGGCGCGGGCCAGGTTGCCAAGATCTGCAACAACATGCTGTTGGCCATCCTGATGGCAGGCACAAGCGAAGCCCTGGCTCTGGGTGTGAAAAACGGGCTGGATCCGGCAGTTCTTTCTGAAGTCATGAAGCAGAGCTCTGGTGGTAACTGGGCGTTGAATGTCTACAACCCCTGGCCCGGAGTCATGGAAGCGGCGCCAGCATCACGGGGATACGAAGGTGGTTTTCTTGTTGATCTGATGAACAAGGATCTTGGCCTGGCGTTCGATAATGCCGTGACGAATCACGCGGCAATTCCTATGGGCTCTCTCGCTCGCAACCTGTTTGAGCTCCATGCGGGGCAGGGCAACGGAGCGCTGGATTTCTCCAGTATCCAGCGTCTTTACAAGCCGGAGTAAAAGCCTGCCGGGGCACGGTCTTTCGTGCCCCGAACCTCCTCTTCAAGCCTTCCCAAAGCTCATCTTTTCCTGCCTTTCACATCTTCTTGTGCCAGCATAAAATTGTTGAGCAAGATAACTATAAGTAGGAGAATGAATTTCCTGAATGTTGGATCGGCAGCGAGTTGAACGTAGCCGGTTTCTGATAACGGTTGCAGGCTGTTTTACCTATGTTGACGAATACCTTTGTACTCTACTTATCCACAGTTCTGATCTGGGGATCGACGTTTATCGCGATACCTCTGCAGTTGGGTGAGGTCCCCGGCGATGTTTCCATTGCCTACCGGTTCGGGTTATCTGCGCTGGTGCTGATGCTCTGGTGCAGTCTTACCCGGCGGCGTATGAGGTTCGGCTTTCGTCAGCATCTCTGGATGGCGGGCCAGGGCCTGATGTTATTCGGGTTCAACTATATGCTGGTTTATCAGGCTTCTGCCGACATCACCAGTGGATTGATTGCCGTCGTGTTCTCCACAATTATTGTAATGAACATCATCAACGGTGCCCTGTTTTTCGGAAATCGCGTGCCGCGCGCGGTTATTGGGGGAGCCGCTCTCGGGCTTGTAGGTATTTGCCTGGTGTTTCTGCCTGAAGTTCGCGCACTGGACGCCGATGGCACCACCTTGCGCGCGATTATCGTGAGCCTGGTGGGAACGTTTATCACTTCTTTCGGGAACATGATCTCCGCCCGTAACCAGTCCTCAAAATTGCCAATCATGCAGAGCAATGCCTATGGTATGGCTTATGGTGCCCTGACACTGGCGCTCATTGCCTGGGGCAGGGGCGAAGCGTTTGTTTTTGAAACCACATGGACCTACACGGGCTCCCTGGCTTACCTGGCTCTGGTTGGATCGGTGCTGGGTTTCGGCAGTTTCCTCACTCTGCTTGGGCGTATAGGGCCGGAACGGGCAGCGTATTGCATGGTGCTTTTCCCGATCGTGGCGCTTGCACTTTCAACTGTGTTTGAAGATTACCACTGGACCGTTGAGGCGGTTGCCGGCGTTTCGCTGGTGCTTGCCGGCAACCTGCTGGTGATCCTGCCCAAAGAAAAATTGCAACGGGTATGGCGGATCTTTCGGCCTGTAGTCAGTCATCCGGCGGAGTGAGTGTGTTTCCGGGCTAGTGATTGGTACGAGGTATGAGTGGCGCAGGGTTAAGTCTATAATGGCCGCCCTGCATGGCCCGCACTGCACGGTAAAAGCGCGCCGAAATCTACAAACCGGATACCTTCGCAATGGAAATCAACGTCAATTACCTCGACAACCTCCGAGTCGAAGCCAAGTTTGATGACTTCTCGGTGATTGCCGACCAGCCCGTTCGCTATAAAGGTGACGGCTCGGCACCCGGTCCATTTGACTATTTTCTGGCTTCGTCAGCTCTGTGCGCTGCTTATTTTGTAAAGGTGTACTGCCTGGCGAGGGATATTCCAACTGATAACATCCGCCTGTCCCAGAACAATATTGTTGATCCTGAGAATCGTTACAAACAGATTTTCAAGATTCAGGTCGAGCTGCCCGAAGATTTGTCCGAGAAACATCGCCAGGGCATTGTGCGATCAATCGATCGCTGTACGGTCAAAAAAGTTGTGCAAACTGGCCCGGATTTCCAGATTGAACTGGTGGATAGCCTGGATGCCGACGCACAAGCCCTGCTGATTGCGAAACCGGAGGGCGACGCCAATACCTATATTGCCGGTAAAGATCTGCCACTGGAGCAAACCATCGCCAACATGACCGCCATTCTGGCGGATCTGGGCATGAAGATTGAAATCGCCTCCTGGCGCAACATAGTGCCTCATGTGTGGTCACTGCACATGCGCGATGCGGCTTCGCCGATGTGTTTCACCAATGGCAAAGGTTCCACAAAAGAAAGCGCTCTGTGTTCAGCGCTCGGTGAGTTCATTGAGCGCCTTAACTGTAATTTTTTCTACAATGATCAGTTTTTTGGTGAGGAAATTGCCAACAGCGAGTTTGTGCACTACCCAAGAGAACGCTGGTTCAAACCGGGTCCTGATGACGAACTGCCGCAGGGCATATTGGATGACTACTGCCTGGCCATCTACAACCCCGATGATGAACTCTGCGGCTCCAACCTGATCGATACCAACTCGGGCAAAGTGGAGCGCGGCATTTGTTCCCTTCCATTTGTGCGTCGCTCCGACGGAGAGGTGGTTTATTTCCCTACGAATCTGATTGAAAACCTGTATTTGAGCAATGGCATGAGTGCGGGTAATACCCTGTATGAAGCGCAAGTACAGTGCCTGTCAGAAATCTTCGAGCGGGCGGTAAAAAAGCAGATTATTCAGGAAGAGATTGCACTCCCCGACGTGCCTTTGCACGTACTGGAACAATACCCGAACATCCTGGAAGGCGTTCGGGCGCTGGAAGCTCAGGGCTATCCGGTGCTGGTCAAGGATGCTTCACTGGGCGGACAGTTCCCGGTGGCCTGTGTCACTCTGATGAACCCGAAAACCTGCGGTGTTTTCGCCTCCTTCGGAGCGCATCCGACGTTTGAAGTGGCACTGGAGCGCAGCCTGACCGAATTGATGCAAGGCCGCAGCTTTGAAGGCCTGAACGATTTCCTGCCCCCGACTTTCAACAGTCTTGCAGTCACCGAGCCGAACAACTATGTGGAACACTTTATTGATTCCTCCGGCATAGTGTCCTGGCGCTTCTTCAGTGCGCAAGCCGATTACGAGTTCAATGAGTGGGATTTCTCGGGTACCAACGAAGAAGAGGCGGCTTCGCTGTTCGGCATTCTCAAAGACATTGGTAAAGAAGTGTACACAGCTGTTTATGACGATCTCGGTGCTCCGGTGTGCCGCATGCTGGTGCCAGGCTATTCCGAGATATACGAGATAGATGATCTGATCTGGGATAACACCAACCGGGCCTTGGACTACCGCGAAGATATTCTTAACCTCCATACCCTGAGTGATGAGCAGTTGGCCGCACTGGTCGAGCGCCTGGAAGAAAGCCAGATCGACGATTACACGGATATTATTACTCTGATCGGTATTGAATTCGATGAAAACACGGTTTGGGGGCAGCTCACCATCCTTGAGTTGAAGCTGCTGATCAATCTCGCTCTGCAACAGCATGAAGAAGCCCTTGAACAGGTAGAGACCTTTATCCAGTTCAATGACAATACTGTTGAACGCGGGTTGTTCTACCGCGCTGTGAGTGCGGTTCTGGAAATTACTCTGGATGATGAACTTGAGCTGAGCGACTACCTGGTTAATCTCGGGCGCATGTTTGGTGAACAGACTATGGAGGCCGTGGTGGGTTCAGTGAACGGCAGTGTGCGCTTCTATGGTCTTACCCCGACCAATATGCAGCTTGAAGGTCTGGACAAGCATCTACGCCTGATTGAAAGTTATAAGAAACTGCACGCGGCGCGTGCAGCGAGAGCCGGGTATGGGAACAGCCAGACGGGACATTAGCGAATGATGATAGACTCGATAACCGTTCCGGACCCCGATATTAGTTGCACAAGTTGCCAGGCGTGTTGCTGTCGCCTGGAAGTGATGCTGATCACAGAGACAGGCGTGCCGGAAAGGTTTATCGAGACGGATCTTTGGGGTGGTAGAACCATGGCGCGTCTGGACGACGGCTGGTGTGCAGCCCTGGACCGCAACACCATGTCATGTTCAATTTATGAGAAACGACCGTTGATATGCCGGGAGTTCGAGATGGGCGGTTACGAATGTAAAGTCGAACGCGGCTCTGATGCACCGGTAATGTAAAGCACCGGCTATTCGTAGCCGATTACTGTTCTTTGTCCTGTGCGAACTTCACTCGAATTTTGTTTTTGCTGATACGGGCGTCGTTCAAGCGCGCTTTGGCCATCTTGGCCTCCTTTGGATCTGGCATTTCCACGAAGCCAAACCCCTTTGATAGCCCCGTTTCTTTATCCAGAACCAGTGTGCACTCGGTGACAGTGCCGTGAGCAGAAAACAACTCCAGGATTTCCTGTTCTGTTGTAGTGCGTGCGAGGTTGCGAACTAATAGTTTCATGATGAGCCATATAGAAGATAATTATGGCGCCAATTGTTTCAGTGTGGGTTGGTAAGAACAAGCTGTTTTATCTGCATGATGAAAACTGATGCATTTCTGACGCAGCGGGAGTTTGATTAAGCTCCGTTTTTGCGACAGAATCTGCGCGCGAATACTAAAAGAACCATACCTTCAAGGATTGAAGATATGCCTCAGGCAAACGGACTGCAGTTTACCGCCCGTGTTGGCGAACACCCCTCTGATCTATTTTCCGTTGTCGGCTTTACGCTGACCGAACGGCTATCGGAACTGTTTCACGGCCGCCTTGAGCTGGCCAGTCGCGATCCGGATATTGATGCGCCCGATGTTCTGGAACAATCGGTGGATCTGGTGGTCTGGCAGGATGGCGTGCCCCTGCGCCGTTTCACCGGCGTGGTGAATGAGTTTGCCCGGGGGGATTCGGGCCACCGCCGCACCCTCTATGAATTGATCATTCAGCCGCCTTTATGGCGCCTGGACCTGATGCACAACAGTCGCATGTTCCAGATGCAAACAACGGATGCCATTGTGCGTACCCTGCTGGAGGAGCGGGGCATTGTGGATACGGTGTTTGACCTCAAGCGCGCCCCTCAGGAACGGGAATACTGCGTACAGCACCGGGAAAGCGATCTGGCGTTTCTTGAGCGCCTCGCGGGCGAAGAAGGCTGGCATTATCGTTACCAGCACGGCAGTGCCGGTTATGATAAAGAAGGAAACGAGCAGCCCGGCCTGATAATTGCCGACCATCACAGCGACGCCCCCAGGCTGGAAACCGCCGAATACAATGGCAAAGCCGGTGGAAGCACCCAACAGCCCGCGGTATTCCGCTTCCGCTACGAAGAACGGGTGCGTGCCGCCTCCGTGGCCATGAAGGATTACACCTTCAAGAACCCCGCTTATGCTCTGACGCACGAACACAGCGCAGCCAGTGAAAACCAGCGCCAGGATTATCAACACTTTGACTACCCTGGCCGATTCAAGGCCGACGCCAGCGGCCAGCCGTTTACCGAAGCCCGACTGGATGCCCTGCGAAACGACGCCAGCACCGCCAACGGCGAAAGCAATCGCCCGGACTTTACCTGTGGCGCCAAAACCGAATTGACCGAACACGACAACCCAAACCTGAACCGCGACTGGCTGCTCACGGCCGTCACCCATACAGGCAAACAACCCCAGGCCATGGAAGAAGAGGGCGGTTCAGAACCCACCTCCTACCACAATACCTTCAGCGCCATACCCGCCGACAAAACCTGGCGGCCAAAACCCGCCCATCGACCGTTGATGGACGGCCTACAAATGGCCATAGTGACCGGCCCCGAAGGTGAAGAAATCCATTGTGACGAGTTTGGCCGGGTAAAAGTGCGATTCCCTTGGGATCGTTATGC
>NZ_JBLXHQ010000014.1:0-116906 GCF_048259445.1 Marinobacter sp. | reverse complement strand
CGCTTCTGCAACAACAGAATGCAGCCCATAACCAACACAGACGAGGCGCAGGCAACCAGCAGCATTTGCACTGGTGCCAGATCCGCTAGCGCCAACTTGAACGCGGTGGCCACCGTAGACCAGAGCAGAACCGTGCCCAGCCCATACAACATGGCTGTTTTCTGATTTGTCACTACGGCTCCCCTTTCAGCTCTCGTGTAGCGATGCTTTCAGGACTGGCTTCATCATTGTTTGCGCCCGCTGATGGACCCGCCGCCAGCCACCGATACAAGGTACGTCGGTTAATACCCAGAATCTGCGCCGCCCGGCGTTTATTGCCGCTAACCGCCTGCATCACCTCGCGCACATAGTCTTGCTGAAGGTGCTCCAATGTCGGCCATTCGGAGATGTTTCCACTGGATCGTGCAGCTTCAGGACTCACCGATGCGCCCTGACGTTTCCTGATACGCTCAGGCAGGTGATCAGGCTGAATAGTATCGCCCTCACAGAAAGTAACCGCCCTCTCGATTGCACTACCCAGCTCGCGGACATTGCCCGGAAACGGATAATCCATCAAAGTGCGGGAGCTTACCTCACTGAGCTTGAGAAATCCGCGCTGATGCCGCCGCGCAGCTTCCCGTAAAAAATGCATCGCGAGCAAATCGACGTCATCACCCCGCTCCCTTAGCGCCGGAATGCGCAGGCTAAGGGTTTCCAGCCGATAATAGAGATCTTCCCGAAAACTTCCCTCGCGTACGGCCTTGAGCAGATCCACATGGGTGGCGGCGAGAATTCGCACATCCACCGGCTCTTCCTGATCCGCGCCCACTGGTTTGACCATGCCTTCCTGCAGAACCCGAAGCAGCTTAGCCTGCAAGGCCAGGGGCATTTCTCCAATTTCATCAAGCAACAACGTGCCGCCGTGGGCTTCCGCGAACAGACCTTTGCGCGCCTGGCGGGCGCCAGTGAAAGCGCCTGCCTCGTGACCGAAAAACTCACTTTCCATGAGCTCGCCGGGAATGCCGGCACAATTAACCGCCACAAAAGATCCTGAGCTGCGCCCGCTGGTCTGGTGGATAGCTCTGGCGACCAACTCCTTACCAGTGCCGCTTTCGCCGCAGATCAGCACTGCAGCTTCGCTGCGAGCAATCTGCCGGATTTCAGACCGCAGCCGAACCATGCTCTCATGTTCACCAATCAGCCCGAGAGACTCATCTTCACCTTTGTGCGCAAGAAACTGCTGCAATTGCCGGGTGAGGTCAGCCTGTGTCAGCAACCGACGTATTTTCAGGCGTAGGTGGTCAGTGGATAAGGGCTTGGTCAGAAAATCATCCGCCCCGGCCTTAAGCGCATCAACCGCCTGATCCACAGTTCCGAACGCGGTAATAATTATAAACGGCAGACTATGCCCGTCAGATTGAGCTGCCTTGAGGAGCTCCAGCCCATCTCCATCCGGCAGGCGAAGGTCAGAAACAACCAGATCCGGTGTTTCTTCAGCAAGCAGTCGGCAGGCCTCGTTTACGGTTCCTGCGCGAGTTACGCGATAGCCATCCAGCTCAAGTTCTTCGCTTAACAACAGGCTCAGGCTGGCATCGTCTTCCAAAAGCAGGATCGTTGCCTGGTGCTCACTCATTCATGTGCCTCCACTGGCCAGAACAGGCTCATCCGACATCCGCCTGCTTCATTGCTTTCGATTTCTATCCGGCCACCGTGCTCTTTCAGTACGCTGCTGACGACCGCCAGCCCAAGCCCCGTGCCTTCTCCGGCTGGCCGGGTGCTGTAAAACGGCTCAAACACAGCTTCCCGTTTTTCCACCGCTATACCCGGGCCATCGTCGTCTGCCCGAACCTCCCACTCCTTACCGGCTCGATGCAACGACAAAATTACTTCAGAACGCGCGGCCTGGCAGGCGTTGCGCACTACATTCAGGCACGCCAATTCCAGTCTCACGGGTTCCGCCCTGACCTGTGCATTCACCTCAAGGCCTTCGCTCAACAAGCGCTTGCCGAGACATTTTTCATCCTCAGAAGCACGGTGCAGCACATCCCTGAGAACAGCATCGAGGCTGATTGGCCGCCTCGAATCCGGTACATGGCGAAAGCAGTCCAGAAGCTGTTGAATTATCGTGGTCATGCGCCCCACCTGATAGCTGATATCATCCAGATGCCGGCGCTGATCATCCGTGAGTTCGTGTCTCGCAAGAATGTGCGCGCGCCCTTGAATCACGTTCAAAGGCGCGCCAAGTTCGTGCGCGACACCCCCGGCCACACGACCGATCATGGCAATTTTCTCCTGGTATTCCAGACGTTCAGCCAGCTCGCGTTCTTTGATCACGCGCTGTTGTATTTCCTCTTCCGCCAGAGCCATGCGCTCGCCCATGTCCCGCACACCACCGTATATCTGCCGCAGCTCTCGGGGGCCTGACGGCTCCGCATCAAGACGCCAGTGGCCGGGAGCCAAACCCTTCATCGTGCCCAACAGCCGGCTCACGTGCCGACCGACAGCACCGTAGTGTCCTAGCACCACCACAAGAATGATCGTTATCGCCAGAGCAGACCAGATAGACACTGCCCAAAGACGGCTTGAAGCCAGCAGCTCATGGAAGTCACTGCGTCTGCGTGTTATCTGCAGCAACCCCTGTATTCGGCCGTCATCGGCCACCAGTGGCGTAAAGTGCGAGAACACAGATTGCCCATCCACCCAGCGAAAAGCGCCTCCCAGCTCGCCGCTATTGATGACCTGTTCGGCGCTGGCACTGTTACCCACATCCGTATCAGCCAGGCCGAGGCTGGCGATTCGAGCGCCGTCTTTATCGAAGACCGATGCCCCCGACACACGACCAATCCGGAAAATCGATTTCAGGGAATCGCCCATTACCAGTTCGTCTCTTTCCTGCATTGCCCTGGACAGCGGACCGCTAGCCGCGCGGGCGACCAGCTCCAGGTCTTCCTGCAAGCGATCATTCAGGGCTCTCTCAACAGCGCCGAATCCCAGATAAATGGCAAGCCCGCTGATGACAAGCAAAGGAACAACAATGCTCAACACCAGCGTTAACTGAATCGATCCAAAAACCTGGCCGGCGTTTCTGAGGGAAGGTTTCATTCTGGCTCCAGAGACATAATTGCCACACATTTTCGCCACATGTGGCATTTCGCTACAACCCTCATTACGATAGATTAACCGCAAAAATTATATAACATTATGTTTTTAATCAGTTTTATTTAATACCTCGGAGCTGGCACGGTGCTTGAAAGGTCTTGGATGATCGTAAATGAAACAGGAGAAGTCGATTATGAATATGAACAAATTACTCGTATCCATTACCGCATCCGTTGCCCTGCTCGCCGCTGCCCCCGCTATGGCGGACCAATCCCGGCAAAGCCCGGCAGCCACTGAGTCCACCGGCTACTCAAACCCCGCAGCAGCGGGCACTCAGAAGACCGACTATAACGATGCTGAACTGAAACAGTTCATCGCAGCACAGGAAGGCATTACCGAAGTTCGCGAAGAATACATCGAGAAAATTGAATCAGCGGACTCCCAGGAGAAAGCTCAGGAACTACAGATGGAAGCCAACGACGAGATGGTATCGGTCATCGAAGATTCAGGCATGGACATACCGACCTATAACGCCATCGCGACGGCCTACAGCAGCGAACCGAAAGTACGCAACCGTATTGAAGCGCTGATGTAAACGCCAGTCGAAACCGGACGAGCTGCTCGTCAGTTTAGCCCTGCCAAGTGCGGGGCTTTTTTGTGTCACAGCGCCAGAGATTCTACAGATCAGTTAACCGAAACCGGCACCGAAACAAATTTGACGCCCTGGCGAGCCAGCTCGGCAGAACCACGTGCCGTAAGCTCGGAAATAAACTGAAACTGCTCTTTGGGATCAAACGGGTAGGCCTTTAACCGATAGTGCATACCCCAGGGCTTGTTGAAAACAATCACCAGCACAGGTTGCCAGGTTTTTGTTCGCGGGCTGGTAAAAGCTACATCCCTGAGCAACTCACGTACCCGGCTGACATCATGGTTCGCCTCAAGATGAAAGTCTGCCACGCACATCAGGTTGTCGGTGCCATCGTTACCGTTGGCAATCAAGGAGTTCCACAATTTGTTATGGGGGATAATCACAACCGTGTCATCCGGAGTGACAATCTCCGCCGCGCGCGTGCCTATGGCCCGCACTTCACCGTATTGCCCGTCCACTTCAATCCAGTCACCCGGGCGGTATGGCATCTCGTAGAGGGTAACAATGCCGGCAATCAAGCTGTTCGCGTAATCCTTGAAGGCAAAGCCCAGAGCCAGGGCCAGGGCGCCGAAAATGGCCACCATATTTTCGAACGATGGCTCGACCAGAATCGGAACCACGATCACAATCGTGGCCAGAATGATTAACAGCCGAAGCAGAGGCACAGACGCCAGCAGGTAAAGTCTCGTTTTGCCACCCAGCTTTTCCGCAAACCGGGGAAGCACTTTCTGAATCGCCACGGTTATCAGCGAGGCGAGCGCAATCACTAGCACAGCCTGCAGCAGCGCCTGCCCGGTTATAGAGGCGAAGGCATCCTTGATTCCAAGATCATCGATCATAATCGCTCCTAAAACTGATCAAGCGGAAATCCCCAGCTCTGCAGGTGGCGCCTGACAGTGGGATATCCGATAGCTGTGACTCGCCACCGTTCGTGAGGTTGTTCACAGGTCACAAGCTCAGCGCGCTTTAACCGTGACAGCACCAGGCTCAGTTCGTAGGCAGAAACACCCGTGATCACCTCCAAAGAGGCCGTATCAAGGCCGTTGTGTAACAACAAACCATGCAACACAAAGCCGGTGACACTCTCTTTGCTTTGAGGCATGGTCGGAAGGCTCAGGCGCTCCAACGGCACTACCCAGCAATCCGCCGCCCGGCTGTGATTTTCCGAATTCTCATCATCTTCCAGCTTGGCGTCATCATCTGGCTGGGCCCGCAGTGATCTCTGCCAGATGGCCAGGGCAACGCCTGGGTTACCGCGAGATGTGGCGGCCAGATCACGCAAAAAATTGCTGTGTTTGCGTTTTTTACTGTTCTTCTTTTCAATTTCATCCGCTTCAGACTGGGGTAGCACATAGTGGCCATCACCCGTCATTCTTGCGATCACCGATGATTTTTTGGCCCCCGAGGCCAGATAGGTAAACCAGGAGCCCAATCGCTCAGAGTTCATAGGCGCAAGCGTCCATGGTGACATCTGGGCGTTTTCTAGGTAATGCCCCCAATATCTCCAGCACCAGCTTGAACACCCCACAACGCCCGCACCCGTATCGCCATTTGCGATCCGGCGAAATAGCTCCTTGACCAAAGCCAGACCTGAGAGGCGCCTTAACCAGAATT
Organism: Marinobacter sp.; assembly: GCF_048259445.1. Taxonomy (GTDB): domain Bacteria; phylum Pseudomonadota; class Gammaproteobacteria; order Pseudomonadales; family Oleiphilaceae; genus Marinobacter. The sequence goes on along the minus strand of NZ_JBLXHQ010000014.1, from coordinate 111,565 downwards.
CCGCAAGCTCGGGGATCACCCAGGGACGCGACAAATCCTGCTTATCCCACCATTCACTGGCTTCCTGATCGCTAAACGCCAGGGCATCAGGTGGCGCAATAACTGTCCATTCGCCCGCACTCCCAGGAATAAAGCCTGACGGCCCGGGTTCTGAAAAACAGGCGAGCGATTGCTGCACTCCAGAAAAAGGCGGCGCCACCATGCAGACAACCTCGCGACTCAGCGCGCCCTCGGAGTGCGCCTGCTCAAGACTGGATGCAATAGCAACGGCCTGACGGGCATAATCCGGCTCCGGGGCCAGTCGTTTCTGCTGGGCAGCGGATAGCTCGGGCAGTTCATCCATGCTTTCAAAAGGCTCTTCTGCCTGAGACACCCCGGCCCGCAACCGTGTGAGTGCATACCCGATAGCGTCCTTGAGCGAACGCCGTACAGATGTCTCGGGAAGCGTCCACTGCTCCGCGGACATCAAACCGCCGGGGAGACAGGGATCAGCATTGTTCTCGTTGGTTTTTTCCTTCAAAAAACAGCTCCTTCATGGCCCGCGGCTAACCTGTCTACTCAGATAGCAACCAGCCGTGTTCGTGGGAAAAGCCCAACACAGACTCTCCGGCAATATCCTCAATCATGGCAGAAAATCGATCTTCAAACCCCCAGGGCGGATTGACCACCAGCATGCCGGAACCGGTCATGCCACGCTCCGGAGGTTTTTCAAGATGAACTTCGCTGCACCACACTTTTCGCATGGGGCTGTTTTTCAATGCTTGCTTCAATACAGTTTGCAAACCACTGGTAAGAATCGGATACCAGACAAGATAGACTCCATGACGGCATTTTTGCCATGCTTTCTGCAAAGTAGTGGCAACATCAAGATACTCGGATTTGATCTCGTAAGAAGGGTCAATCAATGTGATCAGCCTGGGTTGAGCGGGCGGCAGTTTTCGCAACAGGCCTTTCAAGCCGTCTTCATGCATAACCCGTACACTCTGACCCTGATCCGCAGCCCAGCCCGCAAGCTGGCCGCTTTCCGAAGGGTGAAGCTCAAACGCCGTCAACGAATCACCCGGGCGCAGGAAATGACGAAGCCAGGCCGGGGAGCCCGGATAAACTGTCAGCGGACCCTCGCCGGCATTGAAATGCGACAGCAGGTTCACAACTGGCTGCCAGTCCGCAGAGGTTAAATCGTTCCGGCTGGCCCAGAGCCTCTGCACACCCGAGTCCGCTTCTGCCGTTTTTCTGGCCCGCTCGCTCTTAAGGTCGTAAATGGCGCTTCCCGCGTGGGTATCGAAGCAGGCAATGGCCGAGGGCTTTGCCTGCATCATGGATATGGCAAGCGCCAAAGCCCCATGCTTTTGAACATCCGCAAAGTTCCCGGAGTGAAAGGCGTGAAGGTAACTCAGCATAAATCGGCTCCCTGTTAACAGGAGTCATTAAGCCCGAGCGCATGCCAGCAGTGCAAGGGAGCACCTGAAAAAGACCTGCAAAGCGAGCAGAGCATCAAGCCTCTGCAGAGTGTCAGTCAGAACGGCAAACACCTGAGGATGGCTTACCCGAACTACAGCACTCGGGCCGGCTCTGCACAACATTATCTTTATCAACTGATTTGCGGAGCGATTGCCACGCAGAGAACACACTTTTTGAAGAACCGGCTAGCCGAACCACTGATCCGCTCATGCTTTTTTCCCCGAATTAAGAGCACGTTGAAATCAGAATCTAGCACCACAAATTGCATTTGCAAATGATTATCATTAAAATTTGATATCGAGCAGTTTTGATTGCCGCAGATAAATACGTGCAGAAACACCCTTGCGTTGTATAGCTTTAATAATCATAATTGCGAACGATAATAACTAACATTAACATAATCGTTTCCAAACCCGGAGCTTTTAATGAAGTCACTATTTCGACCAGCCTCTCTCGCACTCACGATTGCCGCAGTAGTGACCGCTGGCTGTGCAAATACCGGCCCATCGCATTATTCATCATCGCAACCCGCCACGAAAATATCGGTTGTTGAACATTATGCCGATCTGGCACATGCCGGGTATGAAGACGCCCTGATAACGGCCAGGGTGCTAGACAAGGCAACCGACCGGTTAATTGCTAACCCGACAGAAGCCAACATGAAAGCCGCCAAGGAAGCCTGGCTTGCGGCCCGAGTGCCCTACCAGCAAACAGAAGTTTTCCGCTTCGGCAATGCGGTTGTGGATGACTGGGAGGGACAGCTGAACGCCTGGCCTCTGGACGAAGGACTGATCGATTATGTGCAGGCGGATGACTACCAGTATGAACTGGGTAATGCTGGTGCAACCGCCAATATCATTGGGAGCAAAAGCGTCAATGTGGGCGGCGAGACCCTCGATGTAATCAACCTTACACCCGAGCTCCTCTCTGGCCTGAATGAAATTGGAGGCTCGGAGGCAAACGTTGCGACCGGCTACCACGCTATTGAATTTTTGCTTTGGGGTCAGGATCTGCAGGGCTTTGAGCCGGGTAACGGCGAGCGCCCGGCCACCGACTATGCAACGGGTACCGACTGCACCAACGGCAACTGCAATCGGAGGGGCGAATACCTCGATGCGGTAACCGATCTCCTGATTTCTGATCTCGAGTGGATGGTTGCACAGTGGGCACCGGGTGCCTCTGGCAACTACCGCAGCCAGCTTGTGAATGCCAACGCCGACGAAGGCGTTCAGAAAATGCTGTTCGGCATGGGTTCGCTGTCGCTGGGCGAGCTGGCTGGCGAGCGCATGAAGGTGGCCCTTGAAGCCAACTCCTACGAAGACGAGCATGACTGCTTCAGTGATAACACCCATAATTCCCACTATTACAACGGCCAGGGCATCCAGAACGTATATACCGGCACCTATCGCCGCGTAGACGGCAGCCTGGTATCCGGCCCTTCTCTGTCTGATCTGGTCGCACAGAGCAACCCTGAGCTGGACGCCCGCCTGAACGCGCAACTGGATGCCTCAATGAAGGCTCTGGGCTTGATGAAGGCCAAGGCCGAATCAAGCCGGAACCCCATGCCGTTTGACATGATGATTGCACCAGGCAATGCCAAGGGTGCCAGCGTTGTCAACGGCGCGATCATGGCATTGGTTGAGCAGACCGGCTCCATTGAACAGGCGGCTCGCCAGCTGGGCCTTGAAGCCCTGTCGCCAGACGACGCCGGCCACTCTTTCTGATACCAAGTTGAAACAATGATCGAAAAACGACTAACAACCGCATTGCTGGCGTTTCTGGCCTGTATCACCCTGCCGGCTCACGCCGGCAGCTACGCAGGTTTTCCGTTGCAGGAGTCTCCGACTACCGGAGGCGACGGCACGGTCAAACAGTTCGATACCAACGCTTACTCCCTGCCCCAGGGCAACCTCTCAATGACCAAACGCCTGGATTTCAGCGTGGGTAACAGTTTTTTTCGCAACCCCTGGGTAGAAGCCCCGGCCAGCACCACAGCGCGAGACGGCTTGGGCCCATTGTTCAACACAAACTCCTGCCAGGGCTGCCATATCAAAGACGGCCGTGGGCACCCTCCGGGAATCGATGAACCACCCGTATCGCTGTTCTTGCGCCTGGCCGTTCCGGCAGACCCGGCCATAGATGCAGATATTCTGCGCACCAACGGATTCAAACCTGCGCCGGCGTATGGTAGCCAGCTACAGACCGCCGCCCTGCCCGGGGCCAAACCGGAAGCCGACATGGTGCTGACCTGGAACAAGGTCACCAAAACTCTGGCTGACGGCACCGAGGTGGAACTGCGGGAGCCCATCTACACAATCGAAAATCCGAACTATGGCCCGGTGCCCGACGATCTTCTGATCTCTCCCCGGGTCGCACCACCCATGATAGGGATGGGGCTTCTGGAAGCCATTCCCATCGCCACTATTGAGGCCCTTGCTGACCCACAGGATGCCGACGGCGATGGTATTTCCGGCAAACTGAATCAGGTTTGGGATCTGGCTACCAACCAGACAACACCCGGCCGGTTTGGCTGGAAAGCCGCAGAACCCAATGTGCATCAACAGAGTATGGGTGCGTTCGCCGGCGATATGGGGCTGACATCAAGCCTGAAACCCGCGACAGACTGCACATCAGAGCAGGCGTGTGATCGCTTTCCCGACGGTGGCCAACCGGAAGTCAGCGACAAGATCGCAAACTTTGTCACCTTCTATGCCAAGAGTCTGGCCGTGCCGGCACGACGTGGCATGGAAGATCCCTCCGTGCAGAAAGGCGCGCAGCTGTTTAACGAGACCGGATGCGCCGGGTGTCACACGCCCCGGCACATCACAGGGACAGATCCGGAGCGCCCGGACTTGAGCAATCAGACCATCTGGCCCTATACCGACATGCTGTTGCACGACATGGGCCCCGCCCTGGCCGATGGCCGCGATGAGTTTTTGGCCAATGGCAATGAATGGCGTACACAGCCACTCTGGGGCATTGGCCTGGCGCAGACCGTCAATCCGCAAGCGGGATTCCTGCACGATGGGCGGGCACGGACACTGGAAGAAGCCATTCTCTGGCACGGCGGCGAAGCCGATCCTGCCGTCGCACGCTACAGCCAGTTCAGCGCCGATGATCGTCGCGCGTTACTCGACTTCCTGAACTCACTTTAACGGAGCCCGATGTGAAGCGACTGACACTTACGATATGCCTAACCTCCGCCCTTGTCTCAAGTCCGCTGATGGCAGCTAGCGCCAAGAGTTCAGACGACCCGAGTGCAGACTATCGGCAACAATGGCACGGCGATATTTTCAAAGGCTACCAGAGCCTCGCGACACAAAGCCAAACCTTGGCACAGCAGGCGGAGACCTATTGCCAGGCCCCCTCGCCCGAAGGGCTTGAGCAGACCAAACAGGCCTGGCTGGAAGCATTTCTCGCTTGGCAGCGCGTGCGTTTCGTGGATTTTGGCCCCGTAGAACAGGGAAACCGAGCATGGCAATTCCAGTTCTGGCCGGACCCCAAAAACCTGGTCGCCCGAAAGGCTTCCTACCTGCTCAAAGACGATGCACCGGTAACGCCTGAGAAAATCAACGAGTCCGGCGTTGCCGTGCAAGGCTTCCCGATAGCTGAATACCTTCTGTACGACCAGGCATTCAGCGAGGGCGAAAGCGCACTGCCTGCAGATCACACCTGCAAACTGTTGGTTGCCGTAACCCATCACATCGCCGCCAATGGCGAAGCATTGGCTAACGACTGGAACAGCTTCCAAAGCAGCTACGTTGGCAATGAACAGTACACAGATACAACCATCCGGGCAGCAATGGCCGGGCTGGAGATCCTGGAAGAGCGCCGTTTGGCCACGCCCATGGGATTGCGCGGCAACGGCAAACGTTCGGTCTACAGCGCCGATGCCTGGCGCAGCGGGGCCAGTTTGATTGCAGCAGACGCAAGTGTTCGAGGGCTCAAGCATTACTTTCTTCCCGCCTTCTCTGAACTTCTGAAGGATCGGAAACAAGCCGAACTGGCTGAAGAGATCGGGCAGCAGTTTGACGAAGTACTGGCCAACTTTCCGGAGCTTGACCGCCCCATGGCGCCACTACTGGCTGACGACAACGCGTTCAGATCCCTGCAAAGCCTTTACATTGACGTGACTCAGCTAACCGCAATGGTGAACGACCGGGCGGCCATTAAGCTCGGCGTCGTACGCGGTTTTAATTCCAGCGACGGAGATTGAGGAAAGGCCCATGCCTGAACTGACACGCAGAAGCCTCCTTAAAACAGCTCTCACCGGCAGCGCCGCGCTCGCGCTCACCGGTTGCAACCTGCTGCCCCGAAAATCCGGGAACAGTAGTCCGCACCAGTACACGGGTGCCATCGGCCTGGCCGATGGCAGTTTTGCTGTGAGTGCTATAGAGCCGGATGGGGGCATGCTCTGGCAAACTCCGGTACAAACCCGCTGCCACAGTGGTTGCAACCGCCCGGATAACGCCGAAGTGCTGTTCTTTGAGCGCAGGCCTGGCTGGGCATTCTACGTTCTCAACAGTAAAACGGGCGAGCAGCGGCATCGCATTGAAGCGGCCGAAGGCGAACACTTTGTGGGCCACGGTGTATTCTCGCCAGACGGTCGATTCCTGTACGCTCCAACTAACCGCTACGAGCCCGGAGAAGGCATTATCGCGGTGTATGACAGTCACCAGGGTTATCAACGGGTGAACACCTTTGAGCTGAACGGCATAGGCCCACACCAGATTACGCTGCATCCAGACGGCCAAACGCTGATCGTCGGGCTGGGTGGCATTCTCACCCACCCTGATTACGACCGCATCAAGCTCAATCTTGACACCATGGAGCCAGCACTGATCTTGATGGACAGGCACTCAGGTGAGATTCGTGCCAGATTCCAGCCAACCCATCATCAGCTGAGCACCCGGCATGTAGATGTGGCGCCAGATGGCACCATTTATGCCGCCTATCAATACCAGGGGCCGGCCCACGAACTACCGCCGCTGATAGCCAGATACCGTAACGGACGCTATGAAGAGATCACCTTTGGTGCGTCTATTCATCGGGAGCTCGGTAACTACATCGCCAGCATAGTCGCACACCCGGAAAACGATCTTGTTGCCATTGCCTCACCGATTGGAGGGACAGCACTGATCTTTAACAGCCGAACAGGCGCGGTAATTGAGAAGGCGGCCATCGCAGATTGCGCCGGCGTTGAAGCGCTGGCAGGGGGCGACTTTCTGATATCTTCAGGTCGTGGCATGCTGGTTCGCATGGGCGCGGGCACGCCGGCAAGAGAAATTGCCAGTATGCCGGTTCAGTGGGATCATCATCTGGTGTAAACGAAACGCTGATCTGCATTCCGGGGTTCAGGGCTGCCGGCCCGGCTGGTATCCTTGGCTATCTATTTCCCGGAGGACTGCGGATTGTCCCAGCAACAGACACCCATACAGAAAAACACCTCTTCACAAGAGCGCACCCAGGCAACAACCGGCTCACTCGAGCGATCTGTTGACCGTCTATACGGCCTGATCGCAAACGAGGAAGACGCCCGGGTCTGCAAAGACATTCCGGCGGAAGCCTGCAATGTAGTACCACGCAATTTTTTTCTGATTCTGGCAGCCAACGTACTGACCAAGCTGGGCGACCTTCTGATCAGTCCCAAAACAGTTCTGGCGTGGCTGATGAGTGCCATCGGAGCACCGGCACTGGTAGCCTGGCTTGTCCCTATCCGGGAATCCGGATCCATGGTGCCCCAGATGATGATCGCAGCCTGGGTTCGCCGCAAACCTGTGCGCAAATGGTTCTGGACAATTGGCAGTTTTGGCCAGGCAGTCAGTGTTGCGGCTATGGCGGCTTGTGTCTGGTTTCTGGAGGGTTATACCGCCGGTGGTGGCATCATCGCCGCGCTGATTGTGTTTTCCCTGTCGCGGGGATTTTGCTCCGTCGCCATGAAAGACGTTCAGGGCAAATGCATTCCGAAAACTCGTCGGGGCAGGCTCTCGGGCCTTGCAGCCACCATTGGCGGCACCGCAACCGTTATCCTGACAGCCTTGCTTTTCTGGGATCGCGGCGACCCGACACTGGCTTTTTACAGCCTGCTACTTCTGCTGGCAGCTGCACTATGGATCATTGCAGGGCTCCTGTTTGCTGGCGTAGAAGAACACGAGGGTGAAACCGGCGGCGGTGGCAACGCTCTCACCGAAGCCTTCAAAAGCCTGTCGCTTCTTCGTGATGACACGCTTTTTCGTAACTTTGTTATCACCCGCGCATTGTTGCTTTGCTCTGCTCTGGCCTCACCCTATTTTGTGGTGCTGGCTCAGAAAGAATCGGATACGGGCTTGATGCTTGGCGTGTTTCTTTTGGCAAGTAGCCTGGCCAGCTCCGTATCCGCAAGCTTCTGGGGCTGGATGGCGGATACTTCCAGTCGGCGAGTGATGATTCGCGGCGCGGCTATAGCCAGTGCAGTGTGTTTGGGTGTTGGGCTAACTGCCATGTATGCAGGCACAGGTGTCGGCAACGGCTGGTTCTACCCACTGGCATTCTTCGTGTTGAGCATCGCCCATGCAGGTGTGAGACTGGGCCGGAAAACCTATCTGGTGGACATGGCGGGAGGCAACAAACGCACAGACTATACGGCCGTCAGCAACACAGTCATCGGCTTTTTGTTACTTGCGACCGGTGGATTGACCGCTTTGCTCTCACTGATATCCAACGCTGCTGTGATTGTCGTACTCGGATTGATGGGGCTGGCAGGAACCTTCAGCGCAATTCGATTAAAAGAGGTCACCGACGACTGAATCTTCAGTCGCCGGCCAAGTGTTTCAGATGGGCGCCTTGCCATCATTCAGTGCCAGGGCGCCTTTCACAATGCGATAGATAACCCAGATCGAAATCCCCAACAGTATGAACCATCCGATAATCAGGAAAGTGGTCACGACCCCGATGACTGTCCACAACAGCCCTATCCAGAATGTGCGGATCTGCCAGCGGAAATGCGGCTCCACCCATGTTCCACGAACATCGTCCTGCTTTACGTAATTGATGATTACGCCAACCAGCCCGGTGATGCCTCCCATGAAAAAAGACAGGCCCTGAAGGATATAGACCACAACCGCCAGGTTACGCGCGGGGTCTGACCGACGGGACAGCTCGTCCGCCTGTGCGTTGGCAGGAATGAATTCCGAATCAGCCAAGTGGTATCTCCTCTTTGTGCATGGACAAACAGTCTAACACAGGCTCTGAAGGGGCTTTCAGGCTTATGCAGTCAGTGTTTATCCGGACGATACCCCAGCCGGAAACCGCCCCAATGCCGGCCATTCACATAAATCGGAACAGACAGATCGTGCATCACTTCGCCGGTGTCCCGACGATAGGTTTGTAGCAACATATTCTCTTTATGGCTGCCACACCGTATGCCGGTGCGATCGTTAAACAGGCGCTTGCTTCGGCTGCGCACGAGATCAATCGAGGGATCGCCGGTTGGTGCATGAGCAAAGTCACGATTATGGGTGGGTATGTAACCGTCAGGAGCAGCAACAATCGCAAACACCAGGGCCGGGTGCGAGCTCTTCACCTGTTCCTGGACAACAGGCAAGCTATTGTCGGTAAACGAATCAAAGCTGCTTGAATACTTTGCCGGGCTGGTACCGTGGATCGGCGTTCTCGTTCTATCAAACAGCTTGCTCTCAGTCAGCTTGCCTTCGCGGACAGCCTGTTCAAAGATTTGGCCGATTTGCTCCGCGCCCGCGCGGGCCTGGTCATAGAAAAACCGGTGGTAGCTGGATCCGCTATTGAGTGCAAATGCTGCGTTAGCTACCTCCGCGAGTTCCATCAGCGTGGCTGCCTGCTCTGCCAGTGACGCAACACTGTTATCACTTTCGGAGATCTGATCCCTGACGGTTTCAATAGCCGAGAACACGTGATTCAGGCTGAGCTCGTTGTTCTGATCAATCTCGGCAATACGCGCCACCTGCTGCTGAACCCGGTCAGACTGTTCACGTATCAGGTCGAGCCGTTCACCAACGGTTTCCACGGATGTAAGCCCGTTCTCGACACTGCGGGCAAGGTCTTCAATGCGGGTGACGATCAGCGCGGTATCTGACCGAATCTCCTGCAGCGTTTCAGCCACCTCGCCAGTGGCCTGGGCGGTGCGGCCTGCCAGTTGGCGAACTTCATCCGCAACAACCGCGAAACCGCGGCCCTGATCTCCGGCACGGGCGGCTTCAATGGCCGCATTAAGCGCCAGCAGGTTCGTCTGCTCTGCAATGCCCTGAATGGTGGTGGTTACGCCCTGAATCTTGTTGGATTTTTCATTAAGCTCCTGAATCAGGCGAAGGTTTTCACCGGATTGCTGGTGCACCACCCGAATGCTGTCAATGGCTGAAGTGAGTGCCTGCCGCCCTTCTGTGCTGGCCTGGCTATTTTGTAAGGCCATGGTGGCCGCATCCGTCGCCTGCTGTGAAGACTCCCTGACGGTTTCAGTAATCTGGCCGGCATAATCTGCCATCTGAGCGGTTTCCTGCACCTGAAGGTCCAGACGCAGCTTCAGTTGGTCGGCAGCATAAGATACCTGAGCTGCGGAAATTGCGTTCCTGTCGGCGCTTCCGGAGAGGGTTTCTATCAGTGAGCGCCCGGCTTTGGCATCGGATAGCAGTTGTTGGCATTGCGCCCGGAACGGATGATCATCCGCCAAGGAGCCATCGTTCAAAGCCTTGAGTCCGCGCTCCGCGGGTTCCAGCACCCGAGCGATCATAAACCCGCTTGCGGTCACGAGGCCGACCAAAAGCCCGATCAGTATTGATGCAGGCTCCAAACCTAGCACTGGCGCCACCACTGCACAGGCGACCGCAGAAATGACGGCAACCGCCACCCCCCATAGAATTGAAGTTCGGTCCAGTAACGCCATAAAAACCCCTGCTTTATCGTTGCTTCCGCAATCATTTTGTTATTCAAGGCCACGATGAACTAGAGAAGTCTAAAGAATGGATATGAATTAATAACCCATACTTTAGGTTAGTTGGTTTGCTTATCGGCAGAGAAAGGTGTTTCTGAAACAAAAAAACCGCAAACCCGACTCACACAATTACCATGCGAGCCGGGTTTACGGTTTTCAGGCAGTCAGAAAGCTAAGAATCAGACTCCAACTACACCATTGTCGTCACGGGTGACAATCACGGTGGCATCACGAGGGCGATCTTCACTGGCATTCGGCCAGTTGCCCCGAGGATGCTGGATATTCACGAACATGGTTTTGCTGTCCGGAGTGGTTACAACGCCGGTAACCTCGCACCCGACCGGTCCCACAAAAAATCTACGAATTTCGCGAGTCTCCGGGTTCGCCGCAAGCATCATCTGGTTGCCGTAGGTTTCGTTACTGTATCCGTCGGTCTGGATCCAGAGGACACCATTGTAGTCAAACCAGAGGCCATCCGGGCTGTTAAAGATGTTGTCATCGGTCAGGGAAACGATTACCTCACCATCGACAGCAGTTTCCGTGCCCTGCTCGCCGGCGAAGACAAAAATATCCCAGTTGAATGCGGTAGCTGTGTAATCGTTACCCGCTTCCATCCAGCGGATGATATGCCCGTTGCGGTTCTCTACAATCGGGTTTGCCGCGTCAGTTTCCGCCTCAGTCCGCTGGCTGTTATTCGTCAGGGTAAAGTACACCTCGCCGGAGTTAGGGTCGACAGCGCCCCACTCAGGGCGGTCCATCGGAGTTGCGCCCGCAACGTCCGCTGCAAGACGTGTGTTGACGATAATGTCAGCCTGACTTTCAAAACCGTTGAACAGGATTCCGCTGCGGCCCACTTCATTACCTTCAGCAGCGGCGATCTTTGCGGCAAAGTCAGCATCATCAAGAGACAAAGCCAACCATTCTCCAGACCCGTCATCATTGAATCGGGCAACATACAGAGTTCCCTCGTCCAATAGCGCACCACTCGCAGTAGCGGCACTGTATGGTTTGGCAGACACAAACTTGTAGATGTATTCGTACCGGGAATCATCGCCTGAGTAACAGACAATTGGTTGACCTTCCGTAACGGGCGCGAAAATTACACCTTCGTGGCCAAAGCGACCAAGAGCTGTGCGTTTCTGGGGCTTGCTCTCTGGCGCAAACGGGTCGATCTCAACCATGTAGCCGAATGTATTGGCTTCGTTCCGGTAGTCAGTCTCGGCAGAGCCGCCGTCCTGAGGTGTGACGTTGAAGCGCATATACTGGTCCAGCCCGCTATCCGCCAGGTCCCAATCATAGCGTGAGCTGCTTCCCACACCGTGGCGAACGTATTCGCGAGGACGCTCTGCCGCACTGGTAGCGAAATAGCCATGCCAGTTTTCTTCAGCGGTCAGGTAAGTGCCCCAGGGAGTTGGGCCCATGGCGCAGTTATTCAGGGTGCCGCGGGTTTCCGTGGCGCTCAGGCTGTATGGCGTTACCAGTTTGCTGTATCCGCGAGCTGGCCCCCGAATATCCATGGCTGTGCCGCCGGTAACACGCCGGTTGTAAGGGCTGCCGAAAACAACGTCCCACTTGCCTTCGCTATCCTTCTTGATGTGAACTACCGAAACGCCGTGGGCTGCAATTTCTTTGCGTACTTCATCAGCCGGTCGGACACCGCCATTATCTGCTGAACGAGTCGGGCCATTGGCGTGCAGCGCACCCTGGTTGATGTACTCATGGTTCATCACCAGGAGCCCTTCAGCAGAAGAGGCTCCACCACTCCTCTGATCGATCGGGTAGAAGTGCATCCCATCATGGTGCATACCCACCTGCTGCTCTTGCTCAGCGCCGGTATTGGTGCCATCAGCACGGTATTCGGGATAGGAGCCTGTGATTGGGGTTCCCCAAGGCAGGAATGTCTCGGAACTGTACCCCTCTGGGACAACTACAGCATTTGCGGTGGAAACCGGAACTGCCTTGAAGCCCAGCTCAGGTGACTGTGAGCCGCTGCCAGTGGTCGTTCCGGAGCTGCTGCTATCACTATCACTGCCACAACCGGCAAGGCTAACGCCCATGATGCTGGCCAGCGCAGCACCAACGCCACCTTTCATAACCGTGCGTCGCTGCATGCGGGCAGCCAGAACTTCGTGGAAAGGCGTATTCTCAGAATGATTGACTACGGGCTCGTAGTTGGGGTCCAGATAATTGGAATCAAAATCATGCTTGGCCATTTTCTGTCTCTCCTTGTCTCTCGATACTTGATCAACGGGTATTAACGAGACGACAGTGTTGAGGAAAGACATGACAATGCGGCGACACTAAAAAGACATGACGGTTAATATTTATGCTGGCACAGAAATTCTGGCTGCCTCCTATGCTGACTGATCCGTGTTTTCATTAATTGAGCGACCCTCGTTCCTTGGATTCAGTTCCGCCTCAATCCAATGGCTCACCTCGCGCTTCTTTCTGCGCTGGCTCAACTGCTCGGTATATATATTTTCCGGATAGACACAACTGCTGCTGCCGTGACGCAGATAGAACCTCCGGCGTGCTCCCACGGGATGGGAAGTGGGGCCATGAAGTACAGCGGCTCGAATGGTAAACGTGCTAACGTTTTCCAGCCGCTCCCCAGCATCATCGTTGTTGCTGCGAGAACCCAGAACAATGTCGCGAAAACTCCCTAAAACCAGAAAACCACCAGGCTCCAGCGGGCCCTGAAGAAGGCTTTGGCGCATATTATTGTCATCGGTATTTACTTGTTCGTAACGAGTGACTGTCAACAGATCCTCCCGATCATCACAAGTTTTCACCAGTGCCTGCACGCATTGAACGTGTACTGGCTCCTTACCCATGTTGACAAGCAGACACATGGAATCTGCGCTCTCGTTCTGCCCGTGATGAATCACGAGATAGGGCCTGCTGCCACGACGGTACTGGATGAAAAAGAGCTGAAGATAAATGATCCATATCACAACCATTCCAAGGTTGCTTATCGGGCTGATGTATTCCATTTTTTCCCTCGCTCAGCCGTTCCTGAAAACAAAAAGGGCGGCCTGAAAATTCAAGGCCGCCCTCTTCCGAAAGGAAAAAAACGAGGTACCCTTATTGGGTTACTTCGTCATAACCTTCTTCCATAGCGTCGCCTGCGTCTTCGGCGGCGTCACCGATTTCTTCGCCAGCGTTTTCAGCGCCTTCCTTCATTTCGCCCATTACGCCTTCGTCCTGGCCAGTGGCTTCCTCGTAGGTCTCTTCAATCGAGTTGCCTGCGTCATCCACCATTTCTTCAGCGTTGTCAGCGGCCTGATCAAAATCAGCTCCCTCATTATCCTCGGAGCTGCAAGCAGCAAGACCCAAAGTCAAAAACATAAGAAGTGCGCCGAGAGTAAATTTATTCATAACATGTCCCTCTGTCGGTAAACGTTTATAACCGTGCACAGCGTACGGCCATGTCAGGCACCATACAATTACCTGCCGGTTACTCTTTGTTTAACCAGCCGTACCAGAGATTTGCTGACCGTTGAGCATCAGTACACGCTCGAACGGCAGCATGGTGCCTCGACCGAGAAGAATAAAATCCTGCCCCGCACGGCTGAAAATATCCCGCACGACGTCATGAACAATGCAGATTTGCCCTGCGCTATCGCGGTATACAACCTCAACAAGCCGAGCACTGGATGCGTATTCCCGAAGCCTGTTGAGAACCTCGCCAGACGCGGCAGAAGGCGAAGCACTGGAAGCTGTCATAACCTGTCCATCCCTGTTTTTGTCTTTTTTGTGCTGAAAGTCTGGTCCAGATTTGCAGACTCTGCCAATTAATTGCTTTTTGTCATTTTGAGCCAGCCTCCGGAATAATTTCTTATAATTGTTGCATTGCAAGATTGTCCGACATAAATTCAGGTTACGCGCACTGCAATGGAGAGACGCCATGAACGCCAAAACCCCGGACCATCTGGATTCGCACACTACAACAGCAGTTGATAACCCTTCGACAACTGCCGGCCATATTGAAAAATGGAAAGACCCCAAGCGTTATCTCTGGCTACTGGGGCCTGCCCTTCCGGGCATTGGCCTGGCTGCGCTGGCAGGCTATGCGGTAGCACCGAAAAAACTGAAAGCCCTGGCCTGGACAGGTCCGGCACTGGTGCATGGCATCATTCCGGCACTGGACCGCGCTATTGGTGAGGACAAAAGCAACCCGCCCGAATCGGCGGTTGGCCCACTGGAACAAGACAAGTATTACGGCCGTATCGTAAAAGCGTTTATACCTTCCCAATATGCGATGACGGTTTTAGGCGCATGGCTGGCCAGCCGAAAGGGTACGCCGATCGAGGACAAAATCGGTCTGACGCTGACCGTCGGTGCCATCAATGGCGTTGGCATCAACACGGCTCATGAACTGGGGCACAAATCCAACAAGCTCAATAAATTAATGGCGATGGCAGCGCTAGCGCCAACGGGCTACACCCACTTTGTTGTTGAGCACAATTTTGGCCACCACAAGCGGGTAGCGACTCCGGAGGATCCGGCGAGCAGTCGCATGGGTGAGAGTTTCTGGAAATTTTTACCCCGCACCGTGTTCGGTGGCATGAAATCCGCCGTGAAGATCGAGCGGGCTCGCCTGGCACGGAAGGGGAAAAGCTTCTGGAGTCTTGAAAACGAGTTGCTGCAGGGCTGGGCGATGAGTGCGGGCTTTTTCGGGGCGACAACGCTGGCCTGCGGGCCACGGGCTGTGCCTTTCCTCGCGGCACAAGCGGTTTATGGTGCCAGCTTGCTGGAGAGCGTTAACTATATTGAGCACTACGGGCTGCTGCGGCAGAAAGACGATAACGGAAAGTATGTGCGCACCCAGCCGGAACACAGCTGGAACAGTAATCATATTGTGACGAATCTGTTTCTGTATCAGTTGCAGCGTCACTCAGACCATCATGCCCATCCACAGCGCAGCTACCAGGCTTTGCGTCACTTCGAGAAAGCGCCCCAACTGCCTGGCGGTTATGCATCCATGCTTGCACCGGCGTATGTGCCACAGTGGTGGTATGAAACCATGGATAAACGGGTAATTGACCACTACGAAGGGGATCTGAGCAAGATCAACTGGGATCCGGACCGCAAGGCGGAGCTGGTGGCCAAGTATGCGGATTATGCTGCTGAAGTGGCTGCCAGGGCTGAGACTCGTCGGGAGGAAGAGGCTGGTTCGGCTTCGGAGAAGGCTGCCTGACCATCTCGAATCCCAGAACGACTGGCTTCCGACCAATAGTGCAGGCTTCCGGTGGAACTAAGTTCCCGAAACACGCTGTGAATACATCCCTGTACGCTTGACGGCAGCGTCCTTGCTGCCGACAGTTTCGGGAACTTAGTTCCACCGGAAGCTTTGAGTTTGGTAAGGCCCACCGGCAGCTTCAAACGTGAGTTGCCCGCCTTACCTTCCTTTAAAAACTGCACTTCGCCTTTCGAGAAAAGACTGAATGCCTTCCTTAACGTCTTCGCTGGCCATAACGGGCTGCAAATCCGGAAACAAGCGCTGCTTCGCCACTTCCTGACCTTCGCTTACCGCAATTTTCGAGGATTTCAGACTGCCGCGCACACCCAGGGGTGCGGCACTGGCTATTTTCTCGGCGATTTCCAGTGCTACGTTGAATTGCTCACCCGGCTCAACGAGTTCCTGTATCAGGCCCCATTCGTACGCCTGTTCCGCGGTCCACTCATCACCGGTCAGCAGGTAACGCTGGGCGTTGCCCCAACCGATTTCCCGTTGCAGCCGGATAGTGGCACCACCGCAAGCAAAAATGCCGCGTTTGACTTCCAGCTGTGCGAAGCGCGTACCTTTTGCCGCTACGCGGATGTCTGTGTTCAACATCATTTCGACACCGCAGGTAAAACAGATACCTTGCGTGGCAAAGACCACCGGTTTGCTGAGGCCGTCACCGGTTATATGAAACGGATCCAGCTCACCTTCACCCGGCTCTATGCCCTGACCGTTAGCGAACACACCAGCCCAGTCATCCAATTGCAATCCGCTGGTGAAGTGGTCGCCCTCCGCATACATCAGGCCCACTCTCAGGTCATTATCGTGTTCCAGCTGGTAGTAGGCTGCAGCGATTTCGTGGTACATGGCCCGGTTCATGGCGTTCATTTTTTCCGGGCGGTTCAGTCCGATGAGCAGGATATGACCTTTCTTTTCAACGTTAACCAATGCCATCAGAACCACTCCGCCTTCATATTGAGGCAGGTGTCATCCATATTCCGCAATAGCACCAAATCCTGCGCCACCGTCGGCAACTCCCAGTGGAAGAAGTATTGGGCAGCCTGCAGCTTGCCCTGGTAGAAATTGCGCTCTTCGTCGCTATTAGCCGAAGCCAGCGCCTGGGCGGCGGCGTTGGCTTGGCGCAGCCACATCCAGGCTACAATAATGTGGCCGAACAGGTGTAAATAGCAGGAGGCATTGGCGAGGGTTTTGTCCACCTCGCCGCTCATCAGGGATTTACCCAGGTTCTGGGTCACTTTAACGGCTTGCTGCAAGGTCTCGCTCAGGGACAAAGCCCATTGCTGGCAGCGATCGGTGGTCGCAGCTTCCAGGTCCACCTGCATTTCCTTCATCAGCAGCTGTAAGCCAAGGCTTTGATCCTGCCAGATTTTGCGGCCCAACAAATCGAGGCCCTGGATGCCGGTAGTGCCTTCGTGGATCGGATTCAAACGGTTATCCCGCCAGCACTGTTCCACCGGGTACTCTCGGGTGTAGCCGGCACCGCCGTATACCTGAATGGCCAGGTCATTGGCTTTCGGACCATGCTCTGAAGGCCAGGTCTTGATGACAGGCGTAAGCAGGTCGAGCAATTTGCCAGCTTCCGCGCGCTTCTGTTCATCCGGATGGGTGTGTTGGTCGTCCATCAGGCGTGCGCCATAAAGGCAAAGCGCCAATCCGCCTTCGCTGTAGGCTTTCTGTGCCAGCAGCATACGGCGTACATCAGCGTGATCAATAATCGGAACCTGGGGGCTTTCCGGATTCTTTTCGGAGGCCTTACGCCCCTGCAAACGATCTTTGGCGTATTCCAGGCTGTGCATGTATCCACGATAACCAATCACCGCCGCACCAAAGCCCACACCCACCCTGGCTTCGTTCATCATCTGGAACATGTACTTCAGGCCCTGATGCGGCTCACCCACGAGATAGCCGTGGCAAGGCGCATCGTCACCGAAACTGAGCGCCGTGGAGGTAGTGCCGCGGTATCCAAGTTTATGGATCAAGCCGGCCAGGCTTACGCCGTTACGATCCGTTGGATTGCCGTCGCTATCTACCCGGAATTTGGGAACGATGAACAAGGAAATGCCTTTTACCCCTGCCGGAGCGCCTTTTATCTTGGCGAGCACCATGTGAACGATGTTTTCAGTGATGCTCTGTTCACCACCAGAGATGTAAATCTTTGCACCTTTGATCAGGTAATGGCCATCATCGGTTGGCGTAGCGGAAGTGCGGATATCTGCCAGCGATGAGCCAGCGTGGGGCTCAGTGAGTGCCATGGTGCCGCTATATCGGCCACTGAGCATGTTAGGAAGAAAGCTGGTTTTCTGTGATTCGTTACCGAACACGCGAATTAGGTTTGCGGCCGCCGTGGTCAGAAATGGATAGCCCGCCGTGCCCGGATTGGCTGCGGTAAAGAAACCGTTGCAGGCAGCCATCACAGATTCGGGAAGTTGCATGCCTCCCAGCTCATAGTCATAACGCCCTGCGATAAAGCCGGCTTCGGCGTAGGCATCAAAAGCTTCTTTCACTTCAGGCAGCATTTCCACCTGACCGTTAACAAACCTGGGCTCATCTTTATCAGCCGCGCTGTTGTGGCTCGCAAACTTTTCCCGGGCCATTTTGTCTGCGGTTTCGATAACAGCGTCGAAAGTATCGCGATTGTGCTCGTTAAAGCGGTCACGGCTGAGCAAGCTTTCTGTATCAAGCACTTCGTAGAGTTGAAACGCCAGATCGCGGCGGTCTATCAAGGTATCGGTCATTTAGGCAAATTCCTGATGATTGGCTGGAGCCATCTTTTGGTTGCCTACAGGCTCTCATAACAGGGTTTTCGTGGGAACCGGCGTTTATGACATAATCATGGTTATATTCGCCACAGTGTGAACTGACGCCCGGGTGATGCTGGTGCCGCTGCTCAGGACACGCTGTGAATACATCCCTGTAAGCTTGACGGCAGCATCCATGCTGCCGACAGTCCTGAGCAGCGGCACCAGCATCACCCTACCTCAGAGCTACAGTCCGGAGACTTTATGCAGACAGTTTCTATTATTGGGTTTGACGGTGCATTGGCGAGCGCTATCACGGGTGTGATCGATTTGTTCCGTTTGGCCGGTGTGACCTGGGCGCGCATTCATGGTGAGCAGCCTGAGCCGCACTTTACGACGCGGCTGCTCACGCGCAACGGCGATCCCTGCCGGTGCATTAACGGCATCACCCTGCTATCAGATGGCAGCTGGGAGGAGCTGGATGCAGATAACGCTGACCTGGTGATCGTACCGACTATTGGTGCGCCGATTGATCAGGTGCTCGCATCTAATGCAGATCTGGTTGCCTGGCTGGGCCAGTTCAATTGTCCGAACAGCAGCTCTTCGGGACAGGTTCGGGTAGCCAGTAACTGCACCGGAGCCTTCCTTCTGGCAGAGGCGGGGTTGCTCAGCGGTAAGGAAGCAACAACCCACTGGGGGTTCAGCAACGCTTTTCATCAGCGCTACCCCGGGGTAAACCTGCACCCGGAGAAGCTGGTAACAGTAGATGGGGACATCGCTTGTGCCGGCGGCGGCATGGCCTGGTGGGATTTGGGCATAAATCTGATCGAACGACATGCAGGCCCAAAGGTTGCGAGGGAATTAGCGAAGGCGTTTGTTATCGACGCCGGGCGTAACAGCCAGGCACCATACAGCGCACTTCAGAGCAAGCGGTATCATTCAGACCCGGTGATCCTGAAACTGCAGGACTGGCTGGAGGAGCATTACAGCCAGGCCGTTAACCTTGATTCTCTTGCCACTTTAAGTGGCCTCACCTCGCGTTCGCTGATGCGACGATTCAAGTTGGCCACGGGCGATACGCCAACAGGCTACCTTCAGGCCATTCGAGTAGAAGCGGCCCGCGTGCATCTGGAAAGCTCCCGCTTTCCGGTCGAAGATGTAACCCGCTTGGTAGGCTATGAAGACGTCAGTTCTTTCAGTCGTCTTTTTCGCAAGCATACCGGGCTCTCTCCCGGAGCTTATCGTTTGCGATTTGGCCGTTAACAAGAGCGGCTGGTATCTGGCCCGGGTTATGCATCCAAATGCCTTAACGGCCACTGGCCGGATCTATCTGTAAACAATACTGACAGGTGTTATGTGGGAGAAAATGCCATGAACGCACCCGTTCGAAAAACCCGGGTTGAAGTTCTTAGCCGGCTGTACACATTGAAGCTTGAACAAATCGAGCAGGCCAGCCGGCAAGGCAACAGCCTGCGCAATCAAGTGCTGGAGGCCGAAGCCGAGGCCATTTTTAACGCTCTCAAATCAGCCCGGTGATACTCCAGTGACAGAGAGGGGCTGGCAGAAAACGGCCGGATAGTGCCCCTCCACGTCACTTTCAAATACAACATCTGCACTTGACCCATCACAAGTTGACTTGACCTGCGAGCCCGGGCACGTATCATCGGTTTTCAGGTTTTACTAACGGAGCAACCATGACCGCAAGGTCCGTCGGCTGCATGCAGAGCAATCGTCCCCCAATTACCGCTGACATCGCGCGGCATCGCGGGCGTTTACCGTACTCCCCAGACCCACCAGGCTTACGCTGAACCAACTCCGGGCGCCCGCATCATCGCCTTGACGCGGCTTATGCAAGGTGGCTGACCGGAGACTAGACTCAGGCTCATGAGCCACCTCCATTCATAATAAAAGAAAATCGTTAACGAGGCTGCGATGTCGCTACCGCTGGTTGTACTACTGCCGTTTCTGGGGGCCATAGCCGCACCTCTGTTTGCCCAGGGCGGGCGGACGGCTATCGCAATAGCATCATCCGTCCCTGCACTGATCGCACTGGCTGCGCTGTTTCCACACTGGTCTGTTCTTTCGGCGGGCGGCACCGTTTTGCACAGTTACGAGTGGCTTCCGGCTCTGGGGCTCTCTTTCAGTTTCCGCCTTGATGGCCTGGCGCTTCTGTTCGCGCTGTTGATACTGGTCATCGGCCTTCTGGTGATTATCTATTCCCACTACTACCTCAAAGCCAGCGAAAATGTAGCCAAGTTCTACTCCCTGCTTCTGTGTTTCAAAGGCTCGATGCTGGGCATCGTGCTTTCCGGCAACCTGTTACTGATGCTCATTTTCTGGGAACTCACCAGCCTGACATCCTTCCTGCTGATCAGCTTCTGGACACACAAACAGGACGCAAGGCGTGGCGCCCGGATGGCTCTGGCGGTAACCGGAGGCGGCGGTCTGGCCCTTATGGCCGGCATTCTGATTATTGGCAATATTGTTGGCAGTTTTGAGCTGGATGATGTGCTCGCGGCAGGCGACCAGATCAAAGCACATGCAATGTATCCTGTGGCACTGACCCTGATTTTACTTGGCGCCTTTACCAAATCAGCCCAGTTCCCGTTTCATTTCTGGCTGCCCCATGCCATGCAGGCACCCACTCCGATCTCTGCCTACCTGCACTCCGCAACTATGGTAAAAGCGGGTATATTTTTGATGGCGCGCCTATACCCGGCTTTGGCGGGAACAGAACAATGGTTCTATATGGTCAGCTTCACCGGCATGGCGACGCTGCTTCTTGGCGCCTATATCGCCATGTTCAAACACGACCTGAAAGGCCTGCTTGCTTATTCAACCGTAAGCCACCTGGGCCTGATCACTCTGCTGCTGGGCATGGGCACTCAGTTGTCCGCCGTTGCCGCAATCTTCCACGTAATCAACCATGCCACCTTCAAAGCGTCTCTGTTCATGGCCGCCGGTATTATTGACCACGAAACCGGCACTCGCGATATGCGCCGGATCAACGGGCTCTGGCGTTACATGCCCCATACCGCCACGCTGGCCATGGTTGCGGCCTCATCCATGGCTGGCGTTCCTTTGCTGAACGGATTTCTCAGTAAGGAAATGTTCTTCGCCGAGTCCCTGCAGCTCAACCTGCCCGGCCTCTGGGCCTGGCTACCTCCGATTATTGCCACCCTGGCGGGTATCTTCGCAGTTGCCTACTCGGCTCGTTTCGTTCACGACGTGTTCTTCAACGGAAAGCCCGTGGACCTACCCAAGTTCCCGCCCCATGAACCGCCCCGCTACATGAAATTTCCGGTGGAGATTCTTGTATTTGCCTGCATCATGGTGGGTGTGTTTCCGACCATTTCCGTGGGGCCGCTGCTATTCTCTGCAGCATCTGCCACCCTCGGCGGCGATGTACCCGATTATCAACTGGCCGTACTCCACGGCTTTAACTTGCCATTATTAATGAGCTTTTTCGCCTTCTTCGGTGGTCTGCTCATGTACAGCCAGCGTCGGCGCTTTTACGACTTCCATGCCCGCTTCCGGGAAATTGACGGGAAGGCTGTATTTGAAGAAGTGGTTTCAGAGTTCGTAGATCTGGCTCATCGCTTCACGGGATGGGTCGAAAACGGTTCGCTTCAGCGTTATGCCATGCTTCTGGTGGTTAGCGTGATTGCAGTAGTCGCACTGCCCCTTGCAAACAATGGTTTCTTCATCGGTGAGAGCGGGCTGAGCCCGGTTGACTGGCCCACGGCGATTGCCGCCGGCGTGCTGATTGTTTCTGCGCTGGCAACTGCACTCTGGCATCGCGAGCGCTTTTACGCGCTGGTACTCCTGAGCGTCGTTGGCCTGGTTGTGGCGCTGGCATTCGCTCGGTTCTCCGCGCCCGATCTGGCCATGACTCAACTCTCTGTGGAAGTTGTCACCATTGTTCTGCTAATGCTGGCACTTTATTACATGCCTTCATGGACACCCATCGAGAGCTCAAAAATACAGCGTATCCGCGACGTTTTGATCTCTCTGGCGGCAGGTACCGGAATGACTCTGGTTACACTGGCAATGCTGACTCAGCCTTTCAGTTCCATTTCCGAATTCTTCCTGGAAAACAGTAAACCGGGAGGTGGCGGAACCAACGTAGTCAACGTGATCCTCGTCGACTTCCGTGGCTTCGATACCCTGGGCGAGATCACAGTACTGGCGATTGCCGCGCTTGGCATCTATGCCATGCTGAAGAACACCGCGCTCACTCCTCCTCCAGGAGACGGCCTGGGCCATCCCTGGACCCGGGATAGTTATCCGCTGATGCTAAGACAGATTGCCCGGCCAATGCTGCCATTGGCACTGATGGTGTCTGCGTATATTTTCCTGCGCGGCCACAACCTGCCCGGCGGTGGCTTTATTGCCGGCCTGATTACCTCTGTGGCTCTGATCCTTCAGTACATCGGCAGCGGCATGGTCAAGACCGAGGATCGTATTCCATTCCGCTATCACACAGTAATTGCCCTTGGGCTGCTGTTCGCTATTATTGCCGGCGCCGGCAGCCTGGCGTTTGGTTACCCGTTCCTGACAAGTTCATTTGGCTACATCACCTGGCCGGTTGTGGGCAAATTTGAGGTTGCCTCGGCGATGATCTTCGACCTGGGTGTTTACCTTGCCGTAATTGGCGCCACACTGCTGGCACTCGTCAGTATCGGCAGGCTATCGCCGCACTCGGCCATCAAGAGCAAAACGGAGGGCGTGTAATGGAATTGTTATTTGCACTGGTTATTGGTGCCTTGACGGCATCCGGCGTATACCTGCTGCTCCGTGCCCGAACTTTCCCCGTCATCATGGGGCTGACACTGCTCTCTTACGGAGTAAACCTGTTCCTGTTTGCCACCGGGCGCCTCGCCACAGGCCAGCAGCCAGTCATTGGCACAGCCGCCAGCTATTCTGACCCTCTGCCGCAGGCGTTGGTACTGACGGCCATCGTTATTGGCTTTGCCATGACCGCGTTTCTGGTCGTTCTGTCGCTGCGCAACCTCGCAGATAACGAAAATGATCATGTGGATGGCCGGCGCAGCAAAACACCGCCGTCAAAACTGGAAAAGGAGGTAGCCGGTAAATGACTCACTGGCTTATCGCTCCGATTCTGATACCACTTCTTGGCGGCATTTTGCAGGTGTTTATGGGCTATGCCCCTATCAGCCTGCGCCGCACTCTAGCGCTCTCCACCACAGTGCTAATGCTGGTATCTGCCGTTGTACTGCTGATGCTTGCCAACGATGACAGCTACCGCATCTATGCGTTCGGCAACTGGCAGCCGCCCTTCGGCATTGTTCTGGTTCTCGACCGACTGGCAGCACTCATGCTTGTGCTGACAGCTATCCTCGGGCTCTTCTGCCACATTTACGCCAGTGGTGGTGCCGATGAGGGTAACCGACAGTTCCATGCGTTGTTTCTGTTCCAGCTGATGGGCCTCAACATTGCGTTCCTGACTGGTGACCTGTTCAACCTGTTCGTTGCCTTTGAAGTATTGCTGATTGCCTCTTACGGATTGCTATTACATGGCGGCGGAACAGCAAGGACGGTTCCAGGGCTGCACTATGTGGCGCTGAACCTGGTTGGCTCTGCACTGTTCCTGATTGGTGTTGGTATGATTTACAGCGTCACCGGCACCTTGAACATGGCAGATCTTGCGGTGAAAATCCCCCAGGTTTCTGGCAGCGGCCAGAATCTTGTGAAAGCCGGCGGCATGATGCTTCTGGTGGTTTTTGGTCTGAAAGCCGCAATTCTCCCCCTGTGTTTCTGGCTGCCAAAAGCTTATGCAAAGGCAACTGCTCCGGTTGCTGCACTCTTCGCGGTTATGACCAAGGTAGGCATTTACGCCATTGTGAGAATTTACCCGCTGATTTTCGGAGACAACGCTGGGGAGCTTGCAAATCTGGGCATGGACTGGCTCTTCCCCCTGGCCCTGATAACCCTGAGCATGGGCGTTATCGGAGCGCTGGGAGCAGACAGCCTGAAAACACTGGTCGCCTGGCAGGTCATCATATCCGTTGGCACCTTACTGGCGCCTATTGCGCTTGGTTCTGAGGCGGGTCTGTCTGCGGCTCTGTTTTATCTTGTCAGCACCACCTGGACAGCAGCAGCCCTGTTTCTGGTTTCCGAACTGGTTGCAAGCCAGAGAGGGCAGGCTGCTGACAGCATTGTTACAGCACCGAAAATGTACTACAGGACATTTCTGAGCGTGCTGTTTTTGATTGGCGCGGTCTCTGCAGCTGGCTTGCCTCCCTTGAGCGGCTTTTTCGGCAAGCTTCTGATTCTTCAGTCTGTTGAACCAGGAACCCGGATGGCCTGGCTATGGGGCGTTTTACTGGTGGGAGGTTTCCTGACGCTTGTTGCCTACAGCCGCGCTGGTAGCATCGTCTTCTGGTGGACCATCGATGGCCACCGTGAAACGCCGGAACCCTTGAATAACCGGGTGTCGGTTTCTACCGGCATACTCACCTGTCTCACCCTGTTGATCGTAGTTTTGGCAGGGCCTCTGAGTGACTACACCCGCGCCACCGCTGAGCAGATCTACGACAATCAGGGTTATATTAATATTCTGCAGACGCCCATGCATATTCCGCAGAACCCACTGGTCGGGGAGATTAATTGATGTTTGATCGCCTGAGTTTCCCACAGCCCTGGCTGAGCTTCGTTCTGTTCCTCTCCTGGCAGATACTCAGCGATGGTGTGTCCGGCGGCAGTATCGTTCTGGGCATTATACTTGCCTGGGGCGTACCGCAACTGACCCATGGATTCTGGCCCGAACGCCCCGCTTTCGTAAAAGCCTGGCGTATGCCCGCATACCTGCTGAGAGTGCTTGTGGATATTGTAGTGGCAAGCTTTTCGGTTGCCTGGCTCATTATAAATCCTCGCCAGCCACGCCCTGCCTTCATCACTTATCCTCTAAGCCTTGAGCATCCTCTGGCCATATCCATTCTGGCGAGCACCATTTCCTTGACGCCAGGAACGGTCAGCGCCGATATAAGCGATGACAATAAAATCCTGCTGATTCATGCGCTGAATACGGCCAGCGATCAAGAGGTCATTGATGCCATCTTTAATCGCTATGAAAAGCCACTGATGGAGATGTTTGGATGATCACCATTGCGCTGTATGCCACTATCGCCATGGTCACATTGGCTGCACTACTTAACGTTTACCGCTTGATTATGGGGCCGGATGCACCAGACAGGGTGCTGGCGCTCGATACACTCTATGTCAATGCCATTGCGCTGATCATCCTGCTGGGTATTACTCTGGGCACTCGTATGTACCTTGAGTCAGCTCTGCTGATTGCAGTCATGGGTTTTGTAGGGACCGTTGCCATGGCCAAGTATCTGAAGCGGGGTAGCGTAATTGAGTAATAATTTTTTAATGCACCACCACCCAGACCTGCTCACTCGCGGAGAATAAAGCTTATGAGCCTGTTCGCTGAATACGTCATCTCGGCCCTGCTCCTTCTTGGCGGTGCTTTTACGCTGGTAGGAGCTCTCGGCCTCGCCCGCCTGCCAGACTTCTACACCCGGTTGCACGGTCCAACCAAGGCAACCACAGTAGGTGTAGGCGCCATCATGCTCAGCTCAATTATCTATTTCAGCATTCTGGATGGAACATTCCATATTTCCGAGATACTGATCACCGTCTTTCTGGTTCTAACCGCTCCGGTGAGCGCTAATATGTTGGCAAAAGCAGCCATGCATTTACGGGTAAAAACCATGGAGGGAACCGAAGGCAGCCCTTGGGAACAGTAGCCACAATCTTGCAAACGGTAGAAGCGCCAAAGGAACTCCTTTGCAAGCTTCCGATTTTAATCAATTTATGTCAGATTGAACCAACCTTCTCAGACAACACTAACAAACGGGAAAGAGGAATCCGGACATGATCCAGACACGAATTTTACCTGCGGCTGAAAATGCCCACCAGTACCCTCTTCTGATCAAACAGCTGCTGCTTTCGGGGCCAAGGTATTCTCCGGATCAGGAGATCGTATACGCCAATCGCAGCAAGTATACATACACCGATCTGGTAGAACGTATTCACCGCCTTGCCAACGCCCTCACCGATGCCGGCGTTAAACCGGGCGATACAGTTGCGGTTATGGACTGGGACACGCCTCGTTATCTGGAATGCTTTTTTGCGATCCCCATGATGGGAGCAATATTGCACACCGTGAACGTGCGCTTGTCTCCTGACCAGATCGTTTACACCATGAACCACGCCGAAGACGATGTGGTACTGGTGCACGACGACTTTATCCCTATTCTGGAAGGCGTTCAGGACGACATCAAAACCGTCAAAACCTATATCCAGCTCAGCGATGAAAAAACCGCCAAGGATACACAACTCAAAACTGCCGGCGAGTACGAAACACTCCTGGCCGCTGCAGCCGCAGAGTTCGACTTCCCGGATTTCGACGAAAACAGCGTTGCAACTACCTTCTACACCACCGGTACTACCGGAAACCCGAAGGGCGTTTTCTTCAGCCATCGCCAACTGGTCCTGCACACACTGGCGATGACCGGCTCGCTTTCCGCCTACGATGAAATGCCACTGCTACGCTCGTCTTCGGTGTATATGCCGGTAACGCCCATGTTTCACGTTCATGCCTGGGGCGTTCCTTACGCCGCCACCATGATGGGCATAAAACAGGTCTATCCTGGCCGCTACGAGCCAGAATTGCTGGTTGATCTGATCAAGGAACACAAGGTGTCGTTCTCGCACTGTGTTCCGACCGTCATGCAGATGATGATGGGCACAGAGTCGATAAAAACAGCGGACCTGAGCAACTGGCAGGTATTGATTGGCGGCAGCGCACTGACGAAGGGCCTGTGTGATGCTGGCGCGAAGCTCGGCATCCGCATGTATACAGGCTACGGCATGTCCGAAACCTGCCCCTTGCTCAGCGCAACACATCTCAAGCCCGAAGACCTTGAACTACCGCTGGAGCAGCAGACAGCCAAGCGGATCAAAACCGGCATTGCGGTGCCAATGGTGGAAGTGGAGATTGTTGATACCTCGGGCAACCCGGTAGCCCACGATGGCGAAGCAAAAGGCGAAGTCGTTGCCCGGGCACCCTGGCTCACACAAAGCTATTTCAAAGAACCCGCTAAAGGTGAAGAGCTCTGGGAGGGCGGCTGGCTGCACACGGGGGATGTTGCCTCCATGGAGCCAAATAACACCCTTACCATCAAGGATCGGATCAAGGATGTAATAAAAACAGGCGGCGAATGGCTGTCATCCCTGGATCTGGAAAACCTGATCAGCCAGCACCCTGCCGTCGCCGGCGCAGCGGTTGTGGGCGTTCCCGATGAGAAGTGGGGCGAGCGGCCCTATGCACTGGTCACCCTGAAGCCGGGCGAGCAGGCGAATCTGGAAGATATCCAAAACCATCTTCAGCAATACGTTGATAATGGCGAGATCAACAAATGGGCGATCCCTGGCCAGATTGACTTCGTTGAAGACATTCCGAAAACAAGTGTCGGCAAGATCAACAAAAAACTGATTCGTGACCAGTTGCAGTAAACAGATCTGATACCACAATGGCCCGCCAGGTTTTCCTGCGGGCCATTTTTGTTTTTCACCGTATATTCCTGGCCGGGGGATACGCCCGCCTCAAACCTTTCTCAACTTACTGCTACAAAAGAGCCTGACTAACATGATGTCGAAACTCCGCAACTGGATCTCCAGCCCGAACGGCGTTCGTAAAATAATGAATGTTTACGGCCCTTACGCAGGCGCGGGTGTAAAAGTGACCCATATCGCGGACAACTACCGTTCGGCGTCGGTAGAAATGAACCTGCACTGGTATAACACCAACTACGTGGGCACTCACTTTGGCGGTTCGCTCTACAGCATGGTTGATCCTATGTACATGCTGCTACTCATGAACACTCTGGGTAAGGACTATATAGTGTGGGACAAATCGGCCTGTATCGATTTCATCAGGCCCGGCAAAGGCCTTGTTACGGCGCACTTTGAGCTAACCGAAGAAAAGCTTGAGGAAATTCGCACAGCCACCGCGGGCGGCGATAAAATGCTGCCCCAGTGGGATGTGGATATTATAGATGAGAAGGGCGAACTGGTTGCCCGGGTTAACAAGGTGCTTTACGTCAGGAAGAAACGTTAAGTCCCCTGCGTAATCAGCCACCTGAGCGTTTTACAACCCAGCCTTTCTGCTCCAGAAGTGGAACAAGCAGGTCTCTCTGGTCACCCTGAATTTCAACCACACCGGCTTTTACGGTGCCGCCCGTGCCGCATTTGGCTTTAAGCTCTTTGGCGTAGGCTTTGAGTTCTTTCTCATCCATGGGTATGCCGGTAACCAGCGTAACACCTTTGCCCTTGCGCCCTTTGGTCTCGCGGCTTACACGTACGATGCCGTCGCCTTCCGGGCGTGTCGCCTGCCGACAGGTGCAGTGGGCAACCGGGTTACGGCACTCCGGGCACATCCGTCCCTGCTCGGTTGAAAACACTAACCCGCCTGTAGATCGCTTCGTCATTTCTCCTCCGAATGCCGGGCCTCTGGCTCTACACCCTCAAAAAGGCCCCGTTTTTTTCAATCCAGATCGGGAGGATACTTGGTGAACATCTCCGTAACCACTTCGTCAATCAGCTTTCCGCGTTTTTCGGGAGACTGGTTTTCATTGAGGTAACGACGACTGGCTGCGCGCCAAACGACCTCCTTCGAGCTTTTGCTTGCCAGCTCGACTACCAGTTTTCCTTCTTTAACTTCACGCACAGGAGGCGGCGCAGAGAGCCCCCAACCAAAGTTTCCGGTACCAAAACCCAAGCCGACCCCGACCCCTGTTTGCTCAAGGCGCTCCTCTTCCACAATCCGCCAGCTCACAAGAAGGTCTGCCTCAGACTCCTCGACCTTGCGTAAGGATTTAAGGTTGAGTTCCCGCTCAACGGCGCTCTGGACACGGCTTCCATCCAGCGAAATGAACGAGGAATCACCGTCACTGGGCGCAAAAGCCCAGGATGAGTAGTCGCTAAAAGCCGCGGTTGAGTTGTAATCAGTCACCACATTGCTGGCGCACCCGGTCATTGCCAGTGTTACCAACGCTGCTATCAGAAGACGAGCCATTGCCTACTCCTTAATTTCCTGAAACCCTGCCACCAGTATACGCACAAGACACTGATCCGATGCGTTTTTGAGCGATCAGGTTTCAAAACTGTAATCCAGTTTGTGAGCCTCACAGAAAGCTTTAAAAGCGTCAGCCTGATCTTCCGCAACGAGAATGCGCGCAGTTACTGAAGTGCCGTAAGTGATTGCATCCAGCTCTGCGGCATTGATATCGCACCAGTGTCGTAGTGGCTGCTCATCCGCAAAGCCCATAATGATGTTTGCAGCACTGACTGGCTTGTGGAATACCCTGCCCACTTCTGAAAGCACGCTCTCAGCCGCGCCGGCATAGGCTCTTACAAGACCTCCTGCGCCAAGCTTGATGCCGCCGAAATAACGGATGACCATCACCAGGACATCACCCATATCCTTGTGCTGAATCACGTTCAGAATCGGCTTACCTGCGGTACCGGAAGGCTCGCCATCATCATTCATGGCGGCTTCCGCTGCCGAGCCGGGGCGTCCGATCTGATAAGCCCAGCAAATGTGGCGTGCATCGGGATGATCCTTATGCGCCTTTTCCAGCCAGCCTTTCACCTCATCACGGGAAGCCACAGCTGCTATTCGGGCAATAAAGCGGCTTTTTTTCACTTCCGTTTCGCGCTCAAGATAACCTGCGGGTACCGGATAGTCTTTTTTCATGAACTCGCTCGTGGTCAATGATCAATCAACAGCAAACACCGGCAGCCGGGCCACAACTTCCAAACCACCGCGCGCGCTGTTGGTTGCTACGACCTCCCCATCGTGGGCCAGGATAATATCTTTGGCGATCGCCAGCCCCAGCCCCCAGCCTTTGCCGCCCCGGGATTTATCAGCGCGAAAAAACGGCTCAAAGAGGTGTTCCAGAATTTCATCAGCGACACCAAGCCCTTCATCCGTGATGGTAAGGCTTATCCAGCCGGCAGACAGGGCCAACGCAACATGAACGACCTTACCGGGCGGAGTATGATCCAGAGCATTCTGCAGAATGTTATCAAAAGCCCGCTGCAGCAGGCCGGCATCCCCCAGTACAGATACGCCGGTGCTTTCAGCCATCGATACCAGTTTGCAATCTACACCATGGTGCTCGGCATACTCTGCTGCATCCCGTAACACATTATTCAGCAAATCTACTGGGCGCAAAGGCTCCCTGGCTATGTCTCTCCCCTGCTCGGTAACCCGGTACAGAGTCAATATCTGACCAGTCATGGTGTCAAGACGCTCATTCTGGCGCAGAATACTGGCCATCAGTTCGTCTTCCACATCACCCTCGCTGGCCAGCTCAATGGCAATGCGCTGACGTGCCAGCGGGGTCCGCAGGTCATGAGATATGTCCCGCAACAGATGTTTCTGCCTGTCCAGCAGCGCACAAAGTTGATCGGTCATCGCATTAAATGCTGTAGCGAGCTGCCCCACCTCATCCCGGCGTGCCGCTATACGCTCATCGACTCGCAACTCTGTGTTGCCGCCGGCGATTGCCTGCGCTGTGGATTCCATATGCCGCATCGGCCGCGACACAAAGCGCGCAATCAACCAACAGGCCAGCGTGATCAAGACAAACGCCAGCCCCATTTCCATAAACCGGAACACCCGGGGTTCCAGCCATCCCTCTCCGTGCATTTTCGGCCAGGCGACCAATCGATACCCATCACCAACATCTACAATCGCTGGCTTTTGCCGATACCACCCGGATTCCATACGGGAGCGTATGGCTGCCGGTAAGCGGCTGTTATCATCGGCATCCAGCATCATAAGGTGCAGCCCCAGCTCGTCTCCCTGTGATTTCAGAAACTTTTGAGCGTCCCTGCGCCCACTGCTATCACGAATAGCGGCCACCTCTAAACCAAGATCCCGCAGCTCAAGCTGCCGCTCAATCGCCGCACGCTCGCGATCCAGTAGTACACGGGAAGCCAGGCTGCTCACAATGACCGTTACTGCCATGGCCAGCCAGATCAGCAGGAAGATCCGCCAGAACAGCGGCACCATAAGCCTGCGCTTCATTCCGGCACCCGGTAGCTGTACCCGAGACCACGCACCGTCTCGATCCGGGGCGAGTCATCGCCGCCCAGCTTCTTGCGAAGATTACTCATATGCATATCCAGTGTCCTGTCAAAAGCTTCGAGGCGACGCCCCAGAGCCCACTGCATAAGGTCCGTCTTACGAACCACACTGCCCGCATGAGCGAGCAACACCTGCAGAATTTCGTATTCGGTAGCCGTCAATTCCAGAGGCTGATCATGCTGATATATACGGCGGTGATCCGGTTCGACGCGCAAATCCCCATAGCGCCGCTCCGCCTTCATTTCTGTTTTCTGATCCCAGGCAACGCGGCGCAGAATCGCCTGAAGCCGGGCTACCAGCTCGCGGGGGTTGCAGGGCTTGGGGATGTAGTCATCCGCGCCTACTTCAAACCCTACAATGCGATCGGTTTCATCTCCCCGGGCGGTCAGCAACACCACCGGAAGGTGCGTCGCCCTGCGCAATTCACGGAGCACCTCGAGGCCATTTATATCGGGCAACATGATATCCAGCACGACAATATCGCAGTTCCCTCCAAGTGCCAGCGCGAGCCCGTCTCTACCATTGGCAGCCTCGCGTACTGTGAATCCCTGGCCGCTCAGGTAGCGGGCAAGTAATTCACGGAGCTCGTCGTCATCTTCTACCAGCAGGACTCTGTTTTGCATCGATTCTCTCTACCCGTTACTCACTGACCGGCTTTACCCGACCGATATGTGCAAGATGTGTTGGCTGAAGTCTAACACGAGCCCCGGAACCTGCTTGCTCTGGCCCGGGTTCCTTTGCAGAACCTTTACATGGAGTTGACGCTCGTTTACCAAGAGCCGCAGTACCATAGTCGTGAATCATGCTTCTGCCGAACTCCGGCTAACAATGCGAGGAAATATCATGAACAAACGCAAATCATCCATCATCACCGCTGGCCTTCTGGCCTCCGTCTTGTTTGCAGCCAGTCCGGCGCTGATGGCAGGCAACTCATCCGGAAACTATGGTGACGGCGAGCGCAGCAACAAGCGGGACATGACAGAAATGTGCGAAAACATGCGCGACGGTAAAGGACGCTTTAACAAAGAAGAGCGTCAGGAAGAAATGGCTGAGCGTCGAGAGGCCATGGCACAGCGCCTGAAGCTGAACGATGAGCAGCGCGAAATCTGGAACGAGATTCATGAAGAAAGGCGCGAACAGCACGAGAAGCGTATGGAAAAGATGCAGGAAAAGATGAAAAAGCGCTGCGACAAGCCGAAGAAGTGATCACAAGCCGGGTTTTGACGTAAGGTATCTGGAGCGATCAAGGAGTACGCCCCAGCCATGTCACAACCCGCAGTATCAACGATAACACTTGAGGCCTGCCATTCCCTTTCCGATATCCCCAGGAAATCGTGGGAGCGGCTGGCAGGCTCCGACAACCCATTTCTCAGATACGAATTTTTCGAGGCGCTGGAAACTACCCGCTGCACCAGCCAGGAAACCGGCTGGAAGCCCTGCCACCTTGTATTCCGCATGGAAGGCGAGATTGCCGGCATCGCGCCCGCCTTCCTGAAAAACCATTCCCGCGGCGAATACGTTTTCGATTTTGCCTGGGCCGAAGCCTACCAGCGTTATGGCCAACCCTATTATCCGAAGCTTCTGATGGCAGTTCCTTTTACACCTTCGCAAGGACCAAGGTTACTACTCGATCCAAAGCTACGCGATGCGCTTGACGCCAGAGGGATTCACGACCTGCTGGACACACTTATCGCACGTCTTGGCGCTCACTCGTGGCACCTCCTGTTTCCTGACGCAGAGGATCAGAAACTGCTTCACCATGAGGAACACCTACATCGCCTGGGTTGTCAGTTCCATTGGCATAGCCGCGGCTATGAATGCTTCGATGATTTTCTGAGCGAGCTGACGTCGCGCAAGCGCAAGTCCATACGCAAGGAGCGCCGCCAGGTAGCTGAACAGGAAATTACCTTCAACCGGTTCCACGGCCGTGACATTCCCGATCACGTTCTTGCAGCTTTCTATGTGTTCTACCAGGCCACGTACCTGAAGCGCGGACAACACCCCTACCTGAGCCGACAGTTCTTTGAGCAGATACTGCAGACGATGCCCGAGCACCTGCATGTGATCATGGCTGTCAAGAATGGGGAGATGATTGCCGGCGCGCTGTTTCTCAGCGGGAAAAACACACTCTACGGCCGTTACTGGGGCTGCCTGGAAGAGTACAACCACCTGCACTTCGAGACCTGTTATTACCAGGGCATTGAGTTGGCCATTGAGCTGGGTCTTCACACCTTCGACGCGGGTGCGCAAGGCGAGCACAAGCTGGTGCGTGGTTTTGAGCCGGTGCTGACACATTCGTGGCACGGTATCGCCCATCCCGGCTTCCATGAGGCCATAGAAGCTTTTACCCGGGAAGAGGCAGTTCAGGTTATGAGCTACTATGAAGATGCCAGAACGGCACTTCCGTTCCGGCAAAACGACGGAGCCTGAGAGGCGACCTTTCGGGCGCCGCCCTGCCCCGCATTCACGTCAGCTTTCCTTGATCCGGAAACCTATTTTCAGCGACACCTGATAGTGGCCAACCTTGCCATCAACAATATGACCGCGAGTTTCCGTTACCTCAAACCATTCCATGTTGTGGATACTCTTCGCAGATTCCGCGAGGGCATTTTCAATCGCGCCCTCAATGCTTGTTTCTGAAGAACCGACAATTTCGACTTTCTTGTACACGTGGTTATCAGACATACCAGAGCTCCTTGTACTCGGTGGCTTTCAACCAAAGCCTATAAGACAAGCAGCTGTCCAGCAAATCGTCATCTCAAGCGACAGCATTAAAAGCTATATAGCTTTTAATGAAAGGGAAACAGGTAATTAACCCACGAAGACATACGTAATAAAATTTTTCGCATAATCGCTACGTGATGAAAATGCTCGCTGTAAATCGCACTTTGCCCAAAGGCACCCCCAGGCACCGTGCCGACGTACTGCCTGAATTCCGGATCGGTAATCTCGATCAATACCGGTATGCGCCCGGGAAACGGGGCCGCCAGCGGGTTGATCAGGTTACCACTGGCCTGAATTTGTCCCTCGGCCAGTGCCGGTAGAACACTTTTGACCTTACCGCTGAATACCTGACCTGGCAGGCCGTTTAGAGCAACTTCTGCTTCACTACCTACTTCCAAACGCAACAAGCTGTTCTGGCGGTACCAGCCGACAAAATACAGATCTTCGGCGTGTACAAATACCATTACAGGCCTTAGCGGCAGCGAGACCGCCATCATGCCTGGGCGCAACGCCAGTTGTGCGACGTAACCGTCGGTCGGTGCTCTGACGATGGTTTCGCTAAGATTGAATTCCGCCTCGGCAAGTTGAGCCTGCAGGGTATCAGCCTGCGCTGTACTCAGATCCGCTGCACGCTGGCTGCCAGCACCGCGTTTTACCAATTCCAGGGCACGCTTTTGGTCAATCCTGGCGGATTTTAATTGCGCGCGTATCGAGTCAATTTTAAATTGAAAGGGCTCCGGATCGATCACGAAAAGCACATCGTCTTTCTTTACTTTAACGCCACCCTCGACTTTGACCTCAATCACCCGACCACTGACCGTTGGCACAATGGGTGTGGTAACGAAATAATCGCGACTTGACTCAGAAAACGGGTGGTTATAATTCATGGCGAATATCAGACCGCCGATCAAAACAACACCACCCAAAACCGCAGTAGGAACCGACCATTTATTCAATGGGATTTTAAAAATCTTGAAAATGGCAATGCACAGCGCGGTGTAAGTAAGAATCAATAATAGATCCATTAGATAGTATCCCCCGCCGGCTTATTAGCAGATTGTTGTAACTGCGCAACCTGCGCGCTTAGCTCGGTTACTTGAGCTTTGAGCTCGGCGATTGACTGGTCCGTCGTATCTGCTGCCCCGGATTCGGCTTGTTCTACCCCGGCATGCTTGCTAAAGCCCCAGCCTCTATCCTCTCGGTAGAGCGTTGCCCATATCCACAGGAAGGGCCAGATAACATGCAGTGTCAAAAGGCTGATCCAGCCCGCTACATGAATGGCATCAGCGTGGGGGTGGTGACGTTTTTCAGCGATGTCGTAAGGAATATCGTGAATCACGATGATGCCGTAGAAAACGGTTATGGCTGCAAAAATCAGAATGCCGAGAGCAACGTAGTCAAGCATGGTCGGAAGGGGCTCCGCAGAGTAAACAGTTTTTAATTATTGAGCCGCGACAATAGCGGTAAAAATCCGCAGCGGCAATCTGAAATAGAGCCTGTTTGGAAAATAACTGGTCAGGGTGGACGGTCATTTCCCGCAGATTACGCGAGGGTATTTCCAGTCGCGACCTCACTGGCCAACCGGCGCACTTTGATGACAGGAGTCTAAATATTGCATGGCAGCTTGACCGTTGCTCGACTAAACTTTTTTAAAGGATTGCAGACAGATGTTCGTGGAAGCCAAAAGCGTTGAAATTGAAACTGTTGGCTTAGCTAAATCACCAATTTTTACATGATTTTTCGTGCCAGTTCGTTCTCGAATTCCCAGTAATAGAATTGCCATGACGAGAGCACCACATGCCCGCCGATACCGACACCTCCTCCATTACCGATGATCAGACATCAGAAATAGAAACGTATTTAACGGACATTGCACAAGGTGTCAGCCAACTGCTTCCTGAGTCGGCTCAATCAAGCTGGCAGCTTATTTTGGAGCACCCAATTTTTGGCGCTCTGTTGATGGCAATTGCCTCATACATTATTGCTATCTCTTTCAGGTCATTACTCGCAAATCTTGTAGGCCGAATCACTGGTTTGACGCGACCTTCGGTTGAAGATGCCGTGATGAAAGATTTGCGCAAGCCTATTTTTAACACCATCTTCTTTCTGGGTTTATCGCTAGCGGTCGTTGTGGCCAACCTGCCTTTAGGTGGGGTAACACTAATCAAAATATTCCTGTCATTTATAACCGCCAGCTGGATGGGCGCGGTTATTAAAATTTCCACACTGGCGCTACAAGCACTGAGCCGGGAAAACCGTTTCCAACTGGTTGATGCGCGCACTGTGCCACTGCTGGATCTGACCAGCAAACTGCTCAGCATCATGGTCGGCAGCTATGTACTTTTGATTATATGGGGGGTTAACCCGGTAGGCTGGCTGGCTTCAGCGGGTATCGTCGGCCTGGCCCTGGGGTTCGCGGCCAAAGATACGCTGGGCAATTTGTTTTCGGGGTTCTTTATTGTTGCCGATGCACCCTACAAAATCGGAGATTACATCAATCTGGACTCTGGTGAACGCGGTAAAGTCTGTGCAATTGGTTTACGCAGCACACGCCTCTTAACCCGTGACGATGTTGAGATCACCATCCCCAACGGGGTTATCGCCAACGCCAAGATTATTAATGAAAGCGGCGGCCCACTAAGCCTGAGAATTCGTATCGTGGTTGGAGTAGCTTACGGCTCTGACGCTGATCAGGTAGTCCAACTATTATTGAAAGCAGGAACAGAGCATAGCGAGGTGTGCAAACTACCGGAGCCCAGAGTCAGGTTACGTGGTTTTGGCGCATCAAGCCTGGACTTCAATTTAATGTGTTGGATAACCAAACCGGAAGACCGCGGCCGGATTGCACACGAACTGCACATGACCATCTACAGCTTGTTTAATGAACATGGCGTGGAAATCCCTTACGCCAAGCAGGATTTGTACATAAAACAATGGCCGAAAGACAATCCCGCAGAATAAAACATCACGCCTCGGCAAACTCCAGATAGGGGCGACTCCGATTTACCGAAGCCCTTGGTCCCTCAATGATCGCCTTTTGCTTTTCCCGGATCTCATTGAGCTGTTCCCGCTGGTTGCGTGACTGCATTCATTCATCCACATCAAAGTGATTCAAGGTGTAGATCTCTTCCAGATAACGCTTAAAGTCCGGGCCATTTTCATGGCTGTAGTTCAGGTTACGGAAAAATCCGGCCAGTTTGGTGAAGTGTTCGCGGATGGCGTCTTTATCCCGCATATCAGGATGCTCAAACAGGCAGCGCTTCAGCAAGCGGAAAATACGCACCTGGCGCCCCATTGGCGTTGAGGCATCAACATCATCAAACGCGTCTTGTTGCAGGTACACCTGATCGAGGCATTGCGAACGGCTGAAGGTCAGGAAGTCATTCAGGGTGACGCCTTCTTCACCCGTTACCTGCATCATCTGCTGAATATCTTCGCCTTGGGTGAGAAGACTGTGCATCTGTTTAACATCGTCAACCCATTGTGTATCGAGGTGCTCGCTGTACCAGGCACTGAGTTGCTCCAGATAGCGTGACCATGAAATGAGCGGGTCAACCGCTGGATAAGCGCGCTTGTAGGCACGGTCTGCGCTCAGGCCCAGGAAGGTTTTCACGGTACGCAGGGTGGACTGGGTAACCGGCTCTTCAAAGTTACCTCCGGCCGGGGATACGGTGCCGATGAGCGTTAAGCTGCCTTGTTCGCCTTCATTGTTACGGATCAGACCCGCGAGCTCATAAAGACTCTTGATGGAGGAATCCAGATAGGCCGGGAAAGCCTCTTCCCCCGGAATCTCTTCCAGACGACCGGAGGTTTCACGCATCGCCTGTGCCCAACGGGAGGTCGAGTCGGCAATCAGGAGAACGTTGTAACCCATCTGGCGGTAATACTCACTCAATGTGATACCGGTATAGATAGAGGCTTCACGGGCAGCAACGGGCATGGATGAGGTATTACAGATAATGATGGTGCGGTCCATCAAGGTGCCGCCTTTGGGGTCAGGAAGGGCCGGAAACTCGGTAATAGTCTCAACCACTTCACCTGCACGCTCACCGCAGGCCACGATAACGACGATATCCACATCCGAGAAGCGTGAAATCAGCCCCTGCAGCACGGTTTTACCGGCACCAAAAGGCCCCGGTATGCAGGCTGTGCCGCCTTTGGCAATCGGAAAGAAGGTGTCGATCAGGCGAATCGAGGTTAACAGCGGCTGTTCCGGGTATTCACGCTCGCTATAGCGCTGAGCCAATAGCGGCTGAGACAAAGGAATACGCACGGGCCAGTTCTGCTGCATGGTTAGCGCGCGCTCTTTACCCTTGTGGTCTTTGATGCGGGCGATGGGCGTTGTGGTGGAGAAGGTGCCTTCCTGAATCCACGTGACTTCGACCTCACCAACATGGTTAAAGGGCACCATAATTTTGTGCCTGAAGCGGCCTTCCTGCACGTGACCCAGAGGATCACCGGCTTTCAGCCGCGCGCCTGTTTTAACCGTTGGCTGAAAGGCCCACTGTTTCTGGCTGTCGAGGCTTTCTGCTTGCAGGCCGCGCGGCAGGAAGAAACCGTGCTGACCGGCAATCATTTCAAGCGGCTTTTGCAGGCCGTCATACACCTGGCCCAGCAGGCCAGGACCCAGGGTTACCGAAAGCATCTGACCGGATTGGCGCACTGGGTCACCGATGGCGACACCGCGGGTATTTTCAAACACCTGCACATCGGCCTCACCGTGACGCACCCGCAGTACTTCGGCTTGAAGGTATTCCTGGCGGTTATCCTCGGGGATACGGGATGGACAGATATAAACCACTTCGTTTTTAATCATTGGGTAAAAATCATCGTGTTCATCCCTTTCCAGCCGCAGGGAAACGATGTCATCCCGCACACCGGTTACGCGTGCTGTAACCCGTAGCTCTTCCATTAACAAAGTCCCTTCATCAGGAAAGTTCCTCAAAGGCTGATTCTATGTTCGCCTTGATACCAGGCGCTGATATAAGCGCCTCCGCCATAGCTTCAAAGGCTTTCAGTGCCTGATCAGCGTCATTCTCGATCTGTTTTTCAGCAATACCCCAACGTAATACAAAGCAGATTACGGTTTCTAATGAAAAGGCATGGCTGCGTTCCACCTGAAACAGGTTTTGCCACAGCCAGGCATTCATCTGCGCTTCAACCTCACCGGCGGCGCCCTTCAGCATCTGAGGCTGTAGTTGGATCAGGAGGGGCATGGCATCTTCGAGGCCAAGAGTGGGCTCTTGCCAGTGCTGGCGGATGCGGGTTGTCCACCGGCCCAACCCAAAAAACTGTTCCGGGCCTTTAGCGCCCGCTTGGCGTTGACGAATCGCTGCAATCAGGCTTTGCCACTCAAGCCGGAGTTGAATGCATTCGCGGATAATCGGGGAGTGGATCTGCTCAAGCTGCGACTGCCACTGATAAACCAACTTCTGATCAGAGACAGCCTGCTCCGGACTCGCGGAAAAATGATAGAGGCTTTCCGCCAGTCGCAATTGTTTGAGGTCTTCCTCTTCAAGCATGGTTAACCGGCGCTCCAGAGCAATTCTGGAGATGGGTAACTGTTTGCACCTCGCAAGAGGAGGCAGGTCTGGCAGCGCGGCCACCAGCGTGTAATAGCTCACTAGCGGATGACCCCTTCCAATAGTGCTCGAAAACGGGGTTGAAGGTGTCGCAGCAACAATCTCGCCACTGCAGTATCGGTGAGATCCACTTCCACCTCTTTGCCCACAAGACGAACACGTATGCCGGATCCGCTATGGACGTTAAAGCTAACGCCTTCGCGCAGCAGCTCAACGGATAAAGACTGCACAAACTGGCTTAAGCGGCCGGTTTTGTATTCGTCGGCATTTCTACGCAACTCATCGAGCCCGATAAAGCTTTCCGGAAGTAGCACGTCAATTTTTTCCGTCTGCTCAAGGCCAGCTTCTTTACTGGCGCGACCGACAAGCTCCAGGATCATAAGCTGCATGAACTCCTGGTTATCCATTTGCTGTTCGATCAGGCGCTCCACCTGATCGTTAAAACTGTGGGCAAGGTTCTCTTTAACGTCGAGCAAAAGATCACGGGCCGACATTTTTAACGCGTCTTCACCGGCTTGCTGTTTCCGGGCTACCTCACGCTTTGCCTTAATCAACATGGCATCCGCTTCTTCACGGGCCTGGCGTAACAGAAGGCCAGCCTGTTTTTCCGCATCACTCAGAATTTGGTCCGCCTCTGCGCGCCCCTTCTCAACGCCCTCTTGGCGCAGCTTTTCGATAAGTGCTTCGATGCCCGAGGAAACATGGTTTTTCTCAGTAGCTGTCATAACGTGCTTCTCTCCAGGTCGCGCGGTGGTCAGGCCGGTACGCCAGCGCTGATGACCAACGCAAATATAAAAGCAAACACGGCAAAACCCTCAACAATAGCGGCGGGGGCCAGCGACATACCAAAGATCTCAGGGCGAATTTTCGACACGTTAATCGCGGAAGCGCAGCTTCGGCCCTGGTAGATAGCACTGAACATAAGTGCCAGGCCACACAGCAGACCAATGGCGGCCAAACCTGGCGCGTTGCCCAGCGTGATATCACGGTTCAGCGCAAACATCACCACGATGCCGTAAATGGACTGCGAGGAAGGCATAGCTGAAATACCAATATAACGACCGTGGCCCGTTTCAGTTTCCAGTAATGCTCCTGCAGCGGCCTGACCGGCTAACGAGCAGCCAATCATGCTGCCGATTGCACCCAGTGCCATAGGGCCATACAAACCGGCCCATCCCAGAGCCAAGATCAGGTTATCCAAGGTGTTATCTCCTGTTTTGCAAACGGCTGGAAGGGGTAGCCTTCGTCAGCCAGGCTCCAGTTATAGAACTCGATCAGATTTAAACGTAAACCGTGAATAACACCGCTGACGACGGTTAAAACAAAATTCAGCAGGTGTCCTGCCAGCAAAATCAGAATATGCAGCAAAAAGCCGATACCCGGCAGCGCATTGCCAACATCCGCTGCCAGTTGGTTAAAAGTGATGGCCAGTGATGCGCTGGCCAGGCCTAAAGCGAACAGGCGTAAATAGCTTAAAACATCGCCGAAAATCTTGGTGACATTGGTTAATGCCAGCACGCCTGAAATAAGCCGAGCCACTCCAAAGCCCTTGACTGGCGTTGAAAACAGCAGCACCAGGACCAGGCCCAGACCAAAAACGACCCAATGCGCAATGGTAAAGCCGGCAAGCCAGCCCAGGAGGGCAGACCCAACCGAGACCGCCCAACCCACGGAGGAGAGTGCCTGGTTTGAACCTCTTCGCACCCAGGCCATCACCAGGTTCGCAAGAATCAAATGCAGTGCACCGATACACACCGACAGGGCCATCATGGTGTCGAAATCGTTCAGATCGAACACTTTTAATTTGCCTAAGGCGGAGATGGGCGCAGAGGCACCAAAGTAACTGCCAACTAAAACGCCCCAGAAGACTCCGGCACCTGTAAGTGCTGCGCCCATGGCTCGCAGGCGCCGACCGCTTTCTGAGCGCGCCATTCGTTTCCAGTTCCAGGCTAGAATCGCACCAAACAACAGTGAGTAGCCGACATCAGACATGATGATGGCAAAGAAGCTGACAAAGGAGAAAAATACCACCCGGGACGGGTCCCAGCTACGATAGTTAGGCGTTTGGAAGAAAGTCACCACTTCTTGACCGCCACCCACTGCTATGGAGTTTTCCAGCAATGTGGGAGGATTCTCAGAATCTGCAGGGTCATCTAACAGCAGTACCAGGCTTTTCTGCTCGGCAAACTCTTCCAGTTGGGCGATATCTCTTACAGGAACCCAGCCTTGAAGTGCAAACAGCTCGTTATAGCTTTGGGTTTGTTCCGAAATATCATCCAGTAGCGCTTTATCTTCTGTACTGGCAACGCTTTGCTGCAGCAGAAAAATCCAGCGAGTCAGGGCTTCCCGCTCTGCCTCGACCGCTTCCAGCTCGATTATTGTATCGTCAAGCTGCTCTTTTAACTGGCTTAACGGGATATAGCCTGTGTGGGTGCGCTGCACTGGCATAATGCTCGCCTGAGGCTCTTGCTCCGCAATGGCGACGATATAGGTGTGCCGGTTATCGCGGTGCACTACTATCCACGGCAAATGCGATTGCTCCACATCCTGCATTTTGTAGTTAGGCACAAGATAGAACCACAGCCTTTCCTGGTTCAAATCTGCCAGATCTGGCAGGGTAAACTCGCCCCACGGCTCCAGGTCCTTGATCCGCTTGTCCAGAAAATCGCGTTTTTCACTTAAGCGAATACGGTACTGACGGTTGTGATCGACGCTATGCAGCACCTTACCGAGATCAAGTTG
The DNA here is from genome assembly GCF_048259445.1 of Marinobacter sp. Lineage (GTDB taxonomy): Bacteria > Pseudomonadota > Gammaproteobacteria > Pseudomonadales > Oleiphilaceae > Marinobacter. The sequence goes on along the minus strand of NZ_JBLXHQ010000014.1, from coordinate 68,943 downwards.
CTGCTCGCGGGTTACCTGCCGCCGTTTTTGCGGGCTGCTTAACAGATACTGCAGGGAGCGCTTCAGTAGCTCGGGACTGGTGTCTTCGGTGTCTTTTACACGACGGCTACTCACATCCCGAAGGGGGATAACGTGCAATAGACCCAAGGCCTGAAGAGCCTTCAGGGTGTCGGCTTTATCTTGACTCAGCCCGATGACAGAGGCTTTTTTAAGCCGGAGGATACTCATGTCATGCCTGCCTTCAGCCGCTTTTTCTTGGCAATTTTAGAAATGACAACGCCGGCACGCTCGCTGTCGGAGAGGGCGATACGGATTTTGCGAATATTTTGCTCGGCCTGCGGGATTAAAACCTTATCAAACAGGTTCAAACGCTGGGTTGTCTTTCTCAGGCCTGTTTCCAGCAGCTCAAGGCGCTTATTCAACACTCGCTGTTTGAGCTGTAATTCAACGGTCTGTTTGAGCAACACCACCAAGGGGTCTTGCCAATGCTCGGTGGCCAGAGCCGAGTACGGGTGAACTTTTAGCGACAGACTTTCCAGCACAGGCAAGCGAATACCTACAAGATTGACCTGCGTGAGACTGAAAGCGTCGATCTCAACCAGCCGATCGACGCTACCTTTATAGTTACACAGCATAGGCAACTGCTCTTTAACGCGCTGACGCACGCCCTCAAGACTCTGATCAAGATCGGCGAGCGCTTGCTTTGAGTGCGCACGTTCGGCCAGAAGCTGCTTACGCTTGAGATCAAGTGCCGGGACAAATCTCCTGTAGGCCTTGACCTTTCGCCCTTCCTTGTTGAGGGTGCTTTTATTCAGTGCCAGCTTACCCACGATAGATATGATTCCTGTCAGGCGCTTTCTGGTGAACTTTCTCTCGACCCTGATTTACCTTTTAAAAAGTACTTGTCAATCAAACTCTGCTTCATCAACAACTCTTCCTCGCGGAAGCATTCCGCCATAATCGCCCAGCCGGTATCCAGTGCTTGTTCAAGCGGCATCGCGACGTCGATATCCATAAAATTTTCTTGAAACAGACGACCAAACTTAAGTACACGGTCGTCAAACTCATTCAGCTCAAAAGACATCGCCTGCTTTTGCTCTGCATCTTTGGCGGCGGCATAGAAACGAATCAAAGTGTTCATAATCTGGCTGTGATCTTCCCGGGTCACCTTACCGATTACATGCTGTTTAAGGCGTGACAGAGAACCAAACGGGTCGATAACGCCGTTGTGCAGATAGAGCTGACCTTCGGTAATGTAACCTGTGTTATCGGGTACCGGGTGGGTAACGTCATCGCCCGGCATAGTGGTCACCGACAAAATAGTCACGGAACCCGCGCCTTTATAGTCACAGGCCTTTTCATAACGGCGGGCCAGCTGAGAATACAGATCACCAATGTAGCCCCGGTTGGACGGTACGTGCTCCATGGAGATACCCACTTCTTTGAGGGCATCGGCATAAGATGTCATGTCAGTTAATAGCACCAGTACCCGTTTGCCTTCGTTGACGGCATAGCGTTCGGCCACAGCCAGCGCCATATCCGGAACCAGAAGAGCTTCAACGGTTGGGTCAGAGCCCTGGTGAACAAACATTACGGTACGGGCAGAGGCGCCGGCTTCTTCAAAGGTGCGGCGGAAAAAGTGATAGTCATCGAAGATCAGGCCAATACCACCAAAGACAATAATATCGGCATCGGCCTGTGAGCCAATTCGGGCGAGCAATTCGTTGTATGGCTCACCGGCAACAGAGAAAATGGGGATCTTCTGGCTTTCAACCAAGCAGTTAAAAACATCGATCATCGGCACATCGGTACGAATCATGCGCGAAGCCAAAATGCGGCGTGCAGGGTTCACAGTCGGGCCATCAATCTCAATCCTGGGCTCGTCTGTTAACGCAGGGCCCCCGTCAATTGGTTGGCCCGTACCGGAAAAGATACGACCTAAAATGTTAGGCGAGAAAGTCACTTCCATCGGACGGCCTAAAAAGCGCACTACCGAGTGAGTAGAAAGGCCTTTGGTGCCGGAAAGCACTTGTAAGGAGACATTTTCGCCCTGAAGCAGAATCACTTGAGCGGTTCGGGGCAGAATGTCCTGGCTATCATCCTTGCTTTCAATGAGTGCCAAATCCCCAAAGCTGACCTGCGATACTCCGGATTCAGTGGCAGGTACATGTACTTTGACAATATCGCCGACAATTTCAAGAATTCGGGAATAACGAATCAATAGTTGCGACACAACTACCTCCATGCGACCTGAATTCAGAGAGAAGCCTGAGAGTTATAGCATAACCCTGTTGGTCGAGCTCTGAAAAACAGATCTGCCCCCTGGCCCAAAGGCGAGGATCAGGCCTTGGCAAACTCCAGGTACCGGCTGGCAGCCTGCCTCTTCTCGTCCTGGCTGTTCAGCAATTCCATCCGAAGCCGGTCGATAATGCTCATGTATTCATCCAGGGGTGACTCAGATTTCCCGAAATCCCTGGTCTCCTCAATGAACGCCTTTTGCTTTTCCCGGATTTCAGTGAGCTTTTCCAGCGCTCCGCGAATGGCCTCGATCCGGGCACCCAAAAGCCCTCCGACTTCGCTGCCCTCTCCATCATTGGTGCCGCCATTGCCGTCGACACTCTGCGCTTCTGAGGATAACGATGCCGTATTTTGCTCGGCCAACGTGATTTCTTCGAGTGTGCGAACTTCGCCGTCGGTGGTCAGGTAAATACCTGAAGCCTGAATCTGCCCAAGTGGAATGCCCTGGCGATTCGTGAGGGTAAAGCTATCCTCAGTGCTGCCCACGTAAAGCGCCTGCACCCCAACCTCGTCCAGCGACTTCAAAGCCTGGGACCCATCCGCAGTCTGAACCCAGACCGAAAGCGATGAAAACACCTCGTCGCTGGCGTCAATCCACTGATTGCCGTCATCATCAAACTTTGCCAACTCGCTGAAGCCTGAACCGCTCTTGGGCCCAAACAGTTCAGTACCGTCATCCACCTCGCCGTTACCGTTGCGATCAAAAACCAGGTAACCACTGCCGCTGCCCAGGGTAGCAAATTGTGCCGTCTCTCCGTTTCCTTCGAGATCGAACTCAAACAGTGTGTCGGTAAGCTGAGCCGTAGCGCTGCCGAAATTGATCACCAGCGGATCGGTCATGGGGCGCTCTTCAATGCGCAGGCTTTCTGAGTATTCATAAGTTCTGGACTGCGACTGGCGAAGCGACAAGGTGAAATCAATGGTTTCGCCATTCTCCAGCGAGATGCTTCCCGTAGACGCAAACGAACGGGTTTCGCTCTCGGAATAGAACATGTAGCGGCTTGCCTCAACGGAGATACTGCCTTGCGCCTGAATACCGGAATCACCACTCAGAGCGGCACGACCTACGCTGATGGCCTGCTGGCCACGAAGGAACAGCTCTGTGGTCTTCTCGGCCAACTCCGCGCTCGTAAACACCGCTTTTCGATCGCCGCCGCTGACCGCGCTGGAACTGGTGTACCCCAACCGCTCCTGGCTGCTGTAACGATAGGCCGCATCACGCGTTACATTTAACTGCGAACCAATAACCTGTCCGTCCGAACCTGCGCCGGATAGCGGTTGCTGGTTAATCCGAAGTTGGCTCTGGCTGAATGCCGTTTCCTCACGGGAGTTCCCCTGAAGAAAGGAGATTTGACTGGACACGATCATGGCGCGGGTTTACCTCTCAGTTCCTTGACTCTATAGCCAGTTATCGGCTGAGACAAAGCGAACTTGAGAGGGGTTATACAAGATACCGAACAAGCGCAGCTGCAAGGATACCCGCCGCAATGGCTGGCAGTGGCTTCTTGATGACAAGCATGGCAACGGCAGTGACCGAGAGAGCCGCAAGCGCGCCCGCATCACCACCAAACGCCATGGGCACGATGATCGCGATGAGCACCGAGCTGGCCATGGTATTAATAAAGCTTTCAATGCGTGGGTTTATCCGCACATAGGACATGATAAATACGCCACCGAACCGGGTTACCAGGGTAACCAGAGTCATGATCAGAATCAGCGCCAGAACACCGGTTGTCGTGGTTTCAATGGTCATGCCGGCTCCTCCCTGCTTCCATCCACTGGCCTTTTTTCGAGCCAGAAAAGACCGACCAGTCCGCCCGCAAGAGCCCCGGCCACCACGTGCGTGTTAGCGGGTAACCACTTCCAGGCGGCCAGCGAAGCGAGGGCTGCAACCGCCCAGGCGACCAGAACACGAGGATTTTTCTTGCCACCCAGTGCCATCGCGAGCAAAAAGCAGCCCAGCACCATATCCATCCCCAGACTTTTCGGGTTCTGCAGAAGCCCACCGAAATAGACACCCAGCCAGGTGCCCACAATCCAGGCCAGCCAGAGCACAAGCCCGCCCCCCAGAATCACCTCAAGGTTACGCCGACCACCCTGGTACTCCTGTGCGGCAACCGCCCAGTTGGCGTCTGTAAGAAGCAACATCAGACCGTAGCGCTTAGCCGGCGAAACATCTTTCAGCATAGGGAACAGGGACGCGCCCATCAGCAGGTGCCGGGAGTTGATCGCGAAAACAACCACCATAACGGGAATAACCGAAACTTCCGCCCCCCACATATCTATTGCCGCAAACTGCGAGGCACCGGCGAAAACCAGGGTGCTCATCAATATGGACTCAAGAGGGCCCAGCCCTTCCTGCACAGCCGCCAGACCAAATGCAGCGCCGAACGCCACCACAAAGAGGGAAATAGGAAACATCCGGATAAGTTCGGATCGAACCTTCGCGGTCTGGAGCTGGTAGGAATATCGGGTGTTTATCATCTACGCAAGCTAAGGAAATTTTCCCGTCGCGCGTATAAGTAGTTTCCGCAGGCGTGAGTCATTGATCTACCAATGAGTTTTCAGATGCAACTAATACCCAAACGCGAACGACTGCGAGTAAAAACAAATTTACAATTGACCTGCCCGTTTACAGCGTTTAGCTTACGGGCAGTCCGACACCGCAAGGGCAATCCCCTTCGGCAAATTCGGGCACCTGAAATCAAAACGCCGGCCACAAGCCGGACGACAAAAACAACACCGCCACTGCCGCCGCGATCCGGCCAGGTGGAGAGGATTTCAAAATGTATATAGCAACACGTCTTCAGGACGTATTGTGCATTGCACAATTACGCCCGTCTGCCAAGAACATCGCCTTTCATTTCCACAGGTCTGAGTCCATCACACCCAGGAAAGAGGGGGAATCCGCATGAACGTATTCAGCCATCCCGAATTTGATAACCACGAACATCTATCCTTTTTCTGCGATCCCGAAACCGGGCTCAAAGCCATTGTTGCCATACACAACACCTCGCGCGGGCCTGCTCTGGGCGGCTGCAGGATGTTTGCCTATGCCAGCGATGAGGAAGCCTTGCGCGATGTACTGCGCCTGTCACGAGGCATGACGTACAAGTCCGCGCTTGCCAACCTGGATCTGGGCGGCGGCAAATCGGTCATCATCGGCGATCCAAGAAAGCTCAAAAGTGAAGCTTTGCTGGAATCCATGGGCAAGCACCTGGAAGGGCTTGGCGGCCAGTACATTGCGGCCGAAGATTCCGGCACCAGCGTGCCGGACCTGAAAGTCATGGGGCGGCATACCAGGCACGTTGCCGGTGTTGTCGAGCGCACCGCTTTTGATGGCCAGCCCAGCAACGGCGACCCATCCCCTACCACGGCCTATGGTACGTTCGTCGGCCTGAAGGCGGCGGTAAAACACAAGCTAGGCCGCGATGACCTGACCGGTTTGAAGGTTGCTATCCAGGGCGTGGGTAACGTGGGCTACCGCCTGGCCCGCCACCTGAAAGACGCCGGCGCCGAGCTCTGGGTGTACGACATCCACCAGGAGAACATGCAGCGTGCGATCGACGAATTGGGCGCGCATGCCGCATCGGCTGACGACATTCTGTTCCTGCCGGTGGATGTGATCGCACCCTGCGCCATGGGCGCCGTGCTGAATGACGACAGCATCCCCCGCCTGAAGGCGACCGTCGTTGCGGGTGCCGCCAACAATCTTCTGCAACGCCCGGACCACGATCAGGCACTGAAAGACCGCGGCATTCTTTATGCTCCGGACTTCGCCATCAACGCCGGTGGCATCATTGATGTGTTTTACGAGCGCACAGGGGCCTCCCCGGACGTCGTGCGGGCCCATGTGGAAGGCATTGGCCGAACGCTTTCAGAAATTTTCAAGCGCTCGGATCAAAGCGGTATTCCCACCGGTGCGGTTGCTAACACTCTCGCCGAAGAGCGCTTTCGGAAACACTCCGGCGTAGCTGAGCCCGCGCTTGAGCGGCGTACCGGCACAAGATAACCAACGGCATCCGATATTCGGAGGCCGTGATCAATTCGCGGCTTCCGCTCTTACAAACAAAAACAAGTATCTGTCAGGAGACAGTCATGTCTGAATCAAACACGCCCTACTCCGGGATTATGGAAGGCTCGAACGCCACGCGGGGGCTCTGGTCTTCCCGCTTGGCCTTTATTCTTGCGGCCACAGGCTCTGCGGTCGGTCTTGGCAATATCTGGAAGTTCCCCTACGTCACCGGTGAAAACGGCGGTGGTGCCTTTGTACTGGTATACCTTTTGTGTATCGCGGCAATCGGCCTGCCCATCATGATGGCCGAGGTGCTGATTGGCCGCCGCGGCGGGCATAGCCCGGTTAACAGCCTGAAAGCCATCGCCAGGCACGACAAATTGAACCCGGCCTGGTGGATGGTCGGTGCAGTCGGTGTCATCGCCGGTTTCCTGATCCTGTCGTTTTATTCGGTAATAGGTGGCTGGGCTGTGTCCTATGTTGGCACAGCAGCAAGCGGGCAACTGACTGGCAAGTCCGCCGACGCTATTGGCGCCATTTTTTCTGATCTGCTGGGTGACCCTGCAACTCTATTGATGTGGCACACTCTGTTTATGGGCCTGGTAATGCTCGTGGTGGCTAAAGGCGTTCGTTCCGGGCTTGAGCGAGCCGTCAGCATTCTGATGCCCGCGCTTTTTCTGTTGCTTCTGATCGTCGTGGGCTACGCTATGACGACCGGTGAGTTTGGCCGCGCGGCAGCCTTCCTGTTCCAGCCCGACTTTTCCAAACTCACCACCGCAGGCGTTCTGGTTGCTCTGGGCCATGCGTTTTTCACCCTGAGCCTGGGTATGGCAGTGATGATGGCCTACGGCTCTTATCTGCCGAAGAACATTTCTATTGCCAAAACCTCTATTGCCGTCTGCGTCATTGATACGGGTGTTGCACTGCTTGCCGGCCTGGCCATCTTCCCGATTGTATTTGCCAACGGCCTTGAGCCTGGCGCCGGCCCGGGGCTGATCTTTCAGACCCTGCCACTGGCTTTCGGTCAGATGCCCATGGGCAGCCTGTTCGGAACACTGTTCTTCGTGTTACTGATATTTGCCGCATGGACCTCGGGTATTTCCCTGCTGGAACCGATTGTGGAATGGCTGGAAGAGCAAAAAGGCATGAACCGCACCATCAGTACATTGGGCGCCGGCTTTGTGTGCTGGGCTCTGGGCATTGCATCGATTCTTTCCCTGAACCTCTGGTCAGACTTTGCACCGCTGGGCTGGATCGGCATGCTCGAAGGCAAAACCATCTTTGATCTGCTGGACTTCTTTACCGCCAACATCCTGTTGCCCCTCGGCGGCCTGCTTGTTGCAGTGTTTGCCGGCTGGGTGATGTCACGCAAGGCAATGGAGGACGAACTGGAACTGTCACAGCCCATGTTCCGCCTCTGGTACGTCACGGTGCGTTACATTACACCGGTGGCTGTGGGCGCGGTTTTTATCTACAACCTCTTCGGATCTTGAGCTATATCAACCCTGAAGACGAGGAGTAAAAATCGGGGCATCCTGACATAAACTTCAAATATTTTTGCGCTATATCGGCGTGTATGATGGGGCTGTGTTGATCTAAGGAGAGGCCCAATGACCAGTCGCCCCGTCAAGGATCCATCTACCCCCAAGTGGTTTGCACTTGGGGAGGACGAAGTTTTCAGGAATGTGGGCTCAGGCCTTGATGGCCTGAGCACCACAGACGCAACAGAAAGGCTCAACAGCACCGGCCCGAACCGGCTACCCGAAGTTCAGCCCGACGGCCCGCTACGCCGTTTCCTCAGACAATTCCGCAATGTCCTGATCTATGTACTGCTGGCCGCCGCAGCGGTAACAGCCGCACTTGGGCATCTGGTCGATACCGGTGTAATACTGGCGGTCGTGCTGGTCAACTCAGTGATCGGCTTCGTACAGGAAGGCCGTGCCGAGCAGGCTTTGTCGGCAATCCGCGACATGCTGGCTCCAGAGGCAGAAGTTCTGCGTGACGGGCGCCGGGCCACGGTCCCTGCCGAGGAACTGGTGCCGGGCGACATCGTGCTTCTGGACGCCGGTGACAAGGTGCCCGCCGACCTTCGATTGATTGCCGCCAAGGGCTTGCGTATTCAGGAAGCGGTTCTGACCGGTGAATCCGTTCCGGTCGACAAGGCGACAGATCCTGTCGCCGCAGACGCGTCCATTGGCGACCGACGCTCAATGGCCTACAGCGGTACCCTGGTCGCCGCCGGCACCGGGCGTGGCATTATTGTAGCAACAGGAGCCTCGACCGAAATCGGGCGAATCAGCGGACTGCTGACCAGCGTCGAGACAACAACCACACCTCTCCTCCAGCAGATGGAGGTCTTCGCCCGCCGCATTACCGGCGTCATCCTCGTGCTGGCTGCGATGATCCTCGCCTTCGGATATGGCGTGGCCGGCATGGGCTTTGCTGAAGTCTTTGTCGCCGTGGTTGGTCTGTCAGTTGCGGCGATCCCCGAGGGACTGCCAGCGATTCTCACCGTAACACTCGCCATCGGCGTGCAGGCTATGGCACGGCGCAACGCGATCGTGCGTCGACTCCCCGCCATCGAGGCTTTGGGCTCCGTTTCGGTCATCTGTACGGACAAGACAGGCACGCTAACCCGCAACGAAATGACAGTGACCAGGGTCGCCACCGCCAGGCAGCGCTTTTCTGTGACTGGCACAGGATATACGCCCGACGGTTCCATTATGCTAGGCACTCAGGAGGTCGAGTCTGGCACCCATCCGCTCCTGAGCGATCTTGCCCTTGGCGCCATGCTTTGCAACGAGGCAGAACTGAAGCAAACGGAAGCAGGCTGGACCGTTCAAGGTGACCCAATGGAGGGCGCCCTGGTCGCCTTTGCCTGCAAAACCGGCCTGGTAACAGGCGATGTCCGCCCTGCCAATCCGCAAACGGACGCAATACCCTTCGACGCCCAACACCGCTTCATGGCGACACTGCATCATGATCACAACGGCCAGGCAACAATCCATGTGAAGGGGGCTCCCGAGCGTATCCTGGCCATGTGCACCAGTCAGCATGAGGACGAAGACGGAGCCACACCGTTAAATGTCGAGTACTGGCGGCATGCGGCCTCGGAGATTGCGGCTGAAGGCCAACGAGTTTTGGCCATCGCCACAAAGCACGCACCGGAAGGGGCTCAGACACTCTCCTTCAATGAAGTAGAAAATGGACTGACCATTCTGGGGCTCGTCGGCCTGATAGATCCACCGCGTGAAGAAGCCATTACCGCCGTGGCCGAGTGCCAGACTGCGGGCATCCGGGTCAAGATGATTACCGGCGACCATGGAGGCACCGCCCTGGCAATTGCTCGACAACTGGGGCTCGAGAATACCGAGGAAGTTCTGGAAGGTGCCGAGATTGACGGACTGAGTGCCACAGAACTGCAAGAGAGCGCCGCGCGCATCGACGTGTTTGCGCGCACCAGCCCTGAGCACAAGCTGCGCCTGGTCGAGGCGTTGCAGGCCGGAGGGCTCGTCGTGGCGATGACCGGCGACGGGGTGAACGATGCACCATCGCTGAAACGTGCTGATATTGGCATCGCGATGGGCAAAACCGGGACCGAAGCCGCCAAGGAAGCGGCCGAGATTGTGTTGGCTGACGATAATTTTGCCACCATTGCGGCTGCCGTTCGAGCCGGCCGAACTGTTTATGACAACCTGCGAAAAGCCGTTATCTTTCTCCTGCCTGTCAATGGCGGTGAAGCGATGGCTCTCATTGCAGCGCTTCTTCTGGGCCTGACGCTGCCCATCACGCCGGTGCAGATCCTCTGGGTTAACATGGTCAGCTCGGTCGTTCTGGCCATGGCCCTGGCCTTCGAAGGGCCGGAACCCGGCATCATGCAGCGGCCGCCCCGCCCTGCCTCAGCGGGCATTCTGTCGCGCTTCGTCATATGGCGCGTGGCATTCGTGTCGATTCTCCTGTGTTCAGGCATCTTCGGGATGTTCGTCTGGGCGCAACAGCAAGGTGCAAGTATCGAAGAGGCACGTACAATCGCCGTCAACACCCTGGTAGTGATGGAGATCTTCTATCTGTTTTCCGTGCGCTTCCTCAATACCACCTCGCTGTCGCTCAAGGCAGCACTCGGAACGCAGCCTGTGCTTATCGCCATTACTGCGGTCACCGCGCTGCAGTTCCTTTTTACTTACGCACCCTTCATGGAGGCCTTCTTCGATACCCGTCCCCTGAGCATCACCCAGGGACTGGCTGTCGTTGCGATCGGGCCAGCACTGCTTGTGATTCTTGAAATAGAAAAGCGTGTTCTGCGCCACAGGACGCATAACCCCGGCACTTCGGGGCAACCTTCCAAGGCCGAAAATAAAAGGAATGCATCGTGACCGAAGCGCTTCAGGGCTACATGTTTTACGAGTTCGCAGCGCTGCTGGTGCTGGCCGCTGGCGTCGGCTTCGTCGGACTCCTTCTGCGCCAGCCATTGATCGTGAGCTTCATTGCGGTAGGTATAGTCGCCGGCCCTTCTGTGCTGGATATCGCTCGTTCGGACGAACAGATAGACCTCCTGGCCGAACTTGGCATCGCGGTTCTGTTGTTTCTGGTCGGTCTAAAGCTCGACTTCAACCTGGTACGCACACTGGGCCCCGTGGCACTGATCACGGGATTGGGACAGGTGATTTTCACCACAGTCTTCGGCTTCTTCATCAGCCTCATGCTTGGCCTCGATCCGTTGACGGCCATTTATGTGGCCGTTGCACTGACGTTTTCGTCGACCATCATCATCGTCAAGCTGTTGTCTGACAAACGCGAGATCGACTCACTCCATGGCCGTATCGCGCTTGGCTTCCTGATTGTGCAGGATGTGGTTGTCGTGGTTGCGATGATCGTGTTGTCTGCCATCGGCGTTGGAGCTGGTGAGGATGCAGCGCTGACCGATGTTCTGGTCGTTCTCGGTTATGGGCTCGCCATGCTTTTCGCCGTGGCGCTGTTCATCCGTTATGCCGCCAACCCGCTGGTCGACCGGCTGTCTCAGGCACCAGAGCTTCTTGTGTCCTTTGCCATCGCCTGGGCAGCCCTGCTGGCGGCGATTGGCCATTATCTCGGCTTCGGAAAAGAACTTGGCGGGCTTCTCGCGGGTGTTTCGCTGGCTTCCACCGCTTACCGCGAGGCAATTGCCGCGCGCCTCACCTCGCTACGAGACTTCTTGCTGCTCTTTTTCTTCATTGCGCTAGGGGCTTCTCTGGATCTGTCGGTTCTGGGCGCCAGCGTTTGGCCAGCCATTTTCCTGTCGCTTTTCGTGCTGATCGGGAATCCGCTGATTGTGCTGATCATCATGGTCACAATGGGTTACCGCAAGCGCACGGGCTTTCTTGCGGGCCTCACGGTGGCACAGATTAGCGAGTTTTCTCTCATTTTCATGGCAATGGGCGTGACCATCGGCCATGTCAATGACCAGGCGCTCGGCCTCGTGACACTTGTAGGCCTTCTCACTATTGCAGCCTCAACCTACATGATCACTTATTCACACCAGATATATGACCGGGTCGAGCCGCTTCTTAGAATCCTTGACCGACGCATGGCTACGACGCCGCGCGAAGATGCGCCATCAAACTCACAGGGACACGATGTGATCCTGTTCGGGCTCGGGCGCTACGGCCTTGGTATTGCAGGCGTTCTTCGGGAGGCCGGACTGAGAGTGCTTGGCGTAGACTTCAGCCCCACGGCGGTTCGCCATGCCCGAATGGATGGATACGATGTCATTTTCGGCGATGCAACGGACCCGGAGTTTCTTGCCCATCTGCCGCTGAGTGCAGCCCAGTGGCTGGTGCTGGCCGTGCCCGAACATGAAACCGGGCTGACCCATGACGACCCGCGCCGTGCGCTGCTCAAGTCGGTGCAGGACTTTGGTTATCATGGCAAGGTCGCCGTTGCAGCACATAGTGAGCAAACCGCTGCCGCCCTCACGCGCGCAAGGGCAGACATTGTACTGATGCCCTATCGCGATGCGGCCATTGCTGCGGCTCGCATGATCCTGAGCGGAGAAGTTGCAGCAGGCGTGCCCATGGAAGACCCGACCGGGCAGAAAGAATTAACCGGATGACGAAACCGACCAGGACTGTGATCATTTTATCCCCCTGAGGGCAACATCTGCTCATCCCCACCTGGCAAGGAGCTCGTTCAACGTGTCAATCCCACCGATAGAAAACTGGACCCTGGAACAAGGTGGTTTAGTATTTCTGACGTGTGCGGCCATCATCGCAGTTACAGGAACTCGCATCACCCGGGTGGTCGATCAACTGGCTGACCGCACCGGAATTGGCGAGGCGGCCGCAGGTGCGGTGCTGTTGGGCGCGTCAACGTCCTTGGGCGGCTCGGTTCTCTCGGTCACCGCTGCATGGAACGGCCATGCCGAACTGGCGATCAGCAACGCGCTGGGAGGCATTGCCGTGCAGACGTTTTTCCTGGCGGTTGCAGACATGGTTTATCGCCGGGCCAACCTGGAACATGCCGCGGCGTCGGTACCAAACATGATGCAGAATGGGTTGCTGATCTGCCTGTTGGCATTGATTCTGTTCGCACCCTACTTGCCAGACGTGACCGTCGGAGGCGTCCATCCTGTAACGCCGGTGCTGCTCGCAGTCTATTTCTACGGCATTTATCTGGTGCGTGCGGCATCAGAAGCACCCATGTGGCTGCCATCTGTCACCCGGGAAACCCGTGAAGACAAACCCGATGACGTGACGGCTATGCCTCCCATGTCTCGCCTGTGGGTCGAGTTCCTCGTGTTGATGACCGTGCTCGGTATCGCTGGCTGGATGCTGGAACCTGCCGCCACAGTGATTGCCACCAAAACGAATCTGACTCAGACAGTAGTCGGCGTGCTGCTCACGGCTATCAGCACTTCGATTCCCGAGCTGGTAACTTCGGTTGCTGCGGTTCGCCGTGGAGCACTCACGCTTGCGGTGGGCGGGATCATTGGTGGTAATGCCTTTGACACTCTGTTTACCGCGGCATCAGATATTGCCTACCGGAACGGGTCGATCTACCACGCGATGCCCGAAGACTCGAAATTCTGGGCAGCTCTCACCTTGCTGATGTCGGGCGTGCTGATGATGGGGCTGATCCGTCGCGAACGCCACGGAATCGGGAAGATCGGCACAGAAAGTGCCGTCATCATGGTGCTGTACATTTTCGGGGTCGTGTTAATGCTTGACGGTGCCTAAGCAACTGATCAAGGCTGACCGTCAGAGCTATCCTCGTAGCCGCTCCTGAGTGTTTGGGTTTCTGGATCGTAATTTTCCCGAAGCTCATCTTTTATTGTACCGCTCCACAACGGTGTTCCCGTGAAGTAGCCCGCTCGGCCGATAACATGGGCCGCGATGGGCGAGGTGATCAGAATGAACACGACGATGGCTAACGCCCGTGCAAATACAACGCTGTCAGCAAAGTAAAATGCCACTGCACCCATCGTAAAGATGGCGCCCATAGCGCCCGCTTTAGTGGAAGCGTGCATGCGTGTGGGTAAATCTGGCAGCCGAAGGATGCCAACGGCCGCCAACAGCATGAAAGCGGCACCTGCCAGAAGCAGTGCGGATACGATGACTTCAATCATTTTTGTGCCCTCCCGGTACCAGGAATCGCGCAAAGCCAACGGCGGCAAGGAAGGCTGTCAGTGCGATAACAATGGCAACATCGAGAAGGCTGGGCACACCGGTATCTATGGCATGAACCCCCACGAAGCCCACAACAATCGCGGCGATCAGTTCCAGAGCTACAACTCTGTCGGGGAATGACGGCCCTCGCGTTAAACGAATAAACGAAAGCAGGAGTGCCAGAGAAAGCATGAAGTAGACGATGTTGATAACGAATGGAATCACGTAATGGCTCCTCAGCGCATGATATTCAGGATTCGACGCTCAAGTTCCCGGAGCTCCTGGCGCAACTGATCTTCATCCTGCAAAAACATGGCATGTATGAAAAGCACCTTTTTGTCGTCAGACACATCCAGGCTCAGCGTACCTGGAGTCAATGAAATCACGCTGCTCAGAAACATGATTTCAACATCCGTGCGGGCCTCAAGGCGGAACGCAATAACCCCGGGCTTCATGTACCACACAGGGGTAGCGACATCGTAAGCAACACGGAAATTCGACTTTGCGAGCTCTTTTACGAAATACACCAGGAACGCTACGAGCCGTGGAAGCCTTCTGGAATAACCTGTGAGGACAGGTACCTGTCTCTGCAGGATCATCAGTGCCACATACGCGAAAATGAAGCCTGCCATGAAATTCATGCCACTGAAATCACCACTCAACGCTGTCCAGGCAAGCGCCAACATGATGTTCCAGACAAAACCGATCATCGCTGCTGCCCTCCCAGAACCGCCTCAATGTAGAGTTGCGGGTTCAACAGCTGGTGCGCAGCCATCTCTGCAAGCTCATAAATTGGCTGGCCGTTGAGGCCAATGTAAAGCGTACAAGCTGCAAGACCGATGGCTGGCACGAAGTAGGCCCAGTTGTGCCTGTCTTTCACCTCGCCTCTCAGGCGCCGCAAATCCGTGACATGCTCTGGTGTTTCCTTCCAGAACACTTCCGCCCATATTTTGATCATGGAATACAGCGTCAGCAACCCGACTGCCAAAGCAATACCGGTGACCACATAGGCTTCCACTTCCAGGCCCGCGCGTATTACCACGAACTTGGCAAAGAAACCGGACAGCGGCGGAATGCCAGCCAGTGAGAGAGCTGGAATCAGGAACAGCACCGCCAGCCAGGGGCGCTCTTTGTATACACCCCCAAGATCCTTGAGTTCGTAACTACCAAGCAATCGATAAACGATGCCGCTGACCAGGAACAGATTCGTCTTCACAATGATGTGGTGCATGATATAGAACACACCACCAATGATGGCGAGCGGCGTGAACAAAGCCAGCCCCAAAAGCATGTAGCCAATCTGGCTGACGATGTGGAAAGACAGAATCCTGCGGAACTCGAATTGCGCAGCGGCTCCCAACACACCCGTCAGCATGGTCAATGCCGCAGCCCAAAGCAGAATCGTGTGGGTGTAATCGACGTCCTGGGTGAAAATCAGTGTGAAAACACGGTAAAGCGCGTAAACACCCACCTTGGTCAGCAGGCCGGCAAAAAGCGCAGATACAGCAACCTGCGGCGTGTGATAAGACGCTGGCAGCCAGAAAAACAGGGGGAATGCAGCGGCCTTGATACCGAAGGACACCATGAACATCATCGATATCACGGTAATCATGCCCGGGTCTTCAAGCGTCGCCACTTTCTGTGCGATATCGGCCATATTCAGGGTACCGACCGTGCCATAAAGCAGGCCCACCGCTGAAAGAAACATGGCCGACGAGAACAGGTTCAGAGTGACGTATTTTATGGCCCCTTCCATTTGCGCCCGCTCACCCCCGAGGGTCAGGAGAGCAAAGGATGCGAGCAGCATCACCTCGAACCAGACGAACAGATTGAAGATGTCCCCGGTGAGGAAAGAACCCGCAACCCCGGCCAGCAGCAAGTGCATCAGAGGGAAGTAACCGAACTTTGCGTGCCCCTGGGGCGTCGACGCCAGGGAATAAATGGCGATGGCTAACCCGATAATACCAGTCAGCACAATCATGATGGCACTGAGCAAATCCGATACAAACACAATGCTGAAGGGGGCTGGCCAGCTGCCCATTTCCATGACCAGAAACCCTTGATCTATCGTGGAGCGCAGCAGCCATACGCTTGCTGCCAGCAGCATCGCGGTCGCCAGCACAGCGATGATGCGCTGATAACGAACAGACCGCCAAAGAGCCAGCGAAACGGCGCCGGCGACCAAAGGTATCAGAATCGGCAGGGCAAGTTCCGGATTCAAGTGTCCGTATCCTTCATCTGGTCAAGGTCGTCGGTTCCTACAACTTCGTAGGCGCGGCGTATAAGAACCACTGCAAAAGCGAGAACACCAAAGGCGATAACAATTGCGGTGAGAATCAATGCCTGTGGCAAAGGATCTGCGATCACACCCATTGCTGTTTGTGAGTTCTCAGGCAATAAAGGCGGTGCTCCGCGGGTCATTCCAGACACCACGAAAATGAGAAGGTTAGCGGCGTTGCTTAATATGATCAGGCCTATAACCAGCTTCACGATGGAGCGTCGCAGCATCATGTATATTGCAGCTGCGAACAGGATGCCGACTACGTAAGCCATCAGGCTTTCCATAAACGCTCTCCTTTCGTGTCACAAATGGCGCGAAACACGCGCGGTTGCCTACAGCCACCCCCAATCATTCTTCCGACTCCATCAGGTTGATAACAAAAGTCATTATGGTTCCCAGTACGGCTGCATATACGCCGATATCGAAAATCAACGGCGTCGAAAGTTTGAGATACCCATCACCCGGCAGGGGCACTTCCCACCAATGGGCTGTCAACATGGGCTGGCCGGCCAGAAAGGCTGGTATCGTTGACGCAAGCGCGAACAGAAGGCCAGCTGACAACAGATCCCTTGGATCGACCCGAAGAATGCGGCGTGTAGCTTCTGAGCCGAAGGCGAAGGCATAAAGCACGAACGCCCCTGCGGCAACCAGCCCGCCGATAAAGCCACCCCCGGGCTCGTTATGGCCCCGGAGCATGAGAAATATCGAGAACATCACCTGCAAAGGCATGATAAAGAGTGCTGCGGTGTGAAGGATCAGGGTGTTGTTTTTCATGGTTTGTGCTGATCCTCTGCCTTGAGTTTTGTCATTGAGAAAACACCCAGCGCGGCAAGGGCCAGAACAAAGATCTCACCCAGGGTATCCAGCGCCCGGAAATCCACCAGAATCACGTTGACGATGTTGCGGCCGTAAGCGAGTGTTGCGCTGTTTTCGATGTAATAACTCGAAATGCTCTCAAAATATTGCACATCGAGCGCAGAGAGAATCATGAGCGTCATAACCACGCCGGCAAAGATTGCGACAGCAAGATCCCGAAAGCGTTCGAACGGCGACGACAGGCGAACGAACTCCGGCAGTTTGATAAGCACCAGCACCAGAAGGATCACCGTTAAGGTTTCCACCAGAAGCTGCGTAATGCCGAGATCCGGCGCGCTGAAATGAATGAAGATAAGCGCAACACTGAAGCCCAGCACACCCGTTGATGCCACTGCTCCAAGGCGTGAACGGGTAACACTGGCGAAAACCACCGATGCCACCAGCAGCAGCGCAATGCCCCATTCATAGAAATGGCTGCCTGAAAGATTCAGCGTCAGATTGACGCCGTGCTTCACCAGCAAGGTGTAGCCGGTCAAGCCAAAGGTTACCGCAACAAGCAACAGCAGATAGAGCCCCAATACGCCGTTTTGAAGTACTCGGGTCTGCCACGCAGCGATGGTGGTGATGCCCTCCATAACGCGGAAATACCCGGCTTCCGGGCCAAAGCGTGCGAATGCCGTATTGATCGCCTGGAGCGAGGTAATAAGCCGACCCCATAGGGCCAGCAAAATCAGCCCGAAAACCAGACAAACCGCCGATAGCATCAGGGGTATATTGACGCCGTGCCAGAGCGCCAGTTTGGTTTTCACCGCGGCTCCGTTGACGCTACCAATAGCCGCCTGCAGCAATGCAGATTCCGGAATCGAGGGCGCCAGCCCGAATACCAGCGCAATCGTTGCGAGCACAGCCGGCCCAACCAGCATTCCAAAAGGCGCCTCGTGAGGCCTCTTGGGCGTGTTACCGACCTTTCCGAAAAACGGTTTGATCGCAACCAGCCCGGCTACGCTGACAACCAATAACGCAGCCACAACCGTTACGATAATTAGCACGGCTGACCATATTGGCGCACCAAGCAACGACTCGAATACCAGCTCCTTGGCAATAAAACCAAACAAAGGTGGCAGCCCGGCTAATGAGAGGGCGGCCAGGCAGGCAATGACCGCTGTTACCGGCATGGTCTTTCTGAGCCCACCCATCAGCGTGATGTCCTTGGTACCCGTTTCATGATCCAGCGCTCCGGCGATCATGAAAAGCGCACCTTTATAAAGGGAGTGAGCCACCAACACACAAATAAAGGCGGTGAGTGCGAGTTCTGTGCCCACGCCGATGAGCATGGTCAACATGCCCAGCGCCATAATGGTGGAATAGGCCAGCACCTTTTTAATGCCGGTATTGCTGAAAGCCAGATAAGCGCCGGTCAACATGGTGGCAGAGCCGAACAACATAAGCGCCTGGCTCCAAAGCTCACCTTGCCCGAGCGAGGGGTTCAGGCGCGCCATCAGGTAAATACCCGCTTTGACCATAGTTGCGGAATGCAGGAACGCCGAAACAGGGGTGGGTGCGGCCATCGCGTTGGGCAGCCAGAAGTGGAAAGGCACCTGAGCAGATTTGGTAAAGGTACCTGCCAGAATGCAGATGACGGCTGCGGTATAAAACGCGTGTTCATGCACGGCTGTATTCGAGGAAAGGATTTCAGAAATCGAATAACTGCCACTCATAATCGCCAGCAGAATAAGGCCAGCCATCAGAGCCAGCCCGCCAGCGACTGTTACGAAAAGCCCCTGTAAAGCCGACTTGCGGGCATTCATGTCCTCGTGGTTGAAGCCGATCAGCAGGTAAGAGGTAATGCTGGTCAATTCCCAGAAAACGAAAAGTGTTACCAGATTATCGGAGAGCACCAGACCGAGCATGGAGGCCATAAAGGCCAGCATGATGACAAAAAATCTGGCGAGATATTTATGCCCGGCAAGATAAGCACCTGCATAGATTAAAACAAATGTGCCGATTCCGCTGATCAACAAGGCGAAGGTCAGGGAGAGCCCGTCCACCAGGAAATCCAGCGTAATCTCCAGCCCGGGCATCCATGCATACTCTATAAGCACAGATCCATTGGCGTTAACGGCTGGAATAAGACTGATGAAATAGACAGCAAGACCGGCAGGCAACACGGCGAGTACCCAACCGATATATTGCCCGGCAACCCTGTGTAATGCAGGGGTACAAATCGCTAGCAAGAAGCCTGATAAAACAGCCAATAACATGTTTTGGTTGCACTCCCTTCAAGCCCGTTAAATTAATTAGCTTCCTGCCAGTAAGGGGACGACCTAAGAAGCCCGATTATCGCTTCCTGATCAATGACTTGTGAGACTATCCGACAACTTGACCGATGGCAAGAAAGGTCGTTCGCAACCGCGTTTCACAACCGGTTCAAGGTGGCCTCCAGAGCTTCGCCGATACTTGCGTTCAGTTTCAGATCCGCCAGGGCTTCCGCACGAGTGCGACCGAGGTTCAGGGTAGCGATCGGCTTACCGAATTCTTTAGCGTAACGGCAGAAACGAAATCCCGAATACACCATCAGCGAAGAACCTATCACCAACAAGCCATCACTGGCCTTCAGTGCATCCAGTGCCGAATTCACCCTTTCTTTCGGCACATAATCCCCGAAAAACACAACGTCTGGCTTCAATATGCCGCCACACTCAGGGCAATCTGCCAGTCGAAACCCTGAAAAATCCACATCGAGATCCGCATCGCCATCCGGCGCGGTGTCCGCCTTGTATTGCCCGAAATCCGGGTTGAGATCGGCGCAACGCTCGTGCATAACGTCTCTGGGGCAGCGATAGCCGCAGCTCATGCAAAGCACTTCATCGGCGCGACCATGCAGATCGCTCACACCCTGAGTGCCTGCTTTCTGGTGCAGACGATCAACATTCTGGGTTACCACAAGGCTGGCGTGGTTGCGTAGTTCGAGGTCGGCGATGTGGTAGTGGGCGGGATTAGGCGTGGCATTGCGCATGACAGGCCAGCCGATCAGGCTACGCCCCCAGTATCTCTGACGGGTTTCAAAACGTTCCATGAATTCACGGTGCTGAACCGGCTGCTTCCGCTTCCAGGCACCTTCGCCATCGCGGTAGTCGGGAATGCCGGAATCCGTGCTGACGCCAGCGCCGGTCAAGATCATGAGTCTGGGGTAGCGATGAATAAAATCCGCCAGTAACTCACCCGCCTGTTCCGGTTCATGCAGTACCAACGGCCCATCGAGTTCGGGGAGGCGTTGGCTCGCACTGAAGGGGCGGGTGCGATGGGTAGTCACTGGCATACAAACTCCGGCAAGTTCAGCCCGGTTTGCGGGCCACATAAACGGTGTTGAAAGACTCTCTGTTCTGGAAGGGATTGTAAAAGCTCACCACATGGCAGACCACTTCGGTGAACATATCCCTCAGTACCTCCATGAATACGGCGTCTTCACCCTCATTGGACCACATTGCAAAGATGCCCCGCGGTTTGAGTTGCCGGGCCATACGGCGGATATTTTCGGTGGTATAAAAACTGGCGTTGGAGTCGTTCAGCAGTGCGCGGGGGGAGTGGTCTATATCGAGGAGAATGGCATCGAACTTTTTGCCCGGCGCTTCGGGATCAAAGCCGCCGCTCTCGGGATCGGCAATGGCCAGGTCAAAGAAGCTGCCGTGAACATAGCGGCTGCGGGCATCAGCGTTGATGTCTTTGCCAAGGGGTACATATTCTTGCTGGTGCCAGCGAATGACGGGCTCAAGGTATTCGACAATCAGCAACTCCCCTACCCGTTCGTGCTTGAGGGCGGCCACGGCGGTGTAACCGAGCCCGAGGCCACCAACGACGACACTCAGGTTGTCGCCTTCGGTTTCGTTCAGCCCGAGATCAGAAAGGGCAACTTCGGCGTCCACAAACATGCTGGACATGAGAAACTCTTCGCCGAGTTTTACCTCAAAAATGTCTCTGTCGCCGAGTGCCGGGATGCGGCGACGGCGGAGTGTGATTTCGCCGATTTCGGAGGGTTGGCTATCAATTTGCTCGAACAGACGTCCCACTGTATTGCCTCTTTTTTTAGCTAAGGTCGGGCCTGCTTCAAATTTGCAGTGTGCAAGCGCTGGTGGGGGCCTCTCTCCCAAAAACCGCTGTGAATACGTCCGTGTACGCTTGGCTCCGCCATCCATGGCTCCGCACATTTTTGGGAGAGAGGCCCCCACCAGCGCTACTGTCTACTCCCCGGTATTCCGCGCTTCACACATTTTGGAAGGGCGGCATCCTCCGACTCTTCGTTCTACTCCCCTGTATTCTCAGGTGCCTTTGCGCAATTGGCCAAAACTGTTCGCATTTTTTCTGCACCGAGCTGGTTCATCAGTTCGATATTACGCAGTGGTATTCCATCTACATCCGGATGGCTATCAATCGCGGCTTCCAGACTGGCTTCCCGCAACAGGTGAAGCATCGGGAACGGAGAGCGATTTGTATAATTCTCGGCGGCATCCGATTCGGTGCCTGCAAACTGGTAGTCCGGGTGGAAACTGGCGATCTGGTATACACCTTCCAGATCCAGATAAGTTAACAGCCCGTCGGCAGCATCGAGAAACTCATTGTAGTCCGCAAAGCTCTGAAGGACGTGAGGATGAATCAGGAGCGTGGTTTCGATTTCCGGTTCATCATCCAGGCGCAGGAGCTCGGTTTGCAGGGCCTGTAGCAATGAGTCTTCGTTATCCGCGTCGGATACCACAAACCGCACCCGGTCTCTGACCAGTTCCCGTTTGGCGAAAGGACATAGGTTGTATCCAACGACAACGTCTTCGACCCATTTCCGGGTCGCTTGAACTACTAATTCTTCACTCACACGGAGCTCCTCTAGCTGTTGATCCAACCCACAGAAGTCAGATCGGGTAGGCTGGCAGGGCTGTCCAAAAATGTGCGGAGCCATGGATGGCGGAGCCAAGCGTACAAGGACGTATTAACAGCGGTTTTTGGACAGCCCTGCCAGCCTGCCCTGCCCCCTCAGTAGATGTAGCTTTTAGAGGTATCCCTGACTCCGCAGGTAATCGTCATAAGTACCACTAAAGTCCGTAATACCCTCAGGCGTCAACTCAATAATCCGGGTCGCCAGTGAGGAAACAAACTCACGGTCGTGGCTCACGAAAATCAGTGTGCCGGGATAGTTCTCAAGCGCCAGGTTCAGCGACTCGATGGACTCCATATCCAGGTGGTTGGTCGGCTCATCCAACAGCATCACATTAGGCTTTTGCAGAATCAGCTTGCCAAACAGCATGCGCCCCTGCTCACCACCCGAGATAACCCGCACAGATTTGCCAATGTCATCACCGGAGAAAAGCATACGGCCGAGTGTGCCTCTTATAAGCTGCTCGCCGCCAGTGGTCCACTGGGCCATCCATTCCGACAGCGTGTCGTCTGCTGCGAAATCCGCCGTGTGATCCTGCGCGTAGTAGCCCACTTCGGCGCTGTCCGTCCACTTTACTTCACCACTGTCTGGCTCATAAGCGCCAGCCAGGCACTGCAGCAATGTGGTTTTACCAATACCGTTAGGGCCGATGACAGCCACTCGCTCGCCGGCTTCAACCTGCAGGTTCAGCTTGTTGAACAGAGTATTCCCATCAAAACCTTTGGTCAGATCACGAATTGTCACCGCCTGGCGGTGCAACTTTTTGCCTTGCTCAAAACGGATGAACGGATTGACGCGGCTGGAGGGCTTCACTTCATCCAGCTGGATTTTGTCGATCTGGCGCGCGCGAGAAGTGGCCTGCTTCGCTTTCGAAGCGTTGGCAGAGAAGCGGCTCACAAACTGCTGCAGTTCCGCAATCTGGGCTTTCTTCTTGGCGTTGTCCGAAAGCATACGCTCGCGAGCCTGGGTGGCGGCGGTCATATACTCATCGTAGTTCCCCGGGAACAGTCTCAACTCGCCGTAGTCCAGATCAGCCATGTGGGTGCACACGCTGTTCAGGAAGTGGCGGTCGTGGGAGATGATAATCATGGTACTGCTACGCGCCACCAGAATGTTTTCAAGCCAGCGGATTGTATTGATGTCCAGGTGGTTGGTGGGCTCGTCCAGCAAAAGCACATCAGGATCCGAAAACAAGGCCTGTGCCAACAGTACCCGTAGTTTCCAGCCCGGGGCCAGGTTACTCATAGGCCCTTCGTGCTGCTCCAGCGGAATATCCAGACCCAGGAGCAGTTCCCCTGCGCGGGATTCCGCGGTGTAGCCGTCCATTTCAGCGAACTGGACTTCCAGATCTGCCACTGCCATGCCATCTTCTTCGCTCATTTCTGCCAGCGAATAGATGCGATCGAGCTCTCTTTTTACTTCCCACAGTTCTTCATGGCCCATGATCACGGTGTCCATGACCGAACAGGTCTCATAGGCAAACTGATCCTGCCTCAGCTTGCCCAGGCGAACGTTCGGCTCCAGCATGACCTGGCCTGCAGACGGCTCAAGGTCGCCGCCGAGGATCTTCATCAGCGTGGATTTGCCGCAGCCGTTAGCCCCGATCAGGCCGTAGCGATTACCGTTGCCAAACTTGGCGGAAACATTTTCAAACAGGGGTTTAGCCCCGAATTGCATGGTGATATTGGCAGTAGAGATCAAGAAACAAACCTATAGATGTGAGGGCCGGCGCCGTGCCGGCTAAATAAAGCGCGCATTGTACAGGTTTGCAGTAACAATCGTGAGGCCGCAGAAACACCGATAAAAAGGCTTGCCTCCGGCGAAAGGGACGGGCAGCATTCCCTCTCTGAAGTACCCATTCATTCTATTTAAGGATCGTTACCATGACACAGGCAACCGCACGCCACATTCTGGTAGACAGCGAAGCGAAGTGTGAAGAACTGAAGAAAGAGATTGAAGGTGGTAAGGATTTCGCTGAAGTTGCAAAGCAGCACTCTTCTTGCCCGTCTGGCCGTAACGGCGGCGACCTGGGCTCTTTCGGCCCGGGGCAGATGGTTCCCGAGTTCGACAAAGTGGTCTTCAGTGGCGAAGTGAACAAGGTTCTCGGGCCGGTAAAAACCCAGTTTGGCTACCACCTTCTCGAAGTAACCAGCCGCACCTGATGAGCCCTCAGCCGCATGTCGGGAGTTTTTCAATCACGAACTGAGAGCTCTCCAACTGCGAATTGCAGACTGGCTCCTGACCGCATCAGGAGCCAATCCTGCCAGTGCTGAACATCCTTTCTGCTTCAACCCTACTTCTGCGGAGAGAGAAAGCGCGCCATCTGGTTGCCGATAGATTCAACAGGATCCGTGATGGCCTGCTGAATGCTCTGGGTGACGGTTTTTGAAAATGCAGTCCCCGGGCCGCTCTCCAGAAAATCGATATACAGGCCCATTTCCTGAGAGCTGATTTTTTCATAGGTGTGCAGGTAACTGTCATACACCTGCTGCTCCACGATACCCCGGATTTTGCCGCGCTGGTTTTCTATGCTCTGTTTGAGCTCATCGTAATTTGCTGAATCACTGCTGAACGCAGCCATGGCGGTTGCCAACCCGAGCTGCACGGCAATGGAAGTGTCCACAGCACTTTCAGTGGCACGGGATGCCCGATCAAATCGCTCAAACGCCTGAGCGCGGTCGGTGCCTTTATACTTCTTGTTCAAATCTGCCGCCCTGGCCTGAATCTGTTTCCAGGCTCCCGGATCAGCGGCTGCAATTTCCGCCGCAGAAATTTTCCGGGCGACCGGAGTTTCATACCAACTCTGTACCGCTTCAAGCTGCTTCGCCGAGAGGTCACTCTCCAGGTTCTTTACAATCTGCTGCTCGATATCCGACGCACGAAAACTGTTGGTGACGACATATCCAATCGTATCGGCAACCATGGCGGGCAGCTGCGGGTTGCGCTTCAGGCCCTCACGGATACCCTCACTCATCATGGCGGGGTAACGATCAACAATGTCATCAATAGGCGACGCTGCCAGAACCTGTTGAGCCGTGGGCGCTGCCATAACGGGACCTGCCAGAAACAGGCCGGTGATTAAAAGAGGTTTAACTAGGGTGCCAAGCTTCATTTAATTATCATCCTGTTTGGTGGGTGCTGCGTTTATGACACGCGCACCCTTCCCAGAGCAAGCAATCCATGGGTTCCGGAGATGACAGTTTGGTAGGAAAATTCTGGAAGCCGGCGCGTCCGCGCAGGCGACCCCGACGCCAAACGCGCCGTGATCAATGGCGATCGCGCGTTAAATGGTACGGGCTCCCGGTTCTGGGTTTGATTATCGGAACCTGGGCAACGCTGCGCTTTAGCCTGCTGGCTCCGGATCCCCCGGTTAACCCCGAGAATCTGTGCGAAATTTTCCGGGAACATACCGTCTGGTATGACTACGCGAGCAACTCTGAGAAACGCTGGGGGACACCCATCGCCACACAGATGGCTTTTGTTTACTACGAATCTTCGTTTCGCAGCCACGCCAAGCCACCCAGAACTCTGCTTTGGGGCTTTATACCCTGGACACGGCCAACCACAGCTTACGGCTACGCTCAGGCGCTTGATCCCGCCTGGGGCGAGTATCTTGCTGCCAACGGCGATGGCTTGTTTACCGTTCGCACCGACATGGAGTATGCACTGGATTTTGTGGGCTGGTATAACCACCTCACCCATCGAGAGCTCGGTATCGCCTTCCACAAACCACGCGAGCTTTATCTGGCGTACCACGAAGGCCGTGGCGGTTACGCACGCCAATCCTTTAAACGAAAACCAGCGGTTACAGCGCTGGCTTCAAGAGTTCAGAATCGGGCCTTCCGATACGACAACCAGCTCAAATCCTGTGAACAGGAGTTCCAATGCTGGCGCTGGTATCAGTTCTGGCCATTCTGCAGCTGAGCTGTCAGGCGGTCGGGCTGAACTCGATGGCAGCGGCCTGGGCCCGCAGTCGGTCCACCAGAAACTCCATAACAATACGAACTCTCGCCATTTGGTGCGTGTCCTGGCTTACATGCACCCACAGGTCGACACTTTCACCCTCTATGGGGTCTGACAGGCGGCGCAGCTCTTTGGTGCCTTCACCCAGGAAACAGGGCAGCACAGCCAGACCAGCTCCGGAGCGCGCCAGAGCATGCATGGCATGCAGGCTGTTACAGCGGATGACCGACGTAGCGTTTTTCAGATGTTTACGATACCAGCGGCCCGTAGCCAGGTGGCTGAAGGTCTCATCCGGAATAATCCAGAGACAGTCTTCGGGGTGGTTTTCAATATCCATATTGCGATGGCGCCGGCAGTAGCTGGCTGAGCCATAAACAGCCGATTCGATTGCGGCTATCCGCTCACCTTCGAGTGTTGCCTGAGGTTTGTTTTCAGGCCGCAGTGTGAGATCGGCCTCCCGGTGTGTGAGGTTGGTTACGTCGTTATCCGTGAGAACTTCCAGTTCAATATCCGGGAACTCGCGCACCAGCTCCGCCAGAACCGACCCGAGCAGTTCGCTCATCATCATGTCCTCGGCGGCCAGACGCACCTTACCTACTGGCGCCGCATCCTGCCCTACCAGCTTGCGCTCGAGGTTTTCCATCTCGACAGACAGTTTTTCCGCGTTGCGGAAAGCTGTCTCGCCCACCGGCGTCAGCTGTAATCCATCCCGGTTGCGCTCAAAAAACTGCACACCCAGGGACTCTTCCATCTGGTCCAGCCGGCGCAAAACAGTGGTTTGATGAACGCCCAGTATTTCTCCGGCTTTGGCGAGCGTTCCACCTATTGCCAGAGCGTGTATGTATCGAAGATAATCCCAGTCCATAGTTACTGCATATTTGCAACGTGAGTACGGAGTTTAACGTATTTACGCTGCAAAAAAATACCCTTATAATTCGCTGTAAATTCGGGCCAACCCCTTTAATCATTTTTGAAAAGCAACTCACCAGAGCAGGAGGAAGTCGCTATGGAACAAAGACATATGGCAACCGTTAAACCGCTACCATCCAGTATCCTCCACAACAGTACTGCGGTGAGAAGCCAGCACACACGTGCGGCTGCAAAGATGGCGGTGCAATTCATGAGCAGCAAACTGCGCTCATTTAATCGCAAAGCTGCAGCAGTAACTGATATCACCCAAATGCAGGGTGGCCACTGATTCCAGTCACGCATACGTAAAGAGCTGCACCAATAGCGCAGCTCTGAAACCAAAAGCCTGACTCAAAACGCCGACGATTCTGAAAAGAGTCGTCGGCGTTTTGCATTCAGCGGTCAGAATTCCCAGATTACTTTTTTCTTCTGCTCAAACCACTCGTCCATCTTACGATTATACATATCCTCAATAACGTTGCGCTTGATCTTCATGGTAGGTGTCAGCATTCCGTTCTCCATCGTCCAGGGCTCTTTCACCGCCACCACAAACGCAATTTTCTCATGGGCCTCGCAGCCTTTGTTTACCGCCTCCAGTTCGTTCGCCAGCTCCCGCTCCAGTTGATCCCGGTCTGTACCGGTTCCCAGAGCATCTCTGACATCTTCAGAGAGCAACAGCATAAGGCAGGGCTGGGGCTGGTTTGCACCCGCCACACAGACCACTTCTACCGAAGGATGGTTGAATCTGTTTTCGATGGGCACCGGCACTACATACTTGCCTTTGGAAGTTTTGAACAGGTCCTTCACCCGGCCCGTAATCTGCAGATAGCCATCGGCATTAATTTCACCCATATCACCGGTTTTCAGGAAACCATCGGCAGTGACATCTTCCCGGGTTTTTTCCTCATTCTGATAATAACCCAGCATCATTCCTGGGCTTTTAACCTGTAGCTCGCCCCCATCACCAATACGATGTTCAACACCCGGATTCGTTACGCCTACATAGCCAATTCTGGCCTGCCCGGGCCGGCTGGCGTGGGAGTAACCGAAGTTTTCTGTCATACCGTAGACCTCCAGCAGCTCCAGCCCGAGATTGCGGTACCAGGTGATAATCTCTTCTGACAAAGGTGCGGCTCCCGTCAGAGCGGCACGACAATGGTCCAGCCCCAGCTGCTTGAGTACCTTCTTTTTCACCATTGAGCTTACAAACGGAATGCTGAACAGCAGCTTCTGCTTTTGGGGCGGCAGTTTGGCGTTAATTCCCAGGTAGAACTTCATCCACAAACGGGGGACCGAGAAGAAAAGGGTTGGCCGGGCACGCTGCAAGTCCTGCTGGAAGGTGTCCAGAGTATTGGCAAAGTACACATGAAAGCCGAAATACAGTGACTGGGTCTCCACCGCAGCCCGCTCGGCCACGTGAGCCAGAGGCAAATAGGACAGCATCCGGTCGTCAGATGACGCGGTGAACATCTGTTGCAAACCGTCCGCAACCGACATCATGGCCCGGAAACTGTGCATGACCCCTTTGGGGCGACCGGTGCTGCCTGAGGTGTATTTAACAGTCGCCAACATATCCGGATCGGGTAGCTTTGGTGAAGCTGGCTGGCACTCAGCAATGATATCCAGCCATTTGGGCGTGTCATTCCGCGGCGACATAGGCAGGGAAATAACAGAAAGACCTGAAGGAATATTTCCTTTTATATCGTTCCAGCCATCCGCTGTTCCATCAAGCTTCCCGAGAAACAGCAGCTTCGCCTCACTGTGCTCGAGGATATAGGCGGCAGCTTCACCATTGAGGGTCGGATAGAGCGGCACAGACACATGCCCGGCAGCCCAGATGGCAAGATCCGACAGAATCCAGTGCGCACTGTTTTTGCCAAGAATTGCGATGTTGCTGCGTTCTGGTAGCTCAAGGCTGTTGAGATGGGCCGCCATTCGCGATACCTGATCGGCGGCCTGCTTCCAGGTAATGTCTTCTACCGTGCCATCCGGATAAGGCTGGGTCAGATATATTTTTTCCGGGTTCTGTTCGGCCCAGAAATACAAGCAGTGCAACGATGTCTGCCTACGGGAATCCACTGCCATGAAAAACTCCTTATTGTTGTTATCGTCTACTGAGCCGATACCCGTTCATCGGGATCGCAATCGACATTATTCTCATATTAACGCGATTTCTGAAGAGCTCAATGGCATTAAACGCCCTGCGTGTTGGCAAAACGCACCGTATGAAGCAGGGTGACCGAAGAAATTAATTAATTTTTTGTGACATTAATCAAGACTGGTCTAGAGTGAACGATGAAGCGTATCGAATCCCGTCACTCACAGGAGACAACCATGAAACAATCGAGTCGCTCTTTCCTGATTTTTCCGGCCTGGGGATTTATTCTGCTTGGGTCAGCCGCTTTCTTTTACAGCGCTTTCGCAGGCATGCTGGGTTCTTGACACTCAAAATTTAAAAAATAGTCTTTGAAAGGCGCCTAACGCCGGAAGCGGGTTTCCAGAACTACTGCCGAGTTAGTGCGCTCAACACCTTCCAGATTTCCGATCTCATCAAGCACGGCACTCAATTCCTCCAGAGACTGCGCCTGAACGATAGCTATCAGGTCGTATTCTCCGCTTACCGAGAACAACTGCGATACCTGGCTGATGCCATCGAGAGCGGAATTTGTCCGCGCAGTCAGTTTCTGCATAACTTTTATCGAAACGTGAGCCTCTACCTGGCTGGTTGAAAAAGCTCCTCCCAACTGCACCGAATACCCGGCAATTACGCCACTGTTTTCCAGACGGGCTATCCGGTTTTGCACCGTCGAGCGCGACAGACTTAAAGCTCTGGCAAGGTCACTGATACTTGTTCTGGCGTTCTGGCGGAGCAGCATAAGCAGCTTCTGGTCTTTGTTCCCGATCACTTTGATCACCTGACTGGTCATTTTGATAAAATCATAGCTCATTTAGCGCATATTGCACCTGCAAACTGTTGGAACATCACTTCATACTGTTCCCAAACAATGTCAGGTTGCAGCTCATGATCATTCGCCCGATTACCGACACAGATCTGGACACTCTTTCTCAGATAGCCGAGGAGTCCGGCCCGGGGTTTACCTCCTTAATGCCAAACAGAAATGCTCTGGCGCGAAAAATCGCCCACTCTATGGCCAGTTTCGAGCGCCGGGTGACCTGTCCGGGCGACGAGCATTACCTGTTCGTACTGGAAGATGAAAGCACAGGCGATATTCTCGGCACCTCCGGCATAGAAGCAAATGCAGG
Source organism: Marinobacter sp. (assembly GCF_048259445.1). Lineage (GTDB taxonomy): Bacteria > Pseudomonadota > Gammaproteobacteria > Pseudomonadales > Oleiphilaceae > Marinobacter. The sequence continues at coordinate 38,833 of NZ_JBLXHQ010000014.1, read as the reverse complement.
ACATACCCGGCCGCTTTATCATTTCCGGCGCAATACGGTTACCCATCACTCCAGGGACCTGGGTCTTCGCCGAAGCGTGGAAATTCTCACCCGCTGCAACCACTACACCGGCTACTCCGAAATCTGCTCACTCTATTTGCGGCCCGAATTCCGTCGGGCCCATGCTGGCAAACTCTTATCCAGAGTGCGTTTTCTGTTTATGGCACAACACCCGGAACGCTTTTCACACAAAGTGATTGCAGAAATGCGAGGTGTATCCAATGCCGCTGGCCAGTCGCCATTCTGGAACTGGCTTAATGCGCACTTTGTTGACCTGGAGTTCGGGCGGGCGACACATCTGGTAGGCAGCGGCAACACTGAATTTATTGATGAGCTGATGCCTTCGCATCCTCTTTACACTTGCCTGATGAGCAAGGAGGCCCGGGCGGTTCTCAGCCAGGTGCACGAAAATACACGGCCGGCTTTAAGGATACTGCAAGCCGAAGGGTTTCAGCACAAAGGGCTGATAGACCTGTTTGACGCAGGCCCAACGGTTGAATGCGCTCTGGCGGACATTGGCAGCGTGCGGTCCTCTTCGGCGTGTGCCATAAGAATTGATAAAGCGGATACAGGAACTGGCAACGGGTATGAACACAACCGCTACCAGCTGGATCAGCCCATCCTGATTGCAAATACAGGCACAACAGATTTTCGGGCCACTGTTACATCCGAGGTGTCTGTCCAACCAGGCAAAGTGACTGTTCCTCCGGCCCTCGCTGACAAGCTACGCTTGAGTAATGGCAACCTCGCGCGCATTCTGCCCTTGAGCCAGTCGGCGCCATCACAAACCCGAAATACGGCCCCGGAGTTAAGTTATGCTTACTGATCGCAACGCGTTGTTCGAAAAGCTCTGGCAAAACTATCGCGACGTCACGCCTTCTGCAGTAAAAATCCACAAGATTCTGGGTGCCGAAGAAGGCAACAGTATAATCAACGATCATATCGCTCTGAGAACCTTCAATCTGGCACCCGTTGGTCTGGATACGCTTGCAAAGCATTTTCTCGCTCTTGGCTATCGCGAAGGCGGCGAGTATCACTTTAAAAGCAAGAAACTCTATGCACGGCACTATGAACACGCAGACCCGGAAGCTCCGAGAGTATTCATTTCAGAGCTCTTGACGGAACAGTGCTCACCAGAGCTCCAGGGCATAGTAAAAGGGCTGGTAGAGGGGGTAACAAAAGAACAGGTCACAGCAGATGACTTTCTATACTCAGGCCGGCATTGGAATATCGATTACGCCACCTACAGAAAACTGCTGGACGAAAGCGAATATGCGGCCTGGCTGGCGGCTTGGGGCTACCGTGCGAATCACTTCACCGTGAGTGTTAATCACCTGCATAACTTTCAGACAGTTGCTGACGTTAACCAGCTTCTGAAAGACAACGGTTTTACAGTGAACGCTTCCGGCGGCGAAGTGAAAGGCTCCCCGGAAGACCTTCTTGAGCAGTCATCTACCATGGCTGATCGCGTTCCCGTGAAGTTCAGCAATCGGGAAATGACCATTCCCAGCTGTTTTTATGAGTTTGCACTGCGCTACCCGAAACCCGACGGCAATCTATACAACGGGTTTGTTGCTGCCTCTGCGGACAAAATTTTCGAGAGCACCCACGCCGGTATGTAACGGCCTGGGTGTGCCTAACCGCATAAACCGCTTACCCTCCGTTACAAAGAAATAACCTTTTTACAACGGCGCCACTCGGCGTCATTGTCTACTTTTTAAGCACGAGCACCATTCTGATAAATCCGTCCAGGCAATTCCGGGAACGGCACAACAACAAAAATATGGAGGCAGGCCCCCAGAACCCCGCCTCCACCGAGGAGAGCATATGTCTGCATCAGCCAATCATCTCGACGAGCGTACCCGGGATTCGGGCGAGCTTCTTGAGAGCATCATGCCGTCGGCTATAACGCTTGCCATGATGTTGCGACACAAAAAAATGGCTGCATGGCTACGCTCCGAATTCGATGGTTACCAGGATCGCGATGCGGCACCGCCCTATCGCCTGGATCTACCCGGACACATCGTCGCGAAATCTCCACAATATGGGTGGATCCCTGCGCCAGTGATAAACGAAAAGCAGAAGCTCGAGTTTGGACATATCGACCTGATAGAGGGCACCAGGTCTCTGGAAAAAATCTGCGTTAACAGCAAAAAAGGCGACGGCAACCGGCTAATGCTGGATGAAGAAGATATGGCTGTTCTGCAGAAACAGATCAACCTGAGCGCAGAACTGGCCATCAACCTCAGCCGCGATGTTTATTCACGCCTGCTTAGAACAGTAAGGGCCGCGGTTTATTTGTGGACACAGGCACTGATGGACAAAGGGCTGGCGGGAGAACACAACCATTACAGCCCGGATGAGCGCGCACTGGTTGCGGAACTGGACAACCCGGAACACTTCTGGCGTAGAGCCATGGATGAATTAGATAGCTTGCCCATTCCGGATGTACGTTCCGCCGGCTTTTTTGAGAAGCTGTTCGGGCGGGCAAGCTGAGCTGTGTCCTTTTATATATCCTGACGGGTACCCAGGCATCCCGGATCTGATCTAAACTGGCTCCTTGTTTGTTCCCGGACAATTCCCTTTTGTTCAACACAACAAGGAGTCACGATGAAACCTGTCGTCACGCTTCTGCTGGCCAGCCTCCTTTCCATTGCAGGCTGCCAGTCATTGCCCGATCAACAGCCAGGCAACAAAAATGCATCCGCAAGCCAGGAAGGCGCAACCAGCGGCACAGTCTTTCTCAGCGCCCAACACTGTCTGAGTGAATATCTGCGTGATCTGGCAAAAGTTCATTATGGCCCCTGCCTCAAAATCATCAGTGTGGATGGCGAAACCCCGCAGGTTCAGGATGACGGCTTTATAGAGTTACCCGTTGCTACTTCTGTAACTCTGGGTACCAGCTGTGTTTACCGTCATGCCGACGGCTCGCCTATCCCCGCCACGATGGAAACAACCGATTTCAGTGTCACACCGCAAACATTCAAAAAACCCGGGGTGCGCTGGTACCTCCATGCTCACAAGCAGGCAAGACAGATCATTGGCTGCGAGCCAACTCTGTCGCGCTCGAAAAGCCCAACCTACAAAACAGACTGACGGCATGAAGCAGCTCCTACAGCGATTACGCGGCATAACACCGGCCATGAAAATCAGTTTTTTATGACAACCGATATCAACATTATATGGCTTGGCGCACTGGCGAGCTTGCTGGCGGGCCTTGCAACCGGAATCGGTGCCTTGGCGGTTTTCTTCGTCAAAACCCTGTCTGACCGGTTGCAGGACAGCATGCTTGCAGGTGCTGCGGGCGTGATGCTTGCAGCCTCTTTTTTCTCGTTGCTGCTTCCGGGGCTCGAGCACGGCGAGGCACTGCTGGGTTCAACCTGGGCGGCAGCCCTGCTGGTAATATTCGGCATATTGTCCGGCGCAGGGGCTCTGTACTTCATCCACCAGAGACTGCCCCATGAGCACTTCAGCCTTGGGCCAGAAGGCCCGAATGCTACGCATATTCGCCGCATATGGCTCTTTATTATTGCCATAACGCTGCATAACTTCCCGGAAGGCATGGCGGTGGGCGTTGGTTTTGCAGGAGGGGACGTGAGCAACGGCTTTGTGCTGGCGATGGGCATAGGTATTCAGAACATTCCCGAAGGCCTTGCCGTTGCTCTCTCATTGATGGCCATCCAATACTCCAGGGCCAGAGCATTCACTATAGCGCTGCTGACCGGGCTTGCCGAGCCAATCGGCGGCATATTCGGCGCTGCCATGGTATGGCTGGCAGAGCCGGTTATGCCCTGGACTCTGGGTTTTGCTGCAGGGGCCATGCTATTTATTATCAGCAACGAGATCATTCCGGAAACCCACCGGAACAGCTATAAAACGCTGGCGACTTTCTCATTGCTGGTAGGCTTTGTTGTCATGATGTTCCTGGACGCCACATTGGGGTAGTGTGGCGTAAGACTACTGTTTAAATCAGGCCACTATTTCAGAACGATCACCTCGGAGAAACCACCTTGCCCGATAACAATAAAACGCCGGGTCCGTTTGAGTTTGACTATATTGTAGTTGGTGCCGGAACCGCCGGTTGTCTGTTGGCGAACCGCCTGAGCGCCAAACCGGAGAACCGGGTGCTGCTGATCGAAGCCGGAGGGCGGGACAACTATCACTGGATTCATATTCCGGTGGGTTACCTCTACTGCATCAACAATCCACGTACCGATTGGTGTTTCCGCACCGAGCCGGCACCGGGGCTGAATAACCGGTCTCTGATATACCCGCGCGGTAAAACCCTGGGTGGCTGCTCCAGCATCAACGGCATGTTGTATATTCGCGGCCAGGCCAGGGATTACAATCGGTGGGCGGAAATAACCGGCGATGACGCCTGGAACTGGGACAATTGCCTGCCTGACTTCATGCGCCATGAGGATCATCATGGCCGGGACGCCGGCGACCGCACAAATAGTGAACACAAACATTTTCACGGCCATGGCGGTGAATGGCGGGTGGAGCGCCAGCGTCTGAAATGGCAAGTTCTCGAAGACTTTGCCGAAGCAGCGGTTCAGGCGGGTGTCCCCCGGACAAGTGATTTCAACCGGGGTGACAATGAAGGCGTGAACTATTTCGAGGTAAACCAACGCGCCGGCTGGCGCTGGAATACCTCCAAAGCCTTTTTGCGGAGCGCCTCGAAACGGCCCAACCTCACCGTGTGGCACTCCACTCAGGTATTGAACCTGGAGATGAACACGGATGGCGAACAGCCAAGGTGCACCGGCGTGCGCGTGGCAGGCACTGACTCTCAAGTTGAAACCCTGGCGACGGCCAGCCGCGAAGTTATTTTATCGGCCGGCTCGATCGGCTCACCGCAACTGCTGCAATTATCCGGAATAGGGCCATCCGACCTGTTGCAGGCATTAGACATTCCGGTCGTCGCAGACTTGCCAGGGGTCGGCGAAAACCTTCAGGATCACTTGCAAATCCGCTCTGTTTACAAGGTAAAGAACGCCCTCACCCTGAACACCATGGCCAACTCTCTTTGGGGCAAGGCCCGGATTGGTCTTGAGTATCTGCTTAAACGCTCCGGCCCCATGAGCATGGCGCCTTCACAACTGTGCGCATTTACCCGCAGTTCAGATGAATATGACTACGCCAATATCCAGTACCACATTCAGCCGCTGAGCCTGGATGCCTTTGGCCAACCCCTGCACGATTTCCCGGCCATTACCGCAAGTGTGTGCAACCTCAATCCCACTAGCCGGGGCACTGTGCGTATCCGTAGTCGCAACCCCCTGGAGGCGCCGGCTATTGCGCCCAATTATCTCAGCACCCCGGAGGATCTTAAAGTTGCGGCAGACTCATTGCGAGTAACACGCCGCATTGCGGAACAGCCAGCCTTTTCAAAGTACATGCCCGAGGAATACAAACCCGGGGCGCAGTATCAGACCGACGAGGATCTTAGCCGCCTGGCCGGCGACATAGGCACCACCATTTTTCATCCCGTGGGCACAACCCGCATGGGGCGGCCCGATGATGCGATGGCCGTGGTGGACTCTCACCTTAGAGTAAGAGGTGTAACCGGTTTGCGCGTGGTAGACGCGGGCGTGATGCCCGTGATTACCAGCGGCAACACCAATTCACCCACATTGATGATTGCCGAGAAAGCCGCAAGGTGGATCCTGGCCGGCAATTAAGCTGCCTGATCAGACAGCCTGACGATATCCTGGTATTCCCGGATCTGAACCACCTGCTCGGCCGCAGATTCGGATGCCAGACTGCAAACCTCATTAACCATCGCACTGGCAACCGTCGCCGCTTCGATACCACGGTATTTTTCCAACGGACCAACAAGAACCCGATTGACCAGTGGCATGGCTTTAACTCCCAAGGCCTCTCCTGCGCGATGCTCGGTCCTGGCACCAAGCAACAGGCTGGGCTGGTAAATTGAAAGATAAGGATACCCTAGCCCCCTGACACCATCCTCCAGTTCGCCCTTTACCCGGTTGTAAAAGATGGTTGATGAAGACGAAGAACCTATGGCCGACATCAGAATAAATGCTTTAGCACCCTCAGCCCGACCCAGCTCGGCGGCTTTCAGCCCGTAACCAAAATCCACTTTACGGAACTGTTCCTGAGAGCCCGCCTTTTTGATCGTTGTACCAAGACAACAGATAATCGCATCTACCTGAAAAAGCCCGGGATAGTCTTCCATGCGATCAAAATCAATCTCCTCCTGGCGGAGCTTGCTGTGATCAAACTTTGACCGGCGCCGCAGTGGCACCTGCACCAACTCAATATCGTCACGGGCCAGCAACCCACTTAAAACAAGCCCGCCGGTAAGCCCGGTAGCACCCAGTAATAGCACTCTCATAGTATTCTCTTCTCTCAGCGCAGGCACTCATAATATCAAAGACTCCGCCAGACCGGAGCCCGCCTTTGGTATCTAGAGCCCTTTCAGGTACTGCAATCCCGATAATTGGTCCATCTGGCCACGAATCCAGAATGCCCGATCCCGAACATAGGCTGACGGAGACGCAACACTGAGAACCTTCGGATTAGGCAAAACCGCCGCTAAGCGCGCAGCTTGCTCTGCTGACAACTGGCGAGCAGGAATCCCGAAATAAACCTGACTTGCAGCCTCAACCCCATATATTCCGGGGCCAAATTCGGCAATATTGAGGTATACCTCCAGAATTCTGCGTTTGGGCCAGAGCCCATCGACAGCCAGCCCAAGGCCCGCTTCCATCGCCTTACGCACGAAGCTGCGACCATTCCAGAGAAACAGGTTCTTCGCAGTTTGCTGCGTGATCGTGCTTGCACCTCTGAGCCCCTCACCAGCGTGATATTCGGCCAGGGCTTGGCGAATCGCTGAAAAATCGACCCCCCAGTGATCCGGAAACCGCTGATCTTCGCTGGCCACAACCGCAAGCGGCATCCACGGCGAAATATCCGAAAGGCTGACCCATTGCTGTCGCACCTTCTGGTCCGGATTTGCAATACTGTAACTGACGATAAACGCAGAGGTTGGAGGATTTACGTACCGAAAAAGAAGCAACAGGGAAACAAATAACAGCACCAGTGTAAAAAGCACCCAGGCCATCGCACGGAAAAGCCATCTAACCATCGATCTGCGGGCCATAAGCGCGTTACCCGAGCCCCAGGCTGTCGCCATCGACCATTCCCGTGCCCACGACCGACGCACCGATGACCCGGAGACAATGCTTTCGACAGATTACGTGCAGCGGCGTCTTGCCCGCTTCGTCGCCGTCCACGGTAACAGTCTTTGGTCGGGAAGTAAGAACATCGCAACGCTTACCTTTCAGGTGCACTACAGTGCTGGTGCGGTTGGGCGATCTGCCGTTAAACCTGACCATCAGAAACGTCAGAATCAGTTGCACCAACGGCCGTGGTTTCACGGCGATAACGTCCAGAAGCCCGTCATCGGCAGTCGCTTGCGGAATCTCATTCCCTCCTCCGAAAAAAGCACCACTGGCCACTGCAATGGATAACCAACGACCGCTCACGAAAGCTTGATCGCACGTTATTTCTGCGTGAAAGCCTCGCTTGGCGCGGACACTGCGCAACAGTTCAACACCGTAGCTGAAACGACCCAGGAGCTTTTTGGCTGAGCCCTGCGACTCCCGGGCGGGAAGTGTACCCAGGCCGACATGGGCAACATTCAGGAAAAGCCGGTCGCCAAACTCGGCGACATCAATCATTTGCGTAACACCCTGCTTCACTAATCGACACACCGCCTCAGGTTCCTGCGGCAAAGCAAGGTTGCGAGCAAAATCGTTAGCTGTACCTGACGGCAAAACGGCCAGTATGGCATTGCGCTCAAGGCAAAGCCTGGCACCGGCATTAACCGAACCATCGCCACCCGCAACCATAACAACGTCATCAGGATGTACCCGATCCTTCCAGTTCTGATCTCTGAAATCACAACACTCGGGGCTGATGATGCCGGCATTTCCAAGCATCTCAAGCCAGAACGCCCTGCCTTTCTGGCCATCGCCTGCTTCTGGATTTGCAACCAGCCAATAGGTCATATCATCCTTTTCTCTTTACGTGCGCCATACATTATCCGGAAAACAATCACTTCCAACATACCTCAAACTCGCCTCTACTGAGGTTACGATCAGGAAACCAGCATCCTATTTCCAGATGACGGATTGTCAGACTATAGTTCAAGATCTGAACCCAACTGGAATTACCCGGAAGCTGGCTATGTTTATTGATAAATTCACCCCTGTACGATCCAAAGCCCAACTGGCGGCTCTCAAGTTAATCGTGAAACTGATACCAACTCCGATGCCCAATATCCTGCTAGGCGCGCAGTCCCGCCTCCGGCTGGCTGAACAGATAGCGCACTTTGGTTTCAAACGGGTGCTTCTGGTCACAGACGAGGTGTTGTTGCAGTTGGGTGTTACAAGCCCGATTGTCGATCGCCTGAACGAGATGGGAGTTGAAACGGTCGTATACAGCGAAGTTACACCAGACCCGGGATTCCGGGTTGTAGAGAGCGGATTGAAAATACTTCACCAGCATACCTGCGATGCGGTGCTGGCTGTTGGCGGAGGTTCCTCCATCGATGCCGCGAAAGTTATCGCTTTGGCGGCCACTAACAATAAAACACCTCAGGATCTGGTTGGTATACTCAAAGCCCGAAAGCGTGCGCTACCGCTTTTCGTAGTTCCAACGACAGCCGGAACCGGCTCCGAGGTAACCATCGGCGCGGTTATATCGGATGAAATCACGCATGTGAAGAATCTTGTGATCGACCCGAAGCTGGTGCCTCTGGCTGCTGCACTGGATCCGGAAATCATGGTCGGCATGCCCCGATCCGTAACAGCGGATACCGGAATCGATGCCCTGACTCATTGTCTCGAATCGTGGATCAGCGATTTTTCAACACCGGAGACTGAATTTTACTCCGGTGCAGGTGTGAGGCTTGTATTCAAACATCTGGAAAAAGCCTGCGAAAACGGCCAGGACCACGAAGCCCGCGGTGCAATGGCGCTGGCAGCAAATTATGGCGGCCAGGCGATCAATAAAACGGGCCTGGGCTATGTACATGCCATTGCCCATCAGCTGGGCACACAGTATGGCGTTCCTCACGGCCGGGCTAATGCCATTGTTTTGCCACACATACTGGAAGTGAACCGGAAATGCGCTGAAGCACGCATGGCTGCGCTGGCCAGATTTTGTGATCTTGCCTCTGATAAAGATATGGATTCGCGGGCTGCCGACAAGCTGATCGAAAGGGTCAATGAACTGCTGGCAGCCTTGCCAATAGAGCGCAAAGTAAAAGGTATCGATCAAAGCCACTTTGCGGATATTGCCCAGGCCTCCATGAAAGAGGCACACGGCACTTATGCGGTTCCCAGATATCTGAATCAAGGCGACATTGTTCAGGTGTTGCGCGTTATCAGCGCCTCTTAGCCGGGGCGCCTCTGCGATACCACCAGCGCGACTCCGGTTATGGAAACAATGCCTCCCGCAATCGCCAGCACGCCCAGGCGTTCATCGAACAGCCAGAAAGCTTCCAGGGCAGTCACCGGGGGCACCAGATAAAACAGGCTGGCAACCTGGGATGCTGCGCCACGACGAATCAGCCACATCAGCAGCAGTATTGCACCAATGGAAACACCCAGGACCAGCCAGGCCATGGAAAGCTGTAACTGCAAAGACCAGATTACCTCTCGGGTCTCCAGCATCAGCGCGCCAACTGCGAAGAACATGGCCGCGGCGCCATACTGAATGATAGTGCCCGCAACAAGATCTGCACCGGTGCCATAACGCTTCTGATACACCGTTCCCAATGAGATGCCGGTCAGGGCAAACAGAGCCCAGACAAGCGTCCAGAGGGGAAAGCCGGTGCCCGGATTGCCTGCCCCGCCAAACTTCTCCAGCAAAACCAGCGTTACACCCAACAACCCCAGCCCAAGCCCAAGCCACTGCCTGCCTGAGACCGCCTCTCTCAGCACGAAGACCGCCGCACCTGCCGTTACCAACGGCTGAAGACCAACGACCAAAGACACTATACCGGAGGGCATTCCGTCCTGAATCGCGTAATAGACCCCGCCAAGATAACAACCGTGAACCAGCAGCCCGGTAACCGCCAGGTGCCCGGCAGGCCGCCAGCCCGGCCAGCGGGTTTTAAGCAACAATGCCAGTACAAAAAGCAGCACCAGCGTCAGCAACATACGGATCAACAGGAGAGTAAATGGCTCGGCGTAGGGCAAGCCGTATTTGGCACCGATAAAACCGGTGCTCCACAACCAAACAAAAAGCGCGGGAACAAAAAAGGAAAAGAACATCTTGCGCATAGCGGATAGCCGGAATGAGGTATTTAGGCGGTCAGCCAGTTTAGTAGCTCATGCGCATGTATAACAGACACAGACAACCGGCCAGAAGACCATCACAGATGCCCATCTGGCCGAAATACTGGCTTTTATGTAGTGAGTATAGACTGCAGCTTCTGCGCCAACTCTACGGCCTCACTGCCCATGGGCGTGAGATAGCCCCCGTCATCACGAGTAATCAAACCCTTGGCAAAAAGTCGCTCGGCGGCCTGAACGGTCGCCGGTGCTGCATCATGCCGATGCACCTTGATACCAGCCTGGCCTGAAGAGGATTCAAACTGTGACAACAGGTTAAGCTCGGCAATGTGGTCTGGAGAAAATGGCATTGTGTTTCCTTGTCTCGTTTTGATGGTCAGATGCTTTCGGATTTCTTTTCCTGATCGAGAGTCAGATCCCGCTCGGTTTCATTCCACTGCTCAGAAAATGTTTCATAGGCATCAGAGAAGCCTTTTTTGGCCCGCTCCCATGCCGATGCAGAACTGGCTTTGAGCTCGTTATACCAGACTTGCACTCGTTCACGCTGTTCGCGAAGAGACGCCAGACTTTCCTGCGAGCGCTCCCTCGCAGTGTTGCTCATGTCATCCCAATTTTCTGAAAGCTCTTTCTCGAGTTCAGCAATACGTCTGTCCAGAGCTGAGAGTGTGCGGTTGATCGAGTCCTCCGCCTGGTCCTTCTGGTCGGCACCGTATTCCTGCAGTGTCTCGCCAAGCTCCCGGCTTTCCTGCTTGAGCTTGTCTACCGATGACTCGGTTGTTTCCGCATACAGAGGTTCGGCCAGCGCGCAAGAGGCTGCAACAAGCAGAGCACAGGTGATGTGTTTCAAAGTCATAAATTACTCCCGAGCTTCGTCCATTAAGAATAGCAGTAGCGCCACGATAACAATATCCCGACCAACAGCTTATCTTATAAAAGCTTAATCAACTGACAATGAAACCAGTTTATATCAATAAAAACATATCTTTAAAAACGATAAACCTCATCAGGAATTGCACTTTGATGGCTTTGGACCCGTTCGAAATTTGTGCATTCCTGAAGTCTGTGCCACGTTTGAACTGAAGTTTAACAAGGAGGAAAGACTATGCTTTATTGGGCTGTCATTTGTCTCATCATCGCCGTCATTGCCGGCGTTCTCGGTTTCGGGGGCATTGCAGGCACAGCGGCAGGTATCGCCAAAGTACTGTTCTTTATATTTCTCATCCTGCTGGTGATTTCTCTGGTCGCCAATGCAGTGCGCGGGCGGGGGCCAAAGATCTAGCATTCTCAGTGAATCTGATCAGTGTTTTGGCCCGGGCACCCCTGATTGCCGTGCCCGGGCTGCTCTCCCGGTAACATTTTTCCGACAAGACGTAATGTCATTTCTGCCCGGTAGCGCCGTATAATCTTCGCTGTGTCTGTCTTATCATGTCCGGCAGCACATCCGTCGATTGCGCTTTCCGCGAGTAGCCAATGATACGACCACAGCATATCGCCCTGCCGTTTCTTACCTTACTGATCTGGTTATCCACACCGGTTACAGCAGACAGCATCAAGCGTATTGTGCACCCCGACGGCCGCGTTGAGTTTACCAACGTTAAAAGTAACAGCCCCGGACGAGCCTCCAGTAAAAGCGAAACTGTTTTCCGGTATCAGGACGAAAACGGCATTGTCGCGTACACCGGAACCCGGCCCTCGGTTGCAGATTTCGACGTGATCAGCTTCCACTGTTACGCCTGCGACCCCGACTCTCGCGTCAACTGGCGCACAACACCCCTGTTTTCTGGCCGTTATGATACCGAAATTAAAACAGCTGCCAGCGAGTATGGCGTAGATCCGGCGCTGGTACGCGCGGTCATTCATGCGGAATCTGCGTTCAATGAAAAGGCGCTTTCACCGGTGGGTGCGCAAGGGCTGATGCAGTTAATGCCGGGAACCGCTCTGGAAGTCGGCGTTCAGAACGCCATGGTGGCAGCCGATAACATCCGCGGCGGAGTCACCTATCTTGCGAAAATGCTTGATCGGTTCAAGGGCGACACAAGGCTGGCAACCGCAGCCTACAACGCTGGCCCTGGTGCCGTGAGCCGTTACGGCGGAATACCGCCCTATGCCGAAACCAAAGCCTACGTTGAGCGAGTAGGCATACTGCACGAACGATATGCGAGCAATTGATCAATAAACCGGCCGACCCGTCCCTGGGTCTCAGCGCTACCGGTTCTGGCAACAATTTTATTCGGATGCCGCAATGAGGCTGGCGTTACCACCGGCCGCGGTTGTATCTACGCAAAGATGACGCTCAATCACAAAACGCTCATCAAGAGTATGTTCGGTGATCAGAGGCAGCAGCGCACCGTCACGTTTCGCCAGAGCCAGACGATACTTCCGCAGAAGTGGTTGCTCAGCACAACTCACGACTGCTTCAAAGCCACTGGCAGTAGCCAGTGCTTCCGGCTCAAGATTACCTTCAACGCCTACAATTGGCAGCCCGGCCTGTGCTGCGCGACTCACGGTGTCTCCAACGCCCGGTGCGATCACCGCCACTTTGTTACCCTGCGACAGCGCCATGGCAGCCTGTGCCAGCGCCGTTTCCTTGTCTGGCCCAAGACATATCACCACACCACGTGCATGATTGGTGAGCCGGTTAAGCTCACCGGTTGGTCCCGGCAACTCTTCCGCGTGGGCATCCAGCGGCTCAGGCACCTTCCCGAAAATCGGCTCCAGGGCTTCAGTTCTGGCTTTTGGCGCCGGCGCTTTGAGCTTGCCAAGGTTGCCAATCAATCCTTCCAGTTTCTTGCCATCGATCGCTTTACCACCCGACGCTGCCGGCCGCTCGGCCGTGGGTCCTTTCAGGAAGCGGCGAACGTATTGAGGGCCGCCTGCCTTTGGCCCGGTTCCGGAGAGCCCTTCACCACCAAACGGCTGAGAACCAACAATCGCACCGATCTGGTTACGGTTAACATAGATGTTGCCAACCTTGACCCGGCTGGAAATGCGGTCAACCCGGTTATCCACCCGACTGTGGATGCCGAACGTCAGCCCATAGCCTTTGGCGTTAATCGCATCGACGACCTTGTCGATCTCCTTGGCCTCAAAGGTAGCTACATGCAGTATCGGCCCGAAGATCTCTTCTTCCATATCTTCGATACCGTTGACTCGCAGCACAGCAGGTGAAACGAACAGCCCCTTTTCGGGTACCGGGAGCTTTTTAAGCAGGCGACCTTCGCGTTCGAACTTATCGCAATGATCCACGATCTTCTTGCGGGCAGCCTCATCAATAACCGGACCCACGTCTGTAGAAAGTGCCCAGGGATCACCAATCCCCAGCTCTTCCATGGCGCCGTAAAGCATTTCCAGCAGGTTCTCGGCTATGTCTTTTTGCACATAGAGCATACGCAGCGCAGAGCAACGCTGGCCCGCACTCTGGAAAGACGATGCAAGTACGTCCCGAACCACCTGTTCCGGCAGCGCTGTGGAATCGACAATCATGGCATTCAAACCACCGGTTTCCGCCACCAAAGGCGCATCCGGGGCCATGTTTTCAGACATCACTTTATTGATACGTTGGGCCGTCGGCGTGGAGCCGGTAAAACAAACGCCTGCCACTCTGGAATCAGAGGTGAGCGCAGTGCCCACAACAGAACCCGATCCCGGCAACAACTGAATCGCATCTTTTGGAATGCCCGCTTGGTGCATAAGTTCAACAGCACGGAAGGCAAGCAACGACGTTTGCTCCGCTGGTTTCGCAACGACTACGTTGCCGGCCGCCAGATTCGCCAGAACCTGACCCGCAAAGATTGCCAATGGGAAGTTCCAGGGCGAGATACAGCAAATAACGCCGCGAGCCTCACCATTGTCGTTAATGCGCACACCTTCGTTGGCGTAAAACTGCGAAAAATCCACCGCCTCGCGAATTTCGGCAATGGCATCCAGCAAGGATTTGCCTGCTTCCCGGGTTGTCAGTGCAAACAGTTCGTGGGCATTCTCCTCCAGAAGGTCTCCAACTTTGCGAACACAGGCTGCACGATCTTCTGCAGACATGGCGGACCAGGTAGTGAAGCCTTGCTGAGCGGCGGTAATGGCAGCATCGACATCGGCTTCATTAGCCTGCGTAATCTGCCCGACCTGATCATCCGGGTTAGCCGGATTTTTAACGTCCAGCACTTCGGTGCCGGTAACATCCGCAGCAATAAGCGGGCCGCCAGTCCAGCGGTGACTACGGAATGCATCGCGTCCTTCGTTGATGCGCGCAACCGTGACCGGATCGGTAATATCCCACCCTTTGGAATTGCGGCGATTGGGGCCAAACAGGTCCGCAGGCCGCACAATCACCTTACTGGAAAGGTTTTCACCCAGCTCCTGGACTGCATCAATGGGATCCTTGGCAATCTCCTCAGGGGTGATGCTGGTGTCTACAATCTGATTGACGAATGAGCTGTTGGCTCCGTTTTCGAGCAAACGACGCACAAGATAAGCCAGCAAATCGCTGTGTTTACCGACAGGTGCGTAGATCCTGCAGGGCACACCACTCTCTTTGAGGACCTGGTTGTGCAACGATTCGCCCATGCCGTGCAAGCGCTGGAACTCGTAGCTTTTGAGACCTGCGGTTTTAGCCAGTTCCAGAATGGCCGAAACCGAGTGCGCGTTGTGGGTAGCGAACTGCGAATAAATACGATCGCTCATGCCCACCAGTTTTTTGGCACACGAGAGGTAGGCGACGTCACTGCATGCCTTGCGCGTGAACACCGGGAAATCGCTCAGGCCCATCACCTGGGCACGCTTGATTTCGGCGTCCCAGTAAGCACCCTTCACCAGGCGAACCATGATGCGACGGTCAAGCTTTTCAGAGAGCGCGTATAACCAGTCAAGCGTATAGGAGGCACGCTTGGCAAAAGCCTGAACAACCACGCCAAAGCCATCCCAACCAGCCAGTTCCGGGTCGGACAAAATCCCTTCGATAACATCCAGTGAGAGGTCGAGCCGGTCCTGTTCCTCGGCATCAATATTGAAACCCATATTGGCAGCCGCCGCTTTTTTGGCGAGCATCAGGGCGCGGGGCAGCAACTCAGCCATCACCCGGTCCTTATGGCCGTACTCGTAACGAGCCAGCAGTGCAGACAGCTTTACCGAAATGCCGGGGTTTTTGCGCACATCGCCTTTGCAGTTTTTGGCAATGCTATCAATGGCGCTGGAATAGGACTCGAAATAACGACGGGCATCGGCATCGGTACGTGCGGCCTCACCCAGCATGTCGTAGGAATAGGTGTACCCTTTTGCCATGTAAGACTTGGCTTCACTCTGCGCTTCTTCGATATCGCGGCCCAGAACAAACTGGCGGCCCATTTCCTTCATGGCCTGGCCTGCAACCGTGCGAACCACAGGCTCACCCAGGCGCTTGACCAGCTTGCGCAGAGTCTCACCGACGGTTTGACGCTCGGAATCCTTCAGCAGGTTGCTGGTCATCAACAGAGCAACCGTCGTGGAGTTGATAAAAGATGACGTCGCTTTGCCGACGTGAGCGCCCCAGTTGCCTGAGGTAATCTTGTCTTCAATCAATGCATTGATGGTAGTGCTGTCGGGCACACGTAACAGCGCTTCCGCCAGACACATAAGCGCCACGCCCTCTTTGGTCGTGAGCCCGTATTCCGCCAAAAATTTCTCCATGATCGTCGACTTTGCGCCTTTGCGAACACTGCGCACCAGATCGGCCGCACGGGCGGAGATAGCTTCGCGCTCTTCCCGGGACAACTGAGCGTCAGCAATCATCTCGTGAATGACTTTATACTCATCTTCGAGATAATAATCGCGAATCGCTTGCCGGCTTTTGGCAAGTTCGGGAGTAACTGATTGCTGCGATAACATAGTTGTACCTCTCAGTTGTTTGTCTTTTCCGCATTCTACCGATAACGACAAAGACTATTTCACTGTAAAAACCAAAAGCACACGTCACTTCGGCTTTATTTAGCTTCAAAGATGTAGCAATTCTCCTTTTCGAAATGCCTTTTCAGGTAAATTAACTTAAACTGACCAGACCTTCGGTTCCGGAGCTGCTGCGCTATCCGGTATTTTCAACCTACAGCATAGCGCCCCAATCGATGACTTGCCCGAAAGTGACGGTTTAGACGCCTACCGTATGTCTACGACCGCTAGAGAGGGGAAGATCAGATGACTGTAGCCACATGGGGAAGATGACAACCAACATGAGCGAGCTTGACCGGATCGATCATTCCATTATTCGTGAGCTGCAAAAAAATGCGCGGATTACGATCACCGACCTTGCCTCTCGTGTCGGCCTGTCCAAAACCCCATGTCAGGTGCGCATGCGGCGGCTTGAGGAACAGGGCTTTATTACCGGCTACACGGTGCTCGTAAACCAGACCAAGCTGGGGCAAAGTCACATCGCCTTCGCCCAAATAACCCTGAGCGACACCAGTAGCGACGCACTCAAGGCCTTCAACAAAGCCGTCAAAGAGATTGCGGCGGTTGAGCAGTGCCACATGATTGCAGCCAACTTCGATTACCTGATGAAGGTGCGGACCCGCAACATGGCAGAGTACCGGCAGGTGCTGGGCGAGCAAATTTCCGCCCTGCCCCATGTACTGCAAACGAGCACGTTTGTGGTGATGGAAAATGTAAAAGATGTGGGGCTCTGAAGCGCGTGGTCGCGGTAAGTAATTACTTGTTGACTCGGGCCAGCCCCAGAGAAGACACATGAAGGCCAAGTTCACTTCGGTAAAGCGCATTGCCGATACCCAGTACAATATTCTCTACCGTAAAGTTGGATGACACGGCGCTAGCACCGCCGATGGAGCGTGATTCCAGAACGAGCACCAGCCGAAGCAAATCCAGCAGCCGGATGACCAGATCCAGAATGCCGAAATCACTCGGTGCATCATCGATACGGGATATAACGTAAGCTCTGGCGGCCTCTACCACAAAGGCTTCGTGGTCAGTCAGATGCTCGGTACCCATACATTTGATCGATTCAACGCGCTGCTCTCGCTCGCGCCTGATAGCCTCCATACAAACCTGGCCGGAGTTCTCCGGCGTATCACCTCCACGCAGAATGCCCGCGAGACGGAAATCCACTTTTCCCTCGCTGCGCATCTGGTCATACTCGTTTTTCAGGCTTTCCCTGGCATGAGGAAAATACCGGCGGATTGCAGTCTCGCGGGCTCGCTCCAGATCTTCGGTCGTCGCCAGGCTTACCAGCGAACTCATCACGCGAACACAGTGGAGCAGATGCTGCCAGCGAACCGGTTCGATCGAGACCGGGTTATCCGGAAGCACACGTTTGGCAGACACAAACTCGAAGTAAAGAGCGGTCACTTCCTGTTCCGAAAAATCAGACGTACGAATAATCCGCCGCAATCCCAGCTTTTCAATATCCCGCAAAAGACTGGGGATCAGCATCAGAACATAATGTTGCGCGCCTTCCGATATCAACATGTCTGATGACTGCTCCACCATGAACCAGCCCTTACCATAGCACCAACCCCCTGCAATCGCTGCTTCCATTTCGCCACAGCGAATCAAGCTTTTCTGGCCGACATTCTGCTATAACGACCATTGGCGCTAAACTCTCAAGATTCATCCACTAATAACAACAGGCCCGCCATGAACCCAAAACTCGTTTATCCCAAGCGAATCGTTCTCACAATAGTTGTTGCCGTGCTGGGCATCGCCGGCTGCGACTCCGGACCGGCCCGGGAAGCTGGAGCCAACACTGCCGGCCATACAGCTCCAACGGACATGACCAGCCGAATTAACAAGGAAGTGCTTGAACAGCGACCCTTCAGCAATCGCGAAGACTTTGAGAACGCGCGCCGCGGCCTGATTGCTCAGGATCCAGACCTGGTTGTCCAGGACCAGAACAATAAGGCGATCTGGAATATGCCTGAATATGCGTTTATTGATGAGGATGGCAACAATGCGCCCGCCTCAGTCAATCCAAGCCTGTGGCGCCAGGCTTCACTCAATAACATCCATGGCCTGTTCAAGGTCACCGATGGCCTTTACCAGATCCGCGGCTACGACCTGGCCAATATGTCGATCATTGAGAGCGACAACGGCTGGATTCTGGTGGACCCGCTGACCTCACGCGAAACCGCAAGCAAGGCCTTCTTGTTCGCGCAGGAACACCTCGGCAAGAAACCTCTTAAAGCAATCATCTTTACCCACAGCCATATCGATCACTTTGGCGGTGTGCTGGGCGTGCTCCAGCACCTTTCAGAAGACGAAAAACGCGAACTGAGAATTATTGCGCCGGAGGGTTTTGAAGAGGAAGCCACCAGCGAAAACATCATCGCAGGGCCCGCAATGACGAGGCGCGCCATATACATGTATGGGAAGCGACTGGAGCGCGACGATCGCGGCCACGTGGGAACAGGCCTCGGCAAGGGCCCGGCTTTCGGCAACTTCGGATTTGCCCAACCAACTCAACTGATCAGCAAAACAGGCAGTGAACTGACCGTTGACGGCATTCGGATGGTCTTCCAGATTGTCTCAGGCTCCGAAGCCCCCGCTGAGTTCACTTTCTATCTACCCCAGCTCAAAGCTTTCTGTGGTGCCGAACTGGTAAGCCGGAACATGCACAACCTTTACACACTGCGAGGCGCAAAAGTTCGCGATGCACGCATCTGGAGCGCTTTCATCGACGAGGCCCGAAACCAGTTTTCCGAGGCAGACGTCTACTTTGCAAGCCATCACTGGCCATTATGGGGGCAAGACAGGATTCAGGACTTCCTGATCAAACAACGGGACACCTATAAGTTCATTCACGACCAAAGCGTTCGCCTTATGAACCGTGGTTTCACCCCCAACGAAATCGCCGACAACCTCAAGCTCCCGGCCGCTCTGAATGAAGATTTTCACAATCAGGGCTACTACGGAACCGTCTCCCATAATTCCAAAGCGGTGTACCAGCACTACATGGGATGGTTTACCGCCAATCCCGCAAAGCTGGACCCCTTGCCGGAAACAGAAGCGGCTGAGCGTTACGTCGAGATGATGGGCGGCGCTGACAGTATTCTGGAAAAGGCGCAAAGCAACTTTGACGCCGCAGCTGGGATGAATACGAGCGAAGGCAAGAAAACCTATCGTTGGCTGGCAGAGCTTCTGAACCATGTTGTCTTTGCCCAACCGGACAATGAGCAGGCCACAACCTTGCTGGCAAAGGTTTACGATCAACTCGGGTATCAGGCCGAATCAGCACCCTGGCGCAATTTTTATCTAACTGGTGCCTATGAGCTACGCCATGGAGGGCCTGCGGAGGGTATCAAGCCTGCAACAATGAAAGATGTATTGCTCAATACGCCCGTCTCACTGTTCTTCGACAGTATGGCTGTGCGCCTCAATGCAGACGATGCTGAAGGTGAGTCCCTGAGCATCAAGGTTACTTTCACCGACCTTGGCGAAAGCTACCTGTTAACCCTGGACAATTCGGTACTGCACAACCGGAAAACCGCCAGTGATACACCCGCAGACGCGACACTGAACCTGACCCAGCCATTGTTTGTCGACATTCTGATTGGCGAGGCGGGATTGAAGGACATGCTGTTCAGCGACGAGATCAGCTTTGAAGGAAGCAAACTGGACCTCCTCGGGTTCTTCAGCATGCTGGACAAGCCGGAGGGTAAGTTCAACATTGTGACGCCCTGAACCCTACGCCAGCCTTCCGGATACTATCCCGGCAAGGCTGGCTCCATTTCTCTGTCCTTGGCACGGCGCGCCATGTGAAGCACTCCAACACCGAGCGCCATCACCAGCAGGGTAAGCCAGAGACCATTCGTGTAATTACCCTCTACGTCAGCCAAGTAGCCCACAACAGCAGGCGCCAGCATCTGGGCAATGCCGTAGCTGAAGGTAAGCCGGCTCATGGGCCGGGAGGGGTTTTCCGGGAACACCCGCCCGACCATTGCCAGCATCATGCTGACAATGCCGATAAAGCTGGCGCCGTAGATAATGGCGCTGAGCGTGACGCTGAACATGCTGGTATTAACAATCAACATCAGAATGCTGACGGAATTGAGTGCGTAGGCAAGATACAGCGCTGTCCACTGGCCCCAGCGGCGCGAGAACACATCCCACAGCCAGCAGGCCGGCGTGGCCGCCAGCCCGGCAATCAGCCAGATAAGCCATCCTCGGCCACTGAGTTCCGGCATGGATTCGGCAATCGCCACCAGAAAGGTTGCCGTCACCACATACCCGACCCCTGCACAAAAATAGGCCAGCTGCAAAATCATG
The DNA here is from genome assembly GCF_048259445.1 of Marinobacter sp. Taxonomy (GTDB): domain Bacteria; phylum Pseudomonadota; class Gammaproteobacteria; order Pseudomonadales; family Oleiphilaceae; genus Marinobacter. The sequence goes on along the minus strand of NZ_JBLXHQ010000014.1, from coordinate 18,224 downwards.
ATAAACCGGCTCCGGCCACCGTTGCCCGATGTCCCACCGGTTCTCGGCAGAGCGCAGGCACGGTAGTCTGGCATCCAACGCCAAACAGGAAGCATAAGTGCCAGACCAACCAGCCCGTAGATTACCCACTGCTGATCCCAGGTGAAGGAATCTTTGATAAGTTCTGCCAGCACAGCCGTAAGAACAATCCCGAGCCCGATGCCCGAAAAGAACACGCCAAGCTCGGATTTTTCATTGTTCTTGATCAGCCAGCTCATCAGCAGGCCGGCGCCCAGCAGCATGCCTGCCGAGGTACTAAGCCCGGAAACAAAACGCAGCAGATACCACAGCCAGATGTCGGTGGTATACCCCATCAGAATGGTTGAGACTACTGCGACAACCAGGCCAAGCTGGTAAAACCTTACTTTGAGGCCAAGATCGCTGATTCGGGTAATCAGAAGCGCACCGGTGAGATAGCCGGCGTAGTTCACCGTAGCCAGCAAGCCCACAACAGACTGGCTTAACCCAAGCGCGTCCATCATCTCGGGAATCATCGGCGTGTATGAAAACCGGGCTATCCCGACCATCACCACCACCGCGATCACGCTGGCTGCCAGCACTTTTATTGTTTCTACTGTTTTCACCGGGTTTTCCTGTTTCCGGACAACTTGAAGGCCGCTTAAGATCAGGCGCGGCTGAGGAACTTACGCTCCTCCACATTGATTTTGATGCGATCGCCAGTCGAAATATGCTCGGGAACCTGAACGACCAGTCCGGTTGCCATTCTTGCCGGCTTGGTACGCGCGGTCGCAGAACCGCCCTTGACGGAAGGATCGGTTTCCTCGATTTCAAGTTCCACCGTGGGCGGCAGTGCCAGAGCAACCGGTGCATCACTGACCAGAACCACCATAACGCCTTTGGTCTCTTCACTGATAAACAGCAGCTCCTCGGCAATCGCTTCCCGATTGAGGCTGTACTGCGTAAAGTCTTCGGTATCCATGAAGACGTATTCTTCGCCGTCAGAATAGGAGAAGGAAGCTGGCCGGCGCACGAGATCGGCAAGGTTCAGCATATCGGAATCTTTAAACGTTTCGTCGATTTTGCTGCCCGTTACCACGTCATACATACGCATGCGGTAGAGGCTGCCACCTGCCCGTCCCTGAGGAACAGAACGCTCGATGTCCTTGACGAAATAAACCCGGCCTTCATATTCAACCGCAGAATTCTTTTTGATTTCACTTGCTCTAGGCATTTTTTAAAGCTCCAAAACAATCTCTGAACGCATCCATACCGGGCAGAAGCCGGCGTATTTTACACCCGACAATTCTAATCGCAGATCTGCCCCGCTGATACAGGGCGAGCGAACACTATAAGCCAATCAGCAAAAAGCTTCCTGGCGCTACAACCGGATTCACATAAGAAATACCAATTTGATGTAAGCTATGCCCCATTGTGACCATCATTTTGCCCTTACACTGAAAGGTTTTATGAAAGTACCCAAGAGATTACAGCCCCTGGTCGACGACGGCATGGTGGATGAAGTGCTCTACCAGCTTATGAGCGGTAAAGAAGCACAGGTTTATGTTGTGCGGTGTGGCGAACAGATACGCTGCGCAAAGGTGTTCAAAGAAGCCCAAAAGCGGAGCTTCAAGCAGGCCGTTGAGTACCAGGAAGGCAGAAAGGTTCGCAACACACGCCGGGCGCGGGCCATGAGCAAAAAAACCCGCTATGGCCAGAAGGAGCAGGAAGACGCCTGGCTCAATGCCGAAGTGGATGCGCTCTACCGCCTGGCCGAAGCTGGCGTGCGCGTGCCGGCGCCCATGGGCTTCGTGGACGGCGTGCTGCTGATGGAGTTGATTGCCGATGAAGACGGCAAGGCTGCTCCTCGCCTGGATGACGTCACCCTCACTCCGGAGCAGGCCCGGGACTACCACGGCCGTGTTATCGCAGAGATTGTGCGGATGCTGAGCGCCGGGCTGATCCATGGTGACCTGTCAGAATTCAACGTGCTGGTAGACGCCAGCGGTCCCGTGATCATTGATTTGCCCCAGGCCGTTAACGCCGCAGGCAATAATAACGCCGAGCGTATGCTGGAACGTGATGTCGACAACATGCGCCGCTATTTTGGTAAGTACGCTCCTGACCTGCTGGTTACCGATTATGGTAAGGAGATCTGGGCACTTTACGAAAGCGGCGACTTGCACCCCGACATCAAACTGACCGGGTGCTTTGAGCACGATACCGCCAGTGCCGATGTGGAAGAACTTATGGCCGTGATTGACGCCGCCAAAGAGGAAGAAAGGGAACGGCTGGAGCGCATGCAGGAAGACGACGAGGATTAGCGCTCGTCGTCCGGCCGCCTACCAGGCAAGCCAGATAACATGCTTTGCGCCTTTGCCGGGACGATGGGCCCGCACAGTAACGGCCTCAGCCGAAAGACCGGCACGCTTCAGGCGCTCGGTAAACGCTGGATCCTGCCCTGCTGACCAATATGCCAGAATCCCCTCTGGCCGTAACGCTTCCTGCGCTGCGGCAATGCCCGCCGCAGAATACAGCCAGTCGTTTTCCTTACGTGTAAGACCCTCCGGACCATTGTCGATATCCAGCAGGATAGCATCATAACTGGCCGGAGATTCCTTGATCAGCTGAACCACATCACCGATGTGCACCCGGGCACGAGAGTCTTTCAGTGGGTAGCCCGAAGCGCTGCCCAGGGGGCCCAGATTCCACTGCTCTACCTCTGGCACCAATTCGGCAACGGTCACTTCTGCGGTATCACCCAGAGACTGCAAAGCCGCCGCAAGGGTGAACCCCATGCCCAGCCCACCAATCAGCACCTTCGGGGCGGGGTGATCTGCAATGCGCTCACAGGCCAGCGTTGCAAGCGCGTCCTCAGAGCCGTGAAGGCGGGTATTCATCAGCTCCCCGCTGGTGCCGGCGATACGGATGGAGAATTCATCATTACGCTGCAACAGGCGCAGTTCTGTGCCCTTGCCGGGGATGATCGCCGTGCCTAACAACTCAAAGCGAGCCATAAAAACCTCTGAAGATGGAATTCCGGGGGATGTGGGTGAGGGCCGCAGTAAATCAGATTTGAGCGAGAATTGCCCGCTCAGCTGTGCCAGGCAGTATGCCGGTCAGCCAGGATTCAACAACAACCTCACCCAGCTGATTCGACAGCACGGCTTCCGCTTTTGCTCGGTTTTGCTCATCAGCCTCGATAATGGTGAACACGCAGGTAATCGTATCGCCAAAATAGACGGGCCGGCGGAACCTGAAGTTCATACCGGATGCCAGCCAGCCAATCTGGCCACCCACTTCAGTAATCATGCCGCCGACCAGCAAGCCATGGCAGATTTTTCCCCGAAACCCCTTGGCAGCAGTAAAGTTCTCATCGTAATGAATAGGGTTCATATCCCTGCTGATTTCGCCGAACGCTACTGTGTCATTCTCGGTAAAGGTTCGGGTAACCGTAAAAACATCACCAGTCTTGAGGCCCTGAATGGCCTGTTCTCGAATGTGTGTCACTCAGGGTTCTCCGGAATCCAGTGTGGTAGTTAAAAGCCTAGGCCCGCGCGGCGAGGCGACGCTCAACCCATGCATGATAGAGCTTCGCCAGAGCGGGCCTAATCAAAGGTAAAGAAATCAACCACGCCAGCGGTTTCAACACGAATACTCGCGACATCAGCAGTATATAAGCGTCCATCTCGCGGTGAATTTCGCCCTGATCATCCTTCACGTGCAGTTCTCGCAGCGCTTTGTCCGGATCTACGCCCTGCTGGAGCAGTTCGTCGTCCCGGCCTGTGATATCAAGCCATTCGACAGACTCACCGGTCTTCCCCGCCAGCTTTTCATACCAGCGGCGATCCTTGATGCAGGTAGAGCAGGAGCCATCGTAGAAAACGATCAGCTTGCCTTGCGTTCGATTCATAAGAGCCCTCCAACTATCGCGAAAGCCTGAATGGCACTTTATCACATCCAGCCACCCGGCTTTATTCAGCCAGCCGACTCCGGGCTCAGGCGCATATTTACTCTCGCTGCCACCAATAAAATGGTAGAAATGCCTGCGAGCGAATGGCACGGTTAAACTCCTTTCCCGGCTGATTGAACCTGGTGAAACGTCCGGGCTGTTCGCTCAAACGTTAGGGCCATACGCTCGAACATTCCCTCAATAGTTGCGGTTTGCGCATCCGGCTCTTTAGCATCGAAGATAGCTCTCAGCAGCCCTGCGCTCGCCTCCCTGAACCTGGAGTTCATGTTGCCACTCGCACTCATCAGATAGGTGTCTGCCAGCACTTGCTGCCACTCAGCAAGCTTTAAATCCACAGCGGCACTTCGATGATTCTTTATTCGCCGACGCAGGCGAATAGACATGTGACCAATATTCAGCCCGGTAAAGCCCAGATCCGTCATGACACGGCTGGAACTGCCCGACCCTTGATCATAGTTGGCAAGTCGCAAAAGGCGCTCCCCCATACGGCCGTTAAACCAGTTTTCGGGCCGGCGCTGATCATCAATAGCGATCAGATCACGAGCCGTGGCCCTGAGCAAACGGCGCTGCATTAACTGGCCGTCCAGAGGGGTAATCAACTTGAATACCCAGTAGAGAATACTGATACCAACAAACAGCCCCAAAGCATTGCTTGTCGCAACCTCCGCACTGAAAGTCATCTGGTTGCCAGGCTGCACGACGAGCGTGAAAGCGACGCAGAAGCCCAATCCGTATGGCAGTGTCGGTCGGTCTGCAAGCGCAAGCAAACCGATAAAATAGGGGCCGGCCAGCACCAGAACCAGCATTTCAAAGTCTCCACTGCTTCTCGACAACAGCCCCAGCCCGAAAAACAATGCCACCGGGATGGCTACAATTACCCCGAGCAGCAAGCGGCGCAACATCGGCGTCAACACAACCAGAGAAAATCGGGCAAACATCACCGAAAAAACGACCGGCATAATCATCAGCATAATAGCCGCAGAGCTGCCGGTGCCCAACCATACCGTTGCTCCGATCACGAACACGACTGCGGTCCGGAAGCCATTTACTACGCCGATCAATGGGTCTCTGTGGGTTTTCAGCTTTGAGGCCTTCAGCAGCGTCTGGTCGCGATTTTCAAGCGCATTATAGGCTCGTAATACCATGACCAGGTCTGCCACCAGTTCCACTGCCGTCTGGGTGAGACGGGTCACAATGGCAGATTCATCGATGTAGGCAGCCTTGTGCTCCAGCAACGCTCGCCTGAGAGCCTGCGACTGCTGGTAGGACTCCTCATAGTTGTCCGCTTGCGCAACCTTGATGAAATGGCTCCGCATGTCTGCCAGCAACTTGCTGAAAGCTGGCGATACCAGATCCGGATGATTCCGCGGGAAGCGCCCCATAATCTGTGCGACTGCCAGCAAAGACATCACTTTGTTACAAAGAAGGTTTGCGGCCCGGCTTCTCCCTGGTCCCTCAGGCCCTTCATAGGCAACCGCGCTGGAGTCATCATTCAGAATAACGAGCGTTTCCAGAATCTCATCCGCATGCTGGTGGCGCTGTTCATGAGTGCTATGGGGATCCAGCTCCAGCGAGAGGTACTCAAGCGTATCGTTGATCACGTCACGGGCGTTGCTGCGGAGACTGTTCTTCACCGTTACTGGCCAAAACAGCCGGCTGACCAGCATCGCACAGAGGGCGCCCACGGCAATTTCACTGATACGTGACTGGGCAATATCGAAAACTGCGCGCCCGTCCGCAGCACTGGCGTCTGCCATCACCATGATAACCACCAGACCCGCCGTCATCCCGGACATCGCGAAGGCATAAATGAAGTTGGCGTTGTGCACCATGGAGGAGGCAGCGGAGTTCAGGCCGATCCAGAGTGTGAGACAGGCCAGCGCCAGCAGAGGGTAAGGCATGAAAAAGGCAAGAATCAGGATGCCTACACCCCCCCCCACCACCGACCCGAAAATCTGGCATAGCGCTTTTTCAATCACCAGCCCGCTTTCCGGACGGATCTGCAGGAAAACGGCAGACACCAGCGCCCAGTATGGCCGGTCAAGCTCAAGGTACATCGACACGAACACTGCCAGCGCCATGGATATCACTCCTTTCAGAGCAAATATCACCGCGTGCCTTTTTGGTGTCAAAAGCTGAGCCAGCAGAGGGTGGAGCGTCATGAAAGTTGCTCCGTTATTCTTTACCCGGGTCTGTTTCCAGATATATGGAAACGGTCATGCCGGCACTGATATTTACTTCTTCCGGGAATGGATCGAGCGCTATATCAACCGGAATTCGCTGGGCAAGACGCACCCAGTTAAAGGCTTGCTGCACCTGAGGCAACATCTGGTTATCACTGGCGGTATTCGGATCAGCGATTCCGCGAGCGATGCTGACCACCTCGCCACTGAGCTTTTCGCCGCCAGAAAGCAGTGTAATCCGGGCTTTCTGCCCTACTCGCACCAGATGCAGCTTGGTTTCTTCAAAGTATCCGGTCACATAAAAAGAGTCGCTTTTGATCAGTGATAAAACCGCAGCCCCACGGGACACATAATTGCCCCGGCGCAAGGAGAGGTTGTTGACAATACCGCTTTCCGGCGCCCTCACCTGCGTCCGCTCCAGATCGATCCGGGCCGTATTGAGCTCGGCTTGTGCAAGCAGATAGCTGGCCTTGGCCGACTCGGCCCGAATGCGGTAAGCCTCCAGGCTCTCCTCGCTGATGGACTGGCGATCGGCCATATTCTGCCTGCGGTCATATTGATGTCTCGCCAGATCCCAGGCTGTGCGCTCCTGGGAAAGCCGCGCGTTCCGTTCCGCAAATTCCGCCCGATAGCGAGTATCATCTATGGTGAAGAGGGGGTCGCCTTTACTGACCGCCAGGTTGTTTTTCACGCTAAGCCCGGTGACCCAACCAGAAACGTCGGGCGCAATGGTAATGACATCAGCCCGGATCCTGCCATCCCGGGTCCAGGGCGAATAAAGGTAATGATCCCAGACCCAGGTGCCGGCAAAAATCGCCGCAGCTACCGTCAGTAATGTCAGTCCAATACGCCCCAGTTTTTCCATGCGAGTCCCTTAATCTCCGAACAGATAAACGATAGCAGCCAGGTAACAGACGAACACAGCCACATCAAACCAGGCCTCCCTCCAGATATAGCGGCGAAGGCCCGAATGGTGCAATACCAGTCGCGTAGCGGCCGTCAGCAGAAATGCCAGGGGCGCCAGCACCAGCAATGGGCTGAACAACATTCCACCAATACTTATCTCGTGAAGCATGTCACCCCTGTTCCCGCAAATTTTTCGACGTAATTTGCTATCCAGCGTCTGATGATAGGTACGATTCAGGCAATTGGCCAACTAGCGTATGCTATCAACAAACAGCCGGTACACACGCATGAAGCGAGTTTAAAAGAATGTCGTCAGCAACTGTTTTTGCACTCTTCGCCACCGCCTTCATCGCACTGGCCATTTTTTATCTGTTCTTCTACCGATCCTGGCGGCGGGAGCGGGAACTGAAACACCCCTTCCCGAAGGTCTGGCGAAAGCACCTGCGTTCAACAGTACCTCTATACTGCCAACTACCGAAACGCCTTCAGAAAATTCTGGAACAACAGATACAGTTGTTCATTGCCGAAAAAAACTTCTACGGGTGCGACGGCTTTGAGGTAAATGACCGCGTACGGGTAGCTGTAGCCGGCCATGCCTGCCTTTTGACTGTCATGCGGTCATATGCGGATTATGATGAAGTTCGCAGCATCCTTGTTTACCCGGATGTGTACAGGGTACAAGCTTCGGAGCGCGACGGCATGGTCGTTGGCGTCAGCAATCAGGTGCGGGCAGGTGAAGCTTCATCTCTGGGGCAAGTGGTCTTGGCCTGGTCAGAATGCGAAAGTGGAGCCATGCAGGCGAAAAGTCCACACAATGTAATCCTCCACGAGTTTGCACATCAGCTTGATTATCTGGATGGGTCGGCAGACGGGGCTCCGCCATTGAGCGGTGACCAGGCCAAAGAATGGCAGCAGACCATGACCATTGCCTACGACGACCTCAGACACTCCTTGAAACACCACCGCAACAGTTGGCTCGACCCTTATGGCGCCACAAAACCCGCAGAGTTCTTTGCGGTGCTGACGGAAACCTTCTATCAGCAACCACAACATCTCAGAGAACAACAGCCCGCAGTGTATGACCAGCTGCGCGCCTTCTACAAAATAGATCCTGAAGAGCTGGCCCGAAGCTAACCCTCCAGTCACTACCGTTAAGCGGTCAGGCCCAGACTCTCAGAATCCTTCTCGATGCTACGATCCAGTAGCTCCAGGTAGCCAGCTTTGGTTTTCACCTTGGTCTGGGCATGGGCCTTCATATTCAATTTCCGGAACCCTTGGGCAAGCTCGTTCGCGCGGATCAGAAGCTGATCCGGCGCGACCACTTCATCCAGATATCCGGCTACAACTGCGCCTTCCGGGCTGTAAATTTCGGCGTTGATCACCGAACGATAGAAGTGTGCAGGTGCCAGGCGGTGGCGTGCAATCTCGATACCAGCATGGTGCATGGTCATACCAATGGCCACTTCATTGAGGCCCAGCTTGAAGCTGCCCTCAATACCAACCCGGTAATCCACAGACAGCATGATAAATGCACCTTTGGCAATGGCGTGGCCACTGCATGCACCTATAACCGGAAGCGGAAAGGCCGCCAGACGACGAGTGAACTTTGAGCCCACAGCAACCAACGCAGCCGCTTCCTTCATGCCCTTCTGCATCTCCTTCAGATCGTAGCCGCCGGAGAAGATGCCTGGCTGGCCGGTCAGGATAACCACAGCCTTGTCCTGTTCTGCACGGTCAAGAGCCTGGTTCAGCTCTGTAAATACGTCGTGGCTCAGGGCGTTCGCTTTTCCGTTGTTAATCACGACTGTCGCGACGCCATCGTTCAGCGTGTAACTTACAAAATCTGTCACCGGCATATCCTCTTGGTGGAGTTAAGTCTGATTGCGCAGAACTTTGCCAGCTTATGCGGGCCGCCACAAATCATTCTTCGCCAGATGCCGGTTTCTCAAGTACGACGCCGGAGCGACAGCCTCAACTGAGCGCTAAAACCTTTCTTCGACGACAGTGGTATCAGATAGTTGTCACCATCCTGCTCGGCTTTGCTGCCGCCGCGCTCACTCCATCGTTCATCCGTGGTGACATAGCGCAGATTCCAGCCGTCTCCGGACGGGGTCATTTTTAGCGTAAGCGTATCCCGGTAAAGATATTCACCCTCCACCCGATGCTCGGTCCAGAGCGCCCCGTCAACAAAATAATCCGTAGCAGAGACCGCAAGTTCAACGGTCATAACCATCGTTCGCCCGCGCTCGACGGTAATTTTCGAACTATCAAGAAAGGTCGAGAACAATACAGGAGAGCGAGCGGAATCCAGCCCTGCCTGCTTCGGTTTCATCATTTCGTCGAACTTGCGCAATACAGCACTGAAGGTTTCTCTGCGCCTTTCAGTCAAACGAAAACTGCGTGCGCCCCGGGGTGATACGGTGGCTTCAAAATAATAGGAAGCACGAACCCGACGCCCTTCTTTTTTCGCCTTCTCTACCGATGGCGGCAGCGGCAGAGATTCCACATCCATCACGCCGTCTACGCGAACATCTCCGAACAGGAACCGCACCATATTCTGGTAGCCATCCTCGGAATTAACGATGCCATAGGGACCGCTGTGGCTGCGGTAAACGAAAGCCCTGGGCGCGCCCTGAACCGTAGCATTCTCAATGGCTACCAGGCCATCACTCATCTTGCCGGCAAGCCACTTTGAAACACCTTTGGCGGCACCATAGTCCTGCTGATTGGTACCGACCAGACAGAAAAACCGGTCCGGATCAAATTTGCCACCCAGAGAATCCACTCTTTCCGGCCTGCCATCCAGGCTCAGATAACCCGCCATGGTTTCGCGATTGAAGTTATTGATGTCCCATAACCCGAGAAAAGAAGGTACGTTGATCCCCGCCATTTCTATGCCGTTGTGTGGCGTCGCATAGGTAAACACCTTATCCACCATATCGCGTATTGCCGGTGTACTGATTCCGTCATTCTGCAACAGACACCGACACACGAGCCCCCCCATTGAATGTGCTACAAGATGCACACGGAATTCCGCCAGCAAATCCTCGTCGTCGCCACACAACTGACGCCGGACATTAAGAATCAGATCGCGAAGCTGCAGCGCTGCAGCGGGTATCGAGAGAGGCTTGCCATCACCAAAGTCCCTGTCCGCCTGGTCATAATAACGATAGATGATGACGGATTTATGAGTAATGTCCCGGTCGATCTCGGCACCATCAGAGAAGGCATCTGTATAGCCGTAATCTTTCATCAGGCGCATCATCGGTGATTCGAAGACCTGCTTGTAGATTGTTCCATCCCAGGACTGGCGAACCTTGGTCGCGCCCAGGTTAAAGCCCATATAAGGCATGGATACGGTATCGGCAATTTCACTGGCAGTCATGGCGTAGCCACGAACGTAGATGATGGGGTGCAACTGGCTCATGAGGCATGCTTCCTTTCAGGCTGATCCTGCCCCGCAGGCATGCGATATCCGTTCCGTAAAGCTCTTTATCGGGAAATCGCCAGTACTTGCAGAATGCACGCAGAGCTCAAGCTCAGGTAGTTTTAGAAAAAGTGTAAAAAAGGCTGACGGCAAAACCTGTCTTTAAAAAAAATAGTACCGAATCATTTGAGCCACAATCAGCAAAGCCACCAGTGGAAAAATGAACCGTGTGAGATTGCCATAGCTACGACCCTCATCTTTCGGCGCATATTTCTCTACCAGAGGCAGAATAACAATCAGCGACAGAAACAGAACGGCGAGAATAATCAGCAGGGTTCCCATAGGTAACTCCTTTCCAAAAGACCGCAGTACCTCAACAGGCCGCAGCCGCAGATCAAGGCTTCAATTCAATCGTCGGCTTTTGTTGCTTGTCTCCGCGCAGGGCACAGAACTCCTGAATTTCTCCACCCTTGTAGCGCACGTTCACATTAAAGCCGGCACCCGGCGTGTGATTTAACAAAAGTATACGCTCTTGGCCCGGCGCAAGGCGAAAAGCCTGTATCGATGACTGCGTGTCTGCCGTGCCAAAATCCAGCTTTATAGCCTCGACAGCGACCTCACTGCGGTTTTGGAATGTTACTTCCATCCCGTGAACCGGGGCGGTATTACGCCCGATAGCCCAACCGATTGCTAAAGCAATGATGAGAGCCAAGTAAAAATAGCGACGGCGCATATTAGGGCGACCAGTCACACCTCTGGTGTCGGGATTTTCTGTCATAACAAAATACCTCCTGTTGGATTACCTCGCCAAAACGAGGAAACCTGACAAGCCCGGGAATACGAAAACGCTCCGTCAAAGCCCATTAGCCGATCTTGATGCAATTTCGACCACTGTTCTTGGCAAGATAGAGTGCCTTGTCGGCTCGATTAAAAACCGATTCCTCGGTGTCACCGGAGGCAAAGCTTGCCAGACCAGCAGAGAAGGTAATCGTCAGCGGTTCTCCACCAAAGTGAAACGGCAATGCACTAACGTGTGCTCGAAGCTCGTCTAAAACCGTGTGTGCGCTATCAGGAAGCGTTTCCGGAAACAACAATACAAACTCTTCACCGCCAAAACGAGCTGCAAAGTCACTTTTACGCACGCGTTTCTTGATTTCCCTGGCCAAAAGCTGAAGCACCTTGTCGCCAGCCTTGTGACCATATGTGTCGTTCACGCGTTTGAAAAAATCTATATCCAGAACGCTGAGAGTCAGCGGATACTGATAGCGCTGCCAGCGATTAAGCTCAAAGGCGACCCTTTCTTGCCAGGCTTCGCGATTGGGAAGCTGTGTAAGCAAGTCTGTCATTGCGCGCTCGCGCTCCTTGCGAACCTGGCCCTGCATCTCTTCCGAATGCGTTTCCAATAGCGCGACCTTCTCACGCATGGCTGTTAACTCTTCGGATAGCGCTTTTTCTCGTTCCGATTCCTGAGCCTGGAAGCGGCCCACCACGTTGCCGATACTTTCCAAATGGCGGCCGACCGAGTGTTTCAGTTCCTGTAGGTCATCGCTGGCTTCGACATGCTGACCAACCAACTCGATCTCTGCTCGAATTTCTCGATCAAGCGCTTCCGCCGCTGCTTGACGGCCAACTTGAGCACTCGACTGCACCGAAAAATGCTGCTTCAGAGCCTCCAAACGCTCGTCCAGTCGTTTGAGAAAGCTCTCAAATTCGCGCTGACCACGGGTAACGGACGCAATCACCAGATCTGCTACCTGATTCAGCCCCTCCCTCAACTCTTCCCAGCTATCGCTGGTCAGAAGCGACCTCTGCAGATTTCTTGCATGCGCTTCTGCCTCCGCCTCAAGAGAAACCTGAGTGAGTAGCTGCCCAATCAGCTGACCAACACGCCGGGCAATCAAGAGTCGCTGACCATGGTCCACGGCAGTAACAGGCAATAAAGACTCGGAAGGATTCTCGGATACCGGCTCGGCCACAACTTCGGTGAGCTGCTCATTGCGGTTTCTCACCGCTCGGGACGGAGCGTCATCCAGCAGGGCAACCTCGCGATCGATCTGTATTTGCAGCTCTTTCCAGGTAGTCACATCAACGTTGTTCTTGCGCAGATCAGATCGAACAAGAGCAAGCAAACGATCCAGCTCTGGCGCCTGACCTTCGGAGGCCAAGCTGGTGCGCACCAGCATGCGCTCAAGCGCATTGCGCTCGGTCTTCCAATGTTTCTCTCTATATTCAGCAGACTTTAGTTCATTAAAATACTTTTCTTTCCAGGATTGATCTGATGTCATGGGCTGTTATCTTCCTGTTCCAAAGGCAGATTATGACGGTCGCGTTCATAAAGACGGCGGGCCTTTAGTTGGCTCTGGCCGCAAACTTCAGCCATATTCCGGAAATCAGGATCAGCATATACCCTTGCGGTGGCTCTGTCCTTGCGACCAGTGCCATCCGCAGCCCCGCCCTGAATTTAGTTGATCTCAATCATTCAATGAGCAGCTGACATAGATTTCGATATACCCACAAAATCTGTGGATAACTTTGTTAAAAGACGCAGGACAAGTAACCTCACGCCAGTTAAAACGGGCGTTCGGCAAAGATGACCGTTAACTGACCAGATCATTTACTGTTCACCGGGTCTCAGCAGCCGTTGCTTTTCAGCCACTGGTCGATCTGCCCCTGATTCATGGCGCCGCTTTGGCGAGCCAGTTCCCGGCCATTGCGGAACAGAATCAGCGTAGGAATGCTGCGAATGCTGTATTTCCCTGCAGGACCCTGGTGTTCTTCGGTATTGAGTTTGGCGAAACGAACCTTACCCAACCAACCACGGGCCGCCTGCTCAAATTGTGGCGCCATCATTTTGCAGGGGCCACACCAGCTCGCCCAGAAGTCCACCAACACAGGCAAGTCGCTGCGGCCGGTGTGCGCGGCAAAACTCTGCTCTGTAAGCTCCAGCACACACCCTGGCCACAGGGGTTGCTTGCAGGCCCCACAATTACCACCGGCTGCCACGCGATCTACAGGCACACGGTTTGTTTTGTGGCAATGGGGACAAACGACATGCTTTACGCCATCACTCATGGATTCACCTCATATAACCGTTAACAGATCACGTTTATGACAGTGCGTCAGAAACTGGATAACTCATCCTGCAGATCTTTTTTCAATTCATTGGCTTCCGTTATCCAAACGCTTTTATCAAGACCGGGAAACACACCCACCTGAAGCCCGTCTTTCGTCAAGCCCGGCACCCATTTCTTGAAAAAGTCCGGCAGCGAGATGCTTTTAGGACTCAAATCGCTCGACCCCCCGGCATACTCAACAGCAAATTCCGAACTGGGCCAGACTGGCAGGTGCTTCACTCCGTCGTCTTCCGACACGATCGAAAGAAAGCGGTTGTCTGAATTAACCAGTATCCAGATCTCGCGCTCTTCCAACACCCTGCTTAGAAAGTAGTCATATCGCTCTTCGCCGCTCGACTCGAGCACACCCGTTAACCGCTCATCACTCATAATCTGCTTCTCTGTTTAATAAAATGAGGCCTATGGTGCCTTAATGCTGGCGCGCTGCGCTTTCCGATACATCCAGGCCAGGCCCAACAGGGCAAGCCCCAGCCCCATAAAGGCCGCAACCCGCCAGAGCCCTTGCAGGCCGGCCATGTCAATCAGGAAAATCTTGCCGATGACGATGCCGAGCAACGCCATGCCCGCCTTATACATCACAATATGGGCACTTTTCGCCGAATAAACCGTTGAGTAGATAATGGCTGCAATGGCATAGAGCATACCAACCACCGAATAGGTGTATAGCTCGCCCTCTGCCATGCCGTACCAAAGCGCCATATCGCTGCCTTGCCAGAGCTGACGGATTTCCAGGGCTGTGAACACAAGGAAACCGGCTGCCGCAACACACAGCGACCAGAGTCTGGGCGCGATCTCCGGGAACCGGCTGATCACAAGCGCCAGCAGCACCGGGCCACCAAAGGCGGGGAGCAGCATATTGAAAATGGGCGTACTGCCAATAGTGCCGTCACTCCACCAGGGGTTGTGAAGAGTGAGCAGCGTGAGATAGCTGATTCCGGAAAGCGCCAACAGAATCCATGAAAACAGTCGGTAGAGCCAGGCCAGTGACTGGCTGGCTTTTGCCCGCACGGCATAAGTCACACTGAGCGCACCCCACAGCAGCGTATTCATTGTTGCTTCAACAAGGCTGTATTCGTGGACAAAAATATCGCCGTCATAGAGCCAGTAACGTAGCTCAGTGCCCAGGAATAACACCAGAAGATGCAGGGTTGCGCCTTCAAGCCAGGGGCGAATCGAGTGATTTCTATCGGCAAGCCTGGTTGCAGCAGCGGCAAGCAGCGTTGCGCCGCCATAGGTCCAAAGCGACCAGTGAGCCCCGGCATCGTAGCCCTGTAGCCAGGGATTGAAGGTAAGCCGTGCGACAACCAGTGCTAACACGCCTTTCAATAACAGGTAAAGCTCAGGCATCTGGTAACGCCGGGCCAGCCAGGTGAGGCTGACAAACTGAACGGATAACGCCAGCGTGAGCGATGCCTCCCGAAAAGCCATCACGGTGGCCAGCGAATAACTGAAGTGCGCTGCCATCAATGCCCAGACGACCCCATTGCCGTAACGGGCACGCCCCTCCATGCGCCAGGCCAGAACGCCGTAAACAGCGCCAAGTAAGACAGTAGTAACCGACCACACGGCTGATGTTTCGCCGTAGCCGTGCAACAAAAGCCAACCAAGCACCAGCCACACCAGCGGTGAGAGCAGCGTCAGCGAGGCCCAGCGTCGCTGATCAGGATGGTGGCCCCACAGCCATAGACCAAGGCCCGTGGTAATTATTGCTGCAGCAATAAGATAGCTGACAAAACCCGCCTGCTGCGCCAGGGGGATTTGCACCAGATAGATAAGGTCGCCATCCATCCTGCCCATATAGAGCAACCAGCCGGCAGCGCTGGCCAGAACGGCTCCCCAGGACAGGAACCAGAGGGTTCCACGCCCGAGAACCTCGCGGCTTTGCGGAATCAGCGACGCTGCAGGCAGCATAAGCAACCAACTCCAAAACAACGGGTTATCAGCAGACTGATGCGCAATCGAGATGCCCCATACAGCCAATAGCGGCAGAAATGCCTCACGCAAGCGCGAAGACGCCGCCTGCTCTGCCCCGGGCAAGAGTGCAAAAACCACAAACAGCGCTGCCAGATACCAGGCAGTTGCCAACTCAGACGGCGCCGCAGCAACCGTGACTGCCCACCATAGCAATGCACCGGCCAGGGTGGCGTACCATAACCAGTCACGAAAAACGTACCGCATTAACAGAAGTGAGCTGAGGGTGATTACGAAGCTGTAGGTAAGCACAAAGGCAACACTGCCATCCTCTCCACCAATCAACAGAGGCACCAGATAGGCACCGCTCAACCCCATGATCGCCAGCAGAGGACCATGCACCAACGCCAGTGCCATGGTCGCCAAAGATACGGCAGCCAGAATCATTAACCCGGCTACAGGATTGATCAATTCGTAGTGGTGAACACCCGCAAGCAATGCAGCATAAAGGGTAACGCTACCTCCACCCGCCAGTGCGGCAAATACCTGATCCGTACTCATGTGGCGCCGGCGCAGGAACTCAGCGCCTGCATGCAGGGCAAGACCTGTAGCGAGGGCAAGTAGTAATTGCTGCACAGGGCCGATCAGCCCAGCGTTGATGGAGTGACTAACCATAAAAATACCGGCCAGCGCGACACTCAGGCCACCAAGCCACACCATCCAGTTTTCTTTCAGTGCCGCAAAAATGCGGGAGGGTTCACGGGGCTCGACCCAGCCACCCATCTCTGCCTGGGATTGAGGAGAGCTCGACCACTGTGCTTCAATGATTTCTTCGGCTGTCCTCCGCCCAGACCTGGCCGGCTGTTCCGGGACAACCTCTTGAGACTCTCCCGGCAGAGGTGTCTGAAGAGGTGTCTGTAAAGGTGCCGCTGGTGCAATCGGCGGGGGTTGAGTTTGCTTGGCTTGGAGACGTAATTCGGCAACCTCAAGGTGCAGAGATGCAACCTCGTGACTCAGCGCCTCAATACGGGAAGATTGCTCATTCCGTTTGCGAAAAGCCAGAAAACCAAGAACGGAGCCCAAAGGTATGAACAATGCCAGACCCACACCAAGAAGAATCAGTATTGCTTCCAAATCCCTTTTCCCTTTTTAAAATCCCGTCAATCGCGGCGTGAGCTGCCGAGGCCGTGTGCAGTCTAACGTCTCCGTAGCAATAGCTCACCCGGAAAGGACACTACCCAAAAGGAGCACTTTACGTTAAGGTCAACTTTGTACAGTCTGAACTGGTTTTACCCAAACCGGAAAGACTGACAACGGGAGCTGAACTGCAACGCCGGCAGGCTTGCATAAAGCGTTCTATACTCTGGCAAAACACCGGCGGATAGAACAAGGCTCCGTAACCTGACGAGGCCCTCACAAGGGGCATTCTGTTCCTCAAGCCATCACCCCAGGAAGAGGATTATGACAACAACAAAATCCAAAACCGTTTATACCCCCGTTTTTTCGGACGGTGCAGAGTACCGCATTCCGACGTTTAAACTTCTGAAACAGGACGGCTCGCTCTACAAAGGCGGCAAAGCCCCTGACATCGACAAAGAAAAAGCTCTGCGAATCTATCATGCGATGGTTACCACCCGCGTGCTGGATGAGCGCATGCTTGGCGCTCAGCGCCAGGGCCGCCTGAGCTTTTACATGCAGTGTACCGGTGAGGAGGCTTCCGTTATCGGCAGTACCGCCGCGCTGGATGACGCCGACATGATCATGGGCCAGTACCGTGAGCAGGGTGCGCTGGCCTATCGCGGGTTCACCATCGACGAGTTCATGAACCAGCTGTTCGGCAATGAAAAAGATTACGGCAAAGGTCGTCAGATGCCGGTCCATTATGGCTCCAGCAAACTCAATTACATGACCATCTCGTCGCCGTTAGCCACGCAGATTCCCCAGGCGACCGGCTATGCCTATGGCCAGAAAATGGCTGGCAACGGGCATTGCACCATCGTTTACTTCGGTGAGGGCGCAGCCTCGGAAGGCGACTTCCATGCTGGCCTTAATATGGCAACCGTGCATCGGGTACCCGCTATTTTCTTCTGCCGCAACAATGGCTATGCCATTTCCACCCCCGCTGATGAGCAATTTGCCGCCGATGGCATAGCACCCCGTGGGTTTGGCTACAAAATGGATACCATTCGTGTCGACGGAAACGACCTTCTGGCTGTTTATCAGGCCACCGAAGCCGCCCGAAAACTTGCCGTGGAAGAGAATCGCCCGGTGTTGATCGAAGCCATGACCTATCGCCTGGCGGCGCATTCTTCATCTGATGATCCTTCCGGTTATCGCAGCAAAGACGAAGAGGCCGTGTGGCGCGAAAAAGACCCCATATTGCGCATGCAAAACTGGCTCAAAAAGCGCAAATGGTGGAGCGACGGCGAAGAGAAAGAGCTGCAGGAACGCCTGCGCCGCGAAGTGCTTGAAACCATGAAGCGCGCCCAGAAACTCCCTCCGCCTCCGCTGGAGTCCCTGATAACGGATGTTTACGACGAAGTGCCTCCGTTGCTGAACGCGCAGTTTGAAAAACTCAAAGCACACATTCGCAAATATCCGGACGAGTATCCCAAGTCGGCTGCTCACGTTCAGGGAGGGGCATAACATGGCCAAGATGAACATGCTGCAGGCCATCAACGATGCGCTTGATA
>NZ_JBLXHQ010000013.1:0-117348 GCF_048259445.1 Marinobacter sp. | reverse complement strand
GTCGCATTTGGAACAGGCAGCTTCCTTCGCAGCGGCGACGAAGGTGACTACGACATCCAGACCCTCTATGCGATCAAGGATGACTTAACGGCCTCCAATCTGACCCGTTCAGACCTGCTGGAGCAAACTATCACCCAGCAGAAAGACATAGTCGTCAACAAAGTCTCCGGAAACGGCACAAATAGCTTTACCGTTCGCGATACGTCGAACAATCAGCTTACTAGTGAAGATGGCTGGTACTTGGACCTTGCCTATAACTCGAACAAAATTGGGGAGCGAGTAATTAGCCGAGCGACCTTCCCGTTTGGCGTGAACCCTGATCGAATCCGTTTTACCACAGTTATACCGGATAGTGATCCGTGTGGAAGCGGGCGGACAGGCTTTATTATGGACCTTAAGTTGACATCTGGAGCTCCCTCAGAAACCCCGGTATTTGACCTGGATAGCGATGGAACCTTCACCACCGGCGACATGGTGAGCGGCTTTAAAGGCGGTGGCAATAATGGCGGTGACGGCAGCGATGGCGCGCCCAGCGGTATTACGGTGGGTTATGGTGGTGAGAACCGGACGATTGCAACCTCAGATGGAGATGCCGAAGTTCTGATACCGGGCCTGGATCCGACACAACTCTCGCCGGGCGATCCCTGTGAGGACGGCCTCTGCGCGCGCTCTCTGGACTCAAGCATCGGAAGACAAACCTGGGAACAGGCTCGTTAAGAGTCTGTTTCACAGCGCCAACACAAGGTCGTAACCTTTAATTATAGTGAAAGGAAAAGTTTATGATGATTCGCCTTTTTTCACCTGTTTGCGGCAGAAGGCCCGCGACGGCCACGTTCTTCCTTTCAGCAGTCATGTCCGGTTTGATGTTGCTTGTCGCCGGACAAGCCCATGCCGAAGAAAGGGACGATGGGGCAACGCTGTCCGGTAATGACAAGTTCTACAAGGGAACCGTGGATTTTGTGCACGAAAACTCCTTTAACCTGATTATTGATGACTATTCCTTCACTCTGGACAACGTTCTTCGTTTCAATAACGCATCCTGGTCGCGAGAACAGGTCATACAAAAGATAGAGCCGGGAGATCGGGTTAAAATGGAATTGGGGGGTGTCGTCGATGAAAGCTCCTTCACACGGGCGGTTCGAAGCATAACCGTCACCAATCAGTGAAGACTGACGTGAGTTTATGAACCACTTAAGGAAGATAGTTTTGAAGACACAACAACAGGCAGGGTTCACGCTGATCGAACTGCTAATTGTCGTAGCGATCATCGGCATTATTGCGGCAGTCGCCTTTCCTCTCTACCAGAACCAGATAGAGAGCACCAGGCGAACAACTGCGACAGCTGATCTACTCGAGCTGTCACAATGGATGGAAAGACGCTATTCCAATGGTTTTGACTACCGCGACGCTGGCAATAACCCAGCGCTGCCTTTTACTCAATCACCGCAGAATGGCACAGCATTCTACAATATCAGCTTTTCAGTCAACGCAACCAGAGACACCTATACTCTTCAGGCAGTTCCAACAGGAGGGCAGGCAAACGACGACTGCGGCACACTAACCTTGGACGAGCAAGGTACTCGTGGTGCGGCTCAGGCAGGCTGCTGGTAAGTCATCCTAGGAAGCTAAAGCAATTGAGCTCTGATTAGAGCTCAATTGCATCAATCCTTAACTCTTTAGGCATAGAGAACACAATATTCTCCTCACGCCCGGCAATCTCTTCGGGCACACTGCCCCCAAGATCCCGCAAGCGGGTAATCACATCGTTAACCAGCACTTCCGGAGCTGATGCACCCGCAGTGACGCCGACCGAGGACTTGCCTTCCAGCCATTGCGGATCAATCTGGGAGGCCTCATCAATCAGGTAGGCAGGGGTACCCATACGCTCAGCCAGCTCGCGCAGGCGGTTGGAGTTGGAGCTGTTAGGAGAGCCCACAACCAGCATGAGATCACAGTCACCGGCCAATTGCTTCACCGCGTCCTGGCGGTTCTGGGTGGCGTAGCAGATGTCGTCTTTACGCGGGCCTTCGATTAAAGGGAATTTCTCACGCAGGGCGTCAATCACCCGGGCGGTGTCGTCCATGGAGAGTGTGGTCTGGGTAACGTAGGAAACGTGGGCCGGGTCTTTTACTTCGAGCTTTGATACGTCTTCTTCGTTCTCAACCAGATAAATATCACCGCCGGTGCTGTGATCATACTGGCCCATGGTGCCTTCCACTTCCGGATGGCCATGGTGACCAATCAGTATGCACTCGCGGCCGTCGCGGCTGTAGCGCATGACTTCCAGGTGCACTTTGGTGACCAACGGGCAGGTGGCGTCGAACACTTTCAGGCCACGGCGGGCCGCCTCGTTCTGAACGGCCTGGGATACGCCGTGGGCACTGAAGATCAC
The DNA here is from genome assembly GCF_048259445.1 of Marinobacter sp. Taxonomy (GTDB): domain Bacteria; phylum Pseudomonadota; class Gammaproteobacteria; order Pseudomonadales; family Oleiphilaceae; genus Marinobacter. Next base: position 114,956 of record NZ_JBLXHQ010000013.1, on the reverse strand, counting down.
CAGCTTGTCATCTGGCACTTCATCCAGTTCGTCCACAAAAATGGCGCCGCGATTGCGGAGGTTGTCGACCACAAATTTGTTGTGCACGACCTCGTGACGCACATAAATTGGCGCACCGAATACGTCCAGAGCGCGATTCACGATCTCGATGGCGCGATCCACGCCTGCACAAAAGCCACGGGGGTTTGCCAGTCTTATTTGCATAGTCAGTGCGTCTGTCCTGCCGGTTCTACATCAATAACTTCAATATCGAAAGTCAGTGTACGCCCGGACAACGGATGATTGAAGTCCACCTCCACCTCATCGCCTTCCACACGGCTCACCACGCCTGGCAGTTCTTGCTGCCGCGCATCCGCAAAGGAGATCATCACACCCGGGTCCAGAACCATATCCGCACTGAATTCGTGCCGTTTGAAGGTTTGCACGTTGTTGGGGTTACGCTGACCAAACGCTTTTTCCGGAGGCACCTGATGGCTGGCCTTGTCGCCGGCCTTCATGCCCATCAGATAGGCCTCAAAGTTCTCCGGCAGGCTTTCGTCGCCAATTTCCAGAGTTGCAGGGTCTTTATCGAAGGTAGAATCAATGACTTCGCCGCTCTCGAATTTGAGCGCAAAGTGCAGGGTTACACGTGTACCTTTATCTACTGGCAGTTCTTTCATAACCACTATTCGCTCCCGTTCGCAGGCTTGCCGGAATCAGCGGGCTTGCGAAACATATCAAGAATCATCATCGCGGCGCCTATGGTAATGGCGGTATCGGCCAGATTGAATGCGGGGAAATGCCAGTCCTGCCAGTAAAAATGCAGGAAATCGACGACATAACCGTGCACTACCCGGTCGTATACGTTACCCAGAGCACCGCCAAGTATCAGTACGATGGCAATGGCCGACCAGGTTTCATGGCGCTGCAGATTTCTCAGCCAGCCGACCAATACCACGCTGACTACAAGCGCCAGGGTTACGAAGAACCAACGCTGCCAGCCGGCGGCGTCAGCAAGAAAGCTGAATGCAGCTCCGGTGTTGTGCAGCAGCGTCAGATTAAACATGGGAATCACCGGCACCGGATTACCGTAGGTCAGCATCGCCGTTGCCATGGCCTTGGAGCCAAGATCCAGCGCGACTACCAGAACCGCCAGCCAGAGCCATTTCAGTTTGCTTCCGGTCACCTGCTCATTCATTGCCAGTTCCATCAGGCAAACGAGCGGGTTTCGCCCGGCCCTTCCACGTTGGTGATGCAGCGGCCACACAGGTCTACATGCTCAGCGTTGGCACCCACATCTTCCCGGTGGTGCCAGCAGCGCTCGCATTTCGCGTGAGTCGCTGGGTTCACTTTTACCAGCAGGCCTTCGTAGCTGGTCATCTCGGCGCTACCGGCTTCCGATACGGGCCTTACGGTTGCTTCGGAAGTAATCAGCACAAAGCGCAACTCTTCTCCAAGAAACTCCAGGTCAGCTGCCAGATCGCCTTCACAGTAGAGCGTTACTTCGGCGCTCAGTGATCCCTTGATCTCCCCTCGGGCGCGAGCTTCTTCAAGGCGCTTGTTTACCGCTTCTTTAACGCCGAAAATCCGGCGCCAGTAGTCCCGGCCCAGCTCAGCATCTTCCGGGAGTGCCGTAAGGCCCGCATACCAGGTTTCGTAGAAAACTGTCTCGCCGCGCTCGCCCGGCAGGTGCTGCCAGATTTCGTCGGCAGTGAAGCTCAGGATGGGCGCTATCCAGCGCACCAGTGCTTCAGCTACGTGGTAAAGCGCCGTCTGACAGGAGCGCCGCGCCAGGCTGTCCGCCTGGGTGGTGTATTGGCGATCCTTGATTATATCGAGGTAAAAGCCGCCCAGTGTGGCTTCGCAGAAGTTGTAAACCTTCTGGTAGATCCGCAGGAAGGCATAGTTCTGGTAGTCCTCATGGAGCTCATTCTGCAACTGCAGAGCGCGATCCACCATCCAGCGATCCAGCGCAATCATGTCTTCCGGCGCGACCATGTGCTGCTTCGGATCGAAGCCGGTAAGGTTACTCAACAGGAAGCGCGAAGTGTTGCGGATACGGCGATACCCGTCTGCTGTCTGGCGCAGAATATCCTTGGAAACCGTCATTTCACCGCTGTAATCGGTTGCTGAAACCCACAAGCGGAGAATATCGGCACCCAGTTCGTTCATGACTTCCTGTGGTGCGATCACGTTGCCCAGAGACTTCGACATCTTCAGGCCTTTGCCATCCACGGTGAAACCGTGGGTCAGCACTTGCCTGTATGGAGCCACACCGTTCATGGCAATAGAGGTTTTCAGCGACGACTGGAACCAGCCACGGTGCTGATCAGAGCCTTCAAGATACATATCCGCCGGGAATTGACCCAGCTCAGGACGTACACGCAGCACGGATTCGTGGGTAACACCGGAATCGAACCAAACATCCAGTGTGTCCATGACTTTTTCATAGTGATCGGCATCGTCGCCCAGAAGTTCGCGGGTGTCGATTTCGTACCAGGCGTCAATGCCACCGGTTTCGATGGCCTGGGCCACTTTCTCAATCAGGCTCTGGGTATCCGGGTGCAGTTCCTGCGTTTCTTTGTGGATAAACAGGGTAATTGGCACGCCCCAGGTGCGCTGGCGTGAGATGCACCAGTCCGGAGACTGCTGGAACATGGCCTCGATTCGATTCTGGCCCCAGGCAGGTACCCAGCGCACACCCTTGATGGCTTCCAGTGCGTCTGCGCGGAGGTTTTCTTTCTCCATGCTGATAAACCATTGCGGCGTCGCACGATAGATCAGAGGTGTTTTGGTGCGCCAGCAATGGGGAAAGCTGTGGCGGAATTTTTCCCTGCGCACCAGTTTGCCTTCCCGGACCAGAGCCTCGCATACAGGCTCGTCAGCCTTGTAAACATGAATGCCTGCAAATTCACCGGTCGCGCTGGTATAGGTACCGTCGGCCTGAACCATGTTCAAGGTACCAATGCCGTAGGCTTTGCCGACCACAAAATCTTCCATGCCATGATCAGGCGCTGTATGTACGGCACCGGTACCTGCCTCTATAGACACATGGTCACCCAGAATCGCCGGAACCTGCTTGTCGTAGACCGGGTGATGCAGGAGCAGGTGTTCAAGGTCAGCGCCCAGGCAAGTGCCCAGCACTTCAAAATCCGCAATATCCCAGCGCGCCATAACGCCTTCGACCATGGCCGCAGCCAGAATCATGCGCTCCGGGCCGTTGCCGGCGTCAACCTGCACCAGTGCATAGTCCAGATCGGCGTTGAGCGATACCGCCTGGTTAGCCGGGATGGTCCAGGGCGTGGTGGTCCAGATAACGATGGAAACGTCACCCTCGCCCTTGTCCGTTCCAAACAGCGACAGAGCTTTGGCCTGGTCCACGGCAGTAAAACGCACATCAATCTGCGTTGAGGTTTTGTCCTGATATTCCACTTCGGCCTCTGCCAGCGCGGACTGACCCACCACACTCCAGTAAACCGGCTTGAAACCACGAACCACGTGCCCTTTGGCAACGATCTTACCCAGCGCGCGTACAATGCCGGCTTCCACTTTCGGATCCATGGTGAGGTAAGGCTTGTCCCACTCGCCCATGATGCCAAGGCGGACAAAGTCCGCTTTCTGGCCTGCAATCTGTTTGGTGGCGTAGTCCCGGCAAGCCTGACGAAAAGTCTTGTAGTCGACCTTCACACCGGCTTTGCCGATTTCCTGCTCAACCTTGTGCTCTATTGGCAGACCGTGGCAATCCCAGCCTGGCACATAGGGCGCATCGAAGCCCATGAAACCGCGAGATTTGACGATCATATCCTTCAGAATCTTGTTAACCGCGTGACCAATATGAATGCTGCCGTTGGCGTAGGGAGGGCCATCGTGGAGAATGAACTTGTCACGCCCTTCGCGCTGCTGGCGCAGATTGGCGTAAACGTCCAGATCCTGCCAACGCTTGAGCATTTCGGGCTCGCGCTTGGCCAGGTTACCGCGCATGGGAAACGCGGTTTCCGGCAGATTCAGAGTGTGCTTGTAGTCGCTCATGGTTTGTGTGCGTACTCTTTTGGTCAGTAGGTTTGGTCAGCTTTTTCGTTCAATTCTGCTCAGAGCTGCTCTTTAACAGGTGTTCGGCCAGCCACGCTCTAGCGTCGTCGAAATCTCTGGCAATCTGCGCTTTAAGCGCATCGATGGATTCAAACTTTTCTTCATCCCGCAGTCCGTGGCGGAAAACAACGTCAATATGCTGGCCGTAAAGTGTGCCAGTAAAGTCAAACAGGTGCACTTCCAGCGCTGGCTGCTTGCCGTCAACGGTCGGGCGCAAGCCAATATTGGCAATGCCGTCCTGATTGCTTCCGTCTTCCAGCGTCACGGTGACAACATACACGCCGCGCAAGGCTGGAATCTGTCGGAGCAGAATGTTCGCTGTAGGCGAGCCGATACGTCGGCCCAGCTGCCGGCCATAAACAACACGGCCCCGGATACGATAAGGGCGCCCAAGCAAAAACTCGGCCTGCTCGAGCTGGTTACCCTGCAGCAGATTACGGATTCGTGTGCTACTTATTCGCTCATCTGAAACGGTTACGGTGCGGGTGTTCTCCACTGAAAAACCCGCGTTTTCGCCGACCTCTTCCAGTAGCGCAAAGTCTCCTGCCCTGTCACAGCCGAAACGAAAATCATCACCTACAACCAGGTGGCGCACCGCCAGCCCATTGATGAGTACGTCATCTATAAAGCCCATAGCGGAGTAGCTGCGAAAGTTATTATCGAACTTCAGACAAAGCACGATATCAATACCCGCTGCCAGCAGGGTTTCAAGTTTCTGCCGGAAACTCATCAGCCTGGGAGGCGCCTCCACACCCTGGAAAAACTCCCTTGGCAAAGGTTCAAAAACCATAACCACCGAAGGTAGATTTAACGCACGCGCTTTGCTTTTTACCTGGTCAATAATCGTCTGATGGCCCAGATGAACGCCGTCAAAGTTGCCAATAGTGGCCACACAGCCCTCCGCCAACGGAGAGTCCACCTGCCTTGAAAGCGTTTTCAGGTTAGTCAGGCTTCGGATCAGACGCATGCAGTGCGAACCTTCATTTGCCAGTTGGCTTTCAGCGCCTGACTGTACGCAAGACGCTGGTGAGAAAACGCGCGATTATACCTTACCTCTGCCGGAAATGTCTTACCCGCACCCCTGCCAGCGCCAGAACGACGAAATAGGTACCACTGGCAGCCACGACCATCATCCCCATGTAAAGTGAACGCTCAATACCGTCTGCCGACAGCCAGCGCATGACCGGCATGTTCAGCCAGAGGATAACCGCAACCATGGCAGCATTCGCGAGGCCAATCTGTAAAAGATACTTTCCCCAGCCGGGCTGGCTTTGCCAGGCACCCTGCCGCTTGAGCCCGCGCCAGAGAAGAATCGCATTAAGCCAGGCTGACAGCGACGTTGCCAGTGCCAAACCAGCGTGGGCCAAGGGTACGATGAGCGCCAGATTGAAAACCATATTGGCCACCATGGCAATGATCCCGATTTTCACCGGCGTACTGGTGTCTTGCCGCGCAAAAAAGCCCGGCGCCAGAACCTTGATAACCATAAAAGCGAGTAACCCCGCAGAATAGGCCCGTAAGCTCTGGGCCGACATGGCCACATCTCTGTCCGTGACTTCACCATAATGAAACAAGGTTGCAATCAAGGGCTCAGCCAGCAGCCCCAGTGCAAGAGCGGACGGAACGCCAATGATCAATACGGCGCGAACCGCCCAATCCAATGTTGCGGCAAACTGATCAGCAGAGGCTGCGGCATGCTTGCGGGATAAACTGGGCAGAATGACTGTCGCGATGGCAATTCCGAAGACCCCCAAAGGCAACTCTGAGAGCCGGTCAGAATAATACAGCCAGGATACACTTCCCGTTTGCAGGAAAGACGCCAGCACCGTATCCAGCAAAAGGTTGATCTGGCTGACAGACACACCGAAGAGTGCCGGCACCATCAACTTGAGAATACGGCTGACCCCTTCGTGATGGTAATCCACCCGCGGCCGGGGCATTAGCCCCAATCGCATAAGGAACGGCAACTGGAAAAACAGTTGTAACGCACCGGCAATGAATACTCCCCAGGCCAAAGCCATTACCGGCTCGCTCATAAGAGGGGCGAGATACACGGCAGCGCCGATCATCGCCAGATTCAATAAAACTGGCGTAAACGCGGGTACCGCAAAGCGGTCATAGCTATTCAGGATACCGCCGGCAAATGCCGTCAGGGAAATCATCAACAAATACGGAAAGGTGATGCGCAGCATGTCGCTGGTCAGCGCAAACTTGACGTCATCATCCAGAAAGCCAGGCGCAAAGACGGCGGTCAGGAGTGGCGCGCCAAGCATCGCCACCAGGGTGATGCCCAGCAATACAAGCCCCAGAGATCCGGCTACTGCATCTATCAGGCGCTTTACGTCGGAGACCGGACGGTTTTCGCGATAGGATGACAACACCGGAACAAACGCCTGGGAAAAAGCACCCTCGGCAAAAAGCCTGCGTAAAAAGTTGGGGATTTTGAACGCAACAAAAAAAGCATCAGCGCCCGCTCCGGCGCCGAAGTAGCGCGCAATCACCATGTCCCGTACCAGCCCAAGCACCCGGGACAGCATGGTCATCATGCCCACCAGACCGGAAGACCTGAGCAGGCCCGGCACTTTGGCAGGCGGCTGTTTTTCCGGTGATGTTTCAGGTTGCGATGACATTCAGGTTTTTATCCGGTTGCGCACACGTTCGGTCGGGTATTTCGGGAATTACCTGCTTCCCTGCTGAACCCGTATCCGGCGAGCCGGGAGTTTACCACAGCCCTTTTGAATCATGGGATCAAATGGGCTTTGGTATTGACATTTACAGGTTTGGGCGGCATAGTTCCGCGTCATTTATTTCGACGCGCTGGTTATGGGCGCGCCCGCGATTTCAGGGAGCCTCTGGTTATTATTTTGCCCGGAGTTTTCCGTACGAATCATTCAGTAACGAATTTAAAGTACTTTCAGGAGTTTTACGGTGGCAAATACCCCGCAAGCCAAAAAGCGCGCACGTCAGAACGAGAAAAACCGCAAGCACAACGCAAGCCTGCGTTCCATGACTCGCACATACATGAAAAAAGTTCAGGCAAAGATTGAGTCTGGCAACTACGAAGAAGCTCAGGCCGCATTCCAGACTGCCCAGCCTATTATGGACAGCATGGTCAACAAGGGCATCTTCACCAAGAACAAGGTTGCTCGCCAGAAGAGCCGCATGAGCGCGAAGATCAAAGCGCTGAAGAGTGCCTGATAGCGCCTTGCGCTAGCCAAAAGCTCTTGTTGCGATTAAAAAAACCGGCTATCAAGCCGGTTTTTTTGTTTCAGACAATCACCATATTGTCCCGGTGAATCATTTCTTCGTCTGAAATATAACCCAGAATTTCAGTAATACTGCTGCTTGAACGACCCGCTATCAACCTGGCCTCGCCTGCATCGTAGTTCGCCAGCCCGCGCGCGACCTCATCACCCTTCTGGTCAACACAGGACACCATCTCGCCTCGACGAAACTGCCCGGCAACACCTTTTATTCCAACCGGCAGAAGGCTACGCCCACCCTGGCGAAGCACCTTCACTGCACCGTCATCCAGTGTCAGCTTGCCCCGGGTCTGCAAATGGCTGGCCAGCCACTGCTTACGCGCTGCGATGCGACCCTGCTCAGGAAGAAGAAGAGTGCCAAGAACTTCACCCTGGCGCAGCCGCGAAAGAACGCCTTCAACACGACCACCTGCAATTACCGTAAAAGCTCCGGATCGCGCGGCCAGGCGTGCGGCGCGAAGCTTGGTTTGCATGCCGCCACGACCAAGAACACCGGCACTTCCGCCAGCCATTGCGTCCAGCTCACGATCACCGGCGAGCCGCTCCGTCACCAGACGGGCATCCGGGTTTTTGCGAGGGTCCTTATCAAACAGGCCGAGCTGATCTGTCAGGATAATCAGACCATCTGCCTCAACCACGTTGGCAACCAGAGCTCCCAGGGTGTCGTTATCACCAAAGCGGATCTCATCGGTAACCACCGTATCGTTTTCGTTTACGATAGGCACAACACCAAAATCCAGAAGCGCCCTGAGCGTACTCCGCCCGTTCAGATAGCGTTTGCGATCAGAAAGGTCGTCGTGGGTAAGCAAAATCTGGGCAGTATGAATACCATGGCGCTTGAACTCAGCCTCCCAGGTTTGCACCAACCCCATCTGTCCGACTGCAGCGGCAGCCTGCAGTTCGTGCAATCTTTCCGGGCGTTTTTTCCAGCCCAAACGACTCATACCTTCAGCGACCGAGCCGGAAGAAACCACAACCAGCTCGACACCCTGCCTGACCAACGCTGCCATCTGGTCTACCCAGAGCCCGAGCGCTGGCACATCGAGCCCTCGGCCATCATTGGTCAGGAGGGCACTTCCGATTTTCACCACAAGGCGTCTGGCCTGAGGCAGCTGGGCGCGTTCAGTCATGATTCAGACACTGTCTCTTTCTGATTACCTGGATAGCCCAGGCTGTAAAAACCTGAATTCATTCAGGCGCATAAACTACTTCAACGTCGTAATCGTCGTCATCAAAGTCATCGTCATTTTCCTCACGGGCCGCACGGCGAGCCTGCTTTTCTTCCTCTATACCGATTCGGGCTTCCTCGTCCATGCGCTTGCGCCTCGCGGCTTCCTGCTCGGCAACCTCCGGATTTTCAGCCTCTTCCTCTGCGCGTTCTTCAATCCAGCGCATCACTGCCTGCGTCAGAGGCTTGGTTCCCTCACCGCTCAGCGCAGAAATACGGAACACAGGGCCCTGCCAATCAAGCTCATCAATGATCGCCTGGCAATGAGCCTCACGATCCTCCTCCGGAACCATATCCAGCTTGTTCAGCACCAGCCAGCGATCACGGCCAGCCAGGGTTTCGCTGAACTTCTCGAGCTCATGAGCAATGGTTGTCACAGCATCAGCCGGCGAGGAACCGTCGAAAGGCGCTACGTCTACCAGATGCAGCAGCAAACGGGTACGTACAAGATGCTTGAGGAAACGAATTCCCAGGCCAGCACCTTCTGCAGCACCTTCGATCAGGCCGGGTATATCCGCTATAACAAAACTCTGATGCGCCTGCACACTGACAACGCCCAGATTTGGCACCAGCGTCGTAAACGGGTAATCAGCCACTTTAGGCGTCGCGGCTGATACAGATCGAATAAAGGTGGACTTGCCGGCGTTGGGCAAGCCCAGAAGACCGACGTCTGCCAGAACCTTCAACTCCAGGCGCAGGTTCCGGAGCTCACCCTCGGAGCCTTTGGACGTTTGACGAGGAGCACGGTTTATTGACGATTTGAATCGGGTATTCCCGAGACCATGAAACCCACCCTGAGCCACCTTGAGGCGCTGACCAATGCGAGTCAGATCGCCGAGCACCTCATGGGTATCCACATCAACCACCGTGGTACCGACTGGCACCGGCAACACCAGATCATCCCCTTTGGTGCCGGTACAGTTACGCCCGGACCCCTGCTCACCGCCGGGTGCTTTATGCTTTCGCTGAAACTGGTAATCAACCAATGTATTAAGCGAATCGCTTGCCTCGAGATATACGGAGCCGCCATCCCCACCATCACCACCGTCGGGACCACCTTTCGGAATGTATTTTTCACGCCGGAAACTGAGGCAGCCGTTACCGCCGTTACCGGCCTCAACGATGATTGTGGCTTCGTCTACGAATTTCATGAATCAACCCTTTGCGCATGGCGCATAAACTAAAAAGCCCCGCAGCCTCAAGAAAGCTTTGCGGGGCTCCGGGCGGCTCTGAATCCTGCTTCGATCAACAGGATATCAGGGCTGCCCAAGGTTCGACAGAACCGTATCGCCGCTGCTTACGCAGCCGCTGGAACGATACTTACGAACTTACGATTCTGCGGACCTTTCACTTCGAACTTGACCTGGCCGTCAGCTTTCGCGAACAACGTGTGGTCTTTGCCCAGGCCAACATTCACGCCTGCGTGGAAACGGGTTCCGCGCTGACGAACGATAATGCTGCCTGCAGATACTGATTCGCCGCCATAGCGCTTTACACCAAGTCGTTTCGACTCGGAATCGCGACCGTTACGGGTACTACCTGCTGCTTTTTTATGAGCCATGACAAGCCTCCTGATTAAGGGGTTTTTTCCGAGAGCCTAGCCCTGGATACCCGTGATCTTTACTTCAGTAAACCACTGGCGGTGGCCCTGACGCTTCATCGAGTGCTTCCGACGACGGAATTTGATGATCTGAATCTTGTCGTGACGGCCGTGGCTGACTACTTCCGCAGTCACTTTGGCACCATCAACAACCGGCGCGCCAACTTTAAAGTTGTCGCCATCAGCAATCAGCAGAACGCGGTCAAACTCGACGTTGCCGCCGGTTTCCACTTCCAGCTTTTCCAGCTTCAGGGTTTCGCCTTCTTTAACACGGTGCTGTTTACCACCGCTAACAATAACTGCGTACATTAACATTCTCCGCGATTGACCCATCCCTGCTCTTATCCACCTGGTTCTAAGGGAAGCGCTCTGGCGACCCTATAGCAGGGAGCGCAGGTTGGGATGAGTTGGGCGCGTGATTGTACGAAAACACGCTTCGCAATACAAGCCAAGTTGACACTAACCGCAGCAATACCTAGCATTGCCGCAACCTGCCTGTATTAACAGTACGCCAGACAGCTCCATAATTACGACACCAGCAAGGGATCCACAAGCCGCATGACAGCCCAGCGCATTTACGACACCGTGGCGGAAGACTTCAGCCGCGTTAATGACCTGATCATCCAGCGGCTTTCTTCGGACGTTCCTCTGGTAGAAAAAATAGCCCAGTACATTATTGAAAGCGGCGGTAAGCGCCTGAGACCCTTACTGGTTTTACTTTCCAGCCGCGCTGCAGGTTACAGCAAAGACGAACACCTGAAGCTGGCTGTGGTGATCGAATTCCTGCATACGGCCACTCTGCTCCATGACGATGTGGTAGACACATCGGATATGCGTCGGGGCCGGAGCACAGCCAATGCGAACTGGGGGAACGCGCCCAGTGTATTGGTAGGTGATTTCCTCTACGCCCGTGCATTCGAGATGATGGTCGAGCTGAAGAGCCTTCCTATTATGGAGATCCTGTCTCATGCCACCGCGGTAATCGCCCAGGGCGAAGTCATGCAGCTGATGAATGTAAAGAACCCGGATCTCACCGAAGATCAGTACATGACCGTGATACATAACAAGACGGCCATGCTGTTCGAAGCTGCATCCCACTCCGGCGCTTTGCTCGCCGGCGCAGACGGCGCTCAGGAACAAGCACTGAAAGATTACGGCAAACATCTGGGGCTGGCCTTCCAGCTGGTGGATGATGTGCTCGATTATCGTGGTGATGCGGAAGCCATGGGCAAAAACGTTGGCGATGATCTCGCCGAAGGCAAAACCACCCTGCCCCTGATCCACGCCATGGCCCACAGCAACGAAGAAGACCGGCAGCTCATTCGCCAGGCCATTCGCAAAGGCGGGCTGGATGATTTACCGCGGGTTCTGAAGCTTGTTGAATCATCCGGAGCGCTGGAATACACCATGGAGCGAGCCAAAGCTGAAGCAGCCAAGGCTTCTGACACCCTGGCTACCCTGCCTGACTCACCCCACAAAAACGCCCTGGAGCTATTGACCCAGGTCGCCGTGGCGAGAGTAAGCTAAAGCCTGCCTTTATAGCTCATCACGCCCGTGGGGAGTCGTGAAATCCAGGTGCGGCCCCACCGGCACGACCTGCGTGGGGTTAATGGTGCGCTGGCTCACGTAGTAGTGCTGCTTGATCTGCCCAATATCAACGGTATCGGCCACCCCTGCCACCTGGTACAACTCCCTCAGGTAGCCTGAAAGCGCCGGGAAGTCACTGATGCGCTGGCGATTACATTTGAAATGACTGTAATAAACCGCATCAAATCGAACCAGTGTTGTGAAGAGCCGCCAGTCTGCTTCTGTTATCGTAGCTCCCGTGAGATAACGCTGCTTCGACAGCCTGGCTTCCAGCCAGTCCAGCGAATCGAACAACTCGACATAGGCCTTTTCATACACATCTTGAGCCGTGGCAAAGCCTGCCTTGTACACGCCATTATTAACAGTGTTGTAAACCCGCTCGTTCACCGCATCAATGTTTGCCTGAAGCGCTTCCGGGTATAAATCCAGATCAGCGTTCACTCCTTCCAGACCATCAAACCCGGAGTTAAACATACGGATAATATCCGCGGACTCGTTGCTGGCAATGGTCTGCTGATGCTTATCCCACAGAACCGGAACCGTCACCCGCCCAGAGTACTCAGGCGCGGCTCTGGTATAGATCTGATGCATAAAACGGAAGTCATACAGATCGTCCCTGTGCATTTCCTCGCCGGGCCGGAACTCCCAGCCATTCTCCACCATATCCGGATGAACAACAGACACTGACACATGGGCCTCAAGCCCCTTCAGTTTCCGGAAGATCAACGTGCGATGCGCCCAGGGACAAGCCAGAGAAACATACAAATGATAACGGCCCGACTCTGCCTTGAAACCACCTTCACCCGCAGGCCCCGGAGAGCCATCCGCCGTAACCCAGTTCCGGAACCGGGCAGCTTCGCGCTCAAACTTGCCACCGGTCTTGTCGGTGTCATACCACTGATCATGCCATTTACCGTCTACGAGAAGACCCATACCTGACTCCATTAAATTTACTGATAGTCTGAGAAGAATAACGGCCACCCTGCTACCCTCTCAAGCAAGCAATTCTGGCCAACAACCTCAGATAATTCGAACATGCAAACAGCCATCACAATAGACGCCCTGAAAGTCCTCGACGCCATCGACCGCAAAGGCAGCTTCGCCGGTGCCGCCGGTGAACTCTTCCGGGTCCCCTCGGCAATCAGCTATACCGTGCAAAAGCTTGAAGAAGACCTGAACGTGGCCCTGTTCGACCGAAGCGGTCACCGGGCCGTTCTCACCCCGGCCGGCCTTTATCTTCTGGAAGAAGGGCGAACACTGCTTGATGCGGCCGACAACCTCGCACATTCAACCCGGCAAGTTGCCCAGGGCTGGGAAACCCGGCTGCGCATCGGGTTCAACTCTCTACTGCCCGCGGAGTGCCTGTTCCCGGCCATTAGAGAATTCTGTGCTCTGGGCATTCCGGTTGACGTTCAGATTACCGAAGAAGTTTTTGCCGGTACCTGGGATGCACTTCAAAGCCGCAGGGCTGATCTTATTGTCGGCGCCGACGACATCAGTAAGCCCGCCGGAAACTTCACCAGCCATATCCTTGGCAAAATGACCTTTGTTTTTGCCATCTCCCCCGACCACCCGCTGGCAAATGCACAAGAACCGCTGACTGAAGAAGATATTTGCCGCTATCCGGCAGCGGTCGCCGCAGACACCTCCCGTTCTCTGCCCGCTGGTCATGCTGGCATCTTTCACCGGCAGCGCACGCTGACCGGCGCGAATATCGATCATAAAATTGCCATGCAGAAGGCAGGTCTCGGTGTAGGTTGGTTACCAAAACCTCGAGTGAAAGAGCTTCTGGCTTCCGGCCAACTCGTTGAAAAGCAGGTAGGGGAGCCAAGGCAGGCAGTCGCGCTGCAGGCAGCAAGGCATGCTGACGATAAAGGCAAAGCGCTGATGTGGTTCTGGCAAAGACTGATCGGCGATTCGGCGGTAACAGAATGGCTTGATGACTGAAGCTTCGGGAAAGGTCAGGTGCAATATTGACTCCGCCGCAGAATTCTGACAGGCAAATGAGTCAACCGAAGCGACAGCAGATTCATCTATACTACGGAAAACCCGGAAAATAAACGGAGCCCATTGATGCGGCAGCTATCCGAACTGGACGCTTCCTTCCTGTACCTCGAATCCGCGAATGCGCCGATGCACATCGGTAGCATCTACCTCTTTGATGCCAGCGAACGGGACACGCCCCTGGCGTTCAGTACCTTTATTGCGTATCTGCGCAGCCGCCTTCATGTAGTGCCTGTTTTCCGCCAGCGCCTGAAAGAGATTCCTCTACGCCTGGGACGGCCCTACTGGATTGATGATCCTGAATTCAGCATCGAACGGCACCTGGCCTATGTAAGCCTCGGCGAAAACAGCCGGGAGGCAAACCTGATGACACTTGCCTCGAAAATTATCGAAGAACCCCTCAAACGGGATCGGCCGCTTTGGCATATAACCTTCGTGGACGGCTTTCGTCTGGGCGAAGAAAAAGAAGGCAGCGAGAAAGGTCGAGAGGGCTTTGCCCTTATCGTCAAACTGCATCATGCAGCCATTGACGCCTTCAGCGGCGAAGAAATTATCAGCAAACTGCTTGAATATACTCCGAAGCCGCAGCCCATCAATGCTCCACGCCCCTGGCAACCGCGCCCGAAGCCATCCGAGGAACGGGTGATAGTCCAGGCCGGTGTCAATATCCTGCGCACACCCTGGCGATTCGCCTCCCTTGCAGTGGGCGCGGCGGAGACGACCGCCCGGGGACTCATCCAGAAGCAACTGCTGAAAATCCCTCTGCCGTTCCCCCTGTTTTCCGCACCTCACAGCCCATTCAACCGGAAAATCACACCCAATCGCCAGATCGTGCCGGCTAAAATTGAATTGTCCCGACTCAAAGCCGTCAAGGCAGCACTGGGTGATGTCACGCTTAATGACGTGGTATTGGGGCTTTGCGCGGAAACTCTGCGGCGATACCTTGGAAATCAAGGCACAAACACGGGCCAGTCTCTGATTGCCATGACGCCGATTTCAGTGCGCTCAAGCACGCTACGCAGAACCACAGGAAATCAGATGTCCGCCATGCTGCTGGACCTCGCCACAAACGAATCCGACCCGGCACGGCGCATCCGGAAAATTCACTGGAACGCGGTATCCTCAGAGCCATATCGGGACGCGATTGCAGCAGACCGACTCACAGAGCTTTTACCGTCAAGCATGCTGGCGCTGTCGGCCAGGCTGTATTCTGAACTGCAGATTGCCCAACGTTATCGGCCTGTATTCAATCTGGCAATTACTAACGTGCCTGGCCCCCAGGTACCTCTTTACCTGCAGGGTGCGAAGCTGACCCAGCAGTATAATGCTGCGCCACTGTTCGACAGCATGGGTCTGGTTATTGTTGCGGTGAGTTATCAGGGCAGCCTGACACTCAATTTTACTGTCTGCCCCGATGTCGTGACCCAGAGTGATTCGCTCCGGAGCCATGTCCATGACAGCCTTGAGGCCATCGAGAAAGCTGCCAGTGAGCTTGATCCGGAGGAGATGCACACTCCACTTACCGAGACCCGGAGCCAGACACTGACAGACGATGCAATGGGCCTACTGGAAAGCGCACTGAAGAGGCTTACGGGCCGCTTCAGGCGGTAACGGCTGACAAAGCGCCGGGCGATTACTCAAATGCCCAACGTAAAAACGCTTTTTTCTCTTCGTCATCAGCAGTTGCCCAAACGGCCTTCAAACGGTTCAGTGCACTCATTCCGTCACCGGATACGGCTTCCTCGCCAACAACCTGGTCACCCGGTACAGGCGTTCGCGCTGCGACAGTGTTGTCGGCTTGCGACCAGTTTGAAGATTGGGCAAGCGCCTGACCATCCGGCCCTACAATGGCAGAAGAGAATTCCGGTAACATCTGCTCTGCCTGCCGACGGGAACTCGGCTTATCAAATTCAAACCGATACGTCTCGTCAGGCCTCGCCTCAAACCGCACTACCTGGGGCTTGCTTTCGATCACGTGCACCTTCGATTCACCATTTTCCACAACTCCGGTTTTAGCCCAGATTGTTTTGTAGGTGAATACCACCTCGTTCTCACCGGGAAGCAGAGCATAATCCAGCGCCAGATCGTCCATCAGGTAGTTAGTCATGGCCCGGCCATTAACCCGGCTGACCTGAATAGCACCGGGCGCTTTCAGTGTCGCCGCATTCACTGCTGTCGCTGGATTGCCCTCCCAGGTCTCGAGCTTGGTGACTGCGGATGAACAGCCCACCAATACAGAAAGAAGCGCAGCGGGGAGGAATGCCCAAACCAACTTTAACCAGCGGGTGGAAGGACTCAACCCGGAATTACTAACGCGCAAGACGTGACTGATACTCATTTTATCTCCTTTAGGACTCAGGTGAGGCATAGACGGGCGAAGAGTGCGGCCAGTTATCGTGTATTCTGAACACAGCCACCGCTGAGGGCAACCGCATACGCAAAAGAACACTGCCTGCGGTCGCGATCACTTCAGCAATCATATAATTGTCAAAAAATGTTGAATTCCCCCGGATTTGTATTAATTTTAAACAAACGTTCATCCATCACGCAGCGCCCGAAACGCAGACATTTGGCACTTGCACAGGAGTCGGCCATGAATACTCACGTCAGGTCAGGAGAAGAGGGCAGCGTACCCTTTCGTAGCAGCCGGTTTTTCTGCGTCGGGAACAAATGGTATTTCACGACGCGTGAGGGCTTTGACAGCGGGCCCTTTGCCTCCAGAGATCGAGCGGAAATCGGGCTGAAACGCTTCCTGCATGTGGTCAGGCTGCTACCGGAAGAACAGCAGGTGCACTAACAACTCTTCAAAGCCTCTGGCATTTTGCAGTGCCCCACAAGCTTCTTTCAGAGAATATAAGGCGCAAGCCAGGCATCAATCGCGATCAGGCACAGGAGTGCCATACCACCGGCAACCACGTCATCCACCATGATACCCAGTCCGCCGGGTAATCGCTCATCCAGCCAGTTTATGGGCCATGGCTTGAGAACATCGAAAAACCTGAAAATCAGAAACGCCAGCAATACACCGTAAATCTGATCCGGGAAGAGCCCAAGAGCAATCCACATTCCAACGAACTCATCCCACACTATTCCGCCATGGTCGTGCACTTTCAGGTCAGCGGCTGTTTTCCCACACAACCAGATACCTACCAAAAAGGCCAGCGCAACAACGAGCCAATAAGCGACCGGTGGCAGCCATGCAAACCCATACCACAAAGGAATTGCAGCGAGACTGCCCCAGGTTCCGGGAGCGCGGGGCGCGGCACCGCTGCCAAACCCGAAGGCCAAGAGGTGTACGGGATTTTTCAGAAACCCCGGAGGCAGAATAGCCTGGGGCAAATCCGGCTCTGGCCACTGATCTTCCTGGCTCATGATATTCTCCTGAAATGGTCAAAACCTACTGCCTCAGATTCCGACACTACAGCAGCGCCATCAAGGCGCAAACCCTGCTCTGACTCTATCACGCCAATAACAGTGAGCTGTTGTTTCAGTGACGATGGCACAATGGCCCAGTTTGCCTCAGGAATGGTGAGGCATAGCTCGTAGTCATCTCCGGAGTGCAGCGCAAAATCGCCGGCAGCGGAACCTGTCAACCGGTTGAGTGCAGGCGACACCGGCAAACGGGAACGCTCGATATTCGCACCAACCGAGGAAGCTTCAAGAATATGGCCCAGATCGGCCAGCAAGCCGTCTGACACATCAATGGCAGCAGTCGCGAGATTTCTGAGAGCTGCGCCCAGCTTCAGCTTCGGCTCAGGATGGTGGTAGCGCTCAAGCACAAACGCCTGATCTGCGGAAGGGTTCTGGACGTCAAGGTACTCCAGTGCAGCACCCGCATCACCCAGGGTACCGGATACCACGACCAGATCCCCCGGCCCGGCACCGGAGCGACGGATGCCAGTACTTTGAGGGACCAGACCGTGTACCTGCAAACTTAAAGCCAGGGGTCCACGGGTTGTGTCACCGCCCGCGAGCACCAACCCGAACGCCTCAGCAGCTTTTCCCAGCCCGAAAGCAAAGTCCCGTAGCCAGCACTCATCAACTTCCGGAAGGGTCAGGGCAAGTGTAAAACAGGCTGGATCAGCCCCCATAGCCGCAAGATCGCTGGCAGCAACTGCAAGCGCCCTCCAGCCAAGATAATCCGGGCGGTAGTTGAGGGGAAAGTGTACGCCTTCAACAAGGGTATCAATGGAAAAAACCAGGTCGGAGCCGGCGGGAATTCTCTGGATGGCACAGTCGTCGCCCGGTCCCACAAGAACAGAGTGGGAGCCGAGCGAGCGGGCTAATGGCATGAAATAATGCCGGATCAGCTCAAATTCGCCCATCGGTCAGCGCGAACGGGTCTCGGCAAGGCGCAGTCGGCGGCCCAGCTTATCGAGCACACTGTTGACGAACTTGTGTCCCTCTGTACCACCGAATCGCTTCGCAAGCTCAATGCCTTCGTTAATCACGACTTTGTAAGGTACATCCAGCCGGTGACGCAGCTCATAAGCACCCACGCGAACGATGGCCAGTTCCACGGGGTCCACTTCAGGCAGCGGACGATCAAGGAATGGCTCAATCAGCTTATCGAGCTCTGCCTGCTCGCGATGGACGCCGCGCAGGACATCCCGGAAGTACAGGGTATCCACTTTAGCCATGTCGTTATCGACCATGAACTCGGCTTCGATATCTGAAATCGGACTCTTGGTAAAGTGGCGCTGATAAAGCCCCTGCATTGCCAGAATACGGGCACGACGGCGATCGCCAGCTTTTGGCTGGCCAGATGGCGCCGGGCTGGACGTCGTATCTTCAGTGTCACTCATTACTCACCCAGTTTTCTGAACAGGCTAACCATTTCCAGCGCTGTAATAGCCGCTTCTGCGCCTTTGTTGCCGGCCTTGGTGCCGGAGCGCTCGATTGCCTGCTCGATAGAATCAACGGTCAGCACACCAAAGGTCACCGGCACGTCTGTTTCCAGGCTTACCGCGCCAAGGCCGCTTGAGGCTTCGCCTGCCACATACTCAAAGTGCGGAGTTCCGCCGCGAATAACAGCGCCCAGAGCAATGATGGCGTCGTAGCCACCCGTCTCTGCAACACGTTTCACAGCCAGCGGCATCTCATAGGCTCCGGGGACGCGCACAATGGTGATGTCACTGTCGGAAATACCGTGGCGTCGCAGGGTGTCAACTGCACCGCTTACCAGACTTTCCACAACAAAGCCGTTAAAACGGCCAACCACCAACGCATAACGACCGCTGCACTGGGTAAAATCGCCTTCAATTACTTTAATATCTGCCATCTATGGCTCCTTCTCGGGCTGCAGCCACAGTGCTACAGCCAGGTTTATCAGTCTGGGGTGTACGGAATGTACTCAACCACTTCCAGATCAAATCCGGAAATAGCCGAGTATTTTACGGGCGGGCTAAGCAAACGCATCTTGCTTACGCCCAGGTCCCGCAAAATCTGGGAGCCTGTACCCACAGTGAAATAAACACCAGAACTGCCCTTACCGGCAGGCCCCTGGCCCTGATCAAAGAATTCCTGAATACGGTCTTCCAGGTTGTAGCTGTCTTCTGCACTGTTCAGCAGAACCACAACACCACTACCTTCGGTTGCAACTTTTTCAAGCGCATGGTGTAGCGGCCAGCTTCGGGAATCCTTACGGCGCGCCCCAAGCAGATCCCGAAGCGTATCAGTAATGTGAACGCGCACATGCACCGGCTCATCCACCGGGATCTCACCATAAATCATGGCCAGGTGCGTAGAGCCCTGAATAACATCCCGGTATGTACGAAGTTTGAACACACCGTATTCAGTATCGAGCTGGTTCTCTTCAACGCACTCGACGGTGCGTTCATGCGTGGTGCGATAGTGAATCAGATCAGCGATAGTCCCGATTTTCAGATCGTGCTCCGCAGCAAAACGCTCAAGATCTTCCCGCCGCGCCATGGAACCGTCATCGTTCATGATTTCGCAAATAACACCCGCGGACTCACAACCGGCCAAAGCTGCCAGGTCGCAGGATGCTTCTGTATGCCCTGCACGGCTTAGCACGCCGCCGGGATCCGACATCAGAGGGAAGATATGCCCAGGCTGAACGAGGTCCGACGCCTTGGCATTGCGGGCCACGGCAGCCTGCACTGTGCGAGCGCGGTCTGCGGCTGAAATGCCTGTGGTTACACCCGTCGCTGCCTCAATGGAAAGCGTAAATTTGGTACCAAACCCTGAGGCGTTCTGCTGCACCATTAATGGGAGGCCCAGCTGTTCGCAGCGGTCACGCGTCATAGGCATGCAGATAAGACCGCGGCCAAACCGGGCCATGAAGTTGATAGCCTCGGCAGAGCAATGCTCAGCCGCCATCACCAGGTCCCCTTCGTTTTCCCGATCTTCATCATCCATCAGGATAACCATCTTGCCCTGGCGAATGTCCTCAATGATTTCTTCAACGCTGTTCAGTGCCATACTGTTTTGCACCCTTTCAATGCACCCATTGCAGCTTCAGGCCGCAACACCGGGACGCACCGTGAATTTAAACGTTTAACGGCGAACCAGGATCAGACGCTGGTCGTCTCCTACCTGTCGCCGGTCTTGTACGATCCATTCGATCTTGTCAGCCATGGTCTCCAGCGGTAGATGCGCCGTTGGCCGGCCAGTACTGCCCAGGAATACCGGAGCCTGGTAGAGCCAGAGTTCGTCTACCAGCTGCTCACTGATAAAGGTACCTGCCAGCGTTGGCCCGGCCTCCACCAGCAGTTCATTGATACCCATCTCCCCCAGCGAGTCCAGTAGCTCGGAAACATCTATGCCGTTATCCTTCCAGGCAACCCCGGCCAGCCGTATACCCAGGGCTGCAAGATCCTGGGCCGGTGCTGTTGCAAGAGTGGACGAAGCACAAAAAACCTGAACCTTACCACCGCGCAAAATAGTTGCAGACGGCGGCGTTCTGGCATCCCTGTCGGCGATCACACGCAACGGCTGCCGCGAAGGCTCGGTTGCATCGCCTATATCCCCAAGCTCTTCCCGCCGAACAGTCAATGAGGGGTCATCTGCAAGCACGGTTCCTACGCCGGTAAGAATCGCATCACTGATAGCCCTGAGCCGCTGAACGTCGCGACGGGCTTCATCGCCGGTAATCCACTGGCTTTCACCGGAGGCCATGGCGGTGCGACCATCCAGACTGGCGGCCATCTTGAGCCGAACCCAGGGGCGCCCGGTATTCATGCGCTTCATGAACCCGGGGTTCAGGCGCGCAGCTTCCTCCGCCAAAAGCCCTTCGCTGACCCTGATACCGGCTTCACGAAGCATATCCAGACCCCTTCCGGAGACTGACGGATTAGGGTCTTTGGTCGCAGCGAATACGCGCGACACACCCGCGTCAATCAAAGCCCGCGCGCAGGGTGGCGTGCGACCAAAATGACTGCAGGGTTCCAGAGTGACATAGGCCGTGGCACCACGTGCAGCCGGACCAGCCTGGCTGAGCGCCCGGGTTTCCGCATGGGCTTCTCCGGCCCGCTCATGCCAACCTTCGCCCAGAATCTTGTCACCACGGGCTATCACGCAACCCACCCGCGGGTTGGGATGGGTCGAATAGCGGCCCCGCCATGCAAGCTGCACAGCCCGGGCCATCATGGACCGTTCCCGGAGTTCGGTCATTTCTTTCCTTCAGGAGCGTGGTTATCCGCCAGTACTTTCGCAACATCAACCGGCGCCTCACCATTGCTGGCAGAGAGCCGTTCAATTTCTTCCTTGAATTCGTTGATGTCCTGAAAGCTGCGATAAACGGAAGCAAACCGGACATAGGCAACCTTGTCGAGCTGGCGTAGCTCGGTCATCACCTCTTCACCCAGCTGCATGGACTTGACCTCACGCTCCCCCGCCGCCCGCAAGCGATATTTGATGCGATTAAGCGCTGCATCGATTTGTTCGATGCTGACGGGGCGCTTTTCCAGCGCCTTCATGATGCCTGATCGCAGTTTATCTTCATCAAAGGGCTGCCGGATACCGTCCTGCTTGACCACTCTTGGCATGACCAGCTCGGCCGACTCAAAAGTAGTAAAACGTTCCCTGCAGGAAAGACACTCTCTGCGGCGGCGCACCTGATCGCCCTCTGCCACCAGGCGCGAGTCAATAACCTTGGTATCTGCTTCACCACAGAAAGGACAATGCATATCAGGAACTCCGCAGAGAGGGCCGGGCAGCGCAGCTGTTTCGCGCCCTGCCCGGCAGGTCTTGCCAGACGTTTAGCTGTAAACCGGGAAACGCGCACACAGGGCTTCTACCTGCTCGCGAACACGATTGCTTACAGCTTCGTCTTCCAGATTATCAAGGATATCGCAGATCCACCCCGCCAGCTCACGGCATTCTGCTTCACCAAAGCCACGGGTGGTGATTGCAGGTGTGCCGAGACGCAGGCCGGAGGTCACAAACGGCGAGCGCGGATCGTTGGGAACTGCGTTCTTGTTCACCGTGATGTGCGCACGCCCCAGAGCCGCGTCGGCATCTTTACCGGTAATATCCTGCTTGATCAGACTTACCAGGAACAGATGGTTCTTGGTGCCGCCGGACACAACGTCGTAACCGCGGTCAACAAACACATCAGCCATGGCTGATGCGTTCTTTACCACCTGCTGTTGGTAGGCCTTGAACTCGTCGCTCATGGCTTCCTTGAAACAGATTGCCTTAGCGGCAATCACGTGCATCAACGGGCCACCCTGGCCACCCGGGAAAACGGCAGAGTTCAGCTTCTTGTGCAGGGCTTCGTCGTCACAAGCCAGAATCAGGCCGCCACGGGGGCCGCGCAGTGTTTTGTGTGTGGTAGTCGTTACTACGTGCGCATGGGGCACAGGATCAGGATAGACACCGGCGGCGACCAGACCTGCCACGTGGGCCATGTCTACAAACAGGTAAGCACCAACCTTGTCCGCAATAGCACGGAATCGGGCAAAATCCAGCTCCTGGGAATAAGCAGAGAACCCGGCGATGATCATCTTGGGCTTGTGTTCAACCGCCAGCGCTTCCAGCTCATCGTAATCGATCAGGCCGGTGTCGGTGTTGATGCCGTACTGCACAGCGTTATAGATCTTGCCGGAAAAGTTCACGCCGGCGCCGTGAGTCAGATGGCCGCCGTGGGCCAGGCTCATCCCCAGAATGGTATCGCCCGGGTTAACCAGCGCCATGAAGACAGCTGAATTAGCCTGCGAGCCGGAATGCGGCTGCACGTTGGCGTAGGCCGCGCCAAAGAGCTCTTTGGCGCGATCAATAGCCAGTTGTTCAGCGATGTCCACAAACTCGCAACCACCGTAGTAACGCTTGCCTGGATAACCCTCAGCGTACTTGTTGGTAAGATCGCTACCCTGAGCTTCCATGACCCGCGGGCTGGTATAATTCTCGGATGCTATCAGCTCAATATGAGCCTCCTGACGCTTACTTTCCGCCTGCATGGCATTCCAGAGTTCGTCGTCGAAACCCGCGATTTTCATGTCACGATTAAACATCGGTGCGCTGCCCCTGTGTGCTTGACTGGCCCGGGGAGTCTTGGAAATAGCCCCCGGAATCCCTTAAAATTCGGGCAGCTATTCTAGCCCATTATCGGGTTGGAAATCACCCTTTATGCAGTTCGCAGATACCGTCATACGGATATCACCCGTTTTGCTGAAATTGCTATAGCTCCCGGGTTTCGATACCTTACAAACCCAACTAGCAAGTTCTGTGAGACGACGGATCTAAGCGTCTCAGACACCCTGTCACATCTCGTTTTCAAAGAGGGTAATGCCTTTATGGCTCAGTACGTATACAGCATGAACAGAGTGGGCAAAGTGGTTCCGCCCAAACGTGAAATTCTCAAAGACATTTCGCTGAGCTTCTTCCCGGGCGCCAAAATCGGCGTACTGGGCCTGAATGGCTCAGGTAAATCAACTCTTTTACGCATTATGGCGGGCGTGGATCAGGATTACATCGGCGAAGCCCGGCCCCAGCCCGGCATCAATGTGGGCTACCTGCCCCAGGAGCCGGAGCTGGACGACAGCAAAACGGTCAAGGAAATTGTTGATGAAGCTGTGGCCGACGTGCACAACGCCCTGGCAGAACTGGACCAGGTTTACGCCGCCTACGCTGAGCCGGATGCCGATTTCGATGCGCTGGCCAAAAAACAGGGCAAACTGGAAGCTCTGATACAGGCCACTGATGGCCACGATATCGAACGCAAAATGGAAGTCGCTGCAGACGCGTTGCGCCTGCCCGCCTGGGATCAGCCGGTAAAGAATCTCTCTGGCGGTGAACGCCGCCGGGTAGCCTTGTGCCGCCTGCTGCTTTCCGGCCCTGACATGCTGTTGCTGGACGAACCAACCAACCACCTGGACGCAGAATCGGTGGCCTGGCTGGAGCGCTTTCTACACGATTACGAAGGCACTGTGGTTGCTATTACTCACGACCGCTACTTCCTCGACAACGTAGCAGGCTGGATTCTGGAGCTCGACCGAGGCCAGGGCATTCCTTTTGAGGGCAACTATAGCCAGTGGCTGGAAAACAAGGAACAGCGTTTGCGCACCGAAGCCAAGCAGGAGTCTTCGCACCAGAAAGCCATGAAGCAGGAACTGGAGTGGGTGCGTAGCAACGCCAAAGGCCGGCAATCCAAGAGCAAAGCCCGCCTTGCCCGCTTCGAAGAAATGAGCTCGCAGGATTTCCAGAAGCGCAACGAAACCAACGAGATCTATATCCCGCCCGGGCCCCGTCTTGGCGACAAGGTCATCGAAGTAGAAGGCATCAGCAAAGCTTTTGGCGACCGCCTTCTCTATGAAGATGTTTCCTTTGTTGTACCCCCTGGCGCTATCGTCGGCATCATCGGTGGTAACGGCGCTGGCAAATCTACCCTGTTCCGTATGATCGCCGGCCAAGACCGGCCTAATTCCGGCACCATCACCGTGGGTGAAACGGTCAAGCTGGCCTATGTAGATCAGAGCCGGGATCTGGATGGATCCAAAACCGTGTGGGAGCTCCTCAGCGACGGCCAGGACATCATCAAAGTGGGTAACTACGAAACCCCGTCGAGGGCCTATGCCGGTCGCTTCAACTTCAAAGGATCCGATCAGCAAAAGCGCGTAGGCGACTTGTCTGGCGGTGAGCGTAACCGCCTGCACCTGGCAGCACTTCTAAAAGAAGGCGGCAATGTGTTGCTGCTGGACGAACCTACCAACGATCTGGACGTGGAAACCCTGCGCGCGCTGGAGGAAGCCCTGCTGAGCTTCCCCGGCTCTGCGATGGTTATCTCGCACGACCGCTGGTTTCTTGACCGCGTAGCCACGCACATTCTGGCATTTGAGGATGACGGCCAAGTGGTTTACTTCGAGGGCAACTTCGCCGAATACGACGAAGACCACAAAAAGCGCAAAGGGGATTCCGCCATGGTGCCCCAGCGCATGAAGTACAAGAAGCTGGCCTGATGGCAAAAGCCAAAACCGCGTATGTCTGCACCGAGTGCGGTGCAGACTACTCAAAATGGCAGGGCCAATGCACGGCCTGCCAGGCCTGGAACACCATCAGCGAAGTTCGCGGCGTCAGCAGCAATGCCAAAGGCGCTCGCGGTGTGCGTTTTGAGGGCTTTGCCGGCAGCCTGTCTGCAGTCCAGAGCCTGAATGAGGTAAGCCTCTCCGAGAAGGAACGGATCAGCACCGGCATGCAGGAGTTCGACCGGGTTTTGGGGGGCGGGCTGGTAGAAGGCTCCGCCGTTCTGATGGGTGGCCATCCGGGTGCCGGCAAGAGCACCCTGTTGCTCCAGGCCGTTTGCCATCTGGCTGCCAGTGTTCCCGCGCTTTACGTTACCGGTGAGGAGTCGTTGCAGCAGGTCGCTATGCGTGCCAAACGTTTGGGCCTGCCTACCAAAGATCTGAAGATGCTCTCCGAGACCAGCACCGAGCGGGTCCTGCAGGTTGCAGAATCGGAAAAGCCACGAATTCTGGTGGTGGACAGTATTCAAGTGATGCACATGGCGGATATCGAATCCGCTCCCGGCTCGGTTTCCCAAGTGCGTGAAAGCGCAGCGTTTCTGACCCGCTTCGCCAAACAAACGGGCACCATTCTGTTTCTGGTTGGCCACGTCACCAAAGACGGCAGCCTTGCCGGCCCCAAGGTGCTGGAGCACATGATCGACTGCTCCATTTTGCTGGAAGGCTCCAGTGACAGCCGTTACCGCACCCTGCGTGGTATCAAGAATCGTTTTGGCGCGGTGAATGAGCTGGGTGTTTTTGCCATGCTTGAACAGGGCCTCAAGGAAGTTAAAAACCCCAGCGCAATTTTCCTGAACCGTGGCGAACAAGCGGCGCCGGGTAGCGTGGTTATGGTGGTATGGGAAGGCACCCGACCCATGCTGGTGGAGATTCAGGCGCTGGTGGACATGGCACAGGGTGGATACCCTCGGCGCGTGGCTGTTGGTTTGGATCAGAACCGGCTGGCAATGCTTCTGGCTGTGCTGCACCGCCACGGTGGTTTGCATGTGTCAGATCAGGATGTGTTTGTGAACGTGGTTGGTGGCGTGAAGGTTAACGAGACCAGCGCGGATTTGGCGTTGTTGGCTGCCATCGTGTCTTCGTTCCGCGATCGGGCGCTGCCTCAGGATCTGGTGATATTCGGGGAAGTAGGGTTATCGGGGGAAATTCGGCCGGTGCCCAGTGGCCAGGAAAGGATTAATGAGGCAGCTAAGCATGGCTTTACCCGTGCCCTTGTTCCTAAAGCCAACGCACCACGCAAACCTATTGCAGGAATGACGGTAATTCCTGTGACCAAGCTTAGTGAGGCTATTACGGCATTGGAGGAGCTTTAAGCTTGGCCCCCAGCGTGCCTGATTTGGAGTTTACGGCAGAATTGCTCTTTTACCGTCCAAAAACCGCTACGAGCACATCCATGTGCGCTTGTCTCCGGCCGTCCTTGGCCTCCGACATTTTTGGACGGTAAAAGCCCAATCCCGCCTGCGTGCTCTGGTGCAAAACCCCAACCCCAACCGCTAGAGATATTGGCTAGTCAATTAAACGAGCAAATTCCCGCTCAAGAAGAACCTGATCTCCCAGATTCAGCTCAACCAGACGTTTAAGGTGGGTAGCGCTTTCAAGGTCAATGTACTGGCATTTGAAACCAAGCCTGTGTGGCTCAACATGCTTTAACTCAACCGCCATCACAATCCCCGCCTGCTGCCCATCAAGATGAACGATCACCTCGCAAGGCTGACTCAGCGGCACGTTCCACCCCTCCGGTCGTTTGACCAGAACGCCTTTCAGGGAAATATCCAGCACCTCCGTTGTCCACATGCTCTCAAGGGCATGCAACTCGCATGGAGCGTCGAAGCTTATGCGGTGGAACTTCCGTTTTTCTGAGGCTTTGGCGGCAGGCAAGGGGCTGCTCCTTTATTGTCGATGTCGTCTGACATGACTATAGACCGAGGGGAGTTTTACATCCAGAGGCGCCCTATTCAGGAAATCAGTCAGAGCAGACGCGCTGAGAAGATAAATGCGGGGATTGCGTAACCGATTCCAAAAATGTCGTAGGCCATGGACGGCCGAAGACAAGCCACATGGATGTGCTCGTAGCGGTTTTTGGAATCGGTTACGCAATTCCCGTTTCCCGGCGCTAGCAGGCCAGGAAACGAGGATAGCAAATGCTAACGGTGATACTCCGGACTCAACTCAACAACAGCCTCAATGAACGCCTTGGCGTGCTCGGGATCAACATCCGGAGTAATGCCATGCCCAAGGTTGAATATGTGGCCTGGGCCGGAGCCATAGCGACGCAGTATGTCGCCCACTTCCTCGCGAATACGCTTTTTCGGCGCATAGAGCATCGTAGGGTCCATATTACCCTGCAGAGCTACACGGTCGCCCACGCGGGCACGAGCATCACCGATATCCGTGGTCCAATCCAGACCAACAGCATCAGCGCCTGAATCTGCTATGGATTCCAGCCACTGACCGCCGTTTTTGGTGAACAGGATAACCGGAACACGGCGCCCGTCATTCTCACGGATCAGGTTATCAACGATCTTTTTCATGTAGCGCAGAGAAAATTCCTCATACGCCCAGCTGCTCAGCACACCACCCCAGGTATCAAAAATCTGAACAGCCTGAGCTCCGGCTTTGATCTGGCCATTGAGGTAATCAATAACTGCGTCCGCGAGGTGATCCAGCAGTTGGTGCATGACCTCGGGCTGGCTGTACATGAGCTTTTTGGCTTCGCGGAAGTCCTTGGAGGACCCACCTTCCACCATATAGGTTGCCAGCGTCCAGGGGCTGCCTGAGAAGCCGATCAGCGGGACACGGCCATTGAGCGCACCCCGGATCGTAGAGACAGCGTTCATTACATAGTCGAGATCGACTTCAGCCTTGATGGTCGGCAATGCGTCAACATCCGCTTTGGAGCGAATGGTATTTTTGAACTTCGGGCCTTCACCGGTTTCAAAGTAAAGCCCGAGACCCAGAGCATCCGGAATAGTGAGTATGTCCGAGAACAGAATCGCTGCGTCCAACGGAAAGCGCTCAAGAGGCTGGAGGGTTACCTCACACGCCAGCGGCGTGTTCTTGCACAAGCTGAGGAAGTCACCCGCTTTCTCCCGGGTGGCGCGATACTCGGGTAAATAACGGCCGGCCTGGCGCATCATCCATACCGGGGTACGATCAACAGGCTGGCGCATCAGGGCGCGCAGGAAGCGGTCATTCTTCAGCTCGGTCATAGGGATTCCAGCATTGTCTCTTTCAGATGGTCTTAATGGAACGGAAGCAATGATACCCCGTTTGCCATAATAAAAAAGGGCGGCTTACCCTTAGTAAGCAGCCCTTCTGATCCGGATCAAACGATTTTTCAGATATCCAGATAATCCATGATGCCCTCGGCAGCCTGACGGCCCTCCCAGATTGCCGTAACAACCAGATCGGAACCTCGAACCATATCACCACCTGCAAAGATCTTCGGATTACTGGTCTGGAAGCCGAACTCTGCCTGTTCCGGAGCGGTTACCCGCCCGGAATCGTCGGTACTGATGGCAAGCTCGTCAAACCAGTCGGCCGGGCTCGGCCGAAAGCCGAAAGCAACCAACACGGCATCGGCTGGTATGACTTCCTCGCTGCCCGGAACCACCTCGGGCCGGCGACGGCCATTTTCATCCGGCTCACCCAGCTGAGTCGAAACCACTTTCACACCTTCAACCTGGTCTTCACCGATAATGGCTATGGGCTGCCGGTTGAACAGGAATTTAACACCCTCTTCCTTGGCATTCGCAACCTCCCGACGTGACCCCGGCATGTTGGCCTCATCACGACGATAAGCGCAGGCCACGCTCTCTGCCTGCTGGCGAATCGAGGTGCGATTACAGTCCATTGCGGTGTCACCACCACCCAGCACTACGACGCGTTTACCTTTCATGTCGATGAAATCCGCTGCGTCTTTTTCAAAGCCCAGGCGGCGGTTAACGTTGGACACGAGGAACGGCAAGGCATCGTATACGCCCGGGAGATTCTCACCCGGGAAACCGCCTTTCATGTAGGTGTAGGTTCCCATGCCCATGAACACCGCATCGTACTCATCAAGTATGTCCTTCAACTGAACATCCTTTCCCACTTCGGTAGACAAGCGGAACTCAACACCCATTTCCTCAAACACCTGGCGCCGGCGGGTCATCACAGACTTCTCCAGTTTGAACTCCGGGATGCCGAAGGTCAGCAGGCCGCCGATCTCAGGGTAGATATCAAACACCACCGGCTTCACGCCGTTGCGAACCAGCACATCGGCACAGCCCAGGCCCGCAGGGCCAGCACCGATAACCGCTACTTTTTTGTCCGTCCATTTGACCGCGGACATGTCCGGCTTCCAGCCAAGAGCGAAGGCGGTATCGGTAATGTACTTTTCGACCGAGCCAATGGTAACGGCACCAAAACCATCATTCAGGGTACAGGCCCCTTCACACAAGCGATCCTGCGGGCAAACACGACCGCAGACTTCAGGCAGCGAGTTGGTCTGATGACACAACTCGACCGCTTTCATGATATTGCCTTCGGAAACCAGTTTCAGCCAGTTAGGAATGTAGTTGTGTACCGGGCACTTCCATTCGCAATAGGGGTTTCCGCACTCGAGACATCGGTGAGATTGGGACGACGCGTTCTCAGACGTAAAGGGGCGATAGATTTCGCCAAACTCTTTTTTGCGCTTCTTCGCGGGGACTTTCTTGGGATCTACCCGCCCTACTTCCACAAACTGAAAATCGTTACTAAGTCGTTCTTTCATGTTGGCGTTCTCATCAGCTCAATATCGACAAGGGTCGCTTCCATCGGCAACCCTGAACCCTCGCAAGTAACCAGCCTCAACACCCTGAGCTTATTCAGGGCGCGCACGAGTACTTGCCAACAGGCTGCGCAAATTCGCAGCTTTGGGTTTCACCAGCCAGAAACGGCCGATGTAATCGTCGAAATCTTCAAGAATATGCTCAGCCCAGGCACTACCGGTTTCCGAGATGTGCTCACGAATCACGCTGCGCAGATGGTTGCGGTAAGCTTCCATTTCTTCGCGGGAAATACGCTGAATTTCCACCAGCTCGTGGTTGTATTTGTCTACGAACGTATTGTCCATATCCAGTACATAAGCGAACCCGCCGGTCATGCCGGCACCAAAGTTCGGCCCGGTAGACCCCAGTACGGTAACCAGCCCGCCTGTCATGTACTCACAGCAGTGATCGCCGGCACCTTCAACAACCGAATGGGCACCTGAGTTGCGCACAGCAAAGCGTTCGCCGGCCGTGCCTGCCGCAAAGAGCTTGCCTCCTGTGGCTCCATAAAGGCAGGTGTTTCCAATAATGGCTGTTTCCTGCGTGTTAAACGTACTACTGCGGGGCGGCTTGACGACGAGCTTGCCGCCGGTCATACCTTTGCCGACATAATCATTGGCATCGCCTTCGAGAATCAGGTTCAGCCCGCCTACGTTCCAGACACCAAAACTCTGTCCGGCAGTACCCACAAGATCCAGCGTGATCGGTGCATCAGCCATGCCCTGGTTTCCGTGCTTTGCAGCAATTTCGCCAGAAAGACGGGCACCGATTGAGCGATCACAGTTGGTTACCCGGTAGTTCCAGGCACCTCCGGTTTTTCCTTCGATCGCAGGCGCAATTGCCCTTAGCATTTCTTCAGCGAGCAGGCCCTGATCGAAGGGTACATTGCGCTCAACCTGACAAGTTTGTGGCTTGTCTGCCGGAATATGATCGTTAGACAACAGCCGTGTCAGATCCAGCTTTTTCTGGCGCTCAGTGTCGCCCGGCAGGCGAACGAGAAGATCAACACGCCCGACAAGCTCTTCCAGACTGCGAACCCCCAACCTGGCCATCCATTCTCGTGTCTCTTCCGCCACAAAGCGGAAGAAGTTCATGGCCATTTCCACAGTGCCTTTGAAGTGCTCTTCACGGAGGTGTTCGTTCTGGGTTGCGACACCGGTTGCGCAGTTGTTCAGGTGGCAGATGCGGAGGTACTTGCAGCCCAACGCTACCATGGGCGTGGTGCCGAAACCGAAACTCTCGGCCCCCAAAATGGCTGCCTTCACTACATCCAGGCCAGTTTTAATGCCGCCATCGGTTTGAAGACGGATTTTTCCACGCAAATCATTGGCGCGCAGCGCCTGCTGCGTCTCGGTCAAACCGAGTTCCCAGGGCGATCCCGCGTAGCGAATCGAGGCAAGCGGGCTGGCCGCCGTGCCGCCATCATAGCCAGAGACGGTAATCAGATCGGCGTAAGCCTTTGCCACGCCTGCGGCAATCGTTCCCACACCCGGCTCAGAAACCAGTTTCACCGAAACCAGCGCTTGCGGGTTGACCTGTTTAAGGTCGAAGATTAGCTGCGCCAGATCTTCAATCGAGTAGATATCATGGTGCGGCGGCGGCGAAATGAGGGTGACTCCCGGCACTGAATAGCGCAGGCGTGCGATCAGCTCATTGACCTTGCCCCCGGGCAATTGACCACCCTCGCCAGGCTTGGCGCCTTGAGCAACCTTGATCTGCATGACATCGGCACTGCGCAAGTACTCCGCAGTCACACCAAAACGACCTGAGGCAACCTGCTTGATTTTGGATCGCTTTTCGGTGCCATGACGGGCCGGATCTTCGCCACCTTCACCGGAGTTGGAACGGCCACCAAGGGTATTCATCGCTACCGCCAGCGCCTCATGGGCCTCCGGCGACAAAGCACCCAGGGACATGGCCGCAGAATCGAATCGGGTGAAGATCTGCTCGACTGGCTCAACCTCGGAAATCCCGACGGCCTCTATACCTTCACGAAATCCCAGCAAATCCCTGAGCGTGGCTATCGGGCGTTCGTTAACCAGCGCCGCATACTCCTTGTAATGGCCGTAGTCGCCGGTAGTCACCGCTTCCTGCAGTTTGCCAACGACATCCGGATTAAACGCATGGTATTCCTGACCATGGATGTATTTCAGCAAGCCACCCGGGGTAATCGGCTTACGCGGCTTCCAGGCGGTAGACGCAAGTTGTTCCTGATCCTGCTGAAAATCGAAAAATCCGGCGCCCTGAATACGGCAGGGCACGCCCTTGAAGCAAAGATTCGCAACATCGTCCGCAAGGCCAATCGCCTCAAAAAGCTGCGCCCCACGATAGGAAGCAATGGTTGATATTCCCATCTTGGACAGAATCTTCAACAGACCCTTGTTAATACCTTTACGGTAATTATTCTTCGCTTCAATGGGATCGACCAGCAGTTCGCCGGTGCGAATCAGGTCGTTGAGCACCTGATAAGCCAGATATGGATAGACTGCCGTAGCGCCAAAGCCGAACAGTACAGCAAAATGGTGGGGATCTCTGGCCCAGCCGGTCTCCACAATGATGTTAGAGTCACAGCGCAAAGCATTAGCCACCAGATGGTGGTGAACCGCCCCGGTTGCCATCAGGGAGCTTACCGGCAGCTCGCCCTGCTTCAATTCCTTGTCTGAAAGAATCAGCAGCACTTTACCTTTGCGAACGGCCTGCTCGGCTTCATTGCAAATCCGTCGGATAGCCTGCTCAAGCCCCTCCTCAGGAAGGTAACTCATGGAAATCCGGGCGACCGTGAAGCCCGGGCGATCATTATTGGCAATCCGCAGGTATTTTGCCGGCGACAGAACCGGCGTTGTAAGAATAATCCTGTTGGCGTGCTCTGCGGTTTCCTCGAATACGTTTCGCTCCGCTCCCAGGCAGGTTTCCAGCGACATCACAATCGCTTCCCGCAGAGGATCAATCGGCGGATTGGTTACCTGGGCAAATTTCTGTCGAAAATAGTCCGCTACATGCCGGACCTTGCTGGACAGCACAGCCATGGGCGTGTCATCCCCCATTGAGCCAACCGCTTCCTGGGCATTTTCAGCCAGAGGGCGCAAAACCTGATCTCGCTCCTCGTAGGACACCATGAACATCTTCTGGTGTACCAACAGCTCATCCGCATCCATCAATCGGAAGTCAGGCGTATCCTGATTCAGAGTTGTTTCCACTCGCAATGCATTTTCACGCAGCCAGCGCTTGTAGGGCTTTGCTGTCTTGAGCCGCTGATCGATATCCCGCGTGTGCAACACCTCTCCGGTTTCGGTATCAATGGCCAGCATCTGTCCGGGGCCTACACGACCTTTGGCCACTACGTCTTCTGGCTGATAACCGTATGTTCCAATCTCCGAAGCCAGGGTGATGAAGTCATCCTTGGTAACCACCCAACGGGCCGGCCGCAGGCCATTTCGGTCCAGCATGCAGACCGCGTAACGGCCATCCGACATAACCAGCCCGGCAGGACCGTCCCAGGGCTCCATGTGCATGGAGTTATATTCGTAGAAAGCCCGGAGCTCGGAATCCATGGTGTCGACATTCTGCCAGGCCGGCGGAATCATCATGCGAGCAGCGCGGAACAGATCCACGCCGCCTGCCAACAGAATTTCCAGCATGTTGTCCATGCTCGAAGAATCCGAGCCCGCCAGGTTCACGAGTGGCTGCATGGTTTTCAGATCGGGCAGGTCCGGAGAGCTGAATTTGGCCGCCCGGGCAATAGCCCAGTTTCGGTTACCGTCAATGGTGTTGATTTCGCCATTATGCGCCAGATAGCGGAACGGCTGAGCCAAAGGCCAGCGAGGCATGGTGTTGGTGGAAAAGCGCTGATGGAACACGCAAATAGCTGTGGCGAAATCAGGATCGCCCAGGTCTTTATAGAAGTTCGCCAGATCCGCCGGCATCATCAGGCCTTTGTAGGCAAGCGTGCGATGGGAGAGGCTGCAAATATAGAACTCGGAGTCATCCGCCATATCCCGCTCGGCATGGCGGCGGCCGACAAACAAGCTGATGGCAAATTCCTGTTCCGACTTGGCCGCAGGCGATACAAACACCTGCTCGATTCGAGGCATGCAATCCAGAGCCATTGGCCCCAGACATCTGTTGTCAACCGGCACTTCGCGCCAGCCCATTACCTCGAGCCCCTGGTCAACCAGTCGTTTTTCCAGAGAGGCACGACCTCTGGCCGCTTTGGCCGAATCCGGGTTAAGAAAGACCTGACCGACCGCAAACAACTCACCGGGCTCTTTGCCGAACGCCGTTTTTGCCGCTTTTTTCAGGAACGTGACAGGGCTTTGAATCAGCAGACCGCAACCATCCCCGGTTTTTCCGTCTGCTGCAATACCACCCCGGTGAGTCATGCAGGTGAGCGACTCGATAGCCGTCTGTAAAAGCTTATGGCTGGCATCGCCTTTCATGTGAGCGATCAGTCCAAAGCCGCAATTGTCCTTGAATTCGTCGGGATGATACAAACCTGACTTCATAAGCGCTCTCTTGCATATAAATGCTTCTTAATCAGCGACTTATGCACCAAAACAGTGCAAAAAACCAGCCGACATTAAAAAAATGGGCTGATCATTCTACACACGTACAAACACTTACTCAAACAGGTTTGACAATATTTTCAGGGCAGAATACCCGCAACCTCGAGCTTTTCAGCTTAAGAAAGAAGACGTTAAAAGGGAGTGCTTCGCGCCTGGAGATCCGTCACAAACCGTCAGTTGAACGCACCCAGGGCGAACGGGAAACCAGTGAATCAGGAAGTAAGGAGGCTGCTTTTCGGGCCTCTTCCTTGGACGCATAGTTTCCGTAAAACACCATGAACCAAGGCTCCTTGTTACGCTCCCCCAACGTATAAACCATTTCATCAAGGCCCGGGTAACGTGAAATAACGTTCAACGCAGTCTGCTCGAGATTCCCGGCGACCAACTGAATTGTCCAACCTTTACTGCGGCTGCGCAGCTGATCAATATCGACGAATCTGTCGACACTTTTTGGAATGAAATCAGGCTCAGGCTCAGGCTCAGGCTCAGGCTCAGGCTCAGGCTCAGGCTCAGGCTCAGGCTCAGGCTCAGGCTCAGAAACAGGGTCCGGCAAGACTGCTGGCTCTGTCAATGGCGGGAGAAGCTCATCCGCTCCTTCCTCTTCCAGCGCCTCTTCAGAGTTTTGGGGGCCGATGGTAATGCTCTTGCGGATCCTGTCAGGTTCCGGAGCGATTTCCTGCTCAAGAGCCACTGTATCGTCATATTGCTGGGATACGAACCACCAGGAGCCACCGAGTATCAGAAGTGCCAAGGCAGGCAGGCGTAGCTGTTTGAAGTCGAAACCCGGAGAGTGCTTCTGCTTCGAGGCATCGGAAACAATATCCATCCAGATACCAGGCGTTACTCTTTTAAGTCGCGAGAAACTGCCTTGGCTGAGGTCATGTATTCGCGCCAAACGGGCCGGACTCAGGAGTTCGTTTACCTTGCCGCCCGCTTTGTGGACACGCGGCTCAAGGTAGGAAAACACTTCCTCCCTGGTAAGCGGGCGCAAATGAATCTGGTGAATGGAGACTGATGAGTCCTCAAGACCCAGAAGCGTCACAAGTCGGTCGTCACCGGCGAAGACCGGAACCGCTGCCTTGGCCCGATCAGCCGCCAGAAAACCATCAAGGATCAGCCTGAGCAGATCAGGCGCCGCACGATCAGCGTCGTCGATGAGCAACACCATGCGCTGCCCCTTGCCAACTCTACTCTCTGACCACCGAAAAAAACGATAAACGGCCTCCCGCGGATTGTCATCCGCACTCGCACCTGAGCGGGCAACCTGTTTGAGATCTCTTGCCAGCGCATTCGAACTTGTCATGGCGGCGGCAGACAGACGATGAAACCCCAACCGAGAGGATTCGCTGCGCACCAATTCAGCCAGCAACCGGCTCTTACCCGAGCCCGGCGCGCCAGTGAGCAGCAGCGCCATATCACCAAACCCACAAAGGTGCCGAAGCGCTTCCAGCGCATGGTGGCGCATGCCATCTGGAAAAAACGGAGTCTCCATTTCCATCGGGTTATCTCTCAAACCGTATCGCTGCTGCAATCGGGGGAATAACCCGCCACCATCAAGACTGCTGAAACTGTCGTCAGTCACAAAAGATCCCTGCTATTCACTGTTCCATCCTCCGCTCAGTTTTCATTCCGACAGAACGCCTTCAGCGTTGCAGCGAGATTTCCCGGAGATGCATCAGACGTAACCACTGCATCCCCAACTGATCGGAGTAATACCAACCTCAAGTGTCCGTCGACATTCTTCTTGTCAACGGCCATCAGGTGCATGAAATCCGCCGGCGTCATATCCGCCGGCGGCAAAGCAGGCAGGCCGGCTCTGCTAACAAGCTGCAGGATGCGGTCATAATCGGCCTGACTGATAGAGCCTTCCCGCACCGACAGATCGGCGGCCATGATCATACCCGCTCCTACTGCCTCTCCATGCAACCAGTTACCGTATCCGGCAAAGGTTTCTATGGCATGCCCGAATGTATGGCCAAGGTTCAGCGTGGCTCTGAGCCCGCTTTCGCGCTCATCCTGGGCAATAACATCCGCTTTGCAGGCGCATGACCGGAAGATGGCTTCCGCAAGAACTCTGTTATCGCAAGCTACCAGCTGATTAATCTCAATCTCCAACCACTCGAGAAAGTCCGTATCCCGAATCAGGCCGTACTTGATAACCTCTGCAAGCCCTGCAGAGACTTCTCTCCGCGGCAGCGATTGGAGAGTATCTGTATCAATAAGGACGGCTTCCGGCTGATGAAAAGCTCCGACCATATTTTTTCCAAGCGGATGATTGATGCCTGTTTTTCCACCCACCGAGGAGTCAACCTGAGACAAAAGAGTCGTCGGTATCTGAATGAACGGTACGCCACGCTGGTAAGATGCAGCAGCAAACCCCGTCATATCGCCAACAACGCCGCCGCCCAGCGCCACAAGAGTGGTTTTACGCGTGTGCCGCTTTTCCAGCAAGGCATCAAAAATCAGATTCAGTGTTTGCCAGTCTTTGTGCTTTTCACCATCAGGCAGCACAACGGTATCCACGCTCTTGCCGGGAAAGCAGGCTCTGGCCTGCTCAAGATACAAAGGACCGACGACATCGTTGGTCACAATCATTACCTGAGAGCCACCAACGTAACTGGAAAGATCGTACGCGCCCAACATGCCTTCGCCGATCATGATGGGGTAACTGCGCTCTCCCAGACTGACATGAAGTTCGTGAAGCAGGTTATACATGGTTGCGGCCTTCCTTTCGCACCTGTCTTTGTTGTCGCGGTGTTTTGGGGTTAATACGATTAACGAGCTGGCGCACTACTAACCGGGGGCTCTTGCGATCTGTGTGCATAATGATGTCAGCAAGTTCGGTGTATAACGGATCCCTGACTGCAAACAACCTGCGTAAAACACCTTCGGGGTCATCGTTCTGCAGCAATGGCCGATTGCGATCCTTACGAGTGCGCTCTACCTGTTGCTCTATCGAGGTTCTCAAATAAACGACCACCGCATTTTTTTTCAGCACCGGATGGTTTTCTATACGCATGACAGCACCTCCGCCGGTTGCCAGAACCGTCCCGGGCTCAGCAGACAACTCCTCCAGCATGGCGGTTTCGCGCTGCCTGAATCCTTCCTCACCTTCAACATCGAATATCCAGGGAATATTTGCCCCGCAACGTTCCTCAATGATTCGATCAGAATCGAGGAATCGATACCCCAGCTCCCGGGCGAGCATCCGGCCAATCGTACTTTTACCAGCGCCCATGGGGCCAACCAGGACTACGCGTTTGGGCAAAGACATAACTTCCGCTCAATAGGGTTCAGGCGGGTGAGAATATCACAGGGCTGAAGATTGCATAAGCTTCAGCGCCGCCGGATCTGCAGACACAAAAAAGCCGCCGGTATATCGCGGCGGCTTTTTTCACCCGTTCGGGTTATCGGATCATGTCGTTCCTTATGATCTTGGGTGTGATAAAAATCAGGAGCTCGCTGCGCTCATCGACCTTCTCTGTGCGCTTAAACAGGCGTCCAAGATAGGGAATGTCTCCCAAGAATGGAGTCTTGGTAGTTTGCGTGGCGACTTCTGACTGGAAAACACCGCCCAGCACAACCGTCTCACCATTACCTACTAGCACCTGGGTTGTAACCGAATTGGTATTGATAGATGGAATGCCAGCGGTTACCTCCCCACGGGAGTCCTGATTAACAACAAGATCCATAATGATTTTATCGTCCGGTGTGATCTGCGGGGTCACCTCCAGAGACAGCACGGCTTCCTTAAATGAAACGGAAGTTGCGCCGCTAGAAGAAGCTTCCTGATATGGAATCTCTTCACCCGACTTGATGGACGCTGTCTGCCGGTCTGCCGTTATAACACGCGGTTGAGATACGACTTCCGCCTGACCATCGGTTTCAAGTGCTGACAATTCGAGATCTACCAGGAAGTCGTCACTGCCCCAACCCAAGGCAAAAGATGAAGCACCTTCACCAGTTACACCAAGATTCACCGCAAGCGCACCAGGGAACGTAATGCCACCCGAGCCACCACCAGCGGCATCGCGAGCCTCTTCCACGGCGCCTTGAGAGCCACCGAACGAAAACACGTTATTCCCGCTTACGTCGTACCCTGCACCACCCCAGCGTACACCGAGGTTTTCCGCCACATTTGTCTGCGCGCGCACAATCCGGGCTTCAATGGATACCTGACGAACAGGTACATCCCAAGTGGAGACAAGGCGACGAATTTCTTCCAGTTTGTCAGTCGACTCACGAACACTGATCGTATTGGTTCGCACGTCAGAAGACACGAAACCGCGATCCGATATCAGCTCTTCATCCGCCTTGATCAATTCAACAATATCCGCTGCCTTGGCATAATTGACCTGCACGATATCCAGTCGAACCGGTGCAAGCTCAGCAATCTGTTTAGTCGTTTCGAGCTCAAGCTTCTCTCGGGCAGCAATTTCATCGGCAGGTGCAACAAGCAGCACATTACCGATCTGACGCTTGTCCAGACCTTTGGTTTTCAATATCAGATCCAGAGCCTGATCCCAGGGCACGTTCTGCAGACGCAAAGTGATGCTGCCGCCGACCGTGTCACTTGCCACAAGATTCAAGCCGGTGAAGTCAGCTATCAGCTGCAGAACCGAGCGAACCTCAATGTCCTGGAAGTTCAGAGAGAGCTTTTCGCCAGTGTATGGGAACTTTTCTTCCCGGCGGGATTCAGCCTCTTCTTCACTCAGCTTTTCAACACTGACGGTAAACTGGCTGCCCGACTGATAGGCGATATAGTCATAGTTGCCTTCCGGACGAATCTCGATCACCGCGTTGCCATCTTCAACGAAAGTATCAATGCGACTGACCGGCGTTGCGAAGTCAGTTACATCGAGACGGCGACGCAGATCTGCGGGCACAGCGATACCATCCAGGGTAAGGCGAATTTTTCCACCAAGCTCAGACAGGTCGACTTGAGTGCCCGAACTGCCAAGATCGACAATTACGCGACCCTCGCCATCCGTGCCGCGACGGAAATCAACGCCGGCAAGCGTGTTCGGGGATGCTGCAGGCTTCGCAGAAGCAGAGCTTCCCGATGTATTGGCTGCAACCGCACCGCCGCTTGATTCCCCGCCGATGGTCATCACCAGAGAATTGTTATTGCGGACAGTCTCGTAAGGCGCCAGCTCAACCAGGTTAAATATCAGGCGGGTACGATCCTTGGTTTCTACTACGGTCATGCTTTGTGCGTTGCCAGACCCCAGAGGAATACTACGGCTGCTAAGGCCGCTGGTAGTGTCGCGCAGATCAACCGCGATGCGCGCGGGCCGCTCAATGGTATAGCCGGATGGCTCAGGTGGCTGACCATCAAACTTGAGTGTCACTTCCAGGCGTTCTCCCGGTAACGACGAAAACGACACATCTTCCAGCGTGACCGCACTGGCCAGGCCGGATAACAACCCAAAAGCAATCACGCTGACGTATAGATTGAGTTTTCTGAACATCGCTAGCCTCGACCCCGAACTTTTTTGTATATGCATTTTTCTTTCAATTTTCATCCAGCCGCTCCTTACCCTGCGTCTTCTTCCAGGGTCAGAGAGCGAGGACGCTCTACCCAACCACCCCGGCCATTAGGAACGATTTCGATAAGTTCGATCCGGGTTTCACTTACGCCAATAATCCGGCCGTAATTCTGCCCCATGAAGTTTCCGGTACGAACGCGGTGAATACCACCCGCATTGTCCTGAATCAATGCATAGAGACTGCCCGAAACACCCTGGAGCGTACCGACCATACCGAGATCTTTAAGATCGAAATTCTCAAGTACTTCGTTCGGCCGGTCCAGATCTGGCTCAATATCACTGACCGGCTTTTCATCAATCATGGTCAATTGAACGTCTATTGGCGGCTCGAATGGCGCGCGCCGATCCGCCGAAGAATAGCTGAATGCCTCGTAAGCGCTGAATTCCGGCAATGGCTCGACATGACCCCGAGGCTTGGCTCGAGTGTCTGCCATAAACTTGTCCAGATCGGAAAATCCGCTTCCCTGGGAGCAGGCCGTCAGGAGTGACACCAGACAAACACCCAGCCAGGCTTTTCCCGCATGCTTTGCTGCCATGCTCATTCTCCAGCCCGGTAGCGGTAGGTACGGGCAACAACTTGCATATCAAGTCGGTCTCCGTCTCCGCCAGTTGGTTTAATGGTTAGATCGTGCAACGTTACAATCCTCGGAAGGCTCGCAACGCTGCTCACAAAAGTAGCAAGCTCGTGATATGAGCCTGAAACGCGGATATTAATCGGCAATTCAGAATAGAAAT
Organism: Marinobacter sp.; assembly: GCF_048259445.1. Classification (GTDB taxonomy): domain Bacteria; phylum Pseudomonadota; class Gammaproteobacteria; order Pseudomonadales; family Oleiphilaceae; genus Marinobacter. The sequence continues at coordinate 74,084 of NZ_JBLXHQ010000013.1, read as the reverse complement.
CACGTTTTTGCTCAGCCTGAAGCTTTACTTCCTGGAGCGCCAGGCCACTACCCAGGGCCGTATTGGTAATATCTTCCAGAAGCCCCGGCACTTCCGTTTCGCTTGGAAGCTGTCGCACAAGCGCGCCAAAGGTTTCTTCCATCTCGACCATCTGCGCTTTAAAAACCTCCAGGTTAGCGACCTGATAGGCTTTCTCTTCGTACTTTTTGCGCAAATCCTGCTCTGTTTTCTCCACCCGATCGAGCTGCACGTACTGATCCTTGATAAAGAACCAGTAACCGCCACCCATAATCAGGCCGAAAACGATCAGGACAACGATGGCCTTGATGGGGGCCGGCCAGATACCTGCATTGTTTATATCAAGGTCGTTGATATCAAATTCATTGAGGCTTTTCAGCGAGTCCGCGAGGCTCATTACTTATCCTCCCCTTCGGGCTCAGGTGTTTTTTGTTTAACAGTCATAGTGAACTGACTGTATCCCGCTCGCCGGCTGTCTGCCGATGATACATTGGAGAGGTTCGGACTGGTGAACCAGTCGGATTCCTCAAACTGCCGCATGAGTGTTGAGACACGACTATTTGATTCTGCCATACCTACAATACTCACCTGGTCGCCTGACCGTTTCATATCTGTATAAAACAGACCATCTGGCAAAGTGCGAACCAACTCATCAAAGGCCCGGACGATGACAGGACGTTTGCCCTGCAGATCCTGAATAACCTTCATACGGGCCAAAAGCTCATCACGCTTGCGCTTGAGGCTTTCTATTTCCCGGATCTGTTCGTCCAGTTTTTTTGCGGCAGATTCGATGTAAGCATTACGGGATTGCTGATATGAAATACTGCTGTCGAGATCGGTATTCCAGAGGAACGTAAGGCCTCCCGCAATGATAGCTGCACCCACAACCATCACGACAAACTGCTTTTGTTTCTCTGCCCGGAGCTCTTCGCGCCAGGGCCTGAGGTTAATTCTTGCCATCAGTCGAAGCTCCTCATTGCCAGCCCGCAGGCAATCATCAGCGAGGGCGCATCGTTGCTGAGCGCAGATGCGTTAACCCGTGAACCGACCGCCATTTCTGCAAAGGGATTCGCGACCAACGTCGGCGTTCCTGTTTTCTCTTCCACCATTTCTGTCAGCCCCTGAATCGAAGCGGTACCGCCGGCGAGCACTACATAATCCACCGCATTGTACTGGCTGGCTCCGAAGAAGAACTGAAGCGCACGTGCAACCTGCTGAACAACAGCTTCGCGGAACGGTGTAAGCACTTCGGACTCATAATCATCCGGCAGACCACCCTGCTTTTTAGCGAGACCTGCCTCTTCAACAGACAGACCATACCGGCGCTGGATCTCCTCGGTAAGCTGCTTGCCCCCGAATATCTGCTCCCGGGTGTAAACAGTTTTGCCTTCCGCCAGAACGCTCAATGTGGTCATAGTGGCGCCAACGTCAACAATGGCGACCACAAGATCTTCCCCCTGGGAGTCCAGCTGGGACTCAATCAGAGCGTAAGCACGCTCCAGAGCATAGGCCTCAACATCCACGATTTTCGTATTCAGCGACGCGATTTCCAGCGCGTCTTCACGGATATCCACGTTCTCTTTACGGCATGCCGCAAGGAGCACATCTACCTGATCCGGGTTGGTTTCCGAGGGGCCCTGCACTTCAAAATCTATCGCAACTTCGTCGAGCGGATACGGAATATACTGATCAGCCTCTAGGGCAATCTGATCTTCCATTTCAAACTCGTTGAGGCCGCCATCCATCTGGATGACCTTGGTAATAACTGCAGAACCGGAGACTGCCACCGCTACCTGCTTGACACTGGTACGGGACTTGGAAGCCACTCGCTTGAGAACTTCACCAACGGCTTCTACATCCGTGATGTTTTTTTCGACGACAGCGTTGGCCGGCAACGGCTCAACGGCGTAGCTCTCGACCTTGTAACGGTCGCCCTGTTTCGACAGCTCGAGGAGCTTGACAGAGCTTGAGCTCACATCCACGCCCAATACTGCACTGGATTTCTTTCCGAACAATCCGAACACGCGCTCACCCTATACCTGGCTAGAAGCACCCGGTTACATGTGTTATGTGTTTTTTATTTAAGAGAATTTCTTCATTATTCCGTTTACAATGATCGCTCTTACTCAGCTGAGCATAATTGCGACGGTGAAGCGACTCATCCTTCCTAAAGCAATTTCTCAAATGATAGACCTATATCCAACAGTTGTCAGAAAAAAATGTCTCATTTGTTGCGTACTTCTCGCCTTTTTGCATGGTTATTTCTCACCGGACTGAGTGTCGCCGTTATCGTAGGCTCAGGCTTCTATCTTTACCTCCGCCCGGGCCTTCCCCCTGTTGAGCAACTCCTGGACATAAAACTCCAGACGCCGCTGCGGGTGTATAGCAAAGACAACAGATTAATAGCAGAATTCGGCGAAAAGAGAAGGGCACCGATCACAATAGAACAGATCCCAACAATTCAGTTACAAGCCTTTATGGCGGCAGAAGACGCCCGATTTTACGAACACTTTGGGGTCGACATCAAAGGCCTGGCGCGGGCTGCAATCGAACTGATCTCCACCGGCTCGATCCAATCCGGCGGCAGTACCATCACAATGCAGGTTGCAAAAAATTACTTTTTGTCACGTGATCGTACCTTTATCCGCAAGTTCAACGAGATACTCCTGGCAGTTCAGATAGAGCGTGAACTGGACAAAAACCGGATTCTGGAACTGTACCTGAATAAGATTTATCTGGGTAACCGAGCCTATGGTATAGCTGCTGCTGCGCGCGTTTATTACAACAAACCGGTCAACGAACTCTCTCTTGCTCAAATGGCCATGCTGGCCGGCCTGCCAAAAGCACCTTCAGCCTACAACCCCCTGGCCAACCCCCAACGCGCAATGCAGCGCAGAGACTGGATTCTGGGCCGGATGAAAGAGCTCGGCTTTATCAGTGCAGATGCTTACGAGCTCGCCATCACGGCCCCTCTCACAGCTACTTACAATGCTACCGAGACCGAAGTAGATGCTGACTACGTAGCCGAAATGGCCCGAGCCGAGATGGTCAGGCGCTTTGGTGAAGAGGCCTACACTGATGGATACACTGTAACGCTGACCGTTGACAGCAAAGACCAGCAAATGGCTACGGACGCCCTCAGGAGCGGCCTTGAAGCCTATGACCGCCGACATGGGTTCAGGGGCGCGATAGGCCAACTCGACGCCGAAACGCTGGCGGATGAAGACCTTTCAAACGTCATGCTGAACTATCCGAGGATCGAATCCCTGATGCCTGCCGTTATAACGGCGGTCAGCGATGACAAAAACGAGACCCTCGCCCACGTCCGCAGGTTCGGCCCTGCCGTTATGCCGTTCGAATCGATGCAGTGGGCTATGCGCTACAAAACAGAAAACCTGACCGGACCCAAGCCGGAAAAGCCTTCGGATGTTTTGAGCGTTGGTGATGTTGTTTATGTTCGAGTAGACGAGCTACCGCAAGCCCCAACAACGCCTGAAAACGGCGAGCCTGAAGAAGAGATTGCAGCGTCCGGAACTGGCCAGCCTGTGAAGGTTTCGCTGATGCAGGTGCCGAAAGCTGAAGGAGCGCTGATCTCCCTTGAGGCAAAAACGGGTGCGATTGAAGCACTCGCCGGCGGGTACAGCTTCGGGCAAAGCAAATATAATCGTGCCATGCAAGCGAGGCGTCAACCGGGCTCGACCTTCAAGCCGTTCTTGTACCTGGCAGCCCTGGAAAGTGGCGTCACACCCGCAACCATCTACAACGACGCCCCGATTGTGTTTGACGACTCGGAGCTGGAAACCGCCTGGCGCCCGCAAAACTCGTCTGGACAGTTTTATGGCCCGACCACACTGCGCGAAGCGCTCTATCGCTCACGAAACCTGGTTTCCATCCGACTACTCAGGGATATCGGCATCCCCCAGACGCTCGACTATCTCAAACAGCTGAAGGTTCCGGTTGAGAACATGCCCAAAGACCTTTCCCTCTCGCTGGGCAGCGGCCAGCTCTCCCCCATGGAGCTGGCCCGCGGCCTCGCTGTCATAGCCAATGGCGGTTATGACGTGGAGCCTTTTCTGATTCAGAGCATTACAGATGTTAACGGCAAGACAATTTATAAAGCTCCGGACGTCGTCCTTTGTGACCAGGACTGCGACACGATTGACATTGAACCCGCAAACATCGCCGATGAAACCGATAATTCGCCAGCCACCACAGCAGAAGCCGCCCCCGACACGCGCGTAATGCGACGACTGGCAGATGAGCGCTCCGTCTATATCCTGCACTCAATGCTCCGGGATGTTGTCAAACGCGGAACCGGGCGCCGTGCGCTGGCACTGGGGCGGGACGATATAGCCGGCAAAACAGGCACAACCAACGAGCAGAGGGATACCTGGTTTGCAGGTTTCAATCACGACCTTGCCACTACCGTATGGGTAGGCTTTGATCAGCCAGCCCCACTCGGACGCAGAGAGTTTGGCGCAAGCACCGCCCTGCCTATCTGGGTCGACTATATGAAAGTAGCGCTGGATGGAACGCCCTCGGCCTTTATGCCCAGACCGAACGGTATCGTTAACATTCGCATAGACTCCGAAACGGGTAAGCGCGCAAGACCCGGCGAAGAGGGTGTTTTCGAGATATTTAAAGAAGAAGATGCGCCCGCACCGCTGGCAGCAGATGATTTGGGCCCGGACGGCACACGCGGAAACGGGGATGACCTCTCGCGCCAGATTTTCTGATCTTGACACCAGGGCGTAACACAAATTTATAACCATAAAAAAACCGGCGGGATCACCGCCGGTTTTTTCGTAAGCTCACAACGTCATCGGTCAGATGATGTCGTCCATGCTCTTCAGCGGATAGTGTGCAGGATACTCTTTACGAGCAACGCCTGAATCCACTGCTGCGCGCGCTACGGCTGCCGGAACGACTTCCAGAAGGCGAACATCCATAGGCTTGGGAATGATGTACTCTTTACCAAACTCAAAGCTTTCAGCCCCGTAAGCTTCGCAGATTTCCTGCGGAACCGGCTCTTTGGCAAGTTTGCGAATAGCATCTACCGCAGCCACTTTCATTTCCTCGTTGATGCAGGTTGCACGCACGTCAAGAGCACCACGGAAGATGAACGGGAAGCCCAGAACATTGTTCACCTGATTCGGGTAGTCCGAACGACCGGTAGCCATGATCAGGTCATCTCGAACCGAGCGGGCCAAGGCAGGATCTATTTCCGGATCAGGGTTGGAGCAGGCAAACACAACCGGGTTAGGCGCCATCTTCTTGAGCTGATCAGCACTCAACAGGTCTGGACCAGATAGACCAAGGAAAACATCAGCGCCTTCCATTGCATCGTCAAGGGTGCGCTTGTCGGTATCGTTGGCGAACATGGCCTTATACTGGTTGAGATCATCACGACCTGAGTGGATCACACCCTTACGGTCAAGCATGAAGATGTTTTCAGAGCGGATACCGCAGCTGATCAACAACTTCATGCAAGCGATTGCAGCAGCACCGGCGCCCAGGCAAACCACTTTCGCATCTTCAATTTTTTTGTCCTGCAGCTCCAGCGCATTGATCATGCCGGCCGCTGTAACAATCGCCGTGCCGTGCTGGTCATCGTGGAAGATGGGCACATTGCACCGCTCGATCAGCGCGCGCTCGATCTCGAAACACTCCGGCGCCTTGATATCTTCAAGGTTAATACCGCCAAAGGTGTCAGCAATACGCTCAACGGTTTCAATGAACGCCTGCGGGCTTTCGGAGTTGACCTCGATATCGAATACGTCAATTCCGGCAAAGCGCTTGAACAGTACGCCTTTGCCTTCCATTACCGGCTTGCTTGCCAGCGGGCCCAGGTTACCAAGACCAAGAATCGCAGTACCGTCGGAGATAACCGCCACAAGGTTGCCTTTGGCCGTGTACTTGTAGGCGTTCTCCGGGTCCTTCGCGATTTCGCGGACCGGTTCGGCGACTCCGGGGCTGTATGCCAGAGCCAGGTCGCGAGCGGTCGCAGTCGGCTTGGTGATTTCAACACTAAGCTTTCCAGGCCGCGGCTTGGCGTGATATTCAAGGGCTGCTTCTTTCAGATCTTGAGACATTGCCACTGTTCCGTTTGTCACGTTTAAAGGTAATAGGCCTCCAGACAGCAGGAGCCTAACTGAAGGAGCGCGCCATTATGGCTCGACCGCCCCAAAACGACAAGGGCGCGCCGAGCAAAATCTGACCAGTCAATACGGCCAATTGCTTATAATCAAAAACAACACCGATATTTTTTTACCTGCCACAAAAAAAGCGCCCTGGGGCGCTTTTTCGAGAATCAGCAACTGTATCAGTCTTTCTTACCCGCGATACGACCACCAAAACGCTTCTGGAAGCGGTCAATACGGCCGCCAGTGTCCATAACTTTCTGCTTGCCAGTGTAGAACGGGTGGCACTGTGAGCAAACGTCAAGCTGCAGATCATGACCAATAGTAGAACGGGTCTTGATCACGTTACCGCAGGAGCAGGTTGCGGTAATCTCTTCGTACTTGGGGTGAATACCTTCTTTCATGGCGAACCTCTGTGGGTCATGCCGCTACCTGATCACGGGGCAATCATTATAGCCCTGGTGCCAGGCACCGCATGTTTGAATCAATGGAGAAGACGGGGCACAATCATGCCCTGCCGCAAACAGACCGCGAATCTTACTTGCAAATATCCTGACAGGCAAGTCTTGCGCGCGCCCAGACCCTGCGCTTTCCAGCTGTCCGGCCGCGCCAAGGAGCTAACAGGATAAGCAGATACCGTAACGCCCAAACTACAAGGAAGCACTTGGTGCCATCCACCGTTCGCATCGCTCTGAATCGGCCGCTCAGAAGGCTCTTTGACTATCTTGTACCCGAAGGGCTCACCCTGGAACCCGGCCAACGCGTAAAGATTCCTTTCGGGCGCCAGCAGGCGATCGGTCTGGTCGTGGAAACTGACATCGAGCCGCCGGCAGGAATCACTCTCAAGCCCGTTCACAATGCAGTGGAAGACTGGCCCGCCCTGCCAGACGAAACCTTTCAGCTTCTGAGCTGGGCCAGCGACTACTATCAGCATCCGCTGGGAGAATGTCTGTTTACCGCCCTGCCCCCTGCATTACGCCGGGGCCGTCCAGCTGCAGGAAAAACCGAGGACTGGTGGCAGGCCTGCGCCAGTGGCGCTGCGTTGCCGGCAAACGCCCATAAACAGAAAACCCTGCTTGACTGGATCGCACAGCATAAACAGGGTGCAAAGGGCAGCGACATTATCAAAGCCGGGTTCACCCGTCCGCAGCTAAAGACATTGAGAGACAAAGAACTGATCCAGGCGATAGCACCTGCGAACGAAAGCTCTCAAAGCCATAAATATAATGAAACCATTGCTGCTCCTGAACTGTCTACAGCACAGCTCGAAGCAGCCTCTCAGCTCCCACTGCCAGCCGGCGGATTCAGCGCCTCTCTTCTATATGGAATCACGGGAAGCGGTAAAACTGAAATCTACCTGCATTATCTCAAACAGAATCTTTCGGCCCAGGACCAGGCATTGGTGCTGGTTCCGGAGATAAACCTTACGCCACAGACAGTTGCCCGCTTCCAGCGCTATTTCGGCGAACGCATTCTGGTATGGCACTCGGCCCTCAATGACAGCGAACGCCTGAATGCCTGGCTGAAAATCCGCAATGGCGAGCCAGTTATCCTCATTGGCACGCGCTCGGCCGTACTTCTTCCGTTTACAGCCCTGAAAACACTGATCGTGGACGAAGAGCACGACAGCTCATACAAACAGGGCGAGGGCTTTCGCTACTCCGGCCGGGACGTAGCGGTCTATCGGGCCCATCTGAATCGCTGCCCGATTATTCTGGGCTCGGCCACGCCTTCGCTGGAGTCCTATCACAATGCTCTGACTGGAAAATATCAGCTTTTACGGTTGGAAGAGCGGGCAGGCAAAGCGAAGCCTCCGACAATCAGCCTGCTGGACATCCGGAGCAGGCCACTTGAAGGAGGGCTTTCGCGGCCAGCCCTCAACTCGATTCGACAGACTCTGGACAACGGCAACCAGGCATTGGTGTTCGTGAATCGTCGGGGATTTGCGCCGGTCATGATGTGTTTTGATTGTGGCCATATGGTTGAGTGCCCGCGTTGCGACACACGCCTTACCTACCATCGCCGCGACCGGGCGATGCGTTGCCACCACTGTGATTACCAGGCCCCGGCGACTGAAACCTGCCCCAAATGTAAAAGTGAAGCATTCAAGCCTGTTGGCCAGGGAACAGAGCAGACTGAAGACATACTCGCCGCTAACTTTCCGGATACGCCCGTAGTTCGTGTTGACCGCGACAGCACCCAGCGCAAAGGCAGTATTCAGAGCATCCTGAAACAGGTCAACAGCGGAAAACCCTGTATCCTCGTTGGAACACAGATGCTGGCCAAGGGCCATGACTTCCCGAACGTGACCCTGGTGGTTGTGATCAATGCCGACGGGGGGCTTTTCAGCGTCGATTTCAGGGCTCCGGAACAATTGATCCAGACACTGCTGCAGGTGAGCGGGCGCGCGGGGCGCGGAGAGGCATCCGGCAAGGTGGTTGTGCAAACCTGTCACAGTGACCACCCTCTCCTTAAATCACTTTGCCATGGCCGCTACCTGGATATGGCAGACCAGCTTCTGGAGGAACGCGAGGCCGGCCAGCTCCCGCCTTTTCGCGCCATGGCAATCTTTCGGGCCGAAGCAGAGATAATGCAACACAGCCTGCAAATACTGGACAGTATAAAACCACTAGCAAGCGCACCTGGCATAGAAATCTGGGGCCCGTTACCAGCGCTGATCGCGCGACGCGCCGACAGGCATCGGGCGCAATTGGTCCTGAATACAGATAACCGGAAACGACTCAATATGCTGCTAAGCAATATTTGCCAGGCACTTGAGGGGCAAAAACTCCCCAAAGGAGCCAAATGGATGATTGATGTTGACCCTCAAGAGACCGGCTGACGCCCCTCTTTTACTGACCGTCAGGATGTTACAAAGAATTTCAAAAATGAATACTAATCAGCATTGTAAGTACGAAACCTATGCTATGCTTTTCCGCAAACTAAGCGCCAAACTTTAAAAATATTCAAACTTGCGTTCTTCCTGCGGGAGCGAACGCGCGGCCTGTGAAGATCTGTGCTGTAAACGGAAACTGGAGAAAAATAATGTCAGGGAAAATCCTTGCGCGTGCTTCGGCAATCTCATTGACTCTCATACTTGCTGCCTGTGGCGGGGATAGTGACTCGACCCCTTTAGCTGGATCTGGAGGCAGCAGTGACGGCGGAACTACAACAACGCCTTCTGATACCGCGGAAGTTGGCACTATCGAACTGGTGGCCAGTCCTGTTCGACTGGACACCTCTGCAAATGCTCAATCCGCTATTACGGCGCGAGTCAAAGACGCTAACGGCGTTCTGCTGGAAGGCGTATCCGTGGTTTTCAGCGCCACCAACGGCGGCACTCTCCAGGTTACGCAGAATGAAACAGACCAGGCAGGCACCTCATCTGCAATCCTTACAACGAATGGTGATCCCCGAAACCGCTCAGTAACAGTTACAGCCCAAAGCGGGTCTGTCTCGGATGCTGTCAATGTAGATATTTCGGGCACTTCGCTGGCCATTTCGGGCTCTTCCTCCATCGCTTTGGGTAGCAGCGCCTCTCTGAGAGTCACCCTTGCAGACGCAGACGGCACAGGCATACCAAACGAGCCAGTGAATCTGTCAACGAGCCTGGGTACCCTCTCAGCGTCAACAGTAACCACCAGCTCCAACGGTTTCGTCGACGTCGTACTCAATAGCGGAGCTACTGGCGGCAACGCAACCGTGACTGCCTCGGCTTACAGCGGGTCAAGTACGATATCAGCAAGTCGCAATATTGTGATTGCAGGTGACAGCTTTGGCTTTACCGACCCAGCAGTCAACGCTGAGGTTGACCTGGGCACCCAACAAGCAGTGGCTATTGAGTGGTTGGTGAACGGAGCCCCAGTAGCCGACGGCACGCAAATCCAATACACGGCGACAAGAGGCTCACTGACGCCTGCCAGCGGCCTAGTCACAACAACTGGCGGCCAAGCAAGCATTGACATAACTTCTAACAATGCTGGCATAACCACAGTAACCGCCTCCGATCCGAATTCAGGACTTTCGGCGGACCTTTCGTTTGAGTTTGTGGCAACAGTACCTGATGAAATAAACCTGCAGGCATCTAAAACCCAACTCGACCTAGGCGAGTCCTCGGAAATTATTGCCATCATTCGAGATGCCAACAACAATCTGGTCAAGAATCAGGAAGTTTCGTTCAGTATTCTTGAAGACGGCAGCGGAGGCAGCCTTGCGAGCAGCAGAGATGTGACAGACTCACAAGGACGAGCTTCAACTGTTTATAATGCTGGCTCGAATACAAGCGGTCGTGACGGTGTTGAAATAAGTGCAATTGTTGGTGGGACGATTTCTGACACGGTAACCCTCACCGTTGCACGCCAAGCTCTGCGCTTGGCTATCGGCACCGGCAATGAAATTGAAGAGCCGGACACTGTCAGATATCGCAAGGACTATCTTGCTATCGTCACAGACGCAAACGGCGCGCCAGTCGAGAACGCGAATATTGAACTCAGTGTGCTGCCCACAGGGTACATCAAAGGCAGGTACGCAGTATCCACCGATGACACTTGGGTTATAAGCCCTTTGAATCCTTTGTTCTGTAATGCAGAGGATGTAAACCGCAACGGTCAATTGGACGCTGGTGAAGACGTCAATGGAAGCATGTCACTTGAGCCAACGAACTCTGCAACTACAAGTTCGTCATCAGTAACCTCAGCCGCTGACGGATCAGCCGACTTCGCTCTGCTTTACCCGCAAAGCCATTGCAATTGGGTTCGAGTGAAGCTGACTGCGACAGTCCGTGTGGGTGGTTCCGAGAGCGTAGAGACCTCTGAATTTTATCTATCCTGTGCTGCGTCTGACTTGAACAACACTGATATCTCCCCACCGGGAGGCACCGAAGGCCTATACGGTGTTGAGCAAGACTGCACTAACGAAAATTAACCAAAAAGCCCCGTAGCAATACGGGGCTTTTCTTGTTCGCCGTTTGAGTACACAACTCGTTTCCGTGATAATACCCCCCTTCTGTTTCCATAGGGCGCTCCGCCCCTATCCAACTTTCCAGTAAACCGAGTCGCCTCACAGCATGAAAGAGACCGTTTCCGACCTGCTCCAGTCCGCGCTGGCCGCCCTTCAAACCGAAGGTACACTGCCTGCCGACCAGACATACACGCCGCAAGTGGGTAACACCAAGGATAAATCCCATGGTGATTACGCCTGTAACATCGCGCTGATTGCCGCCAAAACGGCCGGCTGTGCGCCTCGCAAACTGGCTGAGATGTTGATAGAGAAGCTGCCTGAAAGCAGCGCCGTGCAGAAAGTGGAAATCGCTGGCCCGGGCTTTATTAACTTTTTCATGAGCACCGCCAGTGCATTCGAGATCGTTAACACGGTACTGACTGAGGCGGGCCAATTCGGTCGCAACAATGGCGGCAAGGGCGAAAAAGTTCAGGTGGAATTTGTCTCTGCCAACCCGACCGGCCCGCTGCATGTGGGCCATGGCCGGGGCGCGGCAATTGGCGATTGCCTTTGCCGGTTGCTGGAAGCCAACGGCTATGACGTTACCCGCGAGTTTTACTACAACGATGCCGGTGCGCAGATCAACAACCTGGCACTCTCAGTGCAAGCTCGCGTCAAGGGGCTGACACCTGAGGACGACAGTTGGCCGGAAGACGGCTACCGCGGTGATTACATTACCGATGTTGCCGCAGCGTATCTAGCCGGTGACACCGTCACCGCCGATGATCGCGAAGTGACCGCCAGCGCAGATCCGGAAGATCGCAAAGCCATTCAGGAGTTTGCCGTCGCGTACCTGCGCCGGGAGCAAGACCTGGACCTGAAGGCGTTTGGTGTTGAGTTTGATGTGTACTTCCTGGAGTCATCCCTCTACCAGGACGGCAAGGTAGAAGCCACCGTCAAGCGCCTGCAAGACAATGGCTATACCTATGAAGACGGCGGAGCTCTGTGGCTGAAAACCACAGAATTCGGCGACGATAAAGACCGGGTGATGCGTAAGAAAGACGGCGGCTACACCTATTTTCTGCCAGACGTCGCGTACCACCTGGATAAATGGCAACGCGGATACACCACCGTGATTAACGAACAGGGTGCCGACCATCACTCCACAGTGACCCGGGTTCGCGCAGGATTACAGGCCCTGAAAGCGGGCATCCCTAAGGGATGGCCAGATTACGTGCTACACCAGATGGTCATGGTCACCCGCTCCGGCCAGGAAGTAAAAATATCCAAGCGCGCCGGTAGCTACGTCACCATTCGCGATCTGATTGATGAAGTAGGCCGGGACGCCACCCGTTTCTTCCTTGCGGCACGGCGAGTCGACTCCCAGTTGACCTTTGATATCGACCTTGCCCGCTCCCAGACCAATGAAAACCCGGTGTACTACATTCAGTATGCCCATGCGCGCATCTGCAGTGTGTTGCGAAAACTGGCCAGTGAAGGCGTTGAGCGGGGATTCAACGAATGCGTAGGCGATCTTTCTGTACTCACTCTGGATGAAGAGAAAGAGCTGGCGAATCAACTGGCAAAGTATCCGGAGCTGCTTGCCAACTCCGCAGCCCAGCGCGAACCACACCACCTCACGCACTATCTGAGGGATCTGGCAGGACAGTTCCACACCTATTACAACGCCCATAAAGTGCTGATTGAAGACACAGCATTACGTGATGCCCGCTTGAGCCTCTACCTCGCCGTGCGCCAGGTAATCGCTAACGGGCTCGACCTGCTGAGTGTCAGCGCCCCGGAAGAGATGTAAGTAAGAACAATGCCCCGAGACTACGCTCGCAAAAACCGATCAGGCTCGCCTTCAACTACTGCAAAGAAAAAGCCTGCCGGGCCTGCGCGCGGCCATAAAAAACGCACGAAGCCGGCAGCACCGGCTCGCTCCCAGCACGGAGGGCTATCCTTGAAGTGGATTTTGTCACTGGCTACGGTCGGCGGTTTTATCGGGTTTATTGTCTATCTGAATACCGTACCACCCAGCGAGGGGCCGCAACAGCAGTCTGTGATCGAAAAGCCGGTGCAGCAACCGTCGGGGAAAACCACCAAGCAGGTCGAGAAAAAGCCGGGCTTCCGGTTTTACGAAATGCTTCCCGAATCGGAAGTTATACCTCCGAAAGTCGATGCATACACCCCGGGCCCGGCCAAACAGGATTTCGACTACCTGGTGCAGTCCGGCTCGTTCCGCAGCAAGGAAGACGCCGAGCGCCAGCGCGCGCAGATTGCCTTCCAGGGACTCCGGGCCGTGGTGCAACGTATAGAGCTGGATAGCGGCTCGGTCTGGTACCGGGTGAACGTTGGTCCATTCACGTCCCGCAGCCAGATGAGCTCGGCGATCGACAAGCTGGTGTCGATTAACATTCAGCCGCTTATCCGGAAGATCCCTAAACAGGGTTAACCGTTTCCGCAGGCTACTGGAGGCTATGGGGCAGAGCTTTCCAAAACCGTGCGGAGCCATGGATGGCGGAGCCGAGCGTACAGGGAAGTATTCACAGCGTGTTTTGGAAAGCTCTGCCCCATAGCCTCCTCCTCCCAGCCACTTGAATTATCCCTGGCTGCCTCCATAACTTGCCAATACCGATTTTTATCATGCAATTGGAGCCCTAATGACTACCATACTTTCCGTCAGACGCGATGACGAAGTTGCCATGGGTGGCGACGGCCAGGTTTCTCTGGGGAATACCATGATGAAGGGCAACGCCCGCAAGGTCCGCCGTCTATATAACGGGCAAGTTATCGCGGGTTTTGCAGGTGGTACTGCGGATGCTTTTACTCTATTCGAACGATTCGAGGCCCAGCTTGAGAAGCACAACGGAAATCTCACAAGAGCAGCCGTTGAACTCGCCAAAGACTGGCGCACAGACAGAGCCTTGCGCAAGCTGGAAGCGCTTCTTGCTGTGGCGGATAAAACAGCGTCCCTGATCATCACCGGAAATGGTGATGTTATTGAGCCCGAGCACGGGTTGATTGCTATTGGTTCCGGCGGTCCGTTCGCTCAAGCGTCCGCCCGCGCGCTGCTTGAAAACACCGAGCTTTCCGCCCACGACATTGTGGAGAAAGGTCTGGAGATAGCAGCGGATATCTGCATTTACACGAATCATAATCGCACGATCGAACTGCTTTCCAAAGAAGCGCCCTCCAAAACGACCGACCCGGAGTAACCATGTCTGCAATGACTCCCCGTGAGATTGTTCACGAGCTCAATAAACACATCGTGGGTCAGCAAGAGGCCAAGCGGGCTGTGGCGATTGCCCTCAGAAACCGCTGGCGCCGGATGCAACTGGACAGCACCCTTCGCGACGAGGTCACGCCCAAGAACATCCTGATGATTGGCCCGACAGGCGTGGGTAAAACCGAAATTGCCCGCCGTCTGGCCAGGCTTGCCGATGCACCTTTCCTCAAAGTAGAAGCCACAAAGTTTACTGAAGTGGGCTACGTTGGGCGTGATGTGGAATCCATCATTCGTGATCTGGCAGATATGGCCGTGAAAATGTTGCGGGTGAAGGAAATGAAACTCCACGAAGAAAGAGCTCTGGATGCCGCTGAAGACCGCATTCTGGACGCCCTGATCCCGCCACCCCGGAGTTTTAATGAGGACAGCCAGAAGTCTTCCGAAGACTCCTCCACTCGCCAGCTGTTCCGGAAAAAGCTGCGGGAAGGTGAACTGGACGACAAGGAAATCGAGATTGACCTGCGGAACGCCGGCGCCGGCGTTGAGATCATGGCGCCTCCCGGGATGGAGGAGATGACCAACCAGCTGCAGAGCATGTTCTCCAACATGGCTTCTGAAAAATCCAAGCCGAGGAAAATGAAAGTATCCGAAGCCCTCAAGCGGGTGAAGGAAGAGGAAGCGGCCAAGCTGGTCAATGAAGAATCAATCAAACAGAAAGCCATACTTGCAGTGGAGCAAAATGGCATTGTGTTTCTTGATGAAATTGACAAGGTTGCCAAGCGCTCGGAGAACACTTCATCGGATGTTTCCCGTGAAGGGGTTCAACGGGATCTTCTACCCTTGATTGAGGGCAGTACCGTGAGCACAAAATACGGCTCGGTACGCACAGATCACATCCTGTTCATTGCCTCCGGCGCCTTCCACCTGGCCAAGCCATCGGATCTTATTCCGGAGCTGCAGGGCCGCCTGCCAATCCGTGTCGAACTGCAGGCCCTCAGCCCCGACGACTTCAAGCGTATCCTTACAGAACCAGATGCCTCACTGGTTCAGCAGTACGAAGCTCTGATGGCCACCGAAGGCGTGAAACTGACATTCAGCGAAGATGCCATCGCACGCATCGCAGAGATTTCCTGGAAGGTAAACGAAACCACCGAAAACATCGGTGCGCGGCGCCTTCATACGGTATTGGAGCGACTGCTGGAAAGCCTGTCTTTCGACGCAGGAGATGGCGTAACGGAAGTGTTTGAAGTTACTGCGGATTACGTCAATGAAAAGCTTGGAGAGCTGTCGGAAGACGAGGATTTAAGCCGCTACATCCTCTGACCCGCAACCGCGGGATCAGGACAACCGGACCAGAGGTATCACATATCTCTGTTCCGGTTGTTTATTCTGCTTTTGAAAACAGCTGGGTGACGTTTTCCAGCCCGGTCACCAGCCTGCCCTTCCCTGCTGCCTTTTTCTGTCTGCTCTTGGCTACATACAGCGGTAACATTTCGCCATAAAGACTGGTGCTGATGGTACGCTGCTCGTCCTCCAGTCTGTCCCGGCGCAACGTAATGCCATATTTAGCCAGCTTTGGTTCCAGCTCGTCGGCCCGGTTCAGAAGATCCCGTCGCGTCATTTGATAAGCATGCTCGCACACCATCCTGCGTGACTGAAAGCTGAACACGTTAGAGAAAAACAGCTTTGCGTCGTCTCTGGTAGGTTCAAACAACAAAATGTCTTTATCGGGATAATCCGTCGCGTAGTGCGCCATTCCAGACTTCATTCGTGAGTAAACCATGGTCCGGAACATCTGTGACAAAAGATTTGGCATACCCGAACGGGTCAGTTCCCCTGGAGACATGGTTCCCGCGCGAACCGCCGCGCTGGCGTCGATCGGGACCTGGGGGTTTACAGCGAAAACCAGATCCGCGCCGTCCTCAAACGCTACCGACGCATGCAGGCCTTTACGCAGTGTTCCGTCCACATAATACCGGCCGTCTATCTCAACAGGTACGTAAAGACCGGGCGACGCCGTGCTCGCCTGGATGGCTCTGGAAATCGGCACATGGTCAAATCCCGGAGCACCGAAACATACGGCTTCAGTGCTTTCAACATCGGCAGCAACAATGTAGAGACTGTGCTTCAACTGTCGAAAATCATTTGAGCGCCCCAGCATGGAAAATGCGCGCTTCAGATATTCATGCAGCCCTTCATTATCGAAAAGCCCGGCGGGAACCGCTTGTGCCATCAGAGTCAGGGCTTCGAGTAAGCTCTGATCGTATGGGTTGTTGATAAAACGACGCAAGGCAGTGGAAAACAGCCCGGGCATTGCCAGTAACCGGCTCCCCATTTCCTTCAGCGCCGGGCGGAAAAAGACGTCTGGGTGAAAAGGATGAACCTCGGCCTCATTCCGGACAAAGATCCGGCACAACTGCGCTGTGGTCATCTGGTTAGCGAGATTGGCTGCTACAAATGAGCCGGCGTTAACACCCACATAGACATCAAGATTATTGAAATCCAACCCATCCAGCGCCTCATCCAGCGCCCGGAGTGCGCCAATTTCGTAAATTCCACCCAAAGGACCACCGCCACCAAGCGCAAGCCCGATGCGTGGAGCGGGTTTCAGACCGGTTGGCGTTGTCATAATTTTTCCTTTTCCGGGTAAACAGCCTTAACGAAGCGACTCGACTGCACATAATAATAAAATAGCAACCGGGTTTAGAGTTCGCACCCTAGATTTGAAAGCTACCCGGTATGGCATTTTCAGGAAGCTGCCTGTTCGGCCAGAGCCGCGGATGTGGATTTACCAGGCCGGAGATAGCGCCCAAAGCCAGCATTGCGTAACGCAAGCTCTACGCAGCTTTTGATAACGTGGGGCGAATCCAGCAACAGCACATCTTTAAGAAGTTTCACCGCCCATTCCCGGCTGACGCTGCGAATAACCGATTTCACCTTTGGCAAACTGGCCGCGTTCATCGACAGTGAGTCGTAGCCCATGGCCATGAGCAGCACGGCGCCACCCGGGTCACCTGCCAGCTCACCACAGATACCCACCGGTTTGCCAACCGAATGAGCATCCTGCGCAATCCTCACCAGCGCCTGCAACACCGCCGGGTGATACGAATGATACAGCTGGGCAACACGAGGGTTATTACGATCTACCGCAAGCAGATACTGGGTCAGATCGTTGGAGCCAACCGAGAGAAAATCGACACGATCGGCCAGCTCGCGAATCTGGTAGACCGCGGCCGGTATTTCCACCATGACACCCACCTTGGGCATGTGGATGTCGAAACCTTCTTCCCGCACCTCATGGTAAACCCGGTAAATAAGATGCAAAGATTCCTCAACTTCAGAAATGTTACTGATCATCGGCAACATGATCTGGAGGTTGTTCAGGCCTTCGCTCGCCTTGAGCATGGCCCTCACCTGTACCAGAAAGATTTCAGGGTGATCCAGCGTGACCCGGATGCCCCGCCAGCCCAGGAACGGGTTTTCTTCCTCAATCGGAAAATACGTCAGCGCCTTGTCGCCACCGATATCCAGGGTACGCATGGTCACAGGGTTAGGCGCAAATGCTTCCAGCTGTTCGCGGTAATACTGCCGCTGCTCCTGCTCCGATGGAAAGCGGTCCTTGATCATAAATGGCACTTCGGTACGGTATAACCCTATACCCTCAGCCCCATGAGACAGGGAACGCACCACATCGGTCATGAGCCCGGTATTGACCAGCAGAGGAACCCGGTGGCCATCCGTTGTTATGCATGGCTTGTCACGGAGCGCCTCCAGTCCGCGATCAATTTCATCCTCTTCGTCACAGATTTGCTGGAAAAATGTCCGGAGGTCGACCGAGGGCGATGCGAAAATCTGCCCCTCGAAACCATCAACGATCAACTCCTTACCATCAAGCTGATTAACCGGAATATCCACCAGCCCCATAACGGTAGGCACACCCATTGCCCGGGCAAGAATCGCAACATGAGAGTTACTGGAACCCTTGACCGACACAAGGCCGACCAACTGCCCCCGGGGCACTTCCCCGAGCATGGCAGGGGTCAGCTCCTCGCTGACCAGAACCGTGCGTTCGGGATAGTTCAGATCCTTCTGCTCGCCTTCCTGAAGATAGGACAGCAGGCGACGACCGAGATCGCGGATATCCACCGCTCTTTCCTGCAGATAGTGGTCGTCCATCATTTCAAAATGGCGGACATAGTGCTGAACCACCTGTTTGAGCGCGCCCTGGGCCCAGATTCCCTCCCGGATTCTGTTATTGACCTCTCCGGGCAATGCTTCGTCACCCAGCATGCGGAGATACACATCAAAAAGGGCCAGTTCTTCCGGCCGAAGCCTTGATGTCAGCCGTTTTGCAACCTGTTCGATGTCTTCGCAGACTGCTTGCACCGCGGACCGGAACAACTCAAGTTCCTGCTCGATGTTTTCTGCCGGTCTATCGGGAACCACGTCCAGATCGGCGGCCGGATAGACCACAACACCATGACCGATAGCCACACCTGGCGCGCCCGGAACACCGTTGAAGCTGACGTCACGTGCTTCCTCTCCAGTCAGAGAAAGACCACTGATAGCGCCGGTCGCTTCACTGTGCGCAATAACACCGGCAAGCTGGGCGGAAACCGTGACCAGAAACGCCTCTTCCCCTTCGTCAAAGCACCGGGAACTCTCCCGCTGCTGAACCACGAGAACACCGAGCACACGGCGATGGTGAATAATGGGAACCCCGAGGAACGAGCGGAAGCGCTCTTCGCCGGTTTCAGGAAAGTAACGATAGCGGGGGTGGGACGGTGCGTCTTCGAGGTTTATAGGCTCTTCCCGGGACCCCACAAGGCCGACAAGCCCTTCTGAGTGCGCAAGGCTCACCTTACCGACTGCTTTGAGGTAAAGCCCCTCGGTTGCCATCAGAATATAGCGATTGGAGGCCGGATCCAGAAGATAAACCGAACAGACTTCGGTTCCCATGGCTTTCTGCACACGCGATACGATGATACCCAGTGCCTCTTGAAGATCCCGGGCACTGTTTACCTCTTGTACAAGACTTCGCAGAATGCTCAGCATGGGGGTGTCAGTCCGTCATTTCGCCTGTTCCTTTAAACGCCGGTTATGCTCGCTCCGGTGCCACTGCTCCATGTTGTAGAACAGCCTTGGCGCAAGCTCTCTCAGCGCACGTCGATACACTTCACGCTTGAAGGAAACCACCTGACCCAACGGATACCAGTAGCTTACCCACTGCCAACCATCGAACTCCGGTGAATCCGTGCCGTCAACGCGTACTTGTGCGTCCGGCGATAACATCCTCAGCAGGAACCATTTCTGTTTTTGGCCCACACAGACGGGGTGCGAGTTGTGCCGTACCATCCTTCGGGGAAGGCGGTATCTCAGCCAGCCCCGGGTACAACTGATGATTTCAACATCATGGGCGCCCAGGCCAACTTCCTCTCCAAGTTCCCGATACAGCGCATCTTCCGGCGATTCTTCAATATTGATACCGCCTTGGGGAAACTGCCAGGAGTCTTGCCCTATTCGCCTTGCCCAGAGAACTTCTCCCCGGTGGTTGGCCAGAATGATTCCGACGTTGGGTCTGAAACCGTCTGAATCGATCACGGCACAGTCCTCTTAATAAAGTCGGCAGACCGGTCAGTTATTTACCGGTCGGATTTATCCAAGTTGCTCTCATTCTTACAGAATCCCAAGACTTCAGCAAACGCAGCTGTGCGCAGACACTCATGGTAGGATACTGCCCTTCCCGAAGTCCTGTGCCCCTGGAGGTAAACGCTTGACGCTCGCAATTTTTGATCTCGACAATACCCTGCTCGCCGGTGACAGTGACCACGCCTGGGGCGAGTTTCTTGTGGAGGAAGGTATCGTTGATGCCGAAACCTACCGCAAAACCAACGATCGTTTCTACCAAGAATACCTGAATGGTGAGATGGATATACTGAACTATCTCAAGTTTGCACTTCAGCCCCTGTCGGTTCATAACATGGATGAGCTGCTGGAGTGGCGAGCCATATTCATGAACAAGAAAGTGCAACCCATGCTGCTACAGAAAGCCGATGAACTTCTTGAAAGTCACCGTAAGCGCAACCACACCCTGATGATCATTACAGCCACTAACCGTTTTGTGACCGAACCTATCGCTGAACTCCTGGGCATTGAGCACCTGATTGCCACTGAGCCCGAGATGATCAACAGTCGCTATACCGGTGAGATTGCCGGCATACCCAGCTTTCAGGAAGGCAAGGTCGCCCGACTGAACGACTGGCTGGCGGCTCATGGCGAAAGCCTGGAGGGTGCCTGGTTCTACAGCGACTCACACAATGATTTGCCACTGCTGGAAAAAGTGGCCAATCCGATTGCGGTTGATCCGGATCCGAAGCTGGAAAAGTACGCCAGAAGTCAGGGATGGAGCGTTATTACACTTCGCGGGTAATGCGCGCTGAAAACGAACGGATCCCGCTTCCGAGGTCCGCTCGTTTTTACATGAAGCCGGTCAGTGAGCGCACAAAGCAGGATTTGATGTAGTCTGTCTCGGGAATTCCCGGAATGATCGGGTGATCCGGCGCCTGATGCCCCTGCTCCAGCAGTTGCACGAAGCGGTCAATCTTACGGCCGCTGCCGCGGATAATATCAACCAGCTTCTCTTGAGAGAGGTGCATGGAACATGAGGCTGAAACCAACAACCCGTCCCGTTCCAGCAATCGCAACCCAAGCTGATTCAGGCGCGCATATGCCTGTTCGCCGGCTTTCTGATCCCGGCGGCGGGGAATAAGGGCAGGTGGATCCAGCACAACGATATCGTACTTTTCTTTCTCGTCCGCCAGCGCCTTCAACGCGTCGAATGCGTCACCCTCAATGGTTTCCACATTGTCCAGACCGTTGAGTTTGGCATTGTGATGCACGGAATCAATGGCTCCTGCGGAGCTGTCAACGCAGGTAACCTGAGTTGCACCGGCACACGCGGCCTGAATACCCCAACCCCCTACGTAACTGAACACATCCAGCACCCGTTTCCCCGGCGCATAGGCTTGCAGGCGCTGGCGGTTCATTCGGTGGTCATAGAACCATCCGGTTTTCTGGCCACCCTCCAGCGGCACCTCAAAGCGAACACCGTTTTCCTCAACCTCCAGCAGAGTCGCTTCCGGGCCATGGGCCTGTTCAATATAGGTGTTCAGCCCCTCAACACTGCGCATTTTGCCATCGTTCTTGAGAATAATGGCTTTCGGGTGTGCCAAGCGCTGCACTGCCCGGACGATGGATTCTTTCATCTGTTCCATGCCGGCGGTGGAAATCTGCACCACTACGGTATCGCCAAACCGATCCACCACCAGCCCGGAAAGCCCATCGCTGTCGCCGAACACCCAGCGATAGAAGGGCTTATCGAATAGCCTTTCCCGCAACATCAATGCCGTTTCCATACGCTGCGCCAGCCGATTCGGCGTCATGCCTTGTGCGGCATCACGGCTGATCAGGCGGCCGCAGATGAGGGCATGAGGATTCACGAAAACCACCCCCAGCGGTTTGTCATTGGATGCCCGCAACTCCGCCTGAGAACCCGCTTCAAACTGTGTCAGCGGTGACCTCTGGATATCGACTTCATTGCTGTAAACCCACAGGTGGCCAGCCCGCAGCCTGCGTTCCGCGCCTTTGCGTAAATATAAAACCGGGAAATTCATGAAAACCACCTAGGGGAATAAATTCAGGGTGGGAATTATACATAAAGCACAGGCCCGCGCACCCAAGCTCGGGGGAACCGTCGGGCAAGGCTTTCCAAAACTGTGCGGAGCCAGGGATGGCGGAGCCAAGCGTACACGGACGTATTCACAGCGTGTTTTGGAAAGCCTTGCCCGACGGTTTCTACTCGATTTATTCGGCGCCCGCTAAATGCTCCGCGTATGCATCAGCATCCATCAGCCCGTCCAACTCGCCTTTGTCGGCAAGCTTTACTTTGAACATCCAGCCATCGCCGTAGGGGTCTTCGTTGACCTTTTCAGGCTCATCTTCCAGAGATTCGTTTATTTCAATGACTTCACCGGTTACCGGGCTGAAGACATCGGATGCGGACTTTACGGATTCGGCTACGCCGGCTTCCTCGCCACCGGTGACCGTTTCACCGACCTCGGGAACACCGATATACACCACGTCGCCCAGCTGTTCCTGAGCGAAATCGGTAATACCAACGGTGGCGGTGCCGTCAGCATCTATGCGCACCCACTGGTGGGTTTCAATGTATTTCAGATCGGGAGGTGTTTCGCTCATAAGGGTAATTCCTGGCAGATTTTTGCGCAGTGTAACCGAAACGTCAGCGCCAGCGAACCTCTCGTGCCAGCTTCATGAACGAATCCATGTATTGCACCCCTACGTCGCGCTCGCGGCAGCCGAGGAAGATCTGTTTGGAGATGCCCTTTTCCCCAAGCTTCACCGGAACAATAGCCAGGCGATCGCTGTATTCCTTCACTAACCAGCGGGGTAAGGCAGCCACCCCACGGCCTGCCGCGACCATTTGCAGCATGATATCGGTGGTCTCAATGGTTTTGTGGCGGGCCGGGCGCATGTTTGCAGGAACCAGTAAATAATTGAATACATCCAGTCGCTCAATTGCCACAGGATAGGTAATCAGGGTTTCCGGTTCCAGATCCGCCGCCTCGGCCCAGGGCTTGTCTGCCAGGCGGTGGTTGGCTGCAACTACCAGCACCTGTTCGTAATCAAAAACGGGTTCAAACACCAGGCCCGGCCTGTGTAGCGGATCGGGCGTTACCAGCATATCGATATCATGGCCGAACAGCGCGCCAATGCCGCCGAACTGGAATTTCTGTTTTACATCCACATCCACCGAGGGCCACTGCTCGAGATAAGGGCCAACAACCTTCAACAACCATTGATAACAGGGGTGGCATTCCATTCCGATGCGCAGGGTGCCGGCTTGCCCTCTGGCGAATTGACCGATAAGCATTTCCGCATGTTCAAACTGAGGCAAAAGGCGATTCGCCAGCGCCAGCAGATGGCTGCCTGCCTGAGTCAACCGAAGCTGGCGCCCTTCTCTTGACCAGAGGGACGCTCCCAGCTGCTGCTCAAGTTTGCGAACTGAGTGGCTGAGCGCTGACTGCGTCAAGTGAAGGCGGGTGGCCGCTGCCGTCAGGGAACCTTCTGTTTCAACAGCCCGGAGCACTTCCAGGTGGCTACGCTCAATCATCAGCAATCCATGAATAGAATTAATGGAACCCTGAAATAATACCATTATTTTTCATCAGCCCGGAACGCTAATGTGGCAACTTCTATTAACGACCTACCCTATACAAAAACTGGAGTTCCGGATGACCACCACCCATAACCTTGGCTACCCGCGCATCGGCCCCCGCCGAGAACTTAAATTTGCTCTGGAAGCGCTTTGGCACGGCACCTCCAGCGAACACGCCCTGCAGGAAACGGCCGTTGATTTGCGTGCGCAGAACTGGCAAGAGCAGGCAGGCCTTTCCCTGGCGCCGGTGGGCGATTTTTCGCTGTACGATCAGGTGCTGGATATGAGCGCCACACTTGGCAATTTGCCTGGGCGGGCACTCGCCCAGCAAGGTTCGCCGCTGGACGAGTATTTCCGTGTAGCACGAGGCCGCTCCCCCAGCGACAGTGCCTGCTGCAGTGTACATGCGGGGGAGATGACCAAATGGTTCGACACCAACTATCACTACATTGTGCCGGAATTCAGTGCCGACACGAGTTTCAGCCTGAACGCTGATCGCATTCTGGAGCAACTGGCTGAAGCCCGCACACAAGGTGTAAACGCCAAGCCCGTCATCATCGGCCCGGTTACCTATCTCTGGCTGGGCAAGACCAAAGATGAATCCGATCGCCTGAAACTGCTGAATAAACTGCTGCCTGTCTACACTGAGCTACTGACAAAGCTTGCCGAAGCGGGTGTTGAATGGGTGCAAATTGACGAGCCGGCACTGGTTACCGAGTTGAATGCCGACTGGAAGCACGCCTTTATTCTTGCCTATCACGAGCTGAAAACAGCGCCAGTGAAGTTGCTACTGACTACCTATTTCGGGGAACTAAGAGAAAACCTTCAGCTTGCCTGCGAACTGCCCGTGGCAGGCATTCATCTGGATGCCATCAGCGCTCAGGGCGAAGTATCCCGCCTGGCCGACTGGCTGCCGGCCCACAAGGTGCTGTCTCTCGGTGTTATCAATGGTCGTAATATCTGGAAAGCGGATCTGAGCGCCATACTGGACGTGCTTGAGCCACTGAAAGAAAAGCTGGCCGAGCGCCTTTGGCTCGCTCCCTCATGTTCTCTTTTACATGTGCCCGTCGATCTGGAGAGTGAGACGACGCTGGATTCTGAAATCCGCAACTGGCTGGCGTTTGCACGGCAGAAGCTACAGGAATTGAGCATACTGGCAAAGGCGCTGGACGAAGGCCGAAAAGCCGTAGCCGAAGAACTCGCTGCCAACTACAAAGCCATCGAAGGCCGGCGCCAGTCCGCACGGGTCCACAACCCGGCGGTCACCCAGGCTCTGTCGGCCATTACTTCGGAGCATGGTCAACGCAAGAGCCCGTTCAGCACCCGGGCCCGGCTGCAGCAGGAGCGATTCCACCTGCCACCCTACCCAACCACGACTATTGGTTCCTTCCCGCAAACGCCGGAAATCCGGGAAGTGCGAAAAGAGTTCCGCCTGGGCAACCTGAGCCAGCAGGACTATACCGCGCGGATTCATGAAGAAATTGCGTACTGCGTTGAGCAACAGGAGGCACTTGGCCTGGATGTACTGGTTCACGGCGAAGCCGAACGCAACGACATGGTGGAGTATTTTGGCGAACAGCTTGAGGGCTATGTTTTCAGCCGCTTTGGCTGGGTGCAATCCTATGGTTCAAGATGCGTGAAACCACCCATTCTGTTTGGAGACATCACCCGCCCCAACGCCATGACCGTAGACTGGACCAGATACGCCCAGTCACTCACGGACAAGCCCATGAAGGGCATGCTCACCGGCCCTGTAACCATCCTGAACTGGTCGTTCGTACGCGACGATCAGCCACGCAAGGATACCTGCCTGCAGCTGGCATTGGCCGTACGTGAAGAAGTGCAGGAGCTGGAAAAAGCCGGCTTGGGCATTATCCAGATTGACGAGGCCGCCTTGCGTGAAGGCCTTCCCTTGCGCCAATCAGATTGGAATACCTATCTGGAGTGGGCCATCGAGGCATTCCGCATCAGCGCCAACGGCGTGAAGGATGATACCCAGATCCATACTCATATGTGTTACTCGGAGTTCAATGACATCATTGGCGCCATAGCTCGTATGGATGCAGATGTGATTACCATCGAAACGTCACGCTCGGCCATGGAGCTGCTTGATGCGTTCAAGGGTTTCGAGTACCCCAACGATATCGGCCCGGGCGTCTATGACATCCACTCGCCAAACATTCCGCAAACGGCGCAGGTTACAAACCTGATGAAAAAAGCAGCGGAGCGGATTCCATTTGAGCGCTTATGGGTCAACCCGGATTGCGGCCTGAAAACCCGACGCTGGGAGGAAGTGATTCCAGCACTCAAAGCCATGGTGGCGGCGGCACGTGAGCTGCGCGCCCAAACTGCGGACAATGAAGTTTTGGAAAACCAGCTTGCAGAAACGGCTCAGTAACCGGAGCTGTTCTGATCAAGCTCAAACTCGAAATCCAGAGCCCGGCAAACTTCCGTCTTGAAATTGCCGGAGGCCTGAAACTCGAACCAGCGGTACCCCGGAGCCTGATCTTCTACCGAGAACTTACGGGAACCGGAAGTGAACTGAATACAGGTGGAAGGCGTTGCCAGCAGCTGCACGCCTTTTCTCTGCTGCTCATGGATCTGGTGGATGTGACCCCAAAGCACCACTTTCACCTGCGGGAACCGATCGATCACCTGCCAGAAGTCCTCACGATTCCTGAGACCAATTTCTTTCATCCATTCAGCACCAATATCCACCGGGTGGTGATGCAATGTGACAAGTGCTGGCAAATCCGGATGCTGCTCCAGCGTATCTGCCAGAAAATCCAGTTCGGTTTCGACAAGCTCTCCGAATACTTTACCGGGCACGGAAGAGTCCAGCAGAATAAATTGCCAGCCGCCTCGAACAATATGACGGTGATTTGCGCCATAGCTCGCGGCAACTGTGTTCAGGCGCGTCGCATGATCGTGATTACCCGCGATCCATGCTGAATCACAGCTGAACGCACCAAGACGACCACCAAGAACCCGATAGGCTTGTTCCGAGCCATCCTGCGCAAGATCTCCGGTGGCAAGGATCAGATCCGGCTGCCCGTGGGATCTGAGCACCTCGGCAATGACGGCATCAAGGCTGTCACGGGTATTTACACCCAGCAGCGCGCCATCGGCACTGGCCATCAGGTGCGGATCCGTTAACTGCAGTACCCGAAGCGGCCGGGTGGTTACCTTTGAGGTCATGATGCTCTTGGTCTTCTCGCTGCAATCACTTGAGGAACTGTTTAAGGGGTTTTGTTTCAAGCCAGTTCCGACGGTTTCAAAACAAGTGTACGTTGTCAGCTTCCGGATTTATCACCTGCCACTGGAACCGGCGTCACATTCTGAAGAGGCGCCGGGCAATATATTGCATTATTTAACAGCCAAACACGCCCCTCAGTGCATACGACCTTATTACCCGCAAAGCACAATCAATCTCAGTCGGCACCCTCTCCCGCCGTCCATGCCGCATGCTCAAGAGGCAGGTGGCCGAATTTCAGGCAGTATTCAAGCCAGTCGGCAAGGAACCCGTTCACCTGAACTTTTTCGTCCGGGTGGTGCATAAAACGATTCGGGTAGTCGTTGACCGGTGCAATCTGAGTATCACGATAACAGCTGATCACCTCCGCCATAACCGCATCGTGGTAGACCCGAACGGTCATCTGCGGATTATTCAGCCAGCGACCGCTGTTGTGAATCTGTTCGAGCAGGAGGGTTTCAGTAAACCGGGCGGTTTGCAGCACCTGAATTCGAACTCGGCCCAAATACTCGTTTTCCCGGTGCAGTTCTATTTCGCACAAAGGCTTATCTTCCACCCTTAACTGGCGCAGCCTGCGAAGGCGATGGTAATTCCCCTCACACAAAGCCCCAAATTGGCGCAGATCCGGCACATAGCGCTTGGGTTTCATTGTCCACTCACCCATTACTGCCACCCTGAACGCAATCTGTTCCGGTTAAGCTGCAACCATTGGATGGCAATGATTGCAGCCGCATTATTAATGCGGCCGTCACTGATCATGGCTATGGCGTCGTCTGCAGAAACCACGTGGGCGCGAATATCTTCGTGCTCATGTTCAAGCCCATAGAGGCCTCCTGCTGCCTCTGTGCTGACCTGACCACAATAGAGGTAGATCATCTCGGTGCTGCCACCCGGGGAAACCAGGTAATTACAGATTTTTTCAAGTTTGCTGAAGGTAAGACCCGCCTCTTCCTGGCCTTCTCGCTGGGCGACCTCTTCACTGCTTTCACCGTTTTCATTCATTCCTGCCACCAGCTCCAGCAACCATGGAGACTGGTCGCGACCGAGTGCACCCAGACGAAACTGCTCAAGCAGGACAACCTCATCACGACCGGGGTCATAGGGAAGCACGCAGGTCGCATCACCACGGATAAAGAGTTCGCGAGTAAAACCGGGCATGCTCCTGCCATCAAAGCGCGGATGTGTCAGCCACAGCTTATCCATGCGAAAAAAGCCCTGAAAGACGGTTTCGCGTTTGTCGATGGTGACGTCGTTGGCTTTAAACTGAAACGGCTCGGCCATTATTTGTCCTGGTTAAAATCGGATTTTGAACGATAGCCGCTTGAAGTCATTTATTGCAAGCGCAAGCTTTATTAAGTAGGATGCTAATTATCTACTATCTGCAAATGTAGAGCTGAGAGCAATAATTGTCCATAATAGGCGGCCCGTTTCGGTCGGCTTGGTGTAACCTTGCCATCTATGGCCTCATCTCCATCTCACCCGGAGCGATACGGCATTCCTTTTCAGCGCCCCGGGAGGGTGCAGAAGCGCACATGAATTCAGGAGTAACAATGAAGAAACGACTGCTTTCCGCACTTGTGGGCCTCCTGGCAGCACAACCTGCCCTTTCCATGGACCTGGTAGAGACCTATGAGAAAGCACTCTCCTACGACTCCGGCATTGCGGCAGCTCAGGCCAGGTTTGAATCACAGCAAGCCGCCAGCGATGTCACCAGGAGCGCCCTGCTGCCGCAAATTGGCGCCTACGGCGATGCCCGCCATATTGACTCAGACGGCCCCAGCGCCTCCCAGGACAACAGCTACCGGGAGCTGAACTATGGCGTACAGCTGACGCAACCACTGTTTCGCGCAAATGCCTGGTTTCAGTATGATGCCAGCCAGTTCCAGACAGATTCTGCTCGCGCACAGTACAACCTGGCGCAACAACAACTGATTCTTGATGTCGCAACGGCTTACTTTAACGTGCTGCGGGCGCAGGACACAGTGACGACCGCCCGGGCAGGCGAAGCCGCAATCCGACGCCAGTATGAACAGGCTCAAGAGCGCTTTGATGTGGGCCTGATCGCCATTACAGAAGTCTATGAAGCCCGCGCCAGCTATGACGATAGCCGAAGTGTGCGAATTGCCGCCGAAAACCAGACAAACATTGCCCGGGAGCAGTTGGCCCGGTTTACAGGCGAATATTCTGAGGATCTGGAGAACCTGCGTCAGAACTTTCCACTGGGCCAACCTGAACCTATGGATCCAACCGCGTGGGAAATGACGGCCCTGGAACAAAACTGGTCCATCCAGTCCGCGATTTACGACCTGAGTGCCAGTGAGTCCGGCCTGAAAGTAGCCAAAGCCGGGCACTATCCGACATTGGATCTGAGCGCCTCTTACGGTAAATCTGATGTTGACGGGATAGAGCAGAGCCCTCCGAGCATTCAGCGCGACGGCGTCAGCACCCAGGGTGTTATCGGACTCAACCTTAATATTCCGCTGTATTCCGGCGGCGGGACCCAGGCCGGCGTTCGCCAGCAGCGATCACAGGTGACCGTCGCGGAAGAAACCCTGACCACCGTGCGCCGCGACGTGCGGGTGACGACTCGCAGCCTGTTTCTGACCGTTAATAATAACGTTGAAACCGCATCAGCCCTGGAACAAACCATCGTTTCCCGGCGCAGTGCACTGGATGCAACCCGGGCAGGTTATGACGTGGGTACCCGGAACATCGTCGAGGTGCTGGATGCGGAGCGCGCCTACTACGTGGCACTGAATGATTACGCAAACGCCCGTTACGATTATGTGACCAACACGCTTCGGCTAAAACAGGCTGCCGGCACGCTCAGCCCGCGAGATCTTATTGAACTGAACAACTGGATCAGCGCCACCGCTCCCGGCATCGAAGCTCTGGCAAACGACAAAAAGACTCTGGAAGATCCTTCCCGCTGATTTACACAGGCAAGACGCATAAATGCCTGACAGAAAAAGGGTGGGGAGGACGACTCCTCACCCGAAACCTGCCCTGAAAGCATTAATGCGCTGAGTGATATCAGACCCGCTCGATAATCCCGTCAACCACCCTGTCCAGCGCACCCTTGTTTTTGTCGACCACAGAGAATGCACGTTGACCACTGGCGTGGCGCTCGTCGGCATCGTCGAACAAAACTGTCAAATGACGGTAAAGCTCATCGGCATCATTGACCATCGTCACGCCACGGTCATCAAGAAGTCTCTGGTAAATAGTTTCGAAGTTAAAAACATAGGGCCCGGAAATGACAGGGATCCCCCAGCCAGCTGGTTCCAAAGGATTGTGACCACCGCGCTCAATCAACGAGCCACCCACAAACGCTACATCGCTGGCACCGTAAAGCATCATCAGCTCACCCATGGTGTCCCCGAGATAAACGTCTGCACCTGACGGGTCGTCGCCAAGGGACCGCCGAGCCAGCGAGAACGCCTGTTTACGCACTTTATCCGTTACCGATTCAAAGCGCTCAGGGTGACGAGGCACCAGAATCAACAGGGCTTCCGGATGGGTGTTCAAAAGCTGCCGGTGCGCCGCCAGCAACTGGGCGTCCTCACCCTCATGAGTACTGCCAGCAATCCAGACCGTGCGTGTGGGAAACGATGCTTTAAGTTCAAGCGAAGCCTGCCGCACAGCTACGGGGATGTCCACATCAAACTTCACACTCCCGGTT
Organism: Marinobacter sp.; assembly: GCF_048259445.1. Taxonomy (GTDB): domain Bacteria; phylum Pseudomonadota; class Gammaproteobacteria; order Pseudomonadales; family Oleiphilaceae; genus Marinobacter. Next base: position 43,589 of record NZ_JBLXHQ010000013.1, on the reverse strand, counting down.
ACCGCAACCTTGGATGCCGCAACGCCAATCCGTCGAAACCGCTCCGCGTCTTTTTCTGCCTGGGCCGCCACCCAGCTGATACTACGCATAATCGGCGCAACAAGGCCTTTGATTCGCTCATACCCCCGGGCAGATCGCTCAGATAGCCGCGCATTGATCAGGAAAACCGGCACGCGCCGGGAACGGCACTGGCGGATCATATTCGGCCAGATTTCAGTTTCCATGATGACCAGAATCCGGGGGTTGGCCCGATCCAGAAAACGGCGTATTGAACCCGGGGTATCGTATGGGGCGTAAGCGTATTGAACCTGATCACCAAACATTTTCATAGCCTGTGTCAGGCCGGTATCCGTCATGGCGGTCATCAGTATTGTGATACTGGGGTTACGAGCGAGCAGGCGCCGAACCATGGGCGCCGCAGCGATGGTTTCGCCAACCGACACGGCATGCACCCAGACTACAGTGCCGCCAGCTCGGGGTACAAAGCCCAAGCGCTGTTGCCAGTTACGGCGAAGCTCCGGGGCCTGCCGGCCTTGCCACCACAGCCGAAAAAGAATGAATGGAAGAAGCAGCCGTATAAGTTGTGAATAGATAAATTGAAGCACGCAGGACTCCCGACAAATCAGTGCGCTATCATATCCCAAAGCCTGTTGATTTGCTTCCGACGGACCCAGCCGGGCACCATAGCCTGGCCAGCAACCCACTGACTTCCCGGGACATGTTTCAAGTGAAGAAGAAATACCGCAAACAACCACGCAACACAGACTACTCCGCCTATTGCCACCCTCGCTGGTGGTCGACCTGGGCCGGGATTGTTGTTATGTGGTGTGTGGCGCAGCTTCCCATCCGTTTACAATGGTGGCTTGGCAAATGCGCCGGCATTCTGGCCTGGCGCTTTGCGAGCAGACGCCGCCACATAACCGAAGTCAACATACGGCTGTGCTTCCCGGAGTTCAATCAGGCACAGCAGGCCGCGCTGGTTCGAAATACCTTTATCGCCAACGGCATCGGCTTGATCGAACTGGGTATTGCATGGTTCCGAAACCCGGCGAAGCTTACCGGTATAACGAAAGTTCACGGCAAAGAACATCTCGACAGTGCATTGGCCGAAGGCAAGGGCGTACTGCTGCTGGGCGGTCACTACAGCACACTGGATCTCGGTGGCAGCCTGGTGACAGAGTATATTGAAGCGGATGTAATGCAGAGAGACCATAACAACCCGCTTATGAACGCTGTCATGACCCGGGCACGGGAGCGTCGCTACGAAAAGGTTCTTGGCGCCCGGGATCTTCGGGGCTTGTTCCGAAGCCTGCAAAAGAATCGTACCGTATGGTATGCCACAGATCAGGACTATGGGCGCAAAGATATCGTGTTTGCGCCATTCTTTGGCATACCGACCGGCACCATAACCGCAACGTCACGCATTGCGGCGCGCAGTGAATGCAAGGTGGTTCCGTTCAGTCACTTCCGCCGGGAAGACAAGCCCGGTTACGACATTTATTTTCACCCTCCGCTGGAATCCTTTCCAAGCGGTGACGACCTGCAGGACGCAACCATGATCAACCAGATTCTTGAGCGGGAGATACGACGCGCCCCAGACCAGTATCTGTGGATGCACCGACGCTTTAAAACGCGGCCAAACGTGGACGATCCGGGTTTCTATGGCGACAAATAAAGCATCAGCAGCACCAGTAATATGGTTGCTCACGGACAACAAACCCGGGCACCGCAACCAACTGAGAGGTCTGGGCAACCGCTTGCGGGTCAAGGCCGGCGCGAGTTTGTTCTGGATCAACGCTCATGACATAAGCGTTCCAGTCTGGCGCGCGCTGCTGGCGATTCCACCTGCACTGGATAAAGCACTCCCGAATCCAGACCTGATTATCGCTGCCGGCTCGGGCACTCACAGACTTCTTCTCTCATTGCGCCGGCTCAGGAATGCCAAAACTCTGATTATCATGAAGCCCGGGTTCCCTCGCTCATGGGTCGACGGTTCCATTATTCCTGCCCATGACGAGATTGGGCAGAACCGGAGCACTTTGATAACAGAAGGTGTCATTAACACCGTGACGCCCCTTGCCAGAATTACTGACAAGCCGGAAGCGCTGCTGTTACTTGGCGGGCCTTCTCCGCATTTCGAATGGGACGATGACGTTGTTTTCGGGCAAGTAACCCATCTGATTGGCGAATATCCGCAATGGCGCTGGACGATCAGCGGCTCACGGAGAACATCTGAAGCTCTCAGAGCAAGGCTTGAAGAACTCTCAGGCCCCAGGATTACGGTGGTAAATCCCGACGACACCCACGAAGACTGGCTCAACCATCGCGTTGCTGCATCCAGGGCAATCTGGGTAACGCCAGACAGCATGTCCATGGTGTGCGAAGCTGCAACCTCCGGTGTGCCCACCGGGCTGTTCCAGTTACCAGAGCGTTCCGGCAGCCGTGTTGCCAGTGGCGTACAACGGTTAGTCGAAACTGGCTATGTAGCCCGCTGGAGCGATCATGCTACGGTAATGGGCGGCAAAACCGGACATGAGAAACCTCTCTGGGAGGCAGACCGGGCAGCACAGTGGATCATTCAGCGCTGGTTTTCTCCGGCCACTGGCAAGAAGCAAAAAGGACAAAAGAGGACGAACGCTTGAGAATTCTTCAGGCACTACCAGCGCTTTACAGTGGCGGTGTAGAACGAGGAACTGTGGAATTTGCGTCTGACCTGGTGCGACAAGGCCATGAGTCCTTTGTTGTATCCAGCGGTGGCCCTATGGCGCAACGCCTTCAGGAGCAAGGTTCAACCCATATCCAGATGCCCATTCACCGAAAATCACTTGCCTCATTCGGTCAAATCCGGCCCATGCGAAAGCTGATCCGGGAGCTGCGGCCAGATATCATCCACGTGCGCTCGCGCATGCCGGCATGGATCGTACATCTGGCGCTGAGAGGGTTACCAGAGCATCAACGCCCCGCTCGTGTTTCAAGCTTCCACGGAATGTATTCCGTGAACCCCTACAGCGCGATCATGGCAAAATCAGATCACGTTATCGCAGTTTCCAACTGTGTACGTAACTACGTCCTACACAACTTCAAGGTCCCTGAGCATAAACTGACCGTGATACAGCGCGGGGTTGATGTGAATTACTTTCAACACCGGGAGTTAAGCGGCGCATGGCTAAAGGCCCTGTTTTCTCAATTTCCGCACCTTGAAGGCAAGCGTATTCTTATGATGCCCGGGCGCATTTCCCGCTGGAAAGGCCAACTGGAGTTTCTTGAGGCAATGGAAGAAATCGTCCGTGAGAAGCCAGACTGCCACGGCATTATTGTTGGCGGTGCGGAGCCTGGCAAAGAGCATTTTCTTGGAGAACTCGAACAGCACCGCGCAAAGCTCGGACTCACCGACAAAGTCACCTTTCTCGGGCAGCGAGATGACATGGCGGAACTCTATTTGTTCGCCGATCTGGTTTGCCACATGTCAACAAAACCCGAGCCCTTCGGCCGCACGGTTACCGAGGCGCTGTCATCCGGAACGCCCGTCGTTGCTTTTAACCGAGGAGGCGCGGCAGAAACACTGCAGGCGTGCTTCCCTGACGGACTGGTAACACCCGATGACACCCGTGAGTTCGCCCAGGTTGCACTCAAGCTGTTGAGCGGCAGCGCTCCGAATATCGAGATTCCCTTCAAGTTTCGTCTGCAGGCGCAAACGGAGTCGACACTGGAGGTTTACCGCAAAGTTCTTGGCCAAACGCCGTCTTCTCCATGAGTTCACCAGAGCGCCTCACCGTTGCTCAACTAATCGCCACTCCAGGAAGTAATTGGGGTGGCATGGAGAAGCATACCGCCGACCTTGCGGAAGAACTTGCACGCTGCGGGCACCAATTGCACGTTCTTGCACACCCGGATTACCGGCACCGCTTTTCACACGAAATCACTTTCCACCCTTTGCCGGTTCAGTGGGGAAGACGGAACCCCCTGCTGAAGCTGCGTTTAAGGCGAATACTTCGCAAGCTATCGCCCGATGTAATCCACGCTCAAGGCAGCAAGGCGGCTGCACTGATCTCTGGGGTGGGTGCTCAGGGAAGCGTAACGGTGGGCACTGTCCATGGCACCAAATCCAGCCATAAGCATTTCGACAAACTTGATGGTGTGATTGCCGTCAGCGAAGGGATCCTGAAGGCGTTGTCGCACCAGAATTCAATCCTGATTCACAATGGGATCAAGCCTCAGAACAAGGGAGCCAGAACAACTCACCCGGTACCTGGAAACCAGGCCTTTGCAGTGGCCATAGGTCGCCTCGAGCCGGTCAAGCAATTCGGCAACCTGATTTCTGCGTGGGCGACAATCAAGCCTGAACTGCCGCTCTATATTCTGGGCGAGGGCTCCGAGGCAGAACAGCTGAGGGCGCAGGTCCAGCGCCTGGGAGTTGAAGGCTTTATAAAACTGCCCGGCTACGAAGATAACCCTGCGGCCTGGCTTCAGCAGGCATCAGTGTGCGTAATCAGTTCCGAGCGCGAGGGTTTTCCATACACACTTGTCGAAGCCTTGCTGGCATGCTGCCCCGTGCTATCGACCCCCGTCAACGGTGCTCTTGAAATGCTTCCTGCCGAAAGCCTGGCAAGCGCAACAGACTCAAGCGCATTACGAACCCTGTTGTCAGCGCAACTTGCTGATCCGGAAAGCCTGAAAAAAAGCCAGGAAACTTGTTTTGAGCGCGCTTCGCGGGAGCTGACGCTGGAGGCTATGGCGAGACGGACAGAGGCTTTCTATTACAAGCTTCTCAAGGCAAACCCGCGGGCCTGAGTGCCCTCTGAACACAATCGGCAACAACGCGGTGCCCCTGAGATGTAAAATGAGTTCCATCATCCATCAAGCAGGCATCAAGATCATTCCAGAGCTCATCCCAGGCATCCGCATAGATTGCGTTATGTTCTTCACCAGCAAGCTTTGAAAGAGCAGAGTTGTATTTCAGGATTCTCGGGTTCCGGGATGTGTCGCGGTTCGGAGCCGTCGCCACCAGAACAAACTGGCTGCCTGGGGCGGACTTCAGGACTTTCCGCACATTTTCAATATACTCTTCCAAAGGTACCTGTTCGACAGCCCCCAGCTTTTTCTGAAGCTGTAAAGAACGCGCCCACTTCTTCAGTTTTTTAACCAGTTTTCTTGCCAGTTTCCGGCGCGGGTTGTCCGGGTAATAAAGCACATAAGGCGCTCCACGAAACGTCAGCCAGGAATCCACCAGCCCGTACTGGACAAACACCAGTGCATAATCCGATGGAGGAAACGCTGCTGCATACTGCACCAGTTCCCGGGTGGTACTCATGGTATGCCCGCAATTCTTTAGCTCAAACCCCAGCGCATCTGCAACCTGCGCAGCCCAGACCGGGCCCTCGAGGGTTCGAAAACCCTCTGTGTTACAATCGCCAAACGCCAAACAAAGCTTGGACACCTCAGAAAAGCTCATAACCATCAGGCTCCAGTTGCCAGCATAACGAATTGCCAGTGATGAGATTCAACCCGGCAATCAGTCTATAACTCCGAAGAGACAAAACACTGCCGTGATAGACCTTTCTGACCAAAAGCCCTTTGCTTCGGGCTACAACCGCCATTGCTACCTGCACCCGGGCAGGCCTGGCCGCTGTCTGAAAGTGATTCGCCCTGAAAATATAGAAGCACGGTATCAGCGCCAGATGCCCCTCAAGAAACTGCTGGGCAAATCCCGGATCAACGACAACACACAGGAGCAGCGTGCACATCAACAGAGTGCAATAGTATCGCTGATCAAACAGGGCCACGAAACCCGTGTCTGGAAACATCTCCCACGATTCTATGGCGAAACGCCAACATCCCTCGGTACTGCAAATGAAAGCGAGCTTATTCTGGACGATAACGGCGATCCTGCCCAGACGCTTGAGAGCTACCTGAAGCAACAGGGTTTTGACGCACCCATAAAAGCTGCTTCGGAGCGTTTCTGTGAGTGGCTCGAAAACACGGGGATATTGACCCGCAATCTCCTGCCTCACAATCTGGTCATTGCCCAGCGCAACAACCAACCAGAGCTTTTTCTGGTCGACGGACTGGGAGCTCCCGGCGCTCAGAATAAGCTGGCAGCGATTCCGGCATGGCGAAAGCGCTACATAGCGAGACGAACCCAGCGCTTCTACAAACGCATTGCATGGGAACTCAGTGACAGAAAGCAGACATGGGAAGCCTCGCAACAATTATGACGCTTGCATCGGGCCCACAGCGCTGTCGATGCTCAGCCCATATGTTAAGATCTCACCTTCGAATCCAGTGTTCTGGAACGCTCTCATAAACGCAATCAAGCCCGGAGTAAGCTCATGATTCATCCCGTCATTATGGCTGGCGGTACCGGCTCGCGACTTTGGCCGTTGTCACGACAACTGAACCCGAAGCAGTTTCTTAAACTGACAGACGGCCCGCTCTCGATGTTGCAATCGACGGTAGCCAGGCTTGACGGAATGGACGCCCAACAACCGCTCCTGATCTGCAATGAAGAGCACCGATTCCTGGCTGCGGAACAAATGCGGCAATCCGGCCATGAAGACAGCTGCATTATTCTTGAACCCTGCGGCCGCAATACTGCACCGGCCATCGCACTGGCAGCTCTTCAGCTGTGTGAGAACGCCGGCAGCGATGACCCGCTTATGCTGGTTCTTGCAGCCGACCACCTGATCAAAGATGTCGAGGCGTTCCAAACAGGCGTAGCCAAGGCCGTACCCCTGGCAAAAGAAGGCAAGCTTGTCACTTTCGGTATCGTTCCCCATCAGCCAGAAACCGGATACGGCTATATACATCGCGGCAGTGAACTGGCGGCTGATTGCTTCTCGGTTGATGGATTTGTTGAAAAGCCCGATATCGAGACCGCTGAAACCTATCTTGAGTCCGGAGAGTATCTCTGGAACAGCGGCATGTTCCTGTTCGGTGCACGACAATATCTCACAGAGCTGGAATTGCACCGCCCGGACATTCTGTCTGCCTGCCGCGCAGCAATGACGGATACCAGCGCGGATCTGCACTTTATCCGGGTAAATTCGGAACTGTTTGCCAAATGCCCCTCCGAATCCGTGGACTATGCGGTGATGGAGAAGACCAATCATGCGGCGGTTGTCTCACTGGACGCCGGATGGAGCGACATAGGATCCTGGTCCGCGCTCTGGGATGTCAGCGACAAAGACTCGAACGGGAACAGCCTCAGCGGTGACGTAATTGCCCATCAAACCCATGACACGCTTGTTCGCGCGGACAGCCGGCTCGTTGCCACTATTGGAGTTGATGATCTCGTCATCATCGAGACGAAAGATGCCGTCCTTGTTGCCCATAAAGACAAAGTGCAGGACGTAAAGGCTGTGGTTGAGCAAATCCGCAGTGATGGCCGGCACGAGCACATGAATCACCGTGAGGTCTACCGGCCCTGGGGTATCTATGACTCCATCGACAGCGGCCCGCGCTACCAGGTGAAACGAATCACCGTGAAGCCCGGCGCAAAGCTCTCCGTGCAGATGCATCATCATCGCGCTGAACACTGGATTGTCGTCAGCGGCACGGCAAGAGTCACCAACGGTGAAAAAACCTATCTGGTCACCGAAAACCAGTCTACCTACATCCCGATAGGCCAGGTGCACTCTCTGGAAAATCCCGGAGTTATCGACCTGGAGCTGATCGAGGTGCAGTCGGGCTCTTATCTTGGTGAGGATGACATCGTCAGATATGAAGACCGGTACGGCCGAAAATGAGCAAGTTGAAATACTTTTTTGTTGCAGGCCTTCTGCGTATTGCCGGCTGCCTTTCTCTGGCAAACGCCCAGAGGATTGGCAGGCTTGTAGGCTTACTTATGTGGAAGCTGCCAGCCAAGCCTCGCGCGGTTACCGACATCAACCTCTCTATTTGTTTCCCGGAGCTCTCGCAGCCCGCGCGCGCAGCTATGGCAAAAGAGTCTTTGATAAATACAGGGATGACCATGCTGGAAGTTCCCTTGATGTGGGAATGGCCCGTAGAAAAGTGCCTTGGGTTGGTGCGAGAAACCGAGGGGCTGGAGCTGATTGAAGAAGCCATGGCTGATGGCAGCGGTTTGATTCTGCTCGCGCCCCATCTCGGAAACTGGGAGCTGGCGGGGCTGTTTTTCTCATCCCGCTACAAAATGGCTGCACTCTACAGCCCACCGAACATGCCGGAATTCGAAGACTATATGATCCGGGTACGAGGCAGGCTTGGCTCAGAGCTCGTGCGGGGCGACAGACGAGGGCTTGTAAGGCTGACTTCCATTCTCCGGGAAGGCGGTGTTGCCGGCATTCTTCCCGACCAGTCCCCGCGTGGCAAGGGTAACGCCTTTGCACCGTTTTTCGGCATGGAAGTCAAAACCATGACTCTGGTATCAAAGCTCATGCAGCGCACCGGCGCCAAGGTTCTGATTACCTACGCTGAAAGGCTGGAGAGCGCTCGCGGGTTTCGGATTGTCGTAAGGGAAGCTGAGCCTGGCCTTGACGATAAAGACGCGGTAGCAGCAACAACAGCTCTGAATCTGTCTGTCGAACACTGCATCCGGGATATTCCCGGGCAGTACCAGTGGGAATACAAACGCATGCGACACCGGCCACCCGGCGAAAAAAACCCCTACAACCCGGACAAGGTGTGTTGACATGACCGACCAGATCAAAAAGCCTGTCCACCTGCTTTTTGTCATCGGTATCGCGGGCGCACTGCTGTCGTCCAGTGTGCTGGCCGCCGCCACTCTACTGCTGGCTATAACCGGTTTGGTAATCAGCTATCAGAAATCCCTTTGTCAAGCGGGATGGGACAAACCCAAAGAGCTGCGGTTGTTGCATTTTGCTTTCTGGTTTTTCGTACTTGTAAGCGTTTACTCCTGGGCGGTTGAAGGCTTCAGTTATGAGGGAGGCAAAACGCTTGGTACCCATGCCCGATTTATTCTGTTCTGGCCGCTGATTATCGCCTTGAGCTATGCCCGACTCGGAGCAAACACAGTATTTGCAGGAGCCGGCCTGTTGGCTGTCTCCATTTTTGCCTTGCTGGGCTCGGCGCTGATCGCTAGCCAGGGTTCTGTAGCCTCGCTTCTGAGCAACCGTTTCGGCGGCGGAATAAATCCAATCAATTTTGGTAATATCGCGCTGCTGGGCAGCTTTCTCACCCTCACGGGCGGGCTGTTTTTCTTCCGCAGCAACAGGCGCCCTCTTGCCCTTATTTTTATCCTGATTGGTATCGGAGCTGCAGCAATCGCCATGCTGTCGCAAACCCGGAGTAACCTGGTTGCCCTGCCCTTATTTCTGTTGTTGCTGATGCCCCTGCTCAGCAGAAATCTGCGCATCGTCAGCATGATTGCAATACCTGTATTACTGGTGTCCGCCATTGTCACCAATGACCGCGTATCCGGTCAGATTGAAGGGTTTATGCAGAATGACACCCTGGATTCCGGCATCACCATCCGGATGGAAGTCTGGGGGCAGGCTTTGCGTATGTTCGCAGACAACCCCTGGACCGGGGTTGGCCTGGGCGGATACTCGCGTGAAATCGAGGCCGCTGTCGCATCCGGGGAGTCGTCTGCCGTGCTGATTGATTGCTGCACCGGCCACGCCCACAACGATTTACTCAACATTGCCGCGACGAGTGGCATACCGGGCATCCTGAGCTGGGCATTCCTGATTTTCATACCTTTGACAATTTTCGCTCGTCACATTTTCAGCACACACACTGCCACGGCGCATCTCGCGGTATCAGGCTCAATGATCAGCGTTGGCTACCTGCTCTTCGGGTTGACCGAAGCGACCTTTAACCGAACGCTGTTCCTGACTTTCTACCTGCTGTCTGTTGCGGGTGTTGCGGCAGCTTTGTTCAATGAGCTGAGCACTTCTTACGTGCGGCAGAGAACGAAAACCGTATCGGCCACAATCATCACGAAAAACGAGGAAAACCACATTGCCGACTGCCTGAAATCAGCCAGGCTGGTTGCCGACGAAATTATTGTTCTCGATAGCGGAAGCACAGACAGAACCGTTGAAATCGCTAAACAGTATGCCGATATCGTTGAGGTCACCGACTGGCCCGGCTTTGGCGTCCAGAAGCAGAGAGCATTGGAAAAAGCCACGGGGGACTGGGTTCTGTCACTGGATGCGGATGAGCGCATCACGCCGGAGCTGGCCCGTGAAATAAACCACCGGCTTGCCGATCCCGACGCAGATGCTTACAAACTCCCATGGGCCGTCACGATCTATGGCGCTCGACTGGATTTTGGCCGCAGTGGCAGGGCTCCGTTGCGCCTTTTCCGTCGGGAGGGCGTATGTTTCTCTGATGCTCTGGTTCACGAACGGATCCTGATTCCAGAAGGGCGAAAAACCAGAACTTTGCGTGGCCGCCTGACTCACTACACTCACAGGGACTTCGGCCACTCACTGGAGAAAAGCGCAAAATATGCCTGGCTGGGGTCGCTGGAGAAACACAGGAAAGGCAAGAAAACGCGCACTATGATTTACCCTACCCTGAGGGGGTTAATGACCTTTGTGCAGGTTTATTTTATCCGGTTCGGGTTTCTTGATGGCGCCGTTGGTTATCTGACGGCGGTCACTTATGCTCAAGTGACCTTTAACAAGTACGCTGGCCTGTGGACGTTGAGCCCGAAACGAGAAAATCACTCATTGGCCAAAGAACGCCAGTAGCGACTCAATGACCAGGTCCTGCTGCTCCTTTGGCATGCCATACCAGATCGGTAGGCGTACCAGGCGTTCGCTCTCCTTGGTGGTATAACGCTCCTCGCCATAAAATCGCCCTACAGTCTGACCAAACGGCGTGGAGTGTAACGGTACATAGTGAAATACAGCCATAACACCGGCTTGCTTGAGGTGATCAATCAGAGTGGTACGCTCTTCCAGGTCCCGAACTTTCAGATAATACATGTGGGCGTTGTGCGCAGTCGCCTCTGGTAATACAGGCCCGTCAACGGCGCCGCTTGCAACCAGAGACTCGAAAGCCTGATGATACCGCTCCCAGATAGCCAGGCGATTGTCACGAATTTCCTCGGCACAGTTTAACTGGCCCCAGAGATAGGCAGCCTGAAGCTCGGAAGGGAGATAGCTGCTACCCATTCCAACCCAGCTGTACTTGTCAACCATGCCGCGGAAAAACTGACTGCGGTTCGTACCCTTTTCCCGAATGATTTCAGCCCGCTTTACGAAGCTTGCATCGTTGATGATGAGCAATCCGCCCTCACCACCACTGGTATAGTTTTTCGTCTCGTGAAAGCTGAACGTACCCATGTGACCGATCGCTCCCAAAGGACGACCATGATATTTGGCCATCATGCCTTGGGCGGCGTCTTCAATCACATAAAGCCCATGACGATTGGCAAGCTCCATAATAACGTCCATGTCGCACCCGACGCCGGCGTAATGCACCGGAACAATGGCACGGGTCTTTTCGGTGATCGCCTGCTCTATCAGAGTTTCATCAATATTCATGGTGTCCGGACGGACGTCCACGAAAACAATGCGCGCACCACGAAGTACAAACGCATTGGCGGTGCTGACAAAGGTGTAGCTAGGCATGATGACTTCGTCGCCGGGCTTAACGTCGATCAGCAGCGCAGCCATTTCGAGGGCATGAGTACAGGAGGGGGTCATAAAGGCTCGCTCACAACCCAACTGACGCTCAAACCACCGTTGGCAACGCTCAGTGAATGGACCGTCGCCAGAGAGCTTTGCCTGCTTCAACGCTTCTTCAATGAAAGGCAATTCGTTTCCCGTCACTGGGGGGCGATTAAATGGAATCACGCGTCTTGTTCCTGTAAGAATCTGTTTTCAAGTTCGTTCAGATTTTTCTTTCTCGCCTTCAACCGCCGGGCCGGAGTTCCAACGTATATCCCCCAGGGCTCGGTGCTCTTTGCCACCAGAGTCATCGCACCTATTGCGCCGCCTTCGGCCACCGTCACGCCGGGCAGTATGACTGAGTTTGTTCCGACGATGACCTGCCGCTCCAGCAAAACCGAAGCAAACAGCTCGCGCTTGTACTTTGCCGGAACCAAAGGGCTTACCATCGTTTCCCCGGAATAATCATCAGACTGAGCTAACACCTTTACGCCATAAGCCAAGCCACAAAAGTCTCTGAGCTCCACACCCGCTTGTCCACCGGCAATCAAACACATGGGCGCAACGTGGCAGTAGCGGCCAAGAACGATCTTGCCTGACAACACGCAAAAATCATCAACCCGGGAGAAGTCGCCTATTTCCATCAGCTCCGCGTTATATATACTGGCCTTGTCACTTATCTTGACACCCTGCCCCAGGCTCTTGAAGTTCAGCTCTTCAAGCGCACTTTCAGAAAGATAACCCATCACTCACCCCTCAAAAAGATCATCAAGCTGTGCAATCAAGTTGGGCTTTGAGAAAACATCCCGGACCCGTTGTACATTGCCCTGTTTCGTATGTTCGGGAATCGGAGACAAATCGATTTTTTCAACATCAAACCACTCAATTTTCAGCGAATCCAGCAAGCTGGTAGTTGATATAGCACGCCGCAAATACACTTTTTTCCCCATGCCAAGGAGCGATACCAGGTTGCCGAGTCCCTGCTGCCGATTATGATTGAAAATGGCCACATCAATCGTTGCCAGAAACTCTTGATACTGGGCTAAGGGCAAAAAATCGATGAGAGGCACAAAGCGGTCGCCAAACAGCTTTTTACCTTCGCTGATAACCCGACGGGCATGCTGCTGATTGCCGTAAGAAAGTGGCACAATCACGCGAAAATGATCGGTCGGAAGACTCGCCAGCTTTTCAAACACTTCAAGATGGTTATTGCTGGGATCCGCAGAATTACCCACCTGAATTTCAACGAAATCGGTGATCCTTTCCCCAACACCGGGGTCCGAAAACAGATTGGAGGTATACATCAGGCAGCTATGGACCTTACCACCTGCGCCATACCACTCTCTGGCAAGCTCAATATCACCCGGAACGTAAGTCACCAGATGCCCTAGATGCCTTATAACGAAACGTCTGGAAAAATCCTTCAACCCTGGCTTCGAGCGCGCTTCTCTCTTGCCGTAAAGGTCATTACCCCAAATAACCCAATAGGTTTTTTTCAGCAACCAAGGCATGAAAAACAGCATTTTAATCACTGCGCGGGTGAACAGCCCATGAAGAATGATTCGATCCGCGCGGTGCATTTGAACAATCAGCCGAACTTTTGCAGCTGTTTTTCCGACAACCCCCCTCTCAACTTGGTGTACGCCGGAAAGTCCCTCAGTACTGTACTTTTCATGGTCACCAAAAATGACAAATTCATGCAGGGTCGGATCGAAGTTGGCCTGCACCAGATCGATAAACGGTGGAATGAACTTCTCCGCCCGGCAAATGTGCAGAACTTTTTGGTTACTCAACAGACGCATCACTCTTATCGAAGGTGTCAGATTCGTCGACCAGCTCCCTTATATACGACCCATAACCACTTTTTGCGTAAAACGCTGCGGCACGGAGCATGCCCGCGTTATCCAGCCAGCCATTGCGCCAGGCAATCTCCTCTAGACAGGCAATCTTGAACCCTTGACGTTTTTCAATGGTTTCCACAAATTGTGCCGCCTCCAGGAGCGTACCGTGGGTACCCGTATCGAGCCATGCGAATCCGCGCCCAAGTAGCTGGACGCTCAGCGAGCCATCGTCCAGGTACGCATTATTGATCGCGGTTATTTCAAGTTCGCCGCGAGCAGACGGTGCTACTTTTTTGGCTATCTCGACAACTCGATTGTCGTAAAAATAGAGGCCAGTCACTGCAAAATTGGATTTAGGGTGTTCGGGTTTTTCCTCCAGCGACACCGCCTGCATCTCGCTATCAAACTCGATGACGCCAAAATTCTCTGGCGTTTTGACCTGATAGCCAAAAATCGTCGCGCCTCGTTTTTGCTGGAGTTGCTGCACAGCAATTTTCAACATGGGCGTAAAACCCTGCCCGTAAAAAATGTTATCACCAAGCACAAGACAGACATCCGAGGTGCCGATAAACTTCTCCCCAATCAGAAATGCCTGAGCGAGGCCGTCGGGGCTTTTTTGGGTTTCATAACTCAATTGAATGCCAAACCTTTTGCCATCTCCCAATAAGCGCTTGAACGCAGGAGCATCATCGGGTGTGGTAATGATCAGGATGTCACTGATACCCGCCAGCATTAACACCGAGAGCGGGTAATAAATCATTGGCTTGTCGTAAATAGGCAAAAGCTGCTTGGAAACACCCATCGTGATCGGGAACAGGCGAGAGCCGGTACCACCAGCGAGAACAATACCCTTCATACGTTGCTCAACTTTGCTGAGTATCAGTGTGTGTTGTCGGATTTTTCAAGAATGCGGTAACACCAATCGAGATTATTGAGATACCAGCTCACCGTTTTCCGCATACCGGAATCAAAGGTTTCACTGGGCCGCCAGCTCAACTCATGCGCGATTTTTTCGATATTAACAGCATACCGGCGATCGTGACCCGGTCGATCCGTCACATGGGAGATTAACTCTTTAAAAGTCGTCAATCCGGAAGGTTTGTTTTCCACCAACTCATCAAGGCTCCGGCACACACAATTCACGACCTCAAGATTGGTTTTCTCACTCTGCCCGCCGATGTTGTAGGTTTCGCCCAACTCCCCTTCCCTCAACACCGTATAAAGCGCCGTGACGTGATCCTCAACAAAGAGCCAATCGCGGACCTGAAGACCATCACCGTATACTGGCAAAGGCTTCCCAGCCAAGGCATTAAGAATCATCAGGGGGATCAGCTTTTCCGGAAACTGGAATGGACCATAGTTATTCGAGCAATTGCTGACAACGACCGGCAGGCCGTAGGTTCTGTGCCAGGCACGGACCAGATGATCAGAGCTGGCTTTGCTGGCTGAATATGGCGAGCTCGGCGAATACCGGGTGCTTTCTGTAAAAGGCTCATCCGTGGCCGTAAGATCGCCGAAAACCTCATCGGTGCTGATGTGGTGAAACCGAAACACCTCGCGCTTGTGTTCAGGCATGGCCAGCCAGTATTTCCGCGCAACCTCAAGCAACGTGTAGGTGCCAACGATGTTGGTTTGAATAAACGCGGCAGGGCCATCTATGGACCGGTCAACGTGACTCTCTGCCGCCAGATGCATTACCGCATCTGGCTGATGCGCATCAAAAACAGCCTGCAGCGCAGACTGGTCACAGATATCAACTTGCTCAAACCTGTATCGATCGCTGCCAGAAACTTCACCCAGTGACTCCAGATTACCAGCGTAAGTCAGTAAATCGACATTGACGACCTCGGTATCGGTTTGCGCGATAAGGTACCGGATCATTGCCGAGCCAATAAAACCGGCACCCCCGGTGACCAGAATTTTCATACCACACTCCCATCATGTTCAAACTCAATGACATCACTGACTAGTGAGGCGTTTTGGCCAATTCCCTATGCAACCGCCGCCTCAACTTAAGTTTCCTCAGCAGGTTCCAGGGCTTGGGGCGCAAGGTATGCTTTTTTTCCACCAAAAACTGATCAACCGCGTCCAGTACCCGTCCACTCGAGCGCCCATCGAAAAAAACGTGAAGGTCGCTGCACAGCTCTTTTTGTGCGGCAAGCAATTGTTCCGGACGCTGGACGGCTCGCGTCAGGCCATCCTCAAGCTGCTCAACGCTCTGAACATCAATAAGGTAGGGGCCAGGCATTTTTGTACGGAAGGTCACCACAGGTCTTTGAAGAAACATGAACTCAAACATGATTGACGAGGTGTCACACAGCATAAGGTCTGCTTCAGATAATAGCGGAACCAAGTCGTCATCACTTTCAACAAATCTCAGGTTAGCGCTCTGCATACCTCGGTAGCGTTCGACTACAGATTCTTCCATCTTTGGGTGGAGGGTTACTATAAACCGCCACTTGCCGCTCCGGGAAAGCGCCTCAATCTTGTCTGCCAGCTGAGGCGCACAGGTAACCGAGCGACTGAATGTCGAGGCAAAAAATACGGTTGGCGGCTCCCCTTCAGGACGGGCACGTTCGCCGCCATTCACATTCTGGAGCAGTGGATCGAGTTTGGGCCAGCCGGTCTTGGCTACAGAAAAATGCCCCAGCTCGTGCGCAAGGGCCTGAAACTTCTCAGTATCTTTCTCTGCATGGGTGCAGTAGAGGTCAAACCAGCCCCGAATTCGGTAATGGTCGCTTTCGTCCTCGTTTTTGTGGCCACGCTTGTTTCTGGCCATGCCATGGAACACCTCTACTTTTATACCCGGAAAAAAATAAGGCACCCAATCACCCGGCACAAAGGTGGCATCGGCTCCGTAGGCCTGAACCTCTTTGACCGTTTTCAGTCTTTTCTCATCCGGTTTCAGTGGGGCAGTTGAACATCCGGCGACAAACCAGGCAACATCATCGCCCCGGCGCCGGATTTCAGCCTGCAATGGTCGCAATATTGAATAGGAATAAGGTTGATTCACGAAGAAAAGGTAGCGGCGCATTCAGTTCTGACCCACCAATTCGCAATAGATATCGCCCATCTGTTTCACCGTCTGGGAAGTGTGGAAGTCCGCCTCAATTCTCTGACGTGCGCGTCCCCCAATCTGTTCCAGTCGCTCTCTGTCGCGATAGAGCTCAACAAGCGCATCACTGAGCGCCTGGGCGTCATTGGGAGGCACCACAAGCCCGCTTACACCATGTTCAACAAGCTCTGGCATACCACCCACGTCGGTCACCACTGGCGCGACACCGTAGGCCATTGCCTCGATAACAGCTCGGGGTAAACCCTCGCGCTCTTTAGACGGCAGCACAAAGACATCACTGGCCGCCGCCAGCGCAGGCGCATCCTTTCTGAAACCGGTGAAGTGAACCCGCTCAGGATGAGGCAGACCCTGAACCTGTTGCCGAAGCGTATCATTTCGGTCGAGATCACCAACCAATAACAGATGAACGTCAACATCAGAAGACAGTCGCGCCAGAGCCTCAACAAGCACGTCGAAGCCTTTTCTTGGCACATCGCGACCGGTGCAGCAGACTGTGAACGCGCCCTCGGGAATACCAAACTCCTGAAGGTCAGCAGGTGCATCCTGATACCAGCTGAGGTCATGGCCCTTATAAACCCGTACCAACTTCGTCGGCGACAAACGCAACCAGAGGAAATGAAGCCCGGCAAGATAATCTCGAATGGCATCCGCAACGCACACAATACGATCAACCCTGGGGTGCAGGAAGGTAATCCAGGATTCCGGGTTGAGGTAGCTGACGTTACCAATAATACCCCGGTACGCGACGATCTTGACCGGCATGCCTTTGCTTGCCCGCAATGCACAGGCCAGCGCTCGGGGGTTAAAGGCATTAACAACGTCGTATTCACCGGTTTCCAGCGCTTTTCGAATAGCCGCCGTTCCTTCTTTGTCGAAACGATTTCGCAGGGCAATCTGACCAACAATCAGACCGGCACTACTCAGCCGCTCAAAATTCGCGCCATCCGGATTCGCCATGACGCCTACTGGAAACCCTTTCTCTTTAAGACCGATAAAGAGTTCGCTTTCCGGTCGGTCGCACTTATCCGTCAGGAAAAGAACGCCCGGGAGTTTTTCTGACGGCTGCGCTTCAATCAAACCCGATTCCTTCTGCTCTTTTTTTCGTGAAGCCGCACTGCCATTTTGTTACGGCATGCCAGGCCTGATTGGCTCATTCTACTGCCTGACACAGAGAAAGTCGCGGGAACAGCAACCTCCGTATCCAGACCTGCCTTCAGCCTATACCTTGGTAGCCTTGCTCCAAAGCGGCCCAAAGACATTCAAAGTCTGTAGCGCCTTGCGGCCAGTTCAGATGGTCCAGCGAACGGCGAAGTCTCGCCAGATTTGCCGCCTTCCAGGGTGCGTTCATTTCTGTTTTTTTCTTGATTTTCCCTTTATCAAAATCAATCAGATAAAACCCATCTTCTCGAACCAGAATATTAAAACAGTTCAAATCAGCATGGCGAACGCCTGCATCGTGAAAGCGCCTGAGCGTCGAACCGAGAGACCGCAATCGGTCTGGGGAAAGGTGACCAATACAGTCGGCCAACGGTACCGAGTCGCGCAACCGCTCGACCAGAATCGCGCCACGATATAAAACAGCTCCCGATCTCTGGTAGCAGGCTGCAATAGGCTTTGGCACCGGAAAGCCATCATCGTGGAGCTTCAGAAGCAGGCGAAATTCTGCAAACGACCGAACGCGGCTTTCACCTAGGTAGATGTACGCAGATTCAGAAATACGTGCGACAAACCCGCCCCTCAAGTATTTTCTCAATACCGCAGAAAGGTTGGCAGTCTCAACGAACCAGGCGCCTCCCCGGCCACCACTGGAAACGAGCTCGGCAGCTCCGCCCCAGGAATCGGGGTCAAACCAGCGGGGAGTCACAACGCCCTCATAATCCTTGTGGACCACATAGGCTAAGTCGTGCACTCGCGAAACATCAGCGGTATTGGCCATTATGACTCTCGTTGGCATGGGTAATAAAGCATGGCACCGCCCCGGACGACTTGAGAGGATTTCTACAGATTAGGTTAGAATATCCCAAAGTTTATCAATGATTACCAGCAAAGCTCCATGGATGACGACAGCGGCTTTATAAACCCCTATAGGATGTCGGTTCAATGAAATCAGTCTGTATTCTTCGCCTGTCCGCGATAGGAGATGTTACTCATGTCGTACCTGTGGTTCTCAGCCTTCAGGAACAATGCCCGGGAATCCACATCACCTGGGTTATCGGTAAAATCGAGTCACGACTGATCGGCGACCTTCCAGGCGTCGAGTTTATTGTTTTCGACAAGAAACGTGGTTGGCGCGGTTACACCCAGCTCTGGCAAACGCTCCGGGGACGAAAATTTGATGCGCTGCTGCACATGCAGGTCGCATTCCGTGCAAACCTGGCCTCTGCCTGTATCCGCGCAAAGATCCGTGTAGGCTATGACAAGGCCCGGAGAAAGGACCTGCACGGGCTGTTTATTAATCGCAAGATTCCAGCCGCAGACAGACAGCATGTTCGCGATTGCCTGGCGAGTTTTCTTACCCCTCTCGGCCTTGAACCCGCGCCGCCAAGATGGTTTATACCCGTTTCTGACGCTGACCGTAACTTTGCGTCAGCCCATCTGAAACAGGATCGTCAGAACATGATTATCAGCCCTTGCGCAAGCCATGTGCTTCGCAACTGGTCGGCTGATCGCTACGCTCGCCTGGCCGACTACGCCATCAGCCAGCATGGAATGAATGTCATTCTGGTTGGCAGTCCTGCGCCCTTTGAAACAGAGTTTTGTAAATCCATTTCTGACCGGATGCAGCAACCGGTTACCAATATCTGTGGCAAGGACACTCTCAAACAGCTGACGGCATTGATGACAGCTGCTGACATTGTTGTTGCTCCAGACACCGGGCCGGCACACATTGCCAGCGCCGTGGGCACAGATGTTATTGGCCTCTATGCGGCGAGCAATCCGAATCGGTCGGGGCCATACAACTCATTGTCCTGGTGCGTTAATCATTACGCAGAAGCGCTAAAAGCGCATACTGGTAAAAGCATCGAAACTGTCCGCTGGGGGGCCAAGGCTGAATTCGAAGGCGCTATGGACCTGATCAGCGTGGATGAAGTCTGCATCAAGCTTGATGAATGGATCACGCAGCACAGCAAAGAGCCTTTGGATGACTAGCGCCCCACCACTCGCGGCCTTCGCGCACTGGTTCTTTCAAAAAAAAATCGTCGAAAAGCTGTTTATTATCGCTCTCGCGACGTTCATTTTCTGCTACCTCCCTTTGCTGGCAGCGTATCGCGGCGCAGAGAGCGTGATGATTCTGACCTTTCTCTGGCTGGCCTTTGTTTCAGGCAGAGAAACCGGATTGCGGTCTGCTATCGTCCGAGACCCGCTGTTTCTGGCCTGTTTAGCGTTACTCGGCTTTCTTATTCTTGCAAGACTCTGGTATTCCTTCAGCCTGCCGCCAGGTATTGACCCCGAAACCCGCGAAACACGATACGTTTTGAAGCCGGTACTGGTATTTCTGGTTGCTTTTGGTTTGGGAATAGTTACCCGCCCCTATCGCTGGGCCCTCCTGTTGCTGGGCATGCTCGGATTTGCAGCATACTTGCTGACAACCATCGGCTCCGGCCAGTGGATCAACGCCTGGGTGGGAAGACGGGAAGACTTCGGTATTCACAACGCCCAACATACAGCCATGTTTTTTGGCACCGCTCTGATTGGCACAGTGTGTTTCATGTTTCGGGCCATTAAGGCGAGCCCGCCCGGCTGGCGCTATGCAGTGATATTTTTTGTATTCCTCACGCTTGCCGTCGCGGCCTTCGGATTAATCGCCACCCAGACCCGTGCTGCCTGGCTCGGGGTTACGATGGCGACCATGATTGGTTTGACTACAGCTGCCTGGCTCATTTGGAAAAAACGCGACAAACCATTTAGCAAGGGCCACAAAAAAGCCGCCTTCGGCCTGGCGCTGTGTCTGCTTTTCGGCTTTGTACTTGCAGGGCTGAATGCCCCAGACAGAGTCAAGGCCCCGTTTTCCAATAGTCAGTCTGATAATGGTCAACTCTTTTCCATCGAGCAGTATACCGGCCTGCCAGAGCACAGCTCTAATCCACGCACCAGTCACGGTGTTCGGCTTATTTCCTGGCGGGTGGCACTCGAGTGGTTCAAAGAACGCCCGTTAATGGGGTGGGGCCCTGGCAGCACCAAAGATCTGATCAAGCAATCCGAGTTTTTCTCTGAACACTTCAAGAAGAACTTTGGCCACCTGCATAACTCATTCATTGAGTCTTTGGTCGCCAACGGGCTGATTGGCTCAGCCATCCTGTTGGCCATGATCGTCTGGATTGGATACGCTGCGCTTACGGCATACCGAAATGGTAAGATGCCCGTTGATGTTCTGGTGTTTGCTCTCAGCTTTTTTGGTTTCTGGGCGGCAATAAATCTGTTTGAATCATATACCCTGTACTCCACGGGGCATTATACCAATGCTGTTGTCGTAGGGTTCATCTACTCTTTTTATCTTCAACTGCGGGATAAGGATCAAAGCCCATGACCGCCAGGATACACGTCGCGGCTTGTTGTGATGAAAACTACGTCCCCTATGCTGCCGTCATGATGCTGTCGGCGCTGGCCTCCACGCCGCGAACGCCGATTACGTTTCACCTGATAAACTGCAGTATTTCGTCAGACAGTATTCGTAAGCTGCAAGAGCTCATCAGCATACAAAACAGCCAACTCGAAATTCATCAGCCGGATGATGCGCTTTACCAGGGTCTACCCACATTGCGATACGGGGAGGCTGTGTACCAACGTATCAATTTACCCGAGTATATTCCTTCGGATATCGGGCGAATCATCTATATAGATTGCGACACATTGGTTCTCGGGAATCTCGAGAAATTGTGGCAAGTAGATCTTGAAGGCAATCTTGTTGCGGCGGTTGAAAACCTCTCACCAAAAGCTTGTAAGGATATTGGTTTGCCACGCACTGAGTACTTTAACTCAGGCGTCCTGTTAATTGATCTTGAGGGCTGGCGAAGAGAGGGGGTCCATCATCAGGTCACCGACTACGCAAGGGGAAATGCACACAGACTGCAGTATGTTGACCAATGCAGCCTGAACGCAGTTCTGAGGGGGCGCTGGCTGCGGCTGGGGCCGGAATGGAATCAACAGTCCGATATCTACAAAGTCGTCAAAAAGTATCATGAGGGCAGTTCCTACACGCAAAAAAGCATGGAAAAAGCGATTCTGAACCCGGAAATTGTGCATTTTACCGGTAAGAAAAAACCCTGGACGATCTATTGTTTTCATCCTTTCAAAGCCCAACACAAGGCGTTTGTAAAACAAACGCCTTGGGCGGATCTCCCCGCGCCTGATGCATCGCTAAAGGTCCATCTCAAGTATTTTTTCGCATTGAGACAGCGCTGGAAAGCCTACAAACGGCAATCCGATATTAAAAATTTCCAACAGAGTAAGGCCAACCATGAGTGATGATCAGCGCCGGAGTCTGCCAGCCGATGCAGTCGGTATTGTTGCAAGCTCTGATGACAATTACGCCCCTCACCTGACTGTTCTGTTCTATTCGCTGCTGGCCAATTGCTCGGCGCCGGAGCGTGTCTCGCTGTTTTGTCTCGATGGCGGAATATCCGACGAAAACAAAGACAGAATGAACCGGGAAGTCAGGAAACTGGGCGCCGCGGGTATCGACTTTGTTACTTTCAACAGTGATCGATATGACAACCTGCCGACAATCAAACACATAACCTCATCGGCTTATTACCGGATTTCCATTCCTGAAATATTTGATGACTCCGTGCACAAAGTTCTTTATCTGGACTGCGATATGATCGTCAAAGGCGACATCATCGAATTATGGGAAACTGACATCTCTGACTTCCATGTTGGCGCTGTCGAAAATCTGTCAGGTCACACCTACAAAAAGCTCGGGATCCCGCAGAATGAGTACTTCAATTCCGGCATGTTATTGATCAACCTCGATCTTTGGCGGCGCGATGGCATACCGGAAAAAGTGTTTAAATTCAAAAAGGAAAACCCCGATAGAATAAGCACCAACGACCAATGTGCGCTCAATGGTGTGCTTCATGATAAATGGAAACACCTACACCTGAAGTGGAATCATCAAACCGGCTTATACCGGCCCGATGAGCAAACAGCAGCCTTCCCACAAAGCGAAATTGCCGAGGCGACACTATCACCCGGAATCATCCATTACATCGGCTGGGATAAGCCTTGGCGAAAGGTGCGCTTCCACCCATTGGCGGGAGAGTACGATCGCTTCGCTGACAGGCTCGACGAGTCACCAAGACCAAAGCCGGCCTTCGGCGATTACCTGAAGGCGTATGCATCTGTATCCCGCCTGAAGAAGCTGAGACGGCAACTGAAGTGGCAGGCCTGGTACAAAGAAAAAGGCTATGACCTGTATCGCGGATAACAAAAGGCGCCCTCTGGGCGCCTTTTTCGTCTGGACCAGTTTACTTTCTGGCCGTGTAATCCTGATAGGATTTCTCTTCTACAAACCGGGAGCCAAGCGCCAGGTTGATGTCTTTCTTCAATGCCGCCCGCTTGTCGTTAGTGACGTAAACCGCCCGAGCAAGCTCAATAAATTTCGGGCCGAAATTCTGCTCTGCTTCTTCTTCACGAATGTCGTCTTCGATAACCCAAAGCTCTTCATTTACCGCTTTCAACTGTTTGCGCAGCTCGGCAATGGCACTTTGATCTTTTACCGCCTCATTCCAGGTCGCGCTCAGTTCTTCAAGCTCAAGCCGGACGTTGCGTACCTTGACCTCATCTTTGATGCGCTCGGATTTAATTTCAAGGATGGTGATTTTGTCGAGAACTTCGCCGAAAGAAACCGGAACTTTAATGACGTCAGCCATTTCCTGTACCTGTCAATTTGATGAATATAAAAACAAAAACGCCGCCAGGCTGTACAACAGCACACGGCGGCCATGAAAACAGTCACGTTCAGTTTTTGACCGGTGTCAGCCAGTTACTGTGCTGAGGGAGCTTCCCTTTCACCGCATCAAAATACATCGCCTGCAGTTTTTCGGTAACCGGTCCACGCTTGCCTGCGCCGATTGCACGGCCATCCAGCTCACGGATCGGCAACACTTCTGCCGCCGTGCCTGTAAAGAATGCCTCGTCTGCAACATAAACTTCATCACGGGTAATACGGCGCTCTTTTACCGGGATATTGAGGTCGGCTGCGAAATCCAGAATGGTCTGGCGGGTAATACCTTCCAGACACGAGGTAAGCTCTGGCGTGTGCAGTACACCGTTACGCATGATGAAAATATTTTCGCCGGAGCCTTCGGCCACATAGCCTTCATTGTCCAGCAAGAGCGCTTCTTCACAGCCACTGGCAATGGCTTCGTTCAACGCCAGCATGGAGTTGATGTAGTTGCCGTTCGCCTTGGCCTTGCACATGGTGATGTTGACGTGGTGGCGCGTGTAGGAGGAGGTGCGCACCTTGATACCGATTTCCTTGGCTTCTGGTGACATGTAAGACGGCCAGCTCCAGGCGGCAACCATTACGTGCACTTTCAGGTTGTCTGCCCGCAGGCCCATTCCTTCGGAGCCTAAAAAGGCCATCGGGCGCAGATAAGCTTCATCCAGATTATTCTCACGAACGGCCGCACGCTGTGCCTCGTTCAGTTCCTCTTTACTGAACGGCATCTTCATATTCAGAATATGAGCGGACCGGAACAGGCGATCCGTATGGTCCTGGAGGCGAAAAATAGCCGGGCCAGTCGCAGTGCTGTAGGCGCGCACTCCTTCAAAACAGCCCAGGCCGTAGTGCAGGGTATGGGTCAGGACGTGGGTTTTGGCTTCACGCCAGGGAACCATTTCACCATCCAGCCAGATAACGCCATCGCGGTCAGCCATCGACATTCTTCATTGCTCCTAAAAAAGCGGTTTTCGGGGATCCAACATTCTAGCAGGAAATTTTGACGGAACGACACCAGGCTCGCTATACCACCATGATTTTCTTCCACACAGACTGTATGTAGCGCCGTTCCTCTGTAAACGCATCGCCTGCAACCTGGCTGTTAAGGTTCTGCAACGCTCGCCGGTGAATGCTTGAGCGCAGAGCAATGTAGACTTCTCGCAGTTTTTCTGCATCTTCCACGGGCAACACACCGGCGCGCCCCAGCTCTTCCATTTGCCGGATATTGTCAGACCACTGGGTCAGTTCCGGGTGGTCCTCACTCCATGCAAGCATGAGGTATTGCACCATAAACTCCATATCTACAATGCCGCCTGCATCGTGTTTGATGTGAAAGAGTTCTTCCCGCCGGCTTTCCGGCGTGCCCAGGTTGGCACGCATTTTTTCACGCATCTCCACCACTTCCTGGCGCAGCTTGTCCTTCCCACGGCTCTGACAAAGTATGTTGTGCCGGACAGACTCAAAGGCAGCGACTGTTTCGCGACAACCTGCGACGCCCCTGGCCCGGGCCAGTGCCTGATGCTCCCAGGTCCAGGCGTCGTTGCGCTGGTACTTTTCAAACGCCTGTAGCGTACTTACGAGCAGCCCGGAATTGCCTGAAGGTCGCAGGCGCATGTCGACGTCATACAGCTGGCCGGACGGAGTCTGTGCGTTAAGGATGTGCACAATTCGCTGCCCCAAACGGGTGTAGAAAACCGCATTATCAATGGGCTTGTCGCCATCGGTGGCCAGGTCGGGATCCGCATTATGAACAAAAACCAGATCCAGATCCGAGGTGTAACCAAGCTCAATCCCTCCCAGCTTTCCATAACCGATAACCGCAAAATCCGTTTCGCTGGTAGCGTCGTCATTACGCCCCGGGTGCCCGTGGCGCGCTACCAGGTTGGCAAAGGCCACGTCGACAACGTGATCAAGAACAACCTCAGCAATCCAGGTCAGGTAATCACTCACCTTCATCAAGGGCAAGGTGCCCTTCAGTTCAGAAGCGGCGACGCGGAGTGAGTGGGCCTTTTTGAAGTGTCGCAACGACTCCATCTGGTTTTCCAGGTCGTCATAGGAGATCCGCAACATTTGCTGGCGCAGATCATCCTGCAATTCTTCTCGTGCAGGTGGGCTGTATAGGCTTTCTGCATTGAGAAGCTCATCCAGCAGCAATGGCGTTTCCGCTAGCTGTCTTGCGATCCAGGGGCTTTCGCTGCACAGCTTGACCAACTGAGTTCGGGCTCCCGGATTTTCCAGCAATAGCACCATGTAAGCCGTGCGGCGCAAAATTGCCTCAACCAGCTGCAAAACGCGGGACAGTGTTTCTGAGGGATTATCTACCTCGGTCAGCGCTTCCAGTAACACCGGCATGAACTGGTTCAGTCGTTTACGCCCCTGGGTTTGCATAGTCTGAACTGTACGGCTGTCACGCAGGCTGGAAAGCAGGCCGAGGCTTCCCGACGGATCCTCATATCCGTTCTTTTCCAGCCACTGCGTATCTGAATCCTCATCAACCTCTGCCAGCCAGAGCTCAAACCAGCCCTCATCAAGAGATGTCTGCGCACCCTCCTCATCTTCTTCAGTGGCAATGATGTTGGCAAAGTGCGTGGCCACCTTCTCCCGATGCTGCATCAGCACTTGCAGACAACTGGACCAATCGTCGAACCCCATGATCAGTGCAACCCGCGCCTGCGAAAGCTTGTCTTCGGGCAACAACTGAGTCTGCTTGTCTTCCATGCCCTGTAGAGCGTGCTCAAGATTACGCAGGAAAACATAAGCGTCACGAAGCTCCTTGACGACCTGCGAAGGCAGTAACTCCAGCGCCTCAAGCTCTTTCAGTATGATCAGCAGTTCCCGCTGCTGCAGCTCTCTGTCCCGGCCACCACGAATGAGCTGGAACGCCTGAACAACAAACTCGATTTCCCGGATGCCACCACTGCCAAGTTTGATGTTGTTTTCCAGCCCCTGCCGGCGAACTTCACGGCTTATCATCGCCTTCATACTGCGTAGAGACTCGAAAGCGCTGAAATCAATGTACCTGCGATACACAAACGGACGGAGGCTTTCCATCAGAACCTGACCGGCTTTCGGGTCGCCAGCTACTACCCGGGACTTGACCATGGCATAACGCTCCCAGTCCCTGCCCTGATCCTGATAGTAGGTTTCAAGCGCAGCGAAGCTCAGCGCGAGAGCGCCACTCTGTCCATAAGGTCGCAGGCGCATATCCACACGGAAAACAAAACCATCAGCGGTGATCTGGTCCAGAGCCTGAATCAGACGCTGGCCCAGCCTGATAAAGAACTGCTGATTATCGAGCGAACGACTGCCACCCCGGGTTTCGCCTTTTCCGGGAAAAGCGAATATGAGATCAATATCCGAGGAGACATTCAACTCGCAGCCACCCAGCTTTCCCATGCCGATCACGATCAGCGACTGGGGCGCTTCCGCACCTGATACCGGATCTTTACCCCAGGGCGTGCCGAACTGTTCGCAAGCTGACTCATGGAGCCAGTCAAGCGCACCCTGAATACACACCTCAGCAAACGCGCTGGTCGCAGCGATGGTTTCGTGCAGGTCGGCCCAGCGCATCAGGTCCCGCCATATAATGCGAAACTGCGCTTCGCGGCGAAAACGGCGCAACGCTGCATGCAGGCCCGGCTCATCCGACACATCCACAAGATATTCAGTGCAGCGTGACTGCAGGTATTCGGGGGTAGTCGGTTCACTCAGCAACCGTGACTCAAGCAGAGTGCGCACCTGTTCCGGTTGCCTCTCAAGTGTCTGTCGCAGGAACGGGCTTCGCGCCATGGCCTGGGCAATTATTTCGGCCGAAATGCTGGCATCTTCCAGCAGCCAGCCTGGCACACCTTCCGGGAATACCGGCGCCCAGCCGGCAGCAACATCATCTGCCAGCGGCAACGGAAGGCAACTCCATGGCTCGGACATAATGCAAACCCCTGTCTCTCTGTTATATTTCCGTTACTGTATAACGAACTTACCCGAGACTGAACAGGCCAATACCGGATGCTGAGAAACCGCTTTCCCCTCAACGCCGAACATGAGAAAAGCAAAATCCCTATGGGCGGACTCATCAGGAAGCGGGTGAAGCGCCTGTTCATGATTTTGATAGCGCTGCTGACCACCCAGATACTGATTATATGGGCAGTAGAAGATCTGACTCTGTTCGAGTCGCTGTGGATGTCGATGACCACCATCGCTACGGTAGGCTACGGCGACTTCGCACCTGTAACCTACATTGGCCGGATCAGCACCATCCTGCTCATGTTTGTTGGCGCCATCACCCTGCTGACCCTGATTGTCAGTGAT
This sequence comes from Marinobacter sp., assembly GCF_048259445.1. Taxonomy (GTDB): domain Bacteria; phylum Pseudomonadota; class Gammaproteobacteria; order Pseudomonadales; family Oleiphilaceae; genus Marinobacter. The sequence goes on along the minus strand of NZ_JBLXHQ010000013.1, from coordinate 15,821 downwards.
TTTATCGAGTACCGGTTCTACCGCCGGGAACGCATTCTCACCGGACGCTGGATCTATAAAATGAACAACCACATTGTCATTATCAATACCCCGAAATACGGCGGCATGACCTATTTCATGCGCTTTGCAACGCAGATCCGCTCAGTACAGGGCTACGAAACCATTCCTATCATGCTGCTTACCCGCGAATTTCCGAGCGGCCTGCCAGCCGAACTGTCGGACCTGGGCATCGTCCATTTCCATGGTTCCGGTTTCGACCCGGACGCGTTGAAAGCCGCACACGCGGGCAGTGCAAAGCACATTGTTGTGTTAGCCCCTGATGAGTCGGACCCCCACTCCGACAGCCTTACCTTCGACATCTCTCATCGCTTGAGCGAGCTCAATCTTGGCCAAAAAACCACAGTAGAGTGTGTTACCGATGCCAACCGCAGCCGTTTCAAGGAACTCGGTGTGCGCGCGGTTATACGCCCGGTTCGCACCTATCCGGAAATCATGGTGCGCTCCGTGGTTGCCCCTGGCTCGGAAAAAGTGCTGGAAGACATGTTCAATTACGAGCACGATCACCCGCATCGCTACGATCTGGAGCTGGACGACCTGAACTGGGCGGATATCGTCAGCGCGCTTATCCGACATGGCATTGGCACAGCACTGGCCTACATCGACAACGATGACGAAGTCATCTGCCATCCAGCCGTAAACAAGGAAATTGAGGGTAAAGGGCTTATTGTACTGGTCAAATCCAACGAAACGCCCGACCTTGAAGTGGTCAAAGAAGCACTGGAGCGATACCGTAAATTTATGGAGAAATGGAGGAATATGCAGGAAGATGCGACCGTAACCGAGCCATCCGCTTCCACTCCACACTGAGCGTTTTTTTAGGCGTTGTTTATGGAATCCTTACTTTTCCAACCGTTGGTGGATGCACTCGCATCCGATCAGCCTCAGTCCGTTGCTGAAGCAGCGAATCTCTTCAACGCTGCGGATCTCGCCGAATTCATCGAGCAAAACATAGAGAATGAAGCGGGCCGCTACGTATTTCAGAATCTTCCTCTGACACTGCGGGCGAAGGTTCTCGGCTACACCACTCCGGATACTCAGCTGCTACTGACCGAGGCAACACCGCTGGCTGAGCTCTCGATACTGACCGCCGAAATGCCGTCAGATGACCGGGTTGATTTTTTCAATCTGCTTGAAGAGAGCCGCCAGAAACAGCTTCTCAGGAAACTTGACCAGGAAGATCGAGACGTTCTGACAGCGCTTCTGGCCCACGCCGAGGGCACTGCCGGCTCATTGATGAGCACGGATTACGCTGTGTTTGAATCAGGCATCACGGCAAGTGAAGCCATCGATATTCTGCGTAAAACAGCCGAAAACAAAGAGACCATCTATCAATCTTACGTTATCGACGGGCACGGGGTACTGATCGGTGTAGTGTCACTGCGCCGCCTCATTGTCGCCAAACCAGACACCCTGATTGACTCACTACTTGCTACAGGTCTGGTGTCTGCTCGTACGGACACATCCCAGGATGATGTCGCCAGGTTGATCACCAAATACGACCTGCTGGCCCTGCCTATCCTGGATCACCACGATCGTCTCGCAGGCATTATCACCTATGATGACGCCATGGATGTTATCGAGGCAGAGGCAACGGAAGATATCCACAAAGGCGGGTCAGTCAGCAACCTCGACACAGGCATTACCACAGCCTCACCCTTCTCGCTGTATCGCTCCCGTATTCAATGGTTGGTTATTCTGGTGTTTGCGAACATCTTTACCGGGGCCGGCATAGCACACTTTGAAGACATAATCGGCGCTCATCTGGCGCTGCTGTTCTTCATGCCCCTGCTGGTTGCCAGTGCAGGCAACGCAGGTGCGCAATCCGCCACATTGGTGGTGCGCGGTATTGCAACGGGAGATGTGGTCAACAGAGACTGGATCCGGCTGTTTAACAAAGAGTTGATTGTAGCAACTGCGTTGGGGCTGACTATGGCACTGACCGTGTGGACTGTGGGTGTATTCCGCACAGAATTGGCTATTGCAACAACTGTTGCCATAACCATGATTGCCGTTGTGCTTGCCGGCGGGCTCATAGGGATATTATTACCGCTACTGCTTAACCGACTCGGCGTAGATCCGGCTGCTGCGAGCATACCGCTTATCACAACAATTGCCGACGTGAGCGGAGTGATGATTTATTTCAGTATTGCCACAATAATCCTGGGACCCTAGGACTGTCGCTCTCTGTTCGACAATAAGCCAAGCTGGCACTGGCCAAGTTCTGGGTTACCGAGCAAATGGCTGATATCTCCGTTCGAGGTCAGATTCTTAACCAGCTCAGAAAAGGATTCACCCAGGCCGCAAGCTTCAGCCTGGGCACCAAGTAAAAGAAGATCAATTCCTTCCAGCGACACCGCATTCTGCTCAAGCCATGCGTTACTTAGCCGCTCCAATAGCCGATCAATGTTGTCGAAGCCGTCGGCTGACATCTCATCACTTTCAGTTTCTTTCGGGCTTTCTACCCGCACCCCTGCAAGATGATAACCCTGCTCTGCTTTGCTGATAAGGTTGAGAAAGACCGGGCAGTGCCGGGCGAGCCTTTCAGCCCAGACCAGAAGTCGGGAAGGGTTGCCGGATTTAAGCTCAAACTCTACCTCATGAAGCGGTTTCTGGAGTGAGCCGGCAACAATTACACCGCTGTCCAGAGCGCATTCGATTATCGCCTCACCATCGTCCAGCATCACCACCTGCCGGGTAAAATTGGTTTCGAACATTGGTGCCAGCCGGGCCAGGTTTACGTCATTCGCCAGCGGCGTATCTGCAAGCATGCCCAGTGAAAGCGAGGGCCCGGGAACAGGCCATTCCCACTCCTGCCGACGATGAGCACCATTAACAAACTCCCCCCGGGTCTTGAAGGTCTGGATGAACTGTGCCCCAACCTGGCGTACACGAAGGGCTGCGTGTTGACGGTTAAGCTCCGCATCAGGCGTATCGTAATAGCAGTTTACGAGGTCCTTCCTGGCGCCTTTCATCGCTTCAGGCTGCGCTAGCAGCCATTTCAGAGCCTCAATGAGACTGGCAGGTTCAAGACTCAGCTTTATTTCCAATTCTTCAGCCATACCTTTCCCATTTTTATATTCTGCACGCTAAAAAGAAAAAACCGGCGACCCTGAGGTCACCGGTTTTCAATACTAACTGATTAGCTGGTTAGCTGATCAGAAGTAGTAGACCGCACCAACTGCTGCGATGGAGCGCTCGTCACCAGAGTTGCCTTCCAGTGTGTACTCAGCAGCGTTGTCGGCGTTGGACAGGTAGCCTTCAACGTACACGTACATGTTGTCAGACAGGTTGTGCAGAGCCTGCAGCGCAATAGTGTCGTCTTTGTCGCCAGAAACGTCGTTGTCACGCAGCTGGTAAGACAGAGCGAACTGGTTCGCGCCCAGAGTGTATACACCCATCAAACCAAGAACGTCTGCCACATCTTTACGGGTCTCGTAAGAAGCCGTCAGGCGCAGGTCGTCCAGATTGAAGCTGGCACGCAGACCATAGGTGTTTTCGTTGTTGATGTCGGGGCCGTTACCGGAATATTCAGTAGTGCCGTCGTTGGAGTCCATGGCAAATGCCAGCTCCAGAGCGTCTACTTTGTACATTGCTGCCAGCTGGTACGGGTATGACTTACCACCTGTGGTGTTGTCGCCGTTAACCTGAACAGCAGCACCAACAGTCAGGCCGCCGAAGGACGGGGACAAGTACTGAACCAGGTCACCCTCACCGGTTTCATAGTTGCCGCCGATGTTGGAGCCTACTTCGTAGAAGTTGTAGATCTCATCGATCGCTGATTCGTACATGGAATCGTCGGAACCAACCCATACCTGGCCAAAGCTGTCGCCTTTAACACCAATGTAGGCTTCGTCAAGGCTATCGATACCATTGCTGTTGGCTTTGTCGTCAGCGCCGATACCTTCGAGTTCCAGCTTCAGGAAGCCGGTGATGCCAGGAGCGATTTCGTGATCGTGAGACACACCCAGAGTGGTGCCGTTGTCAAAGTGATCAACTACTGAGCCTGCGCCATCTACGTTAGTGTGGGTGATCGCATACTGAATGTTACCGTACACAGTCGGCAGGTTACTTTCCTGAGCCAGCGCGGTACCGGAAATAGTGGCGGCAGCGATAGCAGATGCAATGAGTGTTTTTTTCATGTTGTATGTCCTTTTGCGAGTTATGTCAGGTTTTAACAACGGGTTAATCCCGATTTCTGTGAGGCGCCCCAGAACAACTGGATGGCTCCAACCGTATTGCTTCCGCATGTCAGAATGATGACATGACAGCAACTTTTCTTATTATTGAGACCTGAAATTAATCAGATCTATATAGTTCAGCTACTTACAGCACTCTTTTAAAGCACTGGATGATGACACTGTTGTAATACACCAGAGCCTTTTTTGCAAACATTTAATGCTAGTTCTTTAGCTTATTTGGCAGCAGAACATTTGGCTCTTATTCCTCAATTCCGCTGCAGTTCGATTACCTTTTCCGGCTTGAGAGCATAAATGTTGCAGGGCCATCGTTAACCAGGCTCACTTTCATATCAGCCCCGAAATGACCCTCTTTAACTCTCTCCTCACCCATTTCTGCCCGGGAAAGAGCAATGAAGCCAGCACACATTTCATTAGCAACATCCGGGCCAGCCGCTAAAGAGAAACCCGGGCGGGTACCAGAGGAGGTATCCGCAGCAAGTGTAAATTGGGGAACAACGAGAAGAGCACCACCAGTGTCAAGTACACTTCGGTTCATACGGCCCGCTTCATCGGGAAAAATACGATAAGTAAGAACTTTTCGGCACAGTTCCTTTGCCTCATTCAGCCCGTCTCCCTGCTCTACGCCCAAGAACAAAAGGATGCCTGATCCTATCCTTGAAATTTCTCGGCCATCGACTTCGACACTCGCTTCCGACACCCGCTGAACAAGCCCTTTCATCCGGTATTCTGAACGCTCCGACCAAATGAGAATTAAAATCAGGTAAGAGTGTATCCATGCTCACAGATTCCCGCAACCCTTTCGAGCTATAAGATATCAGCCCGCATTTTTGCCGGCTTTAGCGATCACTTCATCAACACCGCGCATGAGTGCGTCCACAATGGCGGGCTCGGAGGCTGAATGACCCGCGTCGCGAATAATACGCAAATCTGCTTCCGGCCATGCACTGCTGAGGGCAAGCGCATTGTCCAGCGGGCAAACCATATCGTAGCGACCATGAACAATGATACCGGGGATGTCCCGGAGCTTGTGCGCATCTCTTATAATCTGATCATCCTCGAGAAACGATGCGTTCATGAAGTAGTGACATTCTATACGCGCCAACGCGATCGCAACGTGGGGATGGCCAAAATGTTCAACAACGCCGGGGTTAGGATGCAGAGTCGCACAACGCCCCTCCCAGACCGACCAGGCTTTTGCCGCCTGAATCTGCTCCAGTTCGTTGGCACTGGTCAACCTGCGATAGTAGGCGCTCACCATATCCCCGCGCTCGTTCTCAGGTATCTGCGCCTCGAACTCCTGCCAGTAATCCGGGAATACCCGGCTTGCGCCATCCTGGTAAAACCAGGAGATATCTCTCGGCCGACATAGAAAAATGCCGCGAAGAACAAGGCCCAGCACTCGCTCGGTATAGGTCTGGGCGTATACCAGGCTGAGAGTTGACCCCCAACTCCCACCGAATAACAGCCAGCGATCAATACCCAGAAACGTACGGATGGTTTCCATATCCTGAACCAGCTTATCGGTACTGTTTCCTTCCAGCTCCGCCAGAGGCGTGGAGCGGCCGGCGCCGCGCTGATCCATCAGAATAATCCGGAAACGTTCAGCATCAAAAAAACGGCGATGATAATCCTCGCAACCACCCCCCGGGCCTCCGTGAACGAAAAGCACCGGTATGCCATCAGGATTCCCGCTCTCTTCGATATACAGCTCATGAGGCGCCTCAACCGCCAGCCGGTGTTTGGCGTAGGGTTTAATATCCGGGTACAAGTTAAGCATGGGGCAGTCCGCCGATCCGATAGGGTTTGTTAGCATTGTAGCGGAGTTGATTAGTCGATGGGCGAGCTTTGTAAAAGCATGAATACAAAAAAAGGCCGGGGCTGTTGCCAGCGCCGGCCTGATTCAGAGCGTGAGCGTTACTTCTTGCCCGCGCGCTTACGTTCGTTCTCGGTAAGGTGTTTCTTGCGCAGACGAATAGACTTTGGCGTTACTTCAACCAGCTCGTCGTCGTCAATAAATTCCAGCGCCTGCTCAAGAGTAAACTTGATCGGCGGCACCAGCGCAATGACTTCATCCTTGCCGGAAGCACGCATGTTATCAAGCTTCTTGCCCTTGGTCGGGTTAATCACCAGGTCGTTATCACGACTGTGGATACCACAAAGCTGCCCCTCGTAGACTTCCTGACCCGGGTCGAGGAAAAGCTTGCCGCGGCTCTGGAGCGTTTCCAGAGAATAAGTCAACGCGGTGCCCTTGGCCATGGAGACAAGAACGCCATTCTGGCGATTGGTCACATCACCCACCTTGATGGGCCCGTAATGACTGAAGGTCGACGTCAGAATACCCGTGCCCGATGTCATGGTCAGGAAGGTGTTGCGGAAGCCAATCAGACCACGTGCCGGAATAGTGTATTCCAGGCGCATGCGGCCCTTGCCATCCGGAACCATGTTGGTCAGGTCGCCTTTACGCAGCCCCATCTGCTCCATCAAAGGACCCTGATGCTGCTCTTCGATGTCGACAATGACGTTCTCGTATGGCTCCTGCTTTTCGCCGTCCACTTCCTTGATAACCACTTCGGGGCGGCCTACCGCCAGCTCGAAGTTTTCGCGACGCATGTTCTCGATCAGGACCGACAGGTGCAGCTCACCGCGGCCGGACACCTTGAACTTGTCCGCCGACTCGCCTTCTTCAACGCGCAGGGCAACGTTGTGAAGTAGTTCTTTTTCCAGACGGTCCTTGATGTTCCGGCTGGTTACGAACTTGCCCTCTTTACCGCAGAAGGGCGAATCATTGACCTGGAAGGTCATGGATACGGTAGGCTCATCTACCGTCAGCGGAGGCAATGCCTCAACATTATTCATGTCGCACAGGGTATCAGAGATGTACAGCTCATCCAGACCACTCACACAGACGATATCGCCCGCTTGAGCTTCGTTCACTTCTACCCGGTGCAGGCCGGAGTGACCCATGATTTTCAGGATACGGCCCTGGCGCTTCTTGCCATCGGCGCCGATGGCGATCACCGGCGTGTTGGTCTTGACTTTGCCGCGAGCGATACGCCCGATACCGATCACGCCCAAAAAGCTGCTGTAGTCCAGTTGCGAGATCTGCATCTGGAAAGGGCCATCCATATCCACCGAAGGTGCAGGCACGTGGTCGACAATCGCCTGGAACACAGCATCCATATTGTCGCTTAGATCTTCATGGTCCAGGCCGGCAATACCATTCAGTGCACTGGCATAAACAATGGGAAAGTCCAGCTGCTCGTCGGTGGCACCCAGGCTGTCAAACAGGTCAAAGACCTGATCCACAACCCAATCCGGGCGCGCGCCTGGACGGTCAATCTTGTTCACCACAACTATCGGGCGCAGCCCGGCAGCGAAAGCCTTCTGGGTTACAAAGCGGGTCTGCGGCATGGGCCCGTCGATGGAATCGACTACCAGCAGCACACAATCGACCATGCTCATTACACGCTCTACTTCGCCACCAAAGTCCGCATGGCCCGGGGTGTCTACGATGTTGATGTCGTAGCCGTTCCACTTCAGTGCGGTATTTTTGGCCAGAATGGTAATGCCACGCTCTTTTTCCTGGTCATTGGAATCCATGACGCGCTCGTTTTCGAGCTCTTTGCGATCCAGTGTGCCAGAAAGACGCAGAAGCTTGTCTACGAGGGTGGTCTTACCATGGTCAACGTGGGCGATGATGGCGATATTACGAAGTTTCTCAATCACAAAATTATTCCTGCGGCATGCACTCAATGACCTGAGAGGGTCGTTCACGGGCAACGCCCGCACATGCCATCTCAAATCCGTAAAATGGACTCATCTACCGAAGCCTGATGGCCCGGCGCCTCACATGTGCCTGTCAGATCGATGATCCGGGCACGTGTGGAGAAAATGAAGCGGCGCGCAGTATATCGAAAACTCTGCGCCGTTTATATGAAGAAGAACGCCTATTTCTTAATCAATCTCACCCGGGCAACACTACGCACCAACTTGGAGCAATGTCATAAGCGCCCCCTTCAACATGCACCATTATAAAGCACCATCTCACTATTGTGGCATGCAGATCACCAACATCCATCCGCACAAACTGTGCTGCCGCCCCATTACCTTGCCGGAATAACCGCTACCACGGGATAAACAATCAAAACTGGCAAGCACCTTGCTTTAATACACCCATCAGGTTTTTCGAGTATCTGTAAAGCCGAAATGTGAAGGTAACAATCAACAGCTTTTGCTAAGCTGCGCAAACCTGAACAACAAACCGGAATTCAGCCCGAAAGCGCAATCCGGAAGATGATCACGAATACACCCGCGGTGCGGGATTACTTATGGAGCAATCACAATGTCCAAGACAGTTGATTTGATTAAAGAACACGAAGTCAAATGGGTTGATATGCGTTTCACCGATAGCCGGGGTAAAGAGCAGCATGTCACCATCCCGGCAACTGAAGTCGACGAGGATTTCTTTGCGGAAGGCAAGATGTTTGACGGTTCTTCCATCGCCGGCTGGAAAGGCATCAACGAATCCGACATGATTCTTATGCCGGACGACACCAGCTCCGTTCTCGACCCGTTCACTGAAGAAAGTACCGTTAACATTACCTGTGACATTGTTGAGCCTTCTACCATGCAAGGCTACGAACGGGATCCGCGCTCTGTTGCCCGTCGTGCCGAAGAATATCTGAAATCCACTGGTATCGCAGATGGTGCGCTATTCGGCCCTGAGCCAGAGTTTTTCGTATTCGATTCTGCGAAGTGGAAAACCGACATGCAGGGCTCCATGTATTCACTTCACTCAGAAGAAGCGGCATGGGTTTCCGGTGACGACTTTGATAACAACAACATTGGCCACCGCCCGGGCGTGAAAGGCGGCTATTTCCCTGTACCTCCCGTAGACAGCCTGCATGACCTGAGGGGTGCTATGTGCGCCGCCATGGAATCCATGGGTCTGGTTATTGAAGTACACCACCATGAGGTAGGCACGGCAGGCCAGTGCGAAATTGGTGTCGGCGCCAACACGCTGACCAAAAAAGCCGATGAAGTCCAGATCCTCAAGTACTGCGTGCACAACGTGGCTCACGCCTATGGCAAAACTGCCACCTTTATGCCCAAGCCCGTGGTCGGCGATAACGGCTCCGGCATGCACGTACACATGAGCCTGAACAAAGACGGCAAAAACCTGTTTGCTGGCGACAGCTATGCCGGACTGAGTGAAATGGCGCTTTTTTACGTCGGCGGCATCATCAAACACTCCAAAGCGCTCAACGCGTTTACCAACCCGGCTACAAACAGCTATAAGCGTCTGGTACCGCACTATGAAGCACCGGTTATGCTGGCTTATTCTGCGCGCAACCGCTCAGCATCAATCCGCATTCCATATGTAACCAGCCCGAAAGCCCGTCGTGTGGAAGTTCGCTTCCCGGATCCGGCTGCAAACCCATACCTGGCGTTTTCTGCGCTGATGATGGCAGGCCTCGACGGCATCCAGAACAAGATCCACCCTGGCGATGCCATGGACAAGGATCTGTACGACCTGCCTAAAGAAGAAGCCCTTAGCATTCCGAAAGTGGCTGAAACCCTGCAGGAAGCTCTGGATTGCCTGAAAGAAGACCATGAGTTCCTGACCCGTGGCGGCGTATTTACTGAGGATATGATTCAGGGCTACATCGATCTGAAGCGTGGCGAAGTTGAGCGCATCAACATGACCACCCATCCGGTCGAGTTCGAGCTTTACTATTCTTGCTGAACCAGCACCGGCAGTTCCTGCTTAAACCATTCTTACGGTGAATAGCAGCCTCAGAAGCCTCGCTCCCAAAGAGCGGGGCTTTTTTTCGGGCTGCTTTTGTGATCTTCCGCACACTGCCGCCGCCCTTAACGATATGTAACCAACATCTCCCTCTACTGCATTGAAAAGGCCCGCCCGGCCATTGATAATCAATTCAAACAATACACAGGTTGTGATTATGAACCGCAAGCTTGGAATCATCGCAGGGCTATCGCTCCTGATCGCAGGCCCCGTGGCCGCAGAGGTCTACCGCAATGTGGACGCTCAGGGAAATGTAACCTTCTCCGACGAGCCGTCGAAAGGCTCAGAGGCGGTAAAGGTTAAGCCGGTGACTACGATTACGCTCCCCAAACCGCAAAATGTCCGGGAAACCGACAAACTCCGGGAAGAAGTAAAACGTGAGGGCTCAATTTATGAGAGCGTCTCATTTACTTACCCTGAAGATGAACAGGCGTTCCACACCGGCAGTGGCGACGTGCGTTTTGAAATGCGCAGCTCGCCAGGTCTTGAACCGGGTCACAAATATGAAGTAACGCTGGATGGCCAGCCAGTGGGTCAGAGTTCTTCCGGCACGGTTACCGTCAGCAATGTGTTCCGGGGCACGCACGAGGCCGGCATTCACATTGTGGATAAAAATGGCGTTCAGATTAAAACCGGCAACTCGATTCGATTCACCGTTCATCGCCCTTCTACTCAGAATTGACGCCCTACAATTGCACCAATACGGTGCAATTGCATCATGATTGTGCAAAACTTCGGGCAACAATGGAGCAATGCCTCAAGCTGCCCGGCCCTTTTCATTGCAATCCCGCCCTGAAATGACGCGCCTCCAGCCGACTTCTCCCTTGTTTGGCCAAGTAACCCAACTGCACTCTGAAACTGGTTCAATTTTTGCTAATTCCTGTTACAGCAGAAACTAAACCCCGCTCTCCCGGCTTAACTCCAACAGGAAGCCCGTATGGCAATCACATCCGCCAGCGCAGACATGTACAAGAACATGCTGGAGCATCTTACGACCGCAGTTCTGGTTCTGGAGAGCGATCTTATAATCCGTTACCTGAACCCCGCTGCCGAAAGTCTCTTTGAGACCAGCATGACTCGCAGTTCAGGGCTTCATCTCCGCGATATCCTTCTTGATGCGGAAAGTACATTTAATACCCTGCACACTGCAGCTGAGTCAGGCCAGTCCTATACTCGCAGAGAAACGGAATTCCTTCTTCCCGGCGGATCCCAGAGAGTTGTGGACTATTCAGTTTCACTCCTTGACCAAGACCCTGCAGTGTTGCTTCTGGAGGTACAACCTCGGGACCGCCTGCTGCGGATAAGCAGAGAAGAAGACCTGATATCCCAGCAGGAAACCACACGGATCCTGGTGCGGGGCATGGCGCATGAGATAAAAAATCCTCTAGGAGGAATTCGCGGTGCCGCTCAGTTACTCGATCGCGAGCTATCCAGCGCAGATCAGCGCGAATATACCCGGGTCATCATTGAAGAGGCGGATCGCCTGCGCAGCCTTGTTGACCGCATGCTAGGCCCCAACAAGGCGTTGAAACCGGCACCTGTCAATATTCATGAAATCCTCGAACGTGTGCGCACCCTGCTGGAAGCAGAGTCTAAAGGCCGGGTACTGTTCCAGCGTGACTACGACCCCAGCCTGCCGGAGTTTTTGGGCGATAAAGAGCAGCTCATTCAGGCCTTTCTCAACATTGCCCGCAATGCGATGGAAGCGGCCTTTGAAAGCGAGACCATTCGTTCAGAAGAGCAGAAAACACCCACCATTACTTTTCGCACTCGTGCCCTGCGCCAGGTCACCATCGGCCCCAGGCGTCACCGGCTTGTGTGCCGGATAGACATTATCGATAACGGGCCGGGGATCAGCCCCGAACTCCGTCAGAATATTTTCTATCCCATGATCAGCGGCCGCGCCAATGGCACAGGGCTCGGGCTATCCATTACCCAAGGCATTATCAGCCAACATCAAGGACTGGTGGAGTGTGAGAGCGAGCCGGGTCAGACAGATTTCATCATCTTCCTGCCACTGGAGGGCACATCATGAGCCAACAACCCGCAAACATCTGGATCGTCGATGACGATCGCAGCATACGCTGGGTGCTGGAACGCGCCCTGAGCCAGGCCGGCATGCAGCCTACCGTTTTTGAGAGTGGTGAGAATATAATGAGGCGACTGGAGCATGAACAGCCAGATGCCATAATCAGTGATATTCGAATGCCCGGTGTTGATGGCATAACCTTGCTGTCACACATCGTCGAAGCACATCCAGACGTGCCCGTCATTATAATGACCGCCCATTCAGATCTGGAAAGCGCCGTTACAAGCTATCAAACAGGTGCTTTCGAGTATCTTCCCAAGCCATTCGATGTGGATGACGCGGTTGCCCTTGCAAAGCGAGCGGTCGCTCACAGCCACGAAAAGCGGGCAGCATCTCAGCCGCAAGCGGAAACCCTTCGGCGCAGCACCGAAATTATCGGTGAGGCACCCGCCATGCAGGAAGTTTTTCGCGCTATCGGCCGGCTTTCCCATTCCAACATCACTGTCCTGATCAACGGCGAAAGCGGCACAGGAAAAGAGCTGGTTGCCCAGGCACTGCACAATCACAGCCCCAGGGCCCGTCATCCGTTCATAGCACTCAATATGGCCGCTATTCCTCGGGATTTAATAGAGTCAGAGCTCTTCGGCCATGAAAAAGGCGCATTTACCGGGGCCACGGCGGTCCGCCAGGGCCGGTTTGAGCAAGCCAATGGTGGTACCCTGTTTCTCGACGAAATCGGTGATATGCCGGGCGATACCCAGACCCGGCTGCTGAGAGTTCTGGCAGATGGGGAGTTCTACCGCGTTGGTGGCGCCACACCCATCAAGGTTGATGTTCGCATCATCGCCGCCACGCACCAGAACCTGGAAAAGCTCGTTCAATCCGGCTCCTTCCGGGAAGACCTTTTTCACCGATTGAACGTTATTCGCGTGCACCTGCCGAAGCTGGCTGAGCGCAGCGAGGACATTCCCCGATTGATGCAGCACTTTTTGCAACAGGCCGCCAGGGAGCTTTCCGTAGAGCCTAAAATTCTGCGCCCGGAAGCCGAAAACTACCTCACAACGCTGCCCTGGCCCGGCAACGTGCGTCAGCTTGAAAACACGTGTCGATGGCTCACAGTCATGGCCAGCGGACGAGAGATTCACATTGACGACCTGCCGCCGGAGTTGCTGCACCAGAATGAAGCTCACGCTACGGGAATAACATGGCAGGAGGGGCTTAAAAATTGGGCTGATCAAGAGTTAAAAAGAGGAGGAAAGGCAATTCTTGGGTCGGCCCTGCCAGAATTTGAAAAAATTATGATTGAGACCGCTCTGAAGCACACCGGGGGGCGTCGCCGGGATGCATCGATTCTTCTTGGCTGGGGACGTAACACGCTTACACGCAAAATCAATGAGCTGGGTATGGATAGCATCGAGGAGGAGTAAGCGTGAGACCGGGGCGGATATAAAAAACGGCTGCCGAAGCAGCCGGTTTTTGCAGATTTAAACCGCCGAACACTAGAAGGGGATATCGTCATCAAAATCATCAACCGGCTCAGGCATGCTGCTGCCCTGTGATGGCTGATTTTGGCCCTGATTCTGATTGTAACCACCCGACTGTGCCGGCTGCGGATTATTCTGGGGCTGAGTCGATTGCTGCTGAGGACGCCCGACAGGTGCGCCCTGGCTCATACCACCTTCACCGCCACGGCTATCCAGCATCTGCATCTGGCCGTTAATGTCTACAACCACCTCGGTGGTGTAAACGTCCTGACCTTCCTTGTTCTGCCATTTGCGGGTTTGAAGCTTGCCCTCGATGTAGACTTTGGAGCCTTTACGCAGATACTGGCCTGCAATCTCGGCAATCTTCCCGAACATGACAATGCGATGCCACTCGGTTTTTGGAACCATCTGGCCGGTTTGACGATCCTTGTAACTCTCGTCGGTCGCAAGGTTCAGATTCACCACGGCATTGCCATTGGGAGTATACCGGGTATCCGGATCCTGCCCGAGATTCCCGATAAGAATAACTTTGTTTACGCCTCTTGCCATGTTCTGCTCCTGATTCTGTTTTCAGCGACACCCGCATTCCTTGCGGGCCTCCGGATTTCAAGAATTGCCACCCTGCCGGACGAATGGAAAGTCCGCGAGTAGCGCCTCATCAAAGTGCTGTCGATCCACCTTGAGATAGGCGGTGGCAGCGTTCTCCACAATGACCACATCCTGCACACCCGGCAAGCGACGCAGACTGCTATCAACATCTTCATACTGGTCGTTCGCCAACTCACGCAACTGTACCACGAAACCTGAATTGTGGCTTGGTGCCGGCATACTAAGAGCGACCAATAACCACAGCCCGAGGACGCTCACCATAAACCAGACAACCCCTTCAATTCCAGCTTGCTGCAGCAGGTAACCGCCAAACGCGCCTCCCAGGAAGGCGCCCATGAACTGAGATGTGGAATACACGCCCATGGCCGTTCCCTTACTCGCCGCCGGTGCCTCTTTACTGATCAGAGACGGCAGGCTGGCTTCCAGCAGATTGAAGGCCATAAAAAAGAAAAACATCACAACCCAGGCAAAGACAAGACTGGTAGACACACCTGATAGCCCCGCGGTCGCCATGGCCAGTAGAGCAATGGCACCACAGAGCACCGGCTTCATCATGCGTTTTTTCTCGCCAATAATGATAAAAGGCACCATGGCAAAAAATGAAGTGATCATAACACTCAGGTAAAACCACCAATGGGAACCGCTGGCCAGCCCGAGCTGATTCTGCAGAACCGATGGAAACACCAGAAACAGCGAAGTAAGCACCAGATGCAGTGCGAAAATACCGAAATCCAGTCGCAATAACCGCTTGTCAGACAGAACTCTTCCGAGCATTGCTTTTGCAGGATGAGTGTCAGCACTGACCCTATGCTGATGCGGTGTAGGCACCACACGGCTGACGATGAACAGAGCAATCATGGCCAGTACGGCAGTGGCGTAGAAAATCCCCGACAAGCCCCATACCGAACCCAGCAGCGGGCCCAGCACCAGCGAGACAGAGAAGGAAAGCCCGATAGAGATACCGACCGTCGCCATGGCCTTGGTTCGCTCTTCTTCCCGGGTCAGGTCACTGAGCAACGCCATGAGCACGCTGGCAATAGCGCCTGCGCCCTGAAGAATCCGACCGGCGATAACAACGTATATTGAATCCGCAGAGCCTGCCAGTATGCTGCCCGCAGCAAATAGAACCAGGCCGAAATAGATCATGCGTTTGCGGCCAACGCGATCTGAAAGCAGGCCAAAGGGGATCTGGAGCAAGGCCTGGCTCAGACCGTAGGCACCAATGGCAAAGCCAAGTAATGCCGGAGTTGCACCTTCAAGGCTGTCACCCAGCAACATGAATACTGGCATGATCATGAACAGCCCAAGCATGCGTATGGCGTAAACCGATGCCAACGCAAATACGGAGCGTTTTTCCAGCGCATTCATGGCAATTGGCTCCTCTCCTGGGGTTGAAAGCTTAGCCTTGCGAAAGAACATATCTTTTGCAGGCGGCGCATTGTAACAGAAGGTTCTCCGGCGGGGCACAAGTACGACTTTATCGGCATTTTCGCCGCGGCCGGTGTAACGCGGTATAATTTCCGTTTTTTCTCCAAGCGAGGTGTTATGGATCATATCCAGATCAAAGGGGCACGGACCCACAACCTGAAGAACATCGACCTGGATATCCCAAGGGACAAACTGATCGTCATTAC
>NZ_JBLXHQ010000012.1:0-122055 GCF_048259445.1 Marinobacter sp. | reverse complement strand
AAGCAGGAACAACAGGCAGAGGGAAACGCATAATCATGGCAAAGCAGGATTTTCTGGTCGAACTGGGCGTTGAAGAATTGCCCTCGAAAGCACTCAAGCCACTGTCTGAAGCGTTCACTCAGGGTATCACCAAAGGCCTGGAAGATGCCGGCATCGCATTTGGCAAGGTAGAAGCCTTCGCTGCGCCGCGTCGCCTGGCGGTTCGCATACGTGACCTGGCTGATGCGCAGCCGGACAAGCCGGTTGAAAAGCGTGGCCCGGCCGTCAAAGCCGCCTTCGATGATTCCGGCAACCCGACCCGGGCCCTTACCGGTTTCGCCACATCACTGGGCGTAACCCCGGATCAGCTCGACACTCTGGAAACCGATAAAGGTGCCTGGCTGGTCTATCGCACTGTAGAGCAGGGCAAGCCCACCGTAGACCTGATGTCCGGGCTGGTTGAACAGTCGCTGGCGTCACTGCCGATTCCCAAGCGTATGCGTTGGGGCGCGCACCGTACGGAGTTTGTCCGGCCAGTGCACTGGCTGGTAATGCTTTTTGGAAACAAGGTCATAGATGCGCCCATCATGGGCCTGACCCCGGGCAACAAAACCCGCGGCCATCGTTTTCATTGCCCGAAAGCACTGATCATTCCTACACCTGCGGATTACGAAATTGTTCTGGAGCAGGAAGGTTACGTGATAGCCGATTTCGCCAAGCGCCGCGAACAGATCCGTGCTGGTGTCAGCGCCCTTGCCGAGACCGAAGCCAGCGCTAAAGCAATAATTGATGAAGATCTTCTGGACGAGGTCACCGGCCTGAACGAGTGGCCGGTGCCGCTGATGGGCCGCTTCGACAAGCGGTTCCTGGAAGTGCCTGCAGAGGCCCTGATTTCCTCTATGGCGGAGCACCAGAAGTACTTCCACGTGGTGGATACCGATGGCGTAATGCTGCCCCTGTTCATTACCGTCGCCAACATTGAGAGCAAAGACCCTTCGCAGGTTATCTCAGGCAATGAAAAGGTGATCCGCCCGCGCCTTTCGGATGCTGCGTTCTTCTATGAGACCGACCGCAAAATCCGCCTGGAAGACCGAATCGAAAGGCTAAAGCCAATTGTCTTCCAGGAAAAGCTGGGCAGCGTTTACGACAAATCCGTTCGCGTAGCCTCGCTGGCCAAAAAAATCGCCACTGCGATTGGCAGTGACCCGGCTCTGGCCGAGCGTGCCGCCATGCTGGCGAAGACCGACCTGGTAACGGAGATGGTACTGGAGTTCAGCGACCTTCAGGGCATCATGGGCCAGTACTATGCAGCCAACGACGGCGAGCCGGTCGATGTAGCAAAGGCCATGAACGAGCAGTACATGCCGCGCTTTGCAAAAGACAGCCTGCCCACCACGCTCACAAGCTGTGCTCTCGCCATCGCAGATCGTCTGGATTCGCTGGTAGGGTTGTTCGGTATTGGCCAGCCTCCATCCGGCACCCGGGATCCTTTCGCACTGCGCCGGGCTTCTTTGGGGGTGCTCCGCATCATCATTGAACGGGAGCTGCCGCTGGATCTGCAAACGTGCTGTGAATGGGCGGAAGAAAACTTCACCGGGCTGACCGAAGAAAATACCGCCTCCAGTGTTGTTGATTACATGCTGGACCGGTTTCGTGCTTACTACGATGAACGCGGTATTGGTGCGGAAGTGTACCTGGCTGTTCACGCCCGTCGCCCGACCCGTCCGCTGGACTTCGATCGCCGGGTGAAGGCCGTAGAAGCCTTCCGGCAGTTGCCGGAAGCCCTGGCTTTGGCCGGTGCCAACAAGCGGGTTTCCAACATCTTGTCCAAACAGGGCGGGGAAAGCCTGGGCGAAACCGTCAACCGGGGCCTTCTGCAGGATGCGGCCGAGAGAACTCTGGCCGAACAGGTAGACCAGCAAGCAGAGAAGGTGCTCCCGTTGTTCGAGCAAGGCAACTACGCCAGCGCGCTGCAGTCACTGGCAAGCCTGCAGGAGCCGGTGGACAACTTCTTCAACGAAGTCATGGTGATGGCAGAAGATGAAGCCGTGCGGGACAACCGCCTTGCGCTGCTGAATCGTCTGCATAACCTGTTTTTGCGGGTTGCAGACATCTCACTGCTGCCGACCGCTGGCTGACCCATGCTCATCATCCTCGACCGGGACGGGGTCATCAACGAGTACGATGGAAATTACATCTGCTCTGTGGATGAATGGCAACCCATTCCCGGCAGTATCGAGGCGGTGGCACGGCTTTGCAAAGCCGGCCACCGGATTGCCATAGCCACCAATCAGTCCGGTATCGGCAGGGGTTATTACAGCACCGACGTGCTGAGCGCCATGCATGAAAAACTGGAAAGTTTGCTGGAGGCACAAGGGGGCAGTATCAGTTTCATCGCCTACTGCCCACACCATCCAGACGATGGTTGCCGTTGCCGCAAGCCACTCACCGGCCTGCTGAAACAGATCCGTGATCACTTCCGACTGGACGGCCTGAAAGGTGCCGTTATGGTCGGAGACAGCCGCAAAGATCTGGAAGCCGGTCTTGCCGAAGGCTGCCAACCCGTACTGGTTCGAACCGGAAATGGTGAAGATACGGAACACCACCTGAAAGCACGCCCGATTCCTTACGCAAGCGTGGCGATATACGACAACCTCAGTGCATTTGCGGATGCCTTTTTATCAGGCCCGGGGCTGGTAAAAAACAAGTGAATCCGTATAATACCGGCCGTTGATCGGCGTGTGGCGCAGCTTGGTAGCGCACTTCGTTCGGGACGAAGGGGTCGCAGGTTCGAATCCTGCCACGCCGACCATGATTTCGACGACTTAGGGCTCATCTTCGGATGGGCCCTTTTTCGTTTTTGGCTGGGTACAGGTTGGGTACATAAACCTGAAACCGCCTTCTGATTCACATCAATTCAATGTAGCCCATTGCAAAGTGCCATGCCTCCGCACTTCTCCGCTTCCGATAGCTAACAGTTTAGCACCCGGAGTTGCCACACCAAAGTGCGAGGCAAACCATTACTCCAGATTTTGCCCGGACTGATCCCGGTCACTCCTGGCGTCATTCGTCGGACAATCATCAGCGTCAACGTATTCCTCCCAAACCAGATCAGTCGGGCGCTTACGCTATATCTCAAGAAAAGTAGCGAATATTTTTTCTGAAATCTGGCTTATTGCGGCGTGGGGTCAATTAGAGGCACCAAACACCGCTTGCATCTCCGTAACATTGAACTGCATTCAATACTAATCGGAGTCAAAGATGAAAAAACCAAAGTTGCAAATGTACTTCTCAGATACGGAAGTGGGGAACTACTACTCAGTATCGTCAGGCACCATCCGTCGCTGGGTTCGCGAAGGTAATTTTCCTCGCGGAAAAAAGCTGAGCTCTGGTTCAAGGCGGTGGCTGAGATCAGACATTGAAAAATTCGACCAGGAGGTGCTTGTTAGAAATAACGCTATGCTCGAAGAGTAACCCGGTAACCAACCAAAACACCTGCCGGGGAATCTAAACCACCTCGGCAGCGCTGTCTCTTTTTATAATTAAAAACTTAGTGTCTTCCGAAATATAGCGGAGGACCATACGCACGCCATATAAAAAATACATTTTTTGCCTTTTTTTGTAGATACGCATCTAATTGCTGAATTTAAGCTGTTAGGCAAAGCTCAGTGAGAAAAGAAATCGGTATTCTTATTGTAAGTTTCTAACTAACAACACGGAGATTGACGTTTATGAACTTAGTAGACCACATTTTTTGGATTGATTTGCCCCACTATAAAGGCGAATGCTCTTATAAAGGTGAAACTGTTTGTTATCAATCAAATCCACAACAAATTGATGCAGCTGCAGTTGTATTAAACTCACTGTTGAAGCATGGAAACTCATGTATTTCTGTACTGTCAATACTGCGAACTCATCACAAAGCTATGTGTGGTGAGTTCCGGCTTAACCACCCTAGCCTACTGAAAAAAATTAATTTCTTCTATGGTGGCCAAACATGCAATAACGCAAACACTCTCATTGTGTTGCCCGTAATGGCAAGCGGCACGACGTATGAACCAGTGATTGAAGAAATCGAATACAAAACCTTACACTTATTCAATGTGCTGAAGGAGAGAAAATTTGATCGAGTTATAGTTGTTGGCGAAAAAAAAAGGTGGTTGTCCATAAAAAGTTACTTTTCCAGTACACTATCGGAGATACCTGCTACCGATTATGTGGTTCGCGAGTCATTTTTCGAACAAGACATTCAAAAAGCTGTTGAAGAATTATTGTCGCGGTAACAGCCAACAGCTGATGTATATAATTAGTCAGGTACAGAAAGCACCCGACGCAGTTAGTTTGAGCGGAGAAGACGTTCTCAACCAGATCATTGTTGAATTTGTCCGCATAATAATATTTATTAGAACTCGATATGATGATTGGCTGTCGCCGCCGCGATGGGAGGACTTTTTTCTGACTGCAGCCGAATAA
Organism: Marinobacter sp.; assembly: GCF_048259445.1. Lineage (GTDB taxonomy): Bacteria > Pseudomonadota > Gammaproteobacteria > Pseudomonadales > Oleiphilaceae > Marinobacter. The sequence goes on along the minus strand of NZ_JBLXHQ010000012.1, from coordinate 117,603 downwards.
AATCGGTTTTCTGACCGCCGTCAGACCGAATCATTATAGATAACTCAACCTCATAAAACTGCTCGCTCAACTCTGCAGTATTTACAATCTGCTGTGCAAGCCGATAAATACTTTCCATAGTTCCCTTCCTTTATTTGTCGACGATTGAATCAAATGTGCGCGCCCCTGAGTGGAGGCCTCATGGCGCGCTGCTGGTGTTGTATTGGCACCGCCAGCTGGCCTGTAGTCGAATTCACATTACACCTAAAGCTCGGAGCTGCAAGAAAATATATTGAGTTGCTGCTTTCACGTTTTGTCGTAAGCTGGAAGAAACCATATAAGGAAGGAAATCATGAGAGAACTTTTCGATTCAGTAACTCTGAACAGAATGCTCAGCGCGCTGATAATGATGTTTGTCACGACGTTTATTTGGGGATGGCTCAATGAGTATGGATTGCCTATAAACCTCCTGCTATGCGCCGGAATAATTACAATAACTTTTGACGTGGCCGACTTCTCTCAAGATCCAAAACCTGGTTCTCTACTGCTAGGTTCTGTTGTTGTTCCGTTTTGGCCAGTGCTACGCTTCTTTACTCGGTAGGCATAATAATCTAGAACATAAGGGCCTGATAAAATCTTGCTGCAATGGGAAGGTGGAGCATGGCAATTTCACCGGATACATCTGAAAAGTTTGTCATTGAGTTCAATCGGCAAGAACGTATCGTTGACGAACTTAGAAAAAGAGCTGCGGAACTGGAGATCACGCCAGAACAACTTATTAAAAGATGCATTATTGATAGCATGGAGGATAAGTCTGCCAACGCTCCAGCAATACCAGGTGAGACCCTCGATGATTTTTTGGTAAATAATGGAGTTTTGTGGCCGGCAGAGGAATGAAGCCGCGCTTGCAGAGTATGCCAGGCATCACACACCAGTCAGAAAATTCTGCTGGGAAGGCTTAACTGCCCCAGCAGAACCCTCCTTAAATTAACGACGGCTCTCAAGGACGCTCCATACCGTCGAGGACAGACAAACAACGGCCATTTATTTTCATACCGCGACACCTATTGTCGTAGTGAGCGTATATTCTGGTCTAAAACCCAGCCATTTTCGCTCAATACAGCTCTATGCAGGTCAATGCGGTTGTTACACTCGAACCAGCGCTATATATTGGTTGCTGACTATTTTGGGCGCTTTCCACTCGCCCATTCGTTTATGAACAGCGCTATGCAGGAACAGGGGAACAAACCCATGACCGAGCTGGACGACCGGTGGTTATCAGTCAGCGAAATCGCCAAGTATCTGGGGGTTAGCAACGATACCGTGTACCGGTGGATCGACAAGCAAACGATGCCGGCTCATCGCGTAGGCCGGGCATGGAAGTTTAAAAAGGACGAAGTGGATGACTGGGTTCGCAATGGCGGCGCAGGCGATGGGAATAACGCCAATGTCTAACGATAAACAGTTGGCCCGCTTTGGGTTTCGGTTTGAGCGTGGCGGCACCCACAGCTCACGAACCATGATGCTCGATGAGTTAACAGCCTTACTGGAGTACGTGAATCGTCCGGATGCAAAAAAAGCCGATTACTTGCACGCGATAGAGGAAGACAACTGCCTTGGTAAACGCTCAGGTAAAACGCGCCGCCTTACCTACAAGCACTTGGCAGAGCTGTATTCTCTCGACATAGATCACCTGCTCTTCCGCGCCTTGCTTTATTTTTGGCAGCGCGATGAAGAAGGGAGGCCACTGCTAGCACTTTTGGCCACCTACGCCAGGGACTCCATTTTTCGCAGCAGCGCGCCGATAATACTCAAAGCGCCAGAGGGTGCCATCATTACACGTGATTCAGTGGAGGAGTTAATAGACGGCCTGGAACCCGGCCGCTTCAGCAAAGCCACACTCAAATCCACCGCTCAGAATATCAACTCCAGCTGGACTAAATCTGGCCACCTAACAGGGCGAAACAAGAAAATTAGAAGCCGGGCCACGCCCACACCGGGCAGCGCCGCCTATGCGTTGTTGCTGAGCTACTTAACCGGCGGCCGTGGGCAAGGTTTGTTCAGTAATGAATATACGAAGTTGCTGGGCTGCTCCAAGGAGCAAGTCATTGAATTAGCCGAGCAGGCTTCCCGCAGGGGATGGATAACCTATAAGCGGGTGGGGAACGTTATCGAAGTGTTGTTTCCCAGCCACATCAATCAGCAAGAACAGGAGTGGTTGCGTGAGCAGGGTTAAGCGCCTGATTCAATCGTACGGACGGCACATAGCTATCCCCTGGCGGGATGATGCCGCAGCCGCTCAACGGGTTATTTTTTGTGTCTACAACGAAACCGAAGAGCGATGGCTCAGGGCCAGGGTAGACGAGTTTGAAATAGTCACCCGTCAGTCGGGACACGACTGGGCGTTGTTCGACCTAACCAACAGCTTCGCCGGCTGGCTCAGCACCCAACGGTACGCCAAGAGCTATTTCCAGAAACCGCACCTATTGGCTACCGTTCTGCCCAAATACCTCGACTACATCGTCAGCGATTTAGAGCGTGTTCTGAAAGAGAAAAATGCAGACGAAAATACTGTGGTGGCGGTTCAGGGTGTTGGTTCCCTCTTCGGATTTCTCAAGGTCAAAGACGTTGTGGATAAGCTAGCGCCTTTGGTACAGGGGCGGTTGCTAGTTCTATTTCCCGGCAGTTATGAAAACAACAACTACCGGTTACTGGATGGTTACGACGGCTGGAACTATCTCGCTGTGCCAATAACCGCAGACAAGGATTAAGGAAGAGGCTGTTCATGAAGAATCGTGAGATTTATCAGAAAGATCCGACCAACAGCAAACTGGTCAACGAAGGCGTGGCCAATGTTAACGATGATACCACCAGCCAGGCTCTGGCGGTGCTTCGTTATGAGCTGGAAACCTTTGTCTGCGATGGTCAGTACGAAAAGGGCATGTCCCACATTCTGGAAACCTACCTCAAAAACATCGACCAGGCCCAGCAGCCTGCAGTATGGGTAAGTGGATTCTACGGTTCTGGTAAATCTCATCTGATTAAAATGCTACGGGCCCTGTGGGTCGATAGCCCGTTTGAAGATGGCGCTACCGCCCGGGGCATCGCAAACCTGCCTCAAGGCGTCCGCGACCATTTGCAAGAACTGAGCACTCAAGCCAAACGCCATGGCGGCTTGCACGCAGCATCTGGAACCTTGGGCTCTGGCGCCAGCGGCAGCGTGCGCTTGGCGCTACTGCGTATTTTGTTCAAGTCTGCAGGGCTGCCTGAGCAGTACCCGGTTGCCCGCTTTGTAATGTGGCTGAAGCACGAGAGCATTTACGACCAGGTGCGCCAAAGCGTTAAATCTCAAGGTTACGAATGGCAGGAAGAGCTGGACAACTTCTATGTGGCTGAAGGCCTGCACGAGGCGTTGGTTCAGGCCAAGCCAGCGCTGTTTTCGTCGCCCGCATCCTGTGTGGAAACCCTGAATAACCTCTATCCGTTCGTTCAGGACATCTCCAGCGACGACATGCTCAAGGCCATTCGCCAGACACTGACCAAAGACGACAAATTCCCACTGACATTGATCGTTCTGGACGAAGTTCAGCAGTTTATTGGCGAAGATAGCCAGCGTTCCATCGCCGTACAGGAAGCTGTAGAGGCATGCTGCAAAAATTTCGGCGGCAAGTTGCTCTTCATCGGCACCGGGCAAACAGCCGTCACCGGCACCAGTAACCTGAAGAAACTCGAAGGCCGTTTTACCATCCGCGTTGAGCTGTCTGATGCCGACGTCGATGCTGTTATCCGACAGGTTATCCTGGCCAAGAAGCCAGAGGCCAAAGCACCTATCGAACAAGTGCTGCAAACCAATCTGGGGGAAATTTCCCGGCACCTGGATGGTACCACCATCGGCCATCGCCAGGATGATTTGCCGTATTTTCCCCAAGACTACCCAATTCTACCGGTGCGTCGGCGCTTCTGGGAAAACACCCTGAGAATCCTGGACCAAACGGGCACCGACAGTCAGTTGCGCAACCAGCTGAGCATGATCCACAAAGTTATTCAAACGAACCTGGATGACCCTCTCGGTCATGTGGTGCCAGCGGATTACCTCTACTTCGATTCCGCCGACAAACTGCTTCAGTCTCGCATCCTGCCCCGCAAAGTGCATGAAAAAACCATGAGCTGGATAAAGGGCTCGGAAGACCAGCGCCTAATGGCCCGTGCCTGTGGCCTGGTTTTCCTGATCAATAAATTGGGCGGGCAAAATAACGAAATCGGCATTCGGGCTAACGTGGACTCCTTGGCAGACCTGCTGGTGAGAGACTTGTCCAGTGGCAGCAGCAGCTTGCGCAGCAAGCTGCCCGGGCTGTTGGATACTTGCGAGCTATTGATGAAAGTGGGTGAGGAATACCGCATCCAAACTGAAGAAAGTGCCGCATGGACCGACGAATTCCTCAGCCAACGATCAGCACTCTCTAACGAAGCCCACCGCATTCATGCGGAACGCGATGACCGAATCCGCCGCATGTTCGGCGATGTGGCTCGGAAGCTGTCACTGATGCAAGGCGAAGCCAAAGTGACCCGGGACATTTACCCGGTGTTTGATGCCCAACTGCCGAATGATGCCAGCAAGCGCATCTGCGTGTGGGTAAGGGATGGCTGGAGTGGTGATGAAAACTCCGTCCGGGCCGACGCCAGGCAGGCCGGCAATCAGTCACCCACCATTTTTGTATTTGTTCCCAAGCGGTCCGCAGACGACCTGCGCCATCATCTGATCGACTTCAAAGCGTCCAGTGCCACTCTGGATAAACGGGGCTCTCCTAATACTCCGGAAGGCACCGAAGCCAAAGCTGCTATGGAAACCACTAAACAGACAGCCGAGAGCAAAATCCGCGAGCTGCTCAGCGAAGCCTTCTCTGGAGCTCGTGTATTCCAGGGCGGAGGTAATGAAATCCTCGGCAACAACTTGCAGGAAATGGTGCTGGAAGCTGCGAACAATGCCCTGCAGCGCCTGTACCCTAATTTCCATATTGCCGACCACAGCGGCTGGCAAAAGGCCTACGAGAAAGCCCAGAAAGGCGCGCCAGATGCCCTCAAAGCGGTGGGTGATGACGGCGATCCGGCAAAAAACCCGGTGTGTAAGGCTATTCTGGGCCTTATCGCTGGCGGAAAAAAAGGCACAGAGATTCGCGATAACTTTGAAGGCGAGGGTTATGGGTGGTCGCGCGATGCCGTAGATGGCGGCCTTCAAGTCCTGTTGGTAGCGGGGGTAATTCGCGCTCAGGATGATCGCGGGCAGCCGATTGAACCCTCAGCCCTGGAACGTAGGAGCATCGGCAAGACCTTTTTCAAAGTTGAATCTGCCAATGTCACGACACCGCAGCGCATTCAGATTCGCAAACTGTTACAGAAGGTCGGCGTATCGGCCAAACAGAGTGAAGAGCTAGCACATGTGCCGTTGTTTCTACAAAAAGTGTCTGACCTGGCCGACAAGGCTGGTGGCGAAGCGCCCAAACCGGAGCGCCCAGACACTCGGTTCCTGGATGATATTCGGCTGACCACAGGCAACGAACAACTGTTGGCGCTCTATAACCGTCGGGAAGAACTGGCACAGAACATTGAGAGTTGGGAAAGCCTTACCGAGCGAATCCAGCAGCGCTGGCCAAGCTGGGTTACCCTCAAGTCCCTGGTAAACCACACCAGCGGCCTGAGTGATGCCGATGTCTACCGTGCCCAGGTAGACACTATCGAACAGCAACGACAGCTGCTGGAAGACCCAGACCCAATCGCCCCGCTGATTGCCAACCTGACCCAAAGCCTGCGGAATGCCCTGAACGCTTGGAATCAGGATTATCAATCCCGGCACGAACAGGGCATGAAGCGCCTGGATGCGGATGGTAACTGGAAGCAGCTAGAACCAGAACAGCGCAATCAGTTGCTCTCCAGACAGAAGCTGACTCTGGCCGACCAACCTGAAGTAGTGGTTCAGTCTACCGGTGAGGTACTGAAAACGCTGAACCACTATTCACTGGCCATGTTCGCCGACCGGGTAGCTGCCCTGCCCAGCCGCTTTGATAACGTGGCGGTATCCGCCGCTGAATTGTGCGAACCAGAAATCCAGTTTGTCTCCGTACCGCGACGCACCTTAAAAACCGAGGCAGACATTGATACCTGGGCGGAAGAGGTGAAAGACCAGCTTAAAAACGCACTGGTAAAAGGCCCGATCTCGGTTAAATAACGGCCACTCAAAAAAGGACTGCCAACGCCATGCGAACCCTCACCAATATTGAGGAACTGCTGCCCGAGCTGAACCACTGCATAGCCGACGAGCTGGAAGACCAGGATCTCGACTTCAAACAGTGGGACATCAAAAGCCGCGATAAAGCAGTGAAAATTGTTATCCAGATGGCCGTGTGCATGGCCAATGGCGGCGGGGGCACCGTGGTGTTTGGTGTGGCAGATCGCATACAAGGACGCAAAAACGCCATTCTGGGAGTACCGCCGGAAATCGACGCCAACATGTTGAAAAAAGCGGTATACGACCAGACCGACCCGAAAATAATGCCAGTGTTTGAGGAACTAACCGTACCCGAAGGCACTGGCCGCGTTTTGCTGATGCAGGTTCACCCTGGCATGCCACCCTATACCGATACCGCAGGCCGAGGCACGATTCGTGTCAGTAAAGACTGCGTGCCCTTAACTGGCACCGTTCGCCGCAAGATTGGCGTAGAAACCGGCGAAACCGATTACACAGCAGAGGCCGTTGCGCCGGTAGATAGCGCCCTCCTGTCTGCCACCGCACTGGAAGCCCTGCGCAATCAAGCCAGTAGAGAGCGTGCGCCAGATGACCTGCTGAGGCTGTCGGATGCTGAACTGCTGTCTACATTAGGACTGATCAAACAGGGCAAGCTGACCCGTGCAGCTATTCTGCTGGCAGGTACTGAAGCGGCGATTCGTGAATACCTGCCTGGCCACAACTGGACCTTTCTGCAAATGACGTCTGATACCGACTACGGTATCCGGGAAGATCGCGCCAGCGCTTTGCCCCTATCCGTTCAGCGAATTGAAGAACTGCTGGTGCCCTTCAACCCCATCACCACCTATAAGCAGGGCATGTTCCACTACGAATACCGCACCTGGCCGGAAATCGCCGTGCGTGAAGCCCTGATGAACGCCTTCTGCCATGCCGATCTGCGTATTGCCGGGCCGATCATGGTCAAGCTGTATGCCGATCGCCTGGAAATCAGCAACAACGGCGGGTTTATTGCTGGCATTACCCCCAACAACATCCTGCACCACCAACCTGCAGCCAGAAATCCTTTACTGGTTGAGGCACTTACTCGCCTACGCCTGGTTAACCGTAGCAATCTGGGTATTAACCGCATGTTTTCCGCCCTATTGATGGAAGGCAAAGAGCCGCCCCAGATCCGAGAAGTGGGGGATTCTGTGCAGGTGAGCTTTCCCAAACGCGAGTTGAACGCCACCTTTCGCCTATTTGTGGCAGAAGAAAGCGAGCAAGGTCGCAACCTTGGGGTGGACGAACTGATGCTGCTGCAATACCTGCTTCAGCATCCGGAGGTAGACACCCACACCGCGGCGGCACTTTGCCAGCGCGGGGAAACTGAAATGCGTGAAAAGCTATCCACAATGGAATCGGCTGGATACATCGAGCATGGCGGTACCGGGCGAGGGGCTTACTGGTGCATTCAGCCTGAGTTCTACAACCGCCTGGCCGAAGACGGCCAGAGTGACGCCCGCCGACGCATCGGCTGGGACGCTGCGAAAACGCGCGTGCTCAGCATCCTGATGGAACGGGCAAAACGAGGTGAGCCCGGGCTGAGCAACAAGGAAATTCGGCAGATCACACGCTTTGACCGCAACCAGGTGTATCGATTGATGACTGAACTTCGACAGGAAAACCCCAGCCTGCAACCACCGGGCAAGGGCAAATACGCACGACACGAATTCAAGCAATGATGCAATAATTGCATTTGAGCGTTAAAAGCAGCATTAGATTTCTTTAATGCTCGAATTATTGCAAAGTGAGCAATGAAGCGAGCGTTAAAGAACGAAGGGATGGAAAAAGTATGCAGCCACTGGACAAAACCCTCAGGCACCAACTAGAACGCGCCGTTAAAAACGCCCGCGACACCGCCGAAAAAGGTGCCCACGCAGCGCTGGGCCAGTTGGGGGTAGCCGACCCCACACCGGCCACCCACCTGAGCGATGCTGACCGGGAACTGCGCCGTCGTCTGCGTGCCCATGGCCGCCAGTTGGGTGATTCCCTCAATGGGGGCAAAGTCCAAAGCATGGATCGGTTGGTGGAAGAGGTGGCCTACGAGCATTGGCACCGCATGTTGTTCGCCCGCTTCCTGGCCGAAAACAACCTGCTTATGTACCCAGACCCAGACGAGCCGGTCGCCATTACCCTGGAAGAATGCGAAGACCTGGCCACCGACGAAGGTGCTGCCAACGGCTGGGAGCTGGCCGCCCGCTATGCGGCCCAAATGCTACCGCAAATCTTCCGGCTGGACTCACCGGTGTTCCAGCTCACCCTGCCGCCAGAGCACCAACAAGCCCTGGAGCGGTTGGTCTCTGGCTTGCCTCAGGAAACCTTCACCGCCTCCGATAGCTTGGGCTGGGTATACCAATTCTGGCAGGCCAACAACAAAGAGCGTATCAACAAATCCGAAGTGAAAATCGGCGCCCGGGAACTACCCGCTGTGACCCAGTTGTTCACCGAGCCTTACATGGTCAGCTTTCTCCTAGACAACTCCCTAGGTGCCTGGTGGGCCGCCCGAACGCTCACCGAAAATGACCTGAAAAACGCCCAAAGCGAAGAAGAGCTTCGCCAAAAAGCCGCCATCCCCGGCGTACCGCTAGAATATTTGCGGTTCGTTAAAGTCCCCTCTCCCCCGGCGGGAGAGGGGTCTAATGAGATCTGGATCCCGGCCTCTGGCACCTTCGACGCCTGGCCAAAAAACCTGGCCGAACTGAAAACCCTGGACCCCTGCTGCGGCTCCGGCCACTTCCTGGTAGCCGCCTTCCTGATGTTGGTGCCCATGCGCATGGACCGCGATAGTTTGTCCGCTCGGGACGCCGTGGATGCGGTGTTGCGAGAGAACATTCATGGTTTGGAGCTGGACCAGCGTTGTGTAGAGCTGGCCGCTTTCGCGTTGGCCCTGGCCGCCTGGAAATACCCTGCTTCGGGTGGATATCGAGCTCTACCACAACTGCATTTAGCTTGCTCAGGTCTATCCATCAGCTCTAAAAAGAGTGATTGGCTTGCGCTTGCAGAAGAAAAAGCTGACTTACACTTGGCTTTGGACGAGCTTTATAAGCAGTTCAAAGACGCTCCACTATTAGGGAGCCTGATCAACCCTAGAGCTAACTTAAATCAAGGATCGTTGCTTGAGTTGAGTTGGTCGGAGGTGGAACCAGTCCTTAACGCGGCATTATCAAAAGGCGTCAATTTCGAACGCTCTGAAATGGCGGTGGTTGCAAATGGCCTAGCAAAAGCAGCTGACATCCTTCATGGCGACTATGATCTGGTTTTTACCAATGTACCATTTCGGCAATCCGATGATTTTGAAGAAAAAATAAGTGATTTTTTTAAAAAAAATTATGCTCTATCAAAATCAGATATAGCGACAGTCTTTCATCAACGAATTTTTGACTTCTTAAAACCTTCTGGAATCGTTTCCTTAGTAATGCCTCAAGGATTTATATATAAAGATTACTACTCAAAGTATCGTAAGCATATTTTTTCAGAGAAAAGGTTTTCAGTCTTATCAAGGCTAGGCGCCCGCGCATTTGAAGAAATTTCTGGAGAAGAAGTTAAAGTGATTCTCTCAATAGCAGAGAACAAAGCTCCCTCAAAGGAAAATTGTATTTTCCAGATCGATGCAACTAATGGTGATTCGGAAAGTAAAAAAAATGTACTGCAAAAAGAGAGTCTATCCTGCTTAAAGCAAAACGAATGTCTGATAAGCAAAAAACATATTCTCACCTATGAGAATAATGCTAAAAATAACTCTCTTTTAGAGGACTATGCCACCTTTTCCAATGGAATACAGACAGGCGACTATCCCAGGTTTGGAAAGTTTTTCTGGGAAATCCCCGAGATTTCAACTGAATGGGAACCTCAATTATCCACAGTAGATGAGGCAACCTTGTATGGTGGAAGAGAACGCTGCCTATTCTGGGGAAAAGGAGAGCTTGTTCATTTCATTGAAGAAAAGCTAGGAGAAGGTAAAGCTGGATCTTGGATCAGAGGAACCTCGTGCCGAAACAAAAAAGGCGTTGCAATCAGCGCTATGGGGGAAGTGAAGGCGACCATATTCAATGGAGAAATATTTGATGATAACACCGTTGTCATCATTCCAGATGATGAGGCTCATCTTCCGGCTGTCTGGGCGCTATGTTCATCGCATGAATATAATGGCCTCGTTCGGGAGGTTGATCAGTCGAACAAGGTGCGAGGTGCATTGCTACGTGTTCCGTTCCAAATCGGAGCTTCGGATTCACTGGAGACTTGTTTACCTAAACCCGCTACTGACGACCCATTTCAATGGATTTTTCACGGCCACCCCTGCGGTTCAGTCGTGTGGGACGAAGACCAAAAGTGGACAGCCAAAGGTCCGCTCCGCATCGATGCCACAGTTCTACAAGTTGCCGTTGGCCGCCTACTCGGCTACAGCTGGCCCGCCGAACTGGACGAAGACATGGAACTGGCAGACGAACAGCGGGAATGGGTGAAGCGTTGCGAGGCTCTGCTTCCGTTCGCCGATGACGACGGCATTGTCTGCATTCCTCCGGTGCGTGGCGAAGCCTCTGCCGCAGATCGTCTGCTCAACCTGTTGGCTGTCGCCTACGGCGAGGCATGGTCCACCGATGTTTTGACCGAACTCCTCAAACAGGGCGACCACGCCGGCAAAACCCTGGAAACTTGGCTGCGAGACAAGTTCTTCACTCAGCACTGCAAACTCTTCCAACACCGCCCTTTCATTTGGCAAATCTGGGACGGCCTGCCAGACGGCTTTTCGGCTTTGGTCAACTACCACAAGCTGGATCGCAAGAACCTGGAAACTCTGATCTACACCTACCTGGGTGACTGGACCAGCCGCCAAAAGCAGGATATGAACAACAGCATCGACGGCGCCGAAGAACGCCTCGCCGCCGCAGAAGCTCTGAAGAAACAACTGGAACAGATTCTCGAAGGCGAAGCCCCCTACGACATCTTCGTGCGTTGGAAACCCATCGAACAACAACCCATCGGCTGGGAACCAGACCTCAACGACGGGGTCCGCCTGAATATCCGCCCCTTCATGACCGTGGACGACGTAAGAAGGAAAGACGCCGGCATCCTGCGCGACAAACCCAACATCAAATGGACCAAAGACCGCGGCAAGGATGTGGAATCCGCACCTTGGTATCACACATTTGGGGGTGAGCGGATTAATGATCACCATTTGACACTCTCAGAGAAAGAGGCAGCAAGACAGGAGTGCTCCCAATGACCACCGAAACCTTCACCAAAGCCCAGTTTTGGAAGTGTGCGCTACAAGTAAATCCTGCGGGATATATTCAATATCGCGGTGCCGAACACGAGATGTCGGAGGATGAGTACAACCGAAAACTGCTAGATATCGCGCTGGAAAACGACATAAAGGTCATTGGGATCGCCGATCACGGCAATGTTGACGCTGTTGATTCAATTCGCAGCTTAATGAATGAGCATGGAGTTTTAGTCTTTCCCGGATTCGAGATTGCTTCTACCGAGAAAGCCCATTTCGTCTGCTTATTTCCAGAAGAGACAACAACCATACAGCTCAATCGCTTTCTTGGAGAGTTGGGCTTGTCCGATCCATCGAATGGTGTCCGCCCGTCCCGCTATGGCGGACAGGAGATTCTTAAGCGAGTTGAAGAGCTGAACGGTTTCGCCTATGCAGCTCACTGCACTGATGCGAGCGGAGTACTTCGCCAGAACCTTGTGCATGTATGGCAAGACCCTCTCTTAAAAGCCGCCCAGATTCCAGGCGTGCTAGAAGATCTGAAGAATGACCAAAATCATGGCTACCGTCAGATTCTTCTGAATAAGGATCGAAACTATCGGCGTGAAGTGCCTGTCGCAATTATCAATGCTAAAGACGTTGCGCGCCCGAGTGACTTGGCTAATCCACGGGCTTCATGTCTAATCAAGATGACCCGCCCCTCGTTCGAGTCTTTTAAGCTGGCGTTTCAAGACCCTGACTCGCGGGTGCGATTGAATAGTGATCGTTCCGAGAAATACTTTTCTCGAATTGAAAAGCTAAAGATAACCGGGGGTTATCTGGATGGCATTGAAATCGATTTTTCAGAGCATTTAAATGCGATTATTGGTGGCAGAGGCACAGGCAAGACAACGCTGCTGGAAAGCCTGAGGTTTGTTCTGGACATAACCCCCATTGGAAAGACGGCTAAAAAGCAACATACCGAGATAGTAAAAGAGAATCTTGGCCGGTCGAAAGCCAGGGTGGAAATTGTTATCCGTTCATCTCAAATGAATGGACGTCGATTTAAAGTGGCTCGGCGGTATGGTGAAGATCCCGTCGTAGTTGATGAAGAAGGAAATCCATCCAGCTTTACGCCGAAAGAGCTTTTGCCAGGAATAGAACTGTATGGGCAGAACGAAATTTATGAAATAGCCCAAGACCCTGCGAGCCAGAGTCTGTTGCTTACGCGTTTCCTCGGTAGTAGCGAAAAAGATGATGAGAGAAAAATTGAAAGGGCTATAAACAGGCTCAAAGAAAACCGAGAAAAGTTACTCGAAGCCCAAAGCTCGGTTGCAGATCTGGAGGATGAAGTAGCTCGCATTCCCAAGCTGGAAGAAAGAATAAATCAATTCAAAAGCATTGGAATTGAAGAAAAGCTAAAAATAGTTCCTCTTTTGGAAACCGAAAAACGGCTACTACAACGCGTAGAGGAGGAAGAATTTTCAAATTTAAACCAGGCTTTTAAGTCGATTAACGACAACCTCCCCGACTTGGTATTCTTAGGCGACAACGCAATAGAAGCGTTACCGCACAAGGCCGACCTTACATCTATTCGTCAGAAGCTCGGGGAGTTTAAAGAAAGGGCTAAAGAGCTGCTCAAGCAATGGGATGCGTTCTATGAGGTGGAGCGCCAAGCAATGTCAGGCTTGGTGGGCAGTGTCCGGGAAGCTATAGCTAAAGAGGATGCAAATCTCGAAAAGATTTTTAGAGAGCTCCCGGCGACGGAAGGAAAGACTGGCAGGCAGGTTGGAATCGAATTTCAGACTTTACTCAAAGATGTTGAACGTATCCGACCCAAAAAAGCCTTGATCGAAACCAGTGAAAAACTCCTTGGGGAGCTTTCAAAGCAACGCCAATCGATACTGAACGACCTTTCGGAGATTCGCTCGGAACGCGCAGCCCGCCTTGAGCGTGCCTTGAAGAAACTAAGTCGAGATCTTCGAGGAAAAATGAGACTCACTGTAGATCCGGAAGCGGATCGACAGCCTGTGGTTGATTTTCTACTGGCTTGCAGCATGGAAAATGTTGGGGTGGGCCGCCTCAAATGGATTTTGGACGCAGAGGACTTCTCACCAGTTAGGCTGGCTCAACGTATCCGGGAAGGTGCTGAAGCATTGCAAGGCGCAGGCTGGGGGATAACCCAAAGTGTCGCCGAGACTATGACTCGACTGTCTCAGGAAAAATTACTCCTCCTGGAAGAAATTGAGCTGCCTGACCGTGTGTCTATAGAGCTAAACACTGCACATGAAGGAGCTGAGAATTACCGTGCTCTCGATAGGTTATCAACGGGGCAGCAATGCACGGCTATACTTCACCTTCTTCTATTGCAGAACAAAGACCCGCTGGTAATGGATCAACCGGAAGACAACTTAGATAACGCTTTTATCGCAGACCGTATCGTTACTGAATTACGCTCAGCCAAGATTTCCCGCCAATTCATATTCGCGACTCATAACGCCAATATCCCAGTATTTGGGGATGCGGAGTGGATTGGAGTTTTAGAGGCTGCCGATGATCAAGCAACAATGCCACCTGAGTACCAAGGGGCGATCGATGTTGAAAGCATCAAGGAAAAGGCCGCAGTAATTCTTGAAGGCGGACGGGATGCTTTTAATCAACGCAAGTATAAGTACGGGTTCTAACCAATCATGTTGAAATCAGAGCTGCTTGAAATTATATCCAACGGAGAAAACTCAGGGGTTGAGTTCAAACGCGATGACGTGCGCCCCGAGCAAATGGCAAAGGAAATTGTCGCTTTTGCTAACTTCGAAGGTGGGCGCATCTTGCTGGGCGTAGAAGATGACAGGACAATTTCCGGCTTGCAGAGAGAGGCCACACAAGAGTGGATCCTGAATGTTTTTCGGGACAAGGTTCACCCGCAAATCATTCCATATTATGAAGAAATTGAAGTGGACCCGGGTGTTCGCGTTGCAGTTGTAACAATAGGCAGAGGGATCTCAAAGCCTTATGTGGTGCGGCATAGCAATCGAGAGGATACCTATATTCGCATGGGCGATCGATCGGAAATCGCCAGCCGGGAACAGCAGGCACGCCTCTTTGAAAGCGGTGGGCTTCTACATGTCGAGGTAATGCCTGTTCCTGGCAGTAGCTTTTCGAATCTCGATTTGGAGCGAATCAGGTTTTACCTTCAAGACGTTATAGAAGACCCCGACATTCCTTTGAATGATGCAACAGATCAGTGGATTGATCGTTTGGTCGGCTTGGGATTGATGGCGGAAGATGCCAGTGGAAGAAAGGTGTGTTCTGTCGGCGGGTTAATTTGTTTCGGTATAAATCCACGTCGTTACCTCCGCCAAGCCGGTATTAGGCTTGCTGCTTTTGAGGGTAGCGATAAGGAGTACCGTGCAAAAATAGATACGTCACTCGATGGTCCTCTCGTTGCTAGATGGAGAGCTGCCGATTCGGGCGAATGGGAAATGATAGATGAGGGGTTGATAGAGATTTTTGCTCGGCAAATTGACCCGTTTATCAGTCAAGAAGACGACGACATCGATGAGGGACTGCGAAGAGGTAAGCGGCAGCATTACCCTAAAGAGGCGATCCGAGAAGTCGTGTTAAACGCACTAGCACATCGCGACTGGACGAAGTCTGTTGATATTGAGGTGACTGCCTATTCGGACAGGCTAGAAGTAATCAGTCCCGGGAAGCTCCACAACTCCATGACAGTGAAAAAGATGGTCGATGGGCAGCGCTCACCGCGCAACCCTATGATTATGGACATCCTGAGAGACTATGGGTACGTGGACTCTCGGGGCATGGGGGTTCGCAAGAAAATAATCCCGCTGATGCGTGAGGTCAATGATACTGAGCCCGTTTTCGAAGCAACAGACGATTATTTGAAGACCATTTTATACAAGAGATCGAAACCCGATGTATAAGCTCGCTGAATGTCTTATCGAAGCGGTTCGATCTTCAGGGGTTTACAACCCAGACATCCAAGTAGCCCCCGCCTGCATTCTCTGGCCAGACCGCGACCACCAGTGGGAAGCGGCCATTCCCATTTTACAGGCTGAAATGCCCGAATTGATGGTGCTGGGTGACTACGCACCGGAAAAACGCACAGGCCCCGCCATCTGGCTGCGTTATGCCATTTCTGGGTTTGCGGAAGACATTGATTTGCCGGAAGGTAAGGCACCGATTCTGTATCTGCCGGGTGTCAGCCGGCAGGACCTTCGAGCGGTGGAAAACTGCCCGGATGAACTGAAGCCCTTGGCTGAACTGCAGTACCAGGGTGTTATCTGGTCTCAGATAAACGCCAAGGACTGGACGATTCTGGCCTATCTAAAATCAGACCAGGGTGGTCTGGGCCTGGATGTAGCCCAAGACAACGAAAGCCGCCACGCTATGCAACTGGCGTTGTATCGCTTGCTGGATGAGGAAGTGGCGCTGCTCGAAGGTAAGCGTCTGGATAAAGACTATTTCAATACTCTGCTGACCGGTGGCGATCCAATCCGGGATCTGTTGCTGTGGCTAGACCAAGGTGAAGCCTTTCAGGCTTCCCGTGGTGAAAACGAATGGCAGGCCTTTGTTTCGGTGTGTCAGTCGCAGTTGGCGTTTAACCCCCAGCAAGACGGCGCTCTGACTGGCTGCGCCAAATTGGCGAACCATGAAGGGCCTTGGCAGGCGGTGTGGGATCGTTTCCGTGAAGCGCCAAACCGTTACCCTCACATACCCGACCAGATTCGCAAGTGTCAGCCGCCCTCGTTCGATTTGTTCGCCAACGAGGCGGTAGCCGGAGGCTGGCCCCAGTGGAATCAGAGCCAGGAAGAGCAACTGCGGCGGGATTTACTGGCACTGAACAGCGTGCCAGCACACAAGGCCAGAGCGCAGCTGAAGGAGTTGGAGCAAGTACATGGCGGCCGTCGATCGCTGGTATGGGCAGAACTGGGCGAAGCACCACTGACGTTAGCGTTAGAGCATTTGGCCTCAATGGCAGACCATGCTCAAACAGCGCTGGCAGCCGGTACTTTGACAGACCTTGCGAATGGCTATGCGAGCACCGGCTGGAAAGTTGATGACAGCGTGATGCGTGCGCTGGCTAATGTGAATAGCTCAGAGGATTTCACAGCAGTAACCACAGCAATTCGGTCTGTTTATCTGCCTTGGATGGAGGACTCGGCGCGTTACCTACAAAAACATGTAGATGGTGCCAGCTACCCTGGAGGCTCTTGCAAGAGTGCGCCACCGTTTCCAGCATCCCAGGGTGATTGCGTACTCTTTGTGGATGGCTTGCGATTCGATACCGGCAAGCGCCTGGCCGAACGATTGAGCGTGGCTGGCCTGGAGGTGGAGGAAACTGCGGTTTGGATAGCGCTGCCAAGCGTAACTGCAACCGGCAAAGTGGCCGTTTCGCCAGTGCGAGACAAAATCAAAGGCGACGATAGCAGTGCGGATTTCGAGCCGGCTGTGGCCGCTACAGGGCAGTCTCTGAAGGGGGGCTACCACCACAAGAAGCTCCTTAAAGACGCCGGCTGGCAACTACTGAACCGAACGGTCCATGGCGATGGTGAGGGCTTCGCGTGGTGTGAGTTCGGCGATATCGACCATGAAGGCCACGACCGTGGCTGGAAGCTGGCTAAACACTTGGACAATTTACTTCAGGAAGTTCAAACCCGAATTACCGAGTTACTGGCCGCAGGGTGGAAGCGAGTTCGGGTGGTAACAGACCATGGCTGGTTGTTGTTGCCCGGGGGCTTACCAAAAACAGAATTACCCAGCGTGCTTGCCGACAGCAAATGGGGCCGCTGTGCCGCCCTTAAGTCGGGCGCTGAGACACAGGAGCGTTTGTTTCCCTGGTACTGGAACCCAAGCCATTATTTCGCCCTTGCTGATGGTGTGAGTTGTTATAAGAAGGGTGAGGAATACGCCCATGGAGGCCTGAGCCTGCAGGAGTGCCTGACCTTACAGCTGGTTGTGACCGGCGGCGCAGCATCCCAAGCGGCCATTGAATTTACCGATGTGGTGTGGAAAGGCCTTCGCTGCACCGTGGCCGTGGAAGGCCAGTTCAAAGGACTGAAACTGGATGTGCGTACCCGTGCCGGGGAGGCCGCCAGCAGCGTGGTGCTGAGTGCAAAAACCTTGAAGGAAAGCGGCAGCGCATCGGTTGTGGTGGAAAATGAAGATCTAGAGGGTAAAAACGCCGTGGTGGTGTTATTGGATGATAGCGGGGCTCTGGTAGCTCAAACCGACACAAGGATTGGTGGAGGAGGTGTGTGATGGAATTGGATGATATCGACAACAAAGCGGTAGCCGCTCTTGATGGTTATTTAGTGCGCAAAGACCTGGTGCGCACGTTTAGCCGACAGTTTCCGGTGCCAACCTACGTGGTGGAGTTTCTGCTGGGCCGTTACTGCGCGAGTACAGACCAGGAAGAGATCGATGAAGGCCTGGAAATTGTTCAGCGGCAACTCTCATCACGCACAGTGCGTGCCGGTGAGGAAGAGCTATTTAAAGCCCGGGCCAGAGAGAATGGTGAAGTTAAGATCATCGATCTGATCACCGCTCGCCTGGATACCAAAACCGACAGTTATATTGCGACGCTGCCAAGTCTGCGCCTGACGGATGTTCGCATTTCATCAGAGCTGGTGAATAAGCATGAGCGCATGCTGACTGGCGGTTTCTACGCTGAAATAACTCTCAATTACGATGCCGCTATTGCCCAGGAAAACAAGGGCCGGCCTTTTGGACTAGAGTCTTTGCGGGAGATTCAGCTCTCCAAACGAGATGTGCTGGATACCTTAGCTGACGCCCGTCAAGGCTTCACCACCGATGAGTGGAAAACCTTCCTGCTGCGTTCCACCGGTATCGAAATCGAAGGGCTATCCAATCGACAGGTGGATGCCATGCTGTTGCGCATGGTGCCTTTTGTAGAGCGCAACTATAACCTGGTGGAGCTTGGCCCACGAGGCACGGGTAAAAGCCACCTTTTCCAGCAGGTTTCACCCTACGCACACTTGATTTCCGGCGGTAAGGCGACGGTCGCCAAGATGTTTGTGAACAACTCAAACGGTCAGCGCGGTTTGGTCTGTCAGTACGATGTTGTTTGTTTTGACGAGGTTTCCGGCATTTCCTTCGACCAGAAAGATGGCGTGAACATCATGAAGGGGTACATGGAGTCGGGCGAATTCAGCCGCGGCAAGGAAAGCATCCGCGCAGACGGCAGCATCGTGCTGGTCGGTAACTTCGAAGTGGATGTAGAGCATCAGCAACGCATCGGCCATTTGTTTGGCCCCATGCCACCAGAAATGAAGGACGATACCGCCTTCATGGACCGTATTCATGCCTTTCTGCCGGGCTGGGATGTGCCTAAAGTCAGTAAAGAACTGCTGACCAATCATTTCGGCCTGGTGAGTGATTTCCTTTCCGAATGCTGGAGCCAACTCCGCAACCAGAGCCGCCTCAGCGTGATTCAGAATCGGGTGTTTTTTGGTGGCGCTTTGTCCGGACGAGATACCAATGCCGTTAACAAGACCGTCAGTGGGCTGCTGAAACTCTTGTATCCCGGTGAAGGCCAGGTTCCCGACGAAGATATTGAATGGGCGGTGCGGATCGCCATGGAAGCCCGGCGTCGGGTAAAAGAGCAACAAAAACGTATTGGCGCTGCAGAGTTTCGCAACACTCACTTCAGCTATGTGATGGGTGAGGACGGTGTGGAGAAATTTGTCGCCACCCCCGAGCTGCACAGCGAAAACAGCATCGGTGACGATCCGCTAGAGCCTGGGCAAGTATGGACCATCTCGCCTGGCACCGGTGACGAGCACCCAGGCCTTTACCGGATCGAAGTCAATGAAGGCCCCGGCTCTGGTGTGAAAGTTCTAAATAAGCCCGTGCCGCCAGCATTCAAAGAAAGTGTTGGCTACGCCGAACAGAATCTCTATGCCCGAGCGCTTCAGTTGGTGGGTGATAAAGATCCCCGCCAGCATGAGTTCACCGTTCAGCTACGGGCGTTTGATGCCTCAAAATCCGGCGCCAAACTTGGTATGGCTTCACTGCTGGCGTTGAGCACTGCACTGGTTAAAAAGAGCGTTCGTGGTGGCTTGATTATTGTGGGTGAAATCAATTTGGGTGGCTCAGTAGAGCCTGTGCATAACCCAGTGACCATTGCAGAAATAGCCGTGGAGAAAGGTGCATCGGCTCTATTGATGCCGGTCGCGTGTCGACGACAGCTGTTTGATCTTTCCGATGATATGGCAACGAAAATTGATATCCAGTTTTACTCCGATGCCCGAGATGCTTTGATCAAGGCGATGGTGGAATAAAGCGGGAAAAACTTTGAAAAGTAAGCGATCTTTGAGTTTACCCAGAAAATGGGGGTTTACCCCGCTCGCTATTGAGTTGAGTTGGGGTAGACTTTAATTTCAGTAGTACGTGGTAGCTGGCTACGCAAACAAACAGCATTGTTAACCTGCATCTTTGCAGGACCGTTAAAAGATCGTTCCGATCACCCCACTACAGCGGTAGATTCAGTCTCCGCCCATATCCAACCGCCAGTATTTACTGGCACCGCACTGAAGTGCCATGCTCATCTTTTACCAGCAATATGCTGTGGTTACCTAATGAGATGGTAATTTAAAGAGGGAATGAAAACTATTTGTTATCAGATGGTTACATACCCTAAGCAATGACCAGAATCTGCGGAAAAGTCCTACGTTAACTCCGCAACCGAGCAGCAAGGATCTGCTTTCGACGCCAATCATCGTCGGTTACTCACCTTTTCTGGTTACCCCACCGCCTTCGGGCACTTCCCACCTTGCGTTGTCACGCTGATTTCGTTGACGCCGCTCCTCGTCCGCCTGGTCGATTCTCGACTGGGGCCGGTTCACGGTTTCGCGATGGTGAAGAAATAGTGCTGTGTACAGCAGCACGATGGATGCTCCCACCAGTCAGGCTCCCAATGCCTGGCTTTTCACACTTAATGTGGCTTACGGGGCGGAGTATCAGCGCGGGGGTCTGCTTTTTGCCCTGATGCCACATGGCTCGCCGCGCACCTCTGTACATTTCTTTAACCACCAGGAGATTATTGTGAGTAACAAACAGGTAGGAAAGGGGCGGAGATCTTCCCCGAAAATGAATCCCAAGTGTCAGAAAAACTATGGCAAGGGCGATAGCGTGGGCTACGCGGCCAATGTTGCCCTCGACGACTTCTATACCCGAGCGAGCCATTTCAGCACACGCGCGACTCACAAGCAGCGAGTCAAAACGTTTGCAAAATACTGCAAGCAACAAAAAATGCGTGATGTTCGGAACATCGACAAACCATTTGTGTTGCAGTTCGGTATCTATGTCAAAGGTCGGCTCGAACGCGAACACAAGTGGCCGGATGGGAGCGTTGATAAGCCCGTCAGCATCGCTTACGCCCACAACCTGATCAGCACTGTAAACATCCTGATGCGAGCTTTTCGCGGTGATGACCAGCTGAAAATTTCCGGACAAGAAGTGTTGGGTGTTTGCAGAAAAGGGCTTCGGACGCGTGAAGTCCAAGCGGATGTTGTTGACATGCAACATGCGGCAAACCTTGCTATCGCGGCAGGGTTTGAACGAGGTGCCGCTGTGATGATGCTAGCCCGCGCCTGGGGCATGCGGGTACGAGAAGCAATTTTGCAGGATCTTGACCGAATGCAGCGCGAAATTCTCGCTACAGGTGAAGCCGCCATCCTCGAAGGGTGCAAAGGCGGCCGCAAGTGCAAGAATCGCACAATCAAAATTAACGAGTTTCGACAAGCGGCTCTGGGTTATGCCATCGAAGTTCGACCTCAGGGTTCAAAGAACCTGCTGTCTGAAACCGACACAGTAAAGCGGTTTCTGCTGCGAGAGCTAAACCCGTGCAGGCCACTGTTGAAGGACTCTGGTGTGCCGACATTCCACGAACTGCGGGCCGGTTTTGCTCAGGATATCTACGAGGAAATTCTTCAGGGGCCCAGCCCTCTGAAGCAACCAATCCGCGACAAGATCATGGATAGGATCGCTCGTGACGAGGTGGCCCGCCAGCTTGGCCATGGTCGTCGCGCTGTTGCCGGGGCTTATGTGGGAGGGGTGCGAAATGCAGCTTGATCATATTTTGGCTCGGATCGATTTTGGCAAACTGAGGCCGACGGAGCGCACTCGATACATTAATCGTATCGATGGCATTTCAGCCGTCATCGAGGAGCGCTTTCCTCATGTGCGGCGGCCAGAGCAGATTCAACTCAAACACGCCCAGTACTATCGGAATATCTGGTTGCCAGCCTATTCATCATCAGAGCGCACGCAGGGTGAGCACATGCGCGCTTTGGGGTTGCTTGTGAGGGCACTTGGACGGAACGAAAGTTGGCTAGGGAAACTAGGGCTCAAGAATCCTTCATCGACGGGTGGGAGGCCAACACAGATCAAGATTCGAAAGTCTAGAAACTACTACAGGTGATTGGCCGGTGCAGTTTTGCCCAGATAACAGTGAGTGTCTGGTTGCTATTAAAAGCTTGGGAATTGTTACAGTGGTGGTAAGCCTAGTAAGAAAATGTAGCTTTGGCCTTAATGTGCATATTCCGGCCCATCATGAACACCCATTCCGGATCAACGTGAACACCTATTCTGGTTTAACGTGAACAGTCATTCCGGCTGAAGATGAACACTTTTCGGTGGTTTTCCGGAATCGGTGTTCACATTCCCGGAACCGGTGTTCACGTTAAACCGGAATCTTTCTTAACGCATTGTTTATTCAACCGTTTGCTACTCTGGTTCCTTTTTTTGGGGTCCAGAGTCATGGCAGCAAAGAGAATGCCAATGCGCAAAATCAGAGAAGTCCTTCGCCTGAGGCTGGAAGCCGGGCTTTCGATCCGGCAGATCAGCGCCGGCACTAAGACCAGTGTCGGAGCCATACAGAAGCTCCTTTCTCAGGCTAACGCCTTAGAGATTACTTGGCCGTTGCCGGAGGATCTGGACGATGGCCGCTTGGCGGCCATGTTCTATCCGGGCTCAGATCCCACCTCATCATCACGTTATCAAGTGCCTGACTGGACAACGGTTTATCAGGAACTCAAGCGTAAAACTGTCACCAAGCAGTTGCTGTGGGAGGAGTACACTGCCCGGTACCCCAACCAGTGTTACAGCTACTCACAATACTGCGATCGCTACCGCCACTGGCTGAAGCAGCAAAAGCGCTCCATGCGTCAGACTCACAAGGCCGGTGAAAAATGCTTCATTGATTACTGTGGCCCCACGGTCCCCATCATCAACCCGCAAACCGGCGAGATCCGCACGGCTCAGGTGTTTGTCGCCGTACTGGGTGCCTCCAATTACACCTATGCAGAAGCCACCTGGACTCAGGAGTTGCAGAACTGGCTGTTGAGTCACGTGCGCACGTTTGAGTTTTTTGGCGGTGTTCCGGAGATGGTGGTACCGGACAATCTTCGCAGCGGTGTCAACAAAGCCTGTCGGTACGATCCGGACCTGAACCCCAGTTACCAGCAACTGGCGGCGCACTATCAGGTCGCAGTGATGCCAGCAAGGCCCTACAAGCCCAAAGACAAATCCAAGGCGGAAGTGGGCGTGCAGATCGTTGAGCGCTGGATACTGGCCCGGTTGCGTCACCACACCTTCTTCACTCTGGCGGATCTGAATCAGTGCATCCGATCACTGTTGGAAGACCTGAACAGCCGACCGTTCAAGCGTCTGCCGGGTAACCGTCAGGACGCCTTCAAGACGCTGGATCAGCCCGCCCTGAGAGCGTTACCGGAACACCCCTATGAGTACATCGACATCCGGCGCTGCCGAGTTAATATCGATTACCACATCGAGTTCAGCCAACACCATTACTCGGTACCGCACCAGTATGTGGGTGAGCGAGTGGAGATCCATGCGAGTGAACGTCTGGTGCAGATCTACTTCCGCCAACGGCAGATCGCCAGCCACCCTCGCAGCCATCAGTTCGGTATCACCACCGAGCCAGGGCACATGCCCACCCGCCACCGAAAGCAACAACAGTGGACGCCCGGACGCCTCAAGAACTGGGCCCGTGACATCGGGCCAGACACCCTAATCTGGGTCAGTGACCGGTTGGATGAACGGGAGCATCCGGAACAGGCCTACCGGGTCTGTCTCGGGCTGCTCAATCTGAGTAAGGCCTACCCCGGTTCACGCCTGAACGCCAGTTGCCGTATCGCCAACCGCGAAGGCCTGAACCGCCTGAAACACATCAAAGCCATTCTCCAGAGCAACCGCGACAAGCTGCCGGAACAACTGCCCCTGCACACAGAGCTGCCCCAGCACCACGAGAACATCCGTGGTCCGAAGAGCTTCCACTAGGAGACACCACCATGAGTACGATCAAAACCCTGACACAACTAAGAGACTTGAAACTGGGCGGCATGGCTGCCGCCCTGGAACATCAACAAAACCAGCCGGGCACCTATGACGAGCTGTCGTTCACTGAACGGCTGGAGCTGTTACTCGATCGGGAGTGCCAGACCCGGGAGCACCGGAAACAGGATCGCCTGGTTCGTCAGGCCCGCTTCAAGCTCCGGGCTTCGGTTCAGGACATCGATTACCAGCACCGGCGTAACCTCAAAAAGGCCCAAGTGGCGCAGTTGGCCCAGACCGACTGGCTGGAGCGAGGACAGAACCTGCTGATCACCGGCCCCTGCGGCAGCGGCAAGACGTATCTGGGCTGTGCCATCGGTCATCAAGCCTGTCTGAACGGTCTCAGCGCCCGGTACTACCGAATCTCCCGGCTAATGCTGGCACTGACACAAGCTAAAGCCGATGGCACTTACCAGAAAACCCTGAACCAGTTGAGCAAAATAAACCTGTTGATCCTGGACGACTGGGGGCTGGAAGCCCTGAGCCCGGCGCACCGAAACGACCTGATGGAGATCATGGATGACCGGCATGGCACTCAGTCGACCATGATCATCAGCCAATTGCCCACCGATCAGTGGTACGCCGCCATCGGTGACAACACCTTGGCCGATGCCATTCTGGATCGGCTGATGCATAACGCCCATCGCTGGGTTCTGAATGGAGAATCCATGAGAAAACGACTTCAGGAAATTGACTGAACGTGAACACCCGGGGTACAAACCCCGGTGGGTAATGCGTTAAGAGAAAAGGTGTTCACGTTCAGCCGGAATGAGTGTTCACGTTCGCCGGAATACGCACTTAATGCCGCTTTTTTCCTTTATAGTGCGATAAAAATCAGCTTGCCTATAACCAAGGAACTTATCTATGCGGGTTGCCTTTTGTTCAACGCTAGTGCTTCTTCTACTCTCTGGCTGCGCAAGCACATCTGCAATCGACCAGCCCTACTCCTATGACCCGGATCAAAGCCGGGCCTTGAACCTGGCTCACTCAGTTGGTTTAGATGAGTTAGACGATACCGTAGTCTCAAAAAACCAGCTGTCAGATGGAATAGGCGGCGCTGTCACCCTGGGACTGGACACTGCCTCATTCATGAGCCCGAGTGGCCTGAACCTAAATTTCGGCCCTGCTTTGGGGGCGGGTTTGCTCATGTCTATGGCAGAGCCAAAAGCTCAGATAAAGCGTGATTCGATTATTGCGTGGGTTCCAGAGGCAAAGGTGCCAGACACCGGGCAGGGGACAGCAGAAGGTCGGGTTCTACGATGGCTATCTGATTCGCTGGCTTCGGCAACTATTGATGCGATGGACGAATTGAATATAGAGCACGAAGTTAAAAACCAACATCGGGATTTCGGCCTGCCGTTCATGTTTTCAGATTACCTTACTGAAATCAAAGGCTTAACGGCAAGTGGCATTGAGTGTAAGGGCTATTTTAGAGTAAAAGAGGGCAGCGTCTCTGAGCGTATGCCTCTGCCGGCATTTCTACCTGTTTCAGGTTATGGATACAAAGTCTATGCGGGTGACGATCGACGTTATCCCGCTGGGTTTGCAGCTTGCTTTGGTAAGGGCGTTTCTGAGCTGAATCAGAAGTTTCAGGCATTGGTAAGTGAAAAGCTGCCACCAACAGTGTTCATGTATAAGCCGCCAGCAAATCTCGGTGAACGCGGCGTGAGGCCTCCATATATTCTGGATCAGGGAAAGCAGCTTTTGTTTGTCAAAATCAAAGAAGATGAACAATCAGGTGATTATTGACGGAAAATAAGTTGGCTAGAGCAACGCCCTGAATGACTTGCGCCCACCCTCGGTGTTGGATCGCGGATGGGCAGCGCCTCAGTCAGTGGATCGTTTGGGCAGCTTCCAACATGACGTGTCCGCCCGTATCGAAGTCCATGGTGGCGTAGAAGCGGTCTGGATTTCCTGCGTTGCAGTAAATATCAGCAGTAATCCAGTCGTCGCCGCGGCGCATCTGTACGGTGAGGTTCATTTCCTCACAGCCAAATTGGCGGGTGAGCTCAGTTGCCAGGTGTTCGAGGTGATTAACAAATTCCGTGGTCCAGCTCCTATGTTAAAACCAAACATTAGTTTTAATGCCACCCAATTGATCTACAACCGACTTGGCCGGTTTTGGTTTAGACGAAGATCCGAAAAACATCGTGTCGTCGCTAAAAATTTCCAAGTTTTCAGTGATAACTGCCTTTTCATCATCCGAACAAATAACCTCAAGTGTAACCCGTGCTTTTTTAAAACCGTCGATCGTCCACGCGATGACGAGAGCATCCCGAAGATGTTCACTGATATAGATATTTTCGTTAGTCATAACAATCCTGTAGAACAAGAGGCTTAAGTTTCGACCGGTCTAGTTCCAAGATACACGAATTCGCTTTTCTACCTAATCAATAAAAAACACGTTAAAAGGTGAATATGAGCACCACCTTTTAACGTGTCGTACTATCTGGTAATTACAAATACTGCCGACCCATTTCCCGATGCATTTCATTAAATGCCATTGGGATTCTCTCCGTCGATTTAAGACGATCGCCCGAATGAGTCGCTTCACTCAGGGACATCAATGAATCTCCAAGCAGATCCCATGCAATACGCATTTGGCCCATGCTCTCGCCATGTTGATATCGGCGCCTAACTCCCATTGGCCGGTGATTTTGGCATGCATCAATAATATCCGGTGCCACACCAAGCATTTGCATTTCAGTTGCGGCCGTACGCCTCAGATCGTGAACCGTCCAGTGGCCATCCGGCAAAATCAAAGTCGAGTGGTTTTTAGTCCGGCCCTTTTTAGGTGATGCGTTGAAATCACGCTGCCTTTCACAAACAGCCTTGCTCAGCACTTTTGGGATCATATGAGGCCGTTTTTTCGATTTCCCGGGCATCATCCAATCAGTGTGGCCAGTAAGCTTATAGAGCTCGGCAAACCATTTTTTTGAATATTCTGACAAATGGATGATGATCGGGTCTTCATTCTTTGAGTTTTCACCGGGGATAAACCAGGTACTATTCTCGAAATTCAGGTGGCTCCACCGACCTTTGAACAATTCAATACCCCGGCACCCCGTTCCGAGAAGGATATGAACAGAGCATTGCAGGTTCAGCGATAAGCCGGATTCTGGCAATAAATCGTAGAGCTCTTCCAGCTCGTCCCCTTTTGTCCTTGTCGCACACAGGACTCTGCTTCTTATTCTGTCTTTCCCGCCAACATCAGCTTTCTCGATGCAATCTAAAACAGAGTACGCAATGAATTCCCGTTTGACGCCAAGCCGAAACATGGCCTTCGTATATGACAGCACCGTGTTGGCCATTGAGTTGTGACCCGCGTCGAGAATAGGGTCAACGGCCGCAAAAAAGTGTTGGCGGGTGAATTCTTTTATTGGAATTTCCCCGAAACGATCAAGCAAGTGATTCTGTAAGATCGTCATGGCGTGGATGCCACCATCTTTGTGTCCACTCACCTCATTTGCCAGCTTGGTCGCATAAACAGCAGCGACATCATTGATGGTTCTCAACGCTTGCCGCTCGGCAATTTCACGCAGGTGTTCGGCCTTGCGCTGTTCTGCCAGCTTCTTCTTTTCTTCCTGGGGGTCTTCTCCTTGTCGAATGCGGACTCGCCAGGCTTCCGCTAGTTCTCGGGCTGCGCGGGTTTTCAACCCATCGCAAAAGGCGCCTAAGGAGTTTTTCCGCCCGACCCACTGACCTGACCCCACCTGCACGGTATACCTCAGGTGCCAGACCTTTTTGCCACCGGGGGTTACGCGCAACGTCAGACCAGTGACCGTTGAGTCCTGAATGTAAATATCCTTCTGGCCGGGGGTCACTTTCCGAATGTACTTATCTGCTGAATCAGCGCTTCGAGGAAGCACTTCTTTGTTTCTTACCGCCATTTCCAAACTCCGCAATCGTTAGTTTTAGAGAACTCTGGGTACATGCTGGGGACAGGTTTTGGTCTGGGTACATGCTGGGTACATGTAAACCGCTATGTCATAGCCTGCGCTTGCTCAGCACTCAGATATCCTATAAAATTTCATTAAAAACATATAGTTAATGGGAATAAACGGAACGGTAATGGACGTAAATGAACTGAAATGAACGACTAAAATATTTTATTCGGGACGAAGGGGTCGCAGGTTCGAATCCTGCCACGCCGACCATTTTCCCGCTTTTCTAGTCTTGCCCCACAGTACACAACCCTATGTAACACCTCGATTTCTGTATTTTTAGTAAGTCTGCTAATGTTCCTGCGTAAGACGATTGCGGAGGGATACAGTGAACAAAACCACGGAGTTCAAATCCGGCAATTTTTCGTTTCTGTCGGAACACGATGACGTATTCGTGGAGCTGGCCGAATCCGCCGAGCGTGCCTTTGCCAGCGACCCCAACACCACCCTGATCAAACTCCGCCAACTCGGCGAAGCCCTGGCCCAGCACCTGGCTGTACTTTCCGGTATCGGGTTTGACGAACAAACCAGCCAGTCTGAACTGCTGTACCGCCTGAACCGCGAATTGCGCCTGGAACCACAGATCAAAGAGCTGTTCCACATCCTGCGCATTGAAGGCAACAAAGCTACCCACCAGTTCCGCACCCAACATAAAGAAGCGATGGACGGGCTGAAAGTAGCAAGGGCTCTGACCATCTGGTTTCACCGATCTTTTGGTAAAACCGGTGCCAGCTTCAAACCTGGCCCTTTTGTCCCGCCAGCTGATCCCAGTGCCCAACTACGGCAGCTCCAAAGCGACATTGAAAAACTCCGCCACGACTTGCAGCACGCCAGCATGGAGCTCGACAGCAGCCAGCAGCTCAGCCAGCTGATCGAAAAAGAGAAGGCCGAGTACGAAGCTCTGGCGCTGGCTATGGATGAAGAATCCCGCACTCTGGCCAAACAAGCCAGCCAGCACGAACAGGCACTGGTGCAGCAACAACTGGCTTACGAGAGCAAGATCAAAGCCCTGCAAAAACAGCTAACCGAGCAGGGCGAGCAAAACCTTAACCAGCAGCGCCAGAAAGTAGCCAGGCAAACCAAAGCCGCCACAGAGACTCTGGTACTGAGCGAAGAGCTCACCCGCATTCTGATCGACCAACAGTTGATCGAAGCCGGCTGGGAAGCCGACAGCCAGGAAATAACCTACCAGAAAGGCGCCCGCCCTGAGAAAGGCAGCTACCGCGCTATTGCAGAATGGCCCACTAGCCAGAACGGTGAAAAGGGCCGGGCAGATTACGTTCTGTTTGTGGGGCTCACACCCATCGCAGTGGTGGAAGCGAAAAAAGAAAACACCAACGTAGCCGGCAAAATCCGCCAAGCCGAACGCTACAGCAAAGGTTTCAAAGTAGATGCCCCATTGGTCGGCGCCTGGGAACTTACCGGCAGAACCATCGCCTGGCCAGCGGATGAAAACGGCCATTACCTTGTGCCCTTCGTCTACTCCTGTAACGGTCGCCCTTACGTACCGCAGCTGGCGGAACAATCCGGCACCTGGTTCCGGGATGTACGTGAGCCCAGCAATATCCGCCGGGCACTGCCGCAGTTCCATACCCCCGGCGGCCTGTTGGATCTGCTGGAAAGGGATAAAGAAAACGCCGAGAAACTATTAAAAGAAGAGCCCTTTGGCTACCTGAAACTTCGCGACTATCAACAGAACGCCATCATCGCCACTGAACACGCACTGGCGCAGGGTGTGCGCACCGCATTGTTGGCCATGGCGACCGGCACAGGTAAAACCCGCACCATCATCGGGTTGATGTACCGGTTTCTGAAAGCCGAGCGCTTCCACCGCATTCTGTTCCTGGTGGACCGCACCGCACTGGGCCAGCAGGCCATTGATGCTTTCAACGAAGCACCGCTGGAGCAGAACCACACCCTCAGCAAGATCTACAACCTGGCCGAGCTGGGCGACATGGCCGCCGAAGCGGAAACCCGCATTCAGGTCGCTACCGTGCAGGCCATGGTCAAACGCATTTTCATGAGCGACAACAAGCCGCCCATTGACCAGTTTGACTGCATCATCATCGACGAAGCCCACCGGGGCTATACCCTGGACCAGGAAATGACCGAAGGTGAGCTGGCCATTCGAGACACCAGCCAGTACCTCTCCAGCTACCGCCGGGTACTGGATTACTTCGACGCCGTGAAAATCGGCCTCACCGCCACCCCGGCCAAACACACCAGCGAGATTTTTGGCAAACCCGTTTACACCTACTCTTACCGGGAAGCGGTGGCAGACGACTGGCTGATCGACCACGAACCGCCCATCCGTTATGAAACCCTGCTCACCCGGAACGGCATTACCTTCGAGAAGGGCAAACCGGTAGAAGCCATCAACACCCAGACCGGGGAAGTGGACACCACCGAACTGGAAGACGAGCTTAACTTTGAAGTGGATGCCTTCAACCGCCGGGTGATCAACGAGAACTTCAACCACGTGATCTGCGAACAGCTGGTGCAGGAACTGGACCCGTTTGGCGACGAAAAGACCATGATCTTCTGCGCCACCGACCTGCACGCAGATATGGTTAAACGGCTGCTGGATGATGCCTTCAAAGACCTCTACAACGGCCAGTACAACGAGGCCGCCGTCGCCAAGATCACCGGCCAGAGCGACAAAGTGGCTCAGCTTATTCGCCGCTACAAGAACGAACGCTACCCCAACATCGCCATTACCGTAGACCTGCTTACTACCGGCATCGACGTTCCCCCTATCTGTAACCTCGTCTTCATGCGCCGGATTCGATCGCGCATCCTTTACGAACAGATGATCGGCCGCGCTACCCGCCGGTGCGATGAAATTGGCAAGACCGTGTTCCGCATTTATGACCCGGTGGATATATACGCCGCCCTGCAAGACGTGAACACCATGAAGCCTCTGGTGAAAGACCCCAACATCACCCTGGAGCAACTGGTGGATGAACTCACCAACGACGAGAAACTGGAAAAGGCCCTCAACAGCCCCGGCGAGCTGCCGAGCGAAAGCCAGGCCGATGCAGTGCTCAGCCAACTCAGCCAGAAACTCATGCGGGTACTGCGCAAGGCCGACAACAAAGCCGAAAATCGCCCGGCCCTGAAGCAAAAGCTGGACGAGCTGCACCAGAGCTGGGGCGTGGAACCCAAATCCCTGCATCAACACCTGCACAAACTTGGCCCGCGCCAGGCCTCGGAGTTCATCAAACAGCACAGCGGCCTGTTGAACCAGTTGGCGGAAGTGAAATCCCTGGTGGGCAGCGAGTACATGCCACTGATTTCCGAGCACGAAGACGAGATCCGCGACCGCACCCAAAGCTACGGCGTACACGCCAAACCCGAAGACTACCTGGACAGCTTCAACGAATTCATCAAACAGCAACTCAACCAGTCTGCAGCCCTGGCGGTAGTGGTCAACAAACCCCGCGATCTCACCAGGGATCAGCTACGGGAGGTGAAGCTTCTGTTAGACAACCACGGCTACTCGGAAGCCAGCCTGCAAAGCGCCGTGCGCAACCAGACCAACAAAGACATAGCCGCCAGCATCATCGGCTATATCCGCCGCGCCGCTTTAGGTGAAGCGCTGATTCCCTTTGAAGAGCGCGTAGCCAAAGCCATGGACAGCATCTACACCCAGCACCCATGGACCCCAAACCAGCGCAAATGGCTGGAACGCCTGGCCAAACAGCTGGTGCACGAAGTCATCATCGACCGGCAGTTTGTGAACCACCGCTTTGCCGACGATGGCGGTGCTAAGCAGATGGATAAAGTTCTGGGGGAGCAGTTGGATACGGTGCTGGAGGGGCTGAATGAGGCGATGTGGCCAAATGTTGGATAGTACGCACTTGATATGCCGCCGCCAAACGAGCAGAATCAACAAAATAACGTTGAACTGAGCAATATATGATAAAAAACCTGAGCTTCAAAAATTTCTACAGCTTCGCCGACGAAACTGTTATCGATTTTGGCTTGGGCAAAAAGCCCACCCCCTCCGGTTATGACATTGAAATAGAGGGCGAACGCTATAACAAAGCCATTGCTGTGGTTGGGGCGAACGGCTCGGGCAAAACCCAGTTTCTTAAACCACTGGCGTTTTTGCGCTGGTTCGCTTGCGATTCCTTTCTTGGATCAGCTCCAGATCAGGCAATTCCTTTCTTCCCGCACCAGCTGAAAGGCTATGAAAGCAGTTTTTTTGAGCTGGAATTCATGCTCAAGGGTGTTGATTACCGTTACCAGCTGGAACTGACTACCGAAGCAGTCGTGTCCGAGGCTCTGTACGAAAAGACCAGCTCCCAGTTCAGTTATCTGTTTAAGCGAGAGAAAACAGCAAAGGGCTACAGCTTCAAGCAAAAAGGCTTTCCATTTTCCAAAGTTCAGGCTGAAAAACTGCGTAGCAACGCCTCCCTCCTGGCTGCAGCACATAGCTATGACGTAGCCGAAGCGCAGCCTTTTATTGAGTTTTTCAACCGCATTGAATCCAATATAGTCAGTTCCGGGCGGCGTCATTTTCAGCAAGGCGCGGTCATAGACGTCGCTGAAAAATTTCAGCAAGCACCTGCTTTGCTAGAGAAAATGTCCGATGCCATGAGTCAATTCGATCTCGGCCTGAACAGCGTCGAGATACGCAAGCTGGTAGGCCACGACGACACAGGTAAGGAAGAGCAGATATTTGTCCCCTTCGGAATGCACAGCACCAGCGATGGACAACGCTTTGAGTTGCCGTTTTTCGAGGAGTCCAGCGGCACCCAGTCGGCCTTTGTATTGCTTGGCCCGATACTGAACACTCTTCAAAAAGGCGGCATTGCCGTTATCGATGAACTCGACAACGACCTTCACCCGCATCTGGTTCCACACCTGCTCGAATGGTTTGAGTTTGACCATAGCAACCCTCATCAGGCGCAACTGATCTTTACCTGCCACACACCGGAGGTGCTGAACCTGCTGCAAAAACATCAGGTGTATCTCGTTGAAAAGCGTGATCAGAACAGCGAAGCCTGGCGTCTTGACGACATGACCGGCCTGCGGGCCGACGACAACCTGTATGCCAAATACATGGCCGGAGCCCTTGGCGCCACCCCGGAGCTGTAATTCATCATGGCAAGGAAACGCACACGCCGGAGCGCAAATCGGCAAGCCAGTAAAACAACTCTGCTGATCGTAGGTGAAGGCCCTGACGATCAGGCTTTTATCAAGCATATGCATCAACAGTATCAAGCTGACAACACCGGCGTTAAACCATTCATCGAAAAGCAATCCGGCGGTTCGCCGGGCAATATCATTACCAATGCCATCAGAAAGTATGGGCATCTGCCATTCGACCAGCGATATATTGTTCTTGATTCTGATATTCCAATCACCCAACAGGAACGCGACCGAGCCAGAAGGCATGGCTACCGCATCCTTTTGTGGGCGCCAGTGTGCCTGGAGGGCGCATTGCTGGATGTACTAGGTGAAAAAGTTCACGAAGGGGACGCTGCGGAATTATTGAAAAAGCGGCTTCACCCGCTTTTGAACGGCCACCATACCGATAGCAAAGCCTATGGAAACTGCTTCCCCAGAGTCGTTATCGAAAAAGCTACCAATGAATCAGTAGTCGCCGTAAGAAAAGCTCTCGTACAGGAACCTTCCTGAGCCAGCGTTATCTTTATGGCATCGACACAGATTGAATCTATGTCGATTTTTCCACGTTTTTTCGACATAGCCCCATTCATATGTATAGAAAACAGGGTTTTCTATACATATGAATGGCAAAGCACAAAAATTTCGCCATTTTCTATATAAGTGGCGCTCATAGAAACGACGCGCCCATCGAAGGATCACCCATGACCAACAACGACATCGTCCAGAAACTCTGGAACCTCTGCGACGTTCTGCGGGACGACGGCATCAACTACTCGGATTATGTAACCGAACTGGTATTGCTGCTGTTCATAAAAATGGTGCACGAGAACACCGAAGCCGGCACCTTGAAAAAGCATCCGCTGCCGGAGGGCTGCCGTTGGACCGATCTGAACGGCAAATCTGGCATCAACCTGCTGAACGACTACAAACGCATTCTGCTCAGCCTCTCCACCGGCAAAGACGGCGATGGCACGCTGGTACACGACGATCCGCTGATCAGCGCCATCTACGCCGATGCCCAGACCCGCCTGCGCGAGCCGCGTCACCTGGAGCAGATGATCAAAACTCTGGACCAGATTGACTGGTTCAGCGCCCAGAAAGACGGCCTGGGGGATTTATACGAAGGCCTGCTGGAGAAGAACGCCAACGAAACCAAATCCGGCGCCGGCCAGTACTTCACACCCCGTGCGCTGATCAACACCATGGTGCACTGCCTGCAACCACAACCCGGCGAGCGTATACAGGACCCATCCGCCGGCACGGCGGGCTTTCTGATTGCCGCCCACGAATACATCAAAAGCCAGACCGATGACCTGTACGAATTAAGCGACAAAGACAAAACCTTCCAGACCACTCAGGCCTACACAGGCATAGAACTGGTGCCCGGCACCCGCCGCCTGGCCCTGATGAACTGCCTGCTGCATGGCATGGAAGGGGGTAGCGAAGGTGTCGTTCAGCTGGGTAACGCCCTGGGCCAGACCGGCGCAAGCCTGGAAAAGGCCGATGTAATCCTCGCCAACCCGCCCTTCGGCACCAGCAAAGGCGGCGATGCCAGCATCACCCGCGACGACCTCACCTACAAAACCAGCAACAAACAGCTGGCGTTCCTTCAGCATATCTACCGCAACCTGAAACCCGGTGGCCGTGCGGCGGTGGTACTGCCAGACAACGTGCTGTTTGAAGCCGGCGTTGGCACCGATGTGCGCCGGGACTTGATGAACAAGTGCAACCTGCACACCATCCTGCGCCTGCCTACTGGCATCTTTTACGCTCAGGGCGTAAAAACCAACGTACTCTTCTTTACCAAGGGCAGCGCCACGGACAAGCATCAGGAAGAAAACTGCACTGAAAACGTCTGGGTCTACGACCTGCGAACCAACATGCCCAGCTTCGGCAAACGCACGCCTTTCGGCGACCAGCACCTGAAACCCTTTGAAGCCGTCTTTTCTCCCTCTCCCCTCGCGGGAGAGGGCCGGGGAGAGGGGGCAGCAGGCAACTCCCACCCCACAAACCGCACCGAAGGCGAATACAGCTTCCACTCCGACAAGATCGAACTGCCGGAAGAAGCTGAAGAAAACCAAGGCATAGACCCAAGATTAGCCCACAGCCGCTGGCGCAGCTTCAGCCGCCAATGGATTGCCGAACATAAGGGCGACTCACTGGATATTGCCTGGTTGAAGGACAGCGACAGTGTGGATGCGGCCAACTTGCCGGAACCGAGTGTGTTGGCGGGTGAAGCCATGGGAGAACTCGTGCAGGCGATGGGGGAGTTGGATGCGTTGATGCGGGAATTGGGGGCCGAGGAGGAGGCTGAAGGGGCTCGAGTTTTGCTGAAAGAAGTACTAGGAGAGGTGGGTTCATGAAAGAACTCGAATCTGCCACGCCCCCTTGGGCCACAACTACGCTGGGTGACCTGAGTGAAGTTAAAAGTGGTGTGGGCTTTCCCAAAAAATACCAGGGCCAAAGCTACGGTGATTATCCTGTGTACAAAGTGGGGGATGTCTCGCGAGCCGTGACCCAAGGCCAAGGACTGCTCAACGCAGCCAATCACTACGTAACAAGGGAAGAGGCAGGAGCGCTGAAGGGGGTGATTTTTCGCGCCGGATCAACTCTGTTCGCAAAAATTGGGGAAGCGGTTAAGTTAAACCGTCGAGCCTTCGTCATGCGCCCAGGCCTCGCAGACAACAATGTCATGGCCGTTATCCCATTGTTAAACGAGTCGAATAAATATCTACATTATTTTCTGCGCACAGTCGATCTTTCCGATGTTTCACGGTCAACAACAGTGCCTTCGGTACGAAAGGGCGACATAGAAGAGCTTATAATCCCGCTGCCCCCTCTCGCCGAACAAAAAGTCATCGCCAACAAACTCGACACCCTGCTGGCCCAGGTGGAAAACACCAAAGCCCGCCTCGAACGCATCCCGCAAATCCTCAAACGCTTCCGCCAGTCCGTACTGGCTGCGGCGGTGAGTAGGCGGTTGACGGAGGATGGAGACGTTGGCGATGGAAATTGGCTACCAACAAAGCTTGCCAACCTATGCGTCACAGCTTTCGATGGGCCTTTTGGGTCAAAATTGAAATCGTCGGATTACACAGATGGAGGTGTCGGTGTCGTAAGGCTTGAGAACATCAGACACCTCAGATTTGACCAATCAAAGGAGACATTTATCAGCGAGGATAAATACCTGACGCTGATAAAAAATAAGCTTGAGAAGAATGACATACTGTTCTCCTCCTTCGTGGACGAAGAAGTTCGCGCCTGTCTTTTTCCATTCGAGGCACGTCGTTTCATAAACAAAGCAGATTGCTTCTGTTTACGAATCGATCAGGAAAAAGCGTTACCTGAGTTTGTTTTGTATCTGCTGACTTCACAAATTTCCTATGCTCAGATTAAAGAGCACGTACAGGGTGTCACCAGGCCCAGAGTCAATTTAAAAATATTGAAATCGTTAGAGTTTCCTGTACCGCCACTTCAAGTGCAGGCGAGAGTTGTCGGCAAGGTAGACCAACTCTTCGCCCACGCCAACCGCATCGAGCAACAGGTCAACAAGGCTCTGGCCCGCGTCAACAACCTAACCCAGTCCATCCTGGCCAAAGCGTTCCGGGGCGAGCTCACCGAGCAATGGCGCAAGGATAACCCGGAGCTGATCAGCGGGGAGAACAGTGCGGAGGCGTTACTAGAAAAGATCAAGGCGGAGCGGGAAGCGGTTCAACAGCCGAAGCGCAGCAAGCGCAAGGCATGAGCAGCGCAACTCGTTTCTGGCGGGGTTCACGTTCGGCGTACAAACCCGGTATTCTGCAGTTTAATACGTTGCGACTGACGACAAATTCCTTCCACTTTCATTGAGGCAACACCCATGGCTATAGAGCGCATTTCAACCAACAGCCGCATGAGCAAAATCGTAAAGCACAATGGCACGGCCTATCTGTGTGGACAGGTTGCCAAGGACAGGGACGGCGACATTCGCACTCAGGTAACCGGCATGCTGGAAAAAGTGGATGAGCTTCTGGAGAGCATTGGTTCCAGCCGGAGCAAGATTCTGTCCGCGACGATTTACCTTGCAGATATGGCCGACTTCAAAGCTTTAAATGAGGTATGGGATAACTGGGTACCCGAAGGGGAAGCGCCAGCACGAGCCTGTGTGCAGGCCCAGATGGCGTCTCCGGAGTTGCTGGTAGAAATCTCGGTAGTTGCGGCCTGTTAAACGGCCAGGTGCCGGCGGAACAAAGCCAGCGACGCACTGAAAAACACCACGCCGATACCTATCAGCGCCAGCATTTGCGGCCATACCACGTCCAGTCCTGCGCCCCGATACAGAATAGCCTGAGCCATGCTCACGAAATGTGTAGTGGGTGCCGCCAGCATAATATTCTGCACCAGGTCCGGCATGCTTTCTCTTGGCGTAATGCCACCAGAGAGCAATTGCAGCGGCAGAATGGTGAGGATCAGCAGCAGGCCAAACTGCGGCATGGTGCGGGCCACTGTGCCAATCAGGATACCGATCGCGGTGGTGGAAAACAGGTGAATCAGCGCACCCGTCAGGAACAGCAAAACTGAGCCCCGTACAGGTACTGCGAGGAACCCCTGAATTACGAGAGTAATAGAAAGGGTCGCCGCCAGCATGACCACCAGGCCATTTGCCCACACCTTGGCCGCCATAATCTCGAAGGGCCGTACTGGCATCACCATCAGGTGCTCCACCGTGCCATGTTCGCGCTCCCGAATCAGCGCGGCACCGGTCAGGATAATGCTGATCAGGGTAATCTGGGTAATCAGCTCCATCACACCACCAAACCAGGTGCCGTCAAGATTTGGATTAAAGCTGACCCGGGTAACCAGTTCTACCGGAAGCGAGCTTGCAGAGCTTCCTGTCTCCAGGTATTCCGCCACTTCTGTGGTAATGATCTGCTCAATGTAGCTGGCGCCGATAAACGCCTGTGTCATTCGTGTGGCGTCAATATCCAGCTGCAGGCTGGAGACTTTTCCGCTGCGTACGTCCCGCTCAAAGCCCTCCGGAATGACCAGGGCGAAGGTATGAGTTCCCTGGTCCAGAAGTTCGTCAATCTGATCAAAGCGAATGAGGTCCGGTTTCAGAAACCAGGGCTCTTGCAGCGAGTTTATAACGTGGCCAGACAGTGCCGTCTGATCTTCATCCACGACCGCCACAGGCGCATTATGCAGCTCCATGGAGCCGGCAGAGCCAGCGGTATAGATAATCAAAGTGAAAGCCATCAACACAAAGACCAGCAGAACCTTATCGTGCCAAACGCTGCGCAGCTCTTTAACACCCAGGTTCCATATAGTTCCGAGCGATTCCATCATCAGCGCCCCTGTTTCCGGAGTAAGGCCACGGACAAAAACGTGAGTACAGGAATGAACGCCGCCAGTATCAGGAAGGCATGTTGCAGGTCATCAAAGGTCAGCCCCTTGGTAAACACCCCCCGAGAAATCTCCAGAAACCAGGTGGCGGGCCAGAACTGGCCAATAATCGCGGCACCGCCTTCCAAAGCAGATACGGGTTCGGTCAGACCGGAGAACTGAACCGTCGGCAAGATGGTAATAATGGCGGTAGCCGCCAAAGCAGCAATCTGGGTAGATGCAAAGGCCGAGATCACCTGGCCCAGGCCCGTCGTAACAGTAACAAAGAGCAGCGCGCTCAGTGTCAGTGTCATCACACTGCCCTTGATAGGCACATCAAACAGGAAGACTGCCAGCAAAACGAGGCTCACATAGCTCACCATACTGAACCCGATGTAGGGCAGCTGTTTACCCAGCAGGAACTCCAGCCGGGTTACCGGGGTTACGTAAAGGTTGGTGATGGAGCCCAACTCTTTCTCCCTTACAATGCCCAAAGCCATCAGAATCGCCGGAATAAAGATCAGCAGAATAGGGATAACCGCGGGCACCATGGCATCCAGGCTTCGGAACTCCTGATTGTACCGGTAGCGGGTTTTTATGGAGACCTGGCTCAGGGTAGGCACAGAGCCATAAGTGCGCAGGATCAGGTCCTCAAAATAGCTTAAATGCAGGCCCTGAATGTATCCGAGAATGGTCTCGCCACGAAACGGCATGGCGCCATCTATCCAGACAGCTATCTCTGTGGGCCGACCACGTTTGAGATCCTTGCCAAACCCAGGCGGGAAGGCGAGCGCCAGGCTGAGTTCGCCGGATATCATGCGTTGTTCCAGCTCTTCCATGGTTGCAATCGAAGGTTGCTCCACGAAATACCGGGAGCCTGAAACCGCCGTGATGTAATCCTGGCTCTCCGGGCTCTGGTCCTGGTCCAGTACCGCGAAAGAGAGGTCTTCCACGTCCAGGGTAATGCCGTAGCCAAGAATCATCATGAGCATTGCTGAGCCAATAAAGGCAAACGCCATTCGGATAGGGTCGCGCAGCAGCTCCCGGGACTCACGGCGGGCATAGGCCAGAAGTCGCCTCGGGCTGAAGGCTCTGTCACGCTGCGGCGGTGAGCTATCCGCACTCAGAACCTTGCCATCACCGCGGCTCTGCGGCTCTTTATCGACAGCCTCGAGGGTCTTCATGAATGCGGTTTCAAGGCTGTCAGCCCCAGCGTCACGAACCAGAGC
This sequence comes from Marinobacter sp., assembly GCF_048259445.1. Lineage (GTDB taxonomy): Bacteria > Pseudomonadota > Gammaproteobacteria > Pseudomonadales > Oleiphilaceae > Marinobacter. The sequence goes on along the minus strand of NZ_JBLXHQ010000012.1, from coordinate 78,081 downwards.
AGCTGGCGTATCACAGGCCAGGACTTCGCCAGCATGCATCAGGGAAATCCGGTCGCAACGCTCACCTTCGTTCATGAAGTGGGTGGAGATAAAAATGGTTACGCCATCTTCCCTGGACAATTTCAGCAACAGTGCCCAAAAGCGGTTGCGAGCGCCAGGGTCCACGCCAGAGGTGGGCTCATCAAGAATCAGCACTTCCGGCGAATGCACCACCGCCACGGCCAGGGACAAACGCTGGCGTACCCCCAGAGGCAGGTCGCCGGCAAACTGCTCCATCACCTCGGCGAGGCCAAATTGCTCAGTGAGCTCAGTCACCCTGGCTTCAATAGTGTCTGCCGGCAGGTGAAAGAGGCGAGCGTGTAACTCCAGGTTCTGGCGCACGGTCAACTCGCTATAGAGCGAGAACGACTGGGACATATAACCCACGCGCTGGCGGGTAGCCAGGTCTCGGGCATCCAGTGGTGATCCGAACAGGGAAACCTCGCCTTCAGAAGGCGTCAGCAGGCCTGTGAGCATTTTCATGGTTGTGGTCTTACCGCAACCGTTGGAGCCCAGGAAGCCAAAGATCTCGCCCTTCGGGATGGTAAAACTGACGTTTTTCACCGCCGTAAAATCGCCAAAGCGCAGAGTAAGATTGTGAGCCTCTATGGCCGGTGCATCACCACCCTGAGCAATCGCGCCTTTTGCCGAAGGGGCGTAGTCTTCACCTCCGGATACAAACTCCTGGCGATCATCTGGCAACAGGGCAATAAATGCATCATCCAGGGTTTCTGTGCCCGTTTTCTGCTTCAACGCAGCAGGGGAACCCGTCGCCAGAATGGCGCCTGCGTCCATTGCAACCAGCCAGTCGTAGCGCTCGGCTTCTTCCATATAGGCCGTGGCCACCAGCACACTCATGGATGGCTGCTGACGGCGAATCGTGTCAATCAGATCCCAGAAGCGCTGGCGTGAAAGCGGGTCCACCCCGGTGGTGGGCTCATCAAGAATCAGCAGCTCCGGGTTGTGGATAAGCGCACAGCACAGGCCCAGCTTCTGCTTCATGCCTCCGGAAAGCTTCCCCGCAGGCCGGTTGCGGAAATCCAGCAGCCCGGTGGCATCCAGTAAACGGTCAACCTGTTCGGTTCGGGCCGCACCGGTCAGGCCAAACAGATCGGCAAAAAAACCGATGTTCTCGTCGACCGTCAGGGTATGGTAAAGGTTGCCTCCAAGGCCTTGGGGCATGTAGGCAATGCGCGGTGACACCTCTCTTCGAAACCGGGAACTGGCCATGTCGCCACCCAGCACCTGCAACTTGCCCTGTTGCAGTTTGCGGGCGCCGGCCACCAGCCCCAGGAGTGTGGACTTACCCACGCCATCCGGGCCAATCAATCCGACCATGCAACCGGCTGGAACGTTCAGGTTGATGTCTTGCAAAGCCACACGAGCGCCATAATCGTGGCTGAGGGCCTCCAACCTGGCTACGCCCGCCTCAGCATCCATACCCGTGTTCTGCATCTCAGCCATTGGGCAAGGTCACCTGCAGCTTTTCTGGCCAGGGCTTGCTTTCATCAAGGCGCACATAGGCGTCACCCGGAACACCGGTTTTTACCCTGTCGCGATAGGCTTTCAGCAGTTCCGCATCGATGCGAATGCGTACTCTGAACATGAGTTTTTCCCGCTCACTGCGGGTTTCCACCGCCTTGGGCGTGAACTGGGCTTCGGCAGCAACAAAGCTCACTTCCGCCGGCACCACGAAATCGGGCAGGGCATCCAGAATAATACGTGCTTCAGACCCGACCCTGACTTTACCGGCCTGAGCCGTGGGCAGGAACACAGTCATATACACGTCGGTAACATCCAGTATGGTGGCAACTTTGCCGCCGGCCGCCAGTACTTCACCGGGCTCCGCAAGCCGATAGAGCACACGCCCACCAATCGGGCTTTCAAGTTGGCTGTCATCAATAGTGGTTTCAATTTGTCGGATACTGGCCTGAGCAGCGGCAATACCCGCCTGCGCCGAAGCAACCTGAACGTTAGAAGCCTGCAACGCCGCTTCGGCGGTTTCTGCAGCGGTGCTCGCCTGGTCAAGTTGCTCACGGGAAACATGGCCTTTTTCAACCAGAGATTCGAAACGACTCAATTCTGCACGAGCCAAACGCCGTTCGCTTTCCCGCTGCTTCACAACAGCTTCAGCCAGGCGCTTGCCTTCTATGGCCTGGCTCAGATTGGCCTGGGCAGCCGCCAGAGTCGCGTCCAGTTCATCCGTATCCATAGCGGCTACCGCTGTGCCTGCCTCAATCAGATCCCCTTCGGCCACGAAAATGCTCTCCAACCGACCCGGAATCCGGGTAGCAACGTCCACCTGGGTCGCCTCGATACGACCATTGCCTGAAACAACATGCTCAGGCAGTTCATCGCCATCAGGAAGAAACTGCCAGCCCACGATCGCAAGCAGTGCAATCATGGCCAAGGCGACCATGAGTTTCATATAGGGTCTTGAGTTTGAGCTGGACATTCATCTTCCCCGGTGCGGTTTTGGGCTTGCGAACCCATCTCGAAGTGAACATCAGTATATTACTGGCCGCTTTCCGATGACTGACACGTATCAAAGGCGTGCAGAATACTCAGAGCAAAGATTCAATAGGCAAAAACGAGAACAAAGAAACCAGCATCCGCTTGATAACCCCGGTTCCAGGATCGTGGCTGTGCCGAATCACTTCTTCGCCATTACGCTCAATCCACTGTAAATCGCCGTCCTCGTCCAGAACCAGTTCGTAAGCCGTAATACGCACCTGCTCCTCAAACCGTGCTTCCATCATCTGAGTCAGCTCCGGGCTCTCAATAACAAAACCCAACTCTGTATTGATGTGAACCGATCTGGGGTCGAAATTGAACGAACCGACAAAGAGACTTTCGCCATCTACGGCAAAGGTTTTGGCGTGCAGGCTGGAGGACGAACTGCCCATCAGGCTTCTCTGCAGATCGCTTTCTACAGGCTCGCCGCCGGGTAGTTTTCGCAGTTCAAACAATTGCACACCCGCTTCCAGAAGCGGTTTGCGGTATTTCGCATAACCGGCGTGCACCATGGCCACGTCGTTAGCTTCGAGTGAGTTGGTCAGTACCCGCACCTGCACACCATTACTTTGCAGATTACGGAACATCTCAACGCCGGTTTTGGTGGGAATAAAGTAGGGCGAAACCAGGGTTACCAGGCGTTTGGGGCTGCCAATGGCTTCTGCCAGCTGTCGGCTTAGCAACCCTTTCTCCGGGTTTTCCCCCAGTACCTTGGCAGGGTCGTCGCTAACCATGTAAACCGGTGCCCAGGTGAACTCCAGGTTGCCCTCCAGCAGCTTTTTCAGAAACTCCGAATCTTCCACTACACAAACGTATTTGCTGGCTTCCGAGGTGGCGCTGCATTCTCTGGAGGTCTTCACAACGCGGGCCAGATTTTCCTCGCCGGAGTCCGGCAAGATGGTCGCAGCAGGGTATGCCGAGGCGCTTGACCAGTAAGCATCAAAGTCGTCGGAAAGTTCATTCACGACAGGGCCAATCGCTAATAGATCAAGGTCTGCAAAAAGCGCTCCCTGGCCAGCCCCGAAGTATTCGTCGGCAACATTGCGCCCGCCAATAATTGCAGCCTGGTTATCCGCTGTGAAGGATTTGTTGTGCATGCGGTGGTTCAACCGCGAGAAGTCGGTGAGATAGCCGATCCACTTAGGGTTGCGCACAACGAACGGATTGAACAACCGGATTTCAATATCGGGGTGGGTGTCCAGTGCTGCCAGCGCTTCATCAAGCCCGGAGATACCGTTGTCATCCAGCAGGAGGCGAACCCGAACACCCCGCTCGGCCGCACGGTAGAGTGCATTCAACAGCATCGTGCCGGTGATGTCGTATTGCCAGATGTAATACTGGACATCCAGTGTGGCGTCAGCGCCTTCTGCTAACAACGCACGGGCAGCGAAGGCATCGTGGGCGTTTTCAAGCATCACAACTCCACTCTCGCCCGGATGCAATTCAATCAGCGGAGTAACCGCGCTTCCAAGGCGGGTATCCACAGTTTCTCCGGCAGGCACCGACACACTCTCAATACGGTCGGTTATTGGGGGCAGTGCGCACCCGTTTGTCGTCAGCAATACGGCGATTGCGAATAACAAGCCTGGGTAATGCCAAGTGGGCCGGTTCGACAATTGAATGACTCCCTGTTAACAAAAGATTAAGTCTAGCAGCTATCTCGCCACTATTTTGACGCCAGTCAAACTAAAGATTATAAGCTTATTTCAGGCATTGAGGCTTATGCGCCTTCGAGGGTATGGTAAAAGCTGCCTCTTTTATATTATGAATTCAGGAGAAAAAGCGATGCGATTTGTACTGGCTATGCTTCTTGTTACCTTCGGGCTGAGCTTTCATGCTTCGGCGGAAGAAGCTCTCTCCCTTACCCCGCAAGAAACCTACGATCTGGTTCAAAAGCAGGGCGATCAAATGCTGTTTGTGGATGTTCGGGATCCGGTAGAGATCATGTTTATCGGCTTCACCGACACGGTAGATACGAATATCCCGTTCATGTTGGCTGAGCGCAATAAATTTCTTGCCGACAAGGGCCGGTTTGCCATGACCCCCAATCCGGATTTCGCGGCCAGTATTGAACAGGCCCTGAAAGATAAAGGGCTTAACAAGGATGCCCTGATTGTCACCATGTGCCGCTCTGGCTCAAGCCGTGGCAAGCCCAGTGCCGATTTTCTGCTGGAGCACGGTTTCACCAACGTGAAGTACATTGATCACGGCTTCCAGGGCAGCGGCTCGAAAGAGGGCAAGAAAGCCGGCATGAGAATCGTAAACGGCTGGCAGAACGATGGCCTTCCCTGGTCCATGAAGCTTAACCCGGAAAAAATATACCAGCCCTGACAACCGCTTTACGCAGGGCGCGGACGTTTCCTTAATCTGATAATAATACGGAGGGCGTCATGGCCAAGCTGATCACAGTTCACCAAAGCCGATACCTTTTGGTGAGTTTACTGGCAGCCCTGCTGATGCTTGCAGGTAACCCCGGCATGGCGGCGGTCGAGCGCGCCCCCGCCACGGCGGATCACAGCAAATTCAAATCCCTGAAAGGTCCGTTTGAAACCGCCAGCCAGGTGACGGAAGCCTGCCTGGAATGTCACACCGAAGCGGCGGGGCAAATCAAGGCTACTACCCACTGGACCTGGCTCTATCAACATGAAGAGACCGGGCAAACGCTGGGTAAAAACAAAGTTATCAACAGCTTTTGCGGTATGGCTGTTACCAATGAACCCCGTTGTACCTCCTGCCACGTAGGCTACGGCTGGAAAGACATGAACCAGCCACCGCCAGAAGCCGATTCGGCCGTGGATTGCCTAGTGTGCCACGATACCACCGGCGATTACTGGAAGTTCCCGACCCTCGCAGGCGACCCGACCTATGTGCCCCGGGAATGGCCCAAAGGCAGCGGCAAGATGGTTCAGCCGCCGGATCTGCCCGACATAGCCCAGAATGTAGGTGCTACTGGCCGCGCTAACTGCGGCAGCTGCCACTTCTACGGCGGCGGTGGCGACGGTGTTAAACACGGCGATCTCGACTCCTCACTGGTGTCGCCCGACCGTTCCCTCGACGTGCACATGTCGCCCGATGGCGGTAATTTCAGCTGTTCCGACTGTCATTCAACCTGGGGCCACAGTGTTTCCGGTAGCCGCTATCAGGTAAACGCCAAAGATACGTTAGGTATAGATATCCCCGGCCACACCGATCTCAGCCGCGCAAGCTGCGAATCCTGCCATGGTGGTGAGCCCCATGAAAAAGAAAAACTGAACGACCATGTAGACAAACTGGCTTGCCAGACCTGCCACGTGCCGGCGTTTGCCCGGGGCGGCGTTCCCACCAAGATGTGGTGGGACTGGTCTACCGCCGGCAAGCTCGACGAGAACAGCAAGCCCATCACCAAATATGATGAGTCTGGCCATGTGAGCTATCTGAGCGAGAAGGGTGATTTCCGCCACGGTGAGAATGTAGTGCCCTACTACGCCTGGTTTGATGGCACCGTGGAATACACTATGGTGGATGACCAGTTCGACATTGATAACCCGCCGTTGGAGATCAACCGGTTGGATGGTGAGCCAAATGACCCCGGCTCACGCATCTGGCCGTTCAAGCTGATGCGCGGCAAACAGCCTTTCGATACCGAACGCAAAACGCTGTTGGCCACTCACGTATTCGGTGCTGATGATTCGTCGCTGTGGAGCAACTACGACTGGCCTAAAGCACTCAAGTTTGCCAGTGAAGAGTCCGGTATGCCGTTCAGTGGTCAATTCGATTTTATCGAAACCAAGATGTACTGGCCCATTACCCACATGGTACCGCCCGCAGACCAGGCCTTGCGCTGTGGCTCGTGCCATGCCACAGAAAGCCGCCTGGCGGGTATCGGCGGCATCTACATGCCCGGGCATAGCGCCAACCCCTGGCTGGACCGCATAGGCTGGCTAATCGTGGTGCTGACACTTATCGGAGTGGTTATTCACGGGGTAATTCGCGTGGTCGTCAAAGGGAGGAAGCAATCATGAGCAAGGTGCTGATCTACAAACGCTTTGAGCGCTTCTGGCACTGGTTTCAGGCTCTGCTGATTTTCAGCTTGCTGATTACCGGCTTTGAAATTCACGGCAGTTATTCGCTGCTGGGCTTTGGTGACGCTACGCGGCTGCATACCATCGCAGCATGGTCACTGATCGTGCTCTGGCTGTTTGCTATTTTCTGGCACATCACCACCGGTGAGTGGCGTCAGTACGTGCCAACCCGGGACGGTCTGTTTGCCGTAATGCACTATTATCTGATTGGCACTTTTACCGGTGCCGAACACCCGTACCGCAAAACCACCAAGGCCAAACACAACCCGCTGCAGCGTCTGGCCTATCTGTTTTTCAAACTGGTGGTCTCACCCATCATCTGGGTGAGCGGTTTGCTGTATCTGTTCTACAACGACTGGCCTGCCGTGATTGCCGGGGCGCTAAGCCTTGAAACTGTGGCACTGGTCCATACAGCTGCGGCCTTTGCGATGCTGGTTTTCATTATCGCTCATGTGTATATGGCGACAATGGGCCATACCATCACCAGCCTGATCAAGCCCATGGTGACAGGCTACGAGGATCTGGACGAGCCTGCCAGAAAATCCTGATAATTCGAGTTTGTGCTACACACAAAAAAGCCGGCCCTGTAAAAGGAGCCGGCTTTTTCATATCTCAGAGTTGTATCAGAGAATCTCAGAAAGTGAAGGTACGCATTGCCGGATTCAGCATCTGGTCCGCCATTTCCGGAGGAGTAGCCACACCCACACCGTCAATCAGGTCGTTCTTGCTGTAATCGCTGTTAGGTAGATACAGCGCGCACACATTGGCCACACCGCCCTGCTTCATCAGGCCACGCAGCATCTGGCCGGGGGTCACATCCTTCGGCTTCAGAGCCGGTGCTTCATAGCTCTTCAAAGCCAGATCACCTGCCTTGTCACACAGCAGTACGTTCACTTTGGCACCCTGCTGAGCCATGGTATTCGAAAGAACCATCGCCATACCCTGAGTTTGCAGGGAATCGCTTGAAAGAATCACCAGTACTTCCTCAACCATTTTCTGATCTCCTGCCTGAGCGCTGATGGGGGCAACAGCAACGATGGCCGCTGCGATAAGTGCCTTGAGTGATTTGATCATTGTGAGGTGCTCCTTGTGTCGGTTAATCGTTGGTATGCAACAAGAGTAGGCCAGGCGCCCACAACGTTCAGTGACAAAGTCACCTTCAGTCAGATCTGAAACCGGTGAAATCGTCTTCAGATCCGCCATGCAGTGAACCGGCGGCTTTTATATTACTAATTTATATAACGATAGAACTCATTGTTTGATACGATTTGATGTATCTCAAGAGAAGATCACGCTTTCAAATAATGACAAGAGGTTTCAGGCATGAGTAACAGCGCAACAGAGCAGGATAAAAACAAACACCACACAGTCGTTATCGTAGGAGGCGGGGCCGCAGGCATTTCCGTTGCCTCCAGCCTTCATAAAAGAGACAGTTCGCTGGATATCGCAATTATCGAACCAGCACAAAAGCACCATTACCAGCCCGGCTGGACAATGGTCGGCGGTGGCATATTCAAACCGGAAATAACCTCAAAGCCCATGTCTTCGGTTATGCCCGGGTTCGTCTCCTGGTACAAACAATCTGTGTCTTCTGTTGATGAGGAAAATAACCGTGTCACGCTGGCGGATGGCTCCAGCATCGGCTATCAGGCGCTGGTACTGGCACCCGGGCTGGAACTGAACTGGAACGGTATTGATGGCCTGAAAGAAGCTCTGGGCTCAAACGGTGTTACATCCAACTACCAGGAAGGAATGGCCAGGTACACCTGGGAAACGGTACAGAACCTCAAAAGCGGCCGGGCCCTGTTTAGCCAGCCACCCATGCCCATCAAGTGCGCCGGGGCGCCTCAGAAGGCCATGTATCTGTCTTCGGATTATTGGCTCCGGAACAATGTCCTGAATAATCTGGACATTCAGTTTCACAATGCCGGCGCTGTACTTTTTGGCGTTCCCGATTACGTTCCGGCACTGGAGAGCTACATTGAGAAGTACGGCATCGGTCTTAACTACCAGAGCAATCTGGTATCAGTGAACGGCCCGTGTCGAAAGGCCATATTTCGTCGAACAGATGCGGACGGCAACACCGAAGATCGGGAAATCGGCTTTGATATGCTGCATGCCGTCCCGCCCCAGCGCGCCCCTGAATTTATCCGGAAATCCCCGTTGGCCAACGAAGGTGGCTGGCTGGATCTTGAAGACGACACTCTCTGCCACAAGCGCCACACCAACATCTTCGGCCTGGGGGACGTGAGTGGCACAGGCAACGCAAAAACCGCGGCAGCCGTGCGTAAACAAGCACCGGTTGTTGCCGAGAACCTGATCGCAAGCCTGCGCAACCAGCCGATGACAGCGGCTTACCTTGGCTACGGATCCTGCCCGCTGACCGTGGAGAACGGTCGTATTGTGCTGGCGGAATTTGGCTATGGCGGAGCGTTGCAGCCCACTTTTCCATCCTGGATAAACGATGGTACCAAAGCCACCAAAGCCGCCTGGTTTCTGAAAGCCAAGCAACTTCCTGCGCTGTACTGGCACGTAATGCTCAAAGGCCATGAGTGGCTTGCAAAGCCGGCGAGCCGCTCAATCTGACAACGCAACGCCGGAGCCCCTTCGGTATCAGTTTTTTCTTCGATTAATGGCCATAGCGCTCTGGCGCTATGGCCTCCCGCTGCTATTATCTTATATCAAGCCTCTTATAGCTGATGGCCTTCAGAGGTCTGCTGTTCTTCACGCTTTTGCGGTTCACTAAATGTCACAACCTGAAAAATCCCGATCTGTTAACATTTCATTCGCTGGTTTCATCAAGGATCCCGAATGAATGATACGGAAAGCGAAAAAAGACGACTCGCGGCGCTGATCCGGCTGGGTCTTCTCGACACGCCTCCTGAAGAACGTTTTGAAAGGCTTACACGCATAGCCCGGCAGCACTATCACGTAAAAGTTGCCTTGTTCACAGTGCTGGATCATGACCGCCAATGGTTCAAGTCGCGTCAGGGAATTGAGATAGCCGAAACACCCCGCTCCATAGCATTCTGCGATCATGCCATACGGCAGGATCAGATTTTTGTAGTGGAAGACGCCACCGAGGATCCGCGTTTTCGCAAAAATCCTCTCGTGATGGATAGTCCGCATATCCGTTTCTACGCGGGCATGCCCGTGCGTGAACCTGGTGGCTTCAAAATCGGCACCTTGTGCATCATTGATGACCAGCCGCGACAGTTCAGCGAAAAAGATCTGGAGGTACTTCGCACCCTGGCCACCATGGTGGAAGAGGAGCTTGAGCGCTCATACATCGAGTCTGACAAGAGTGAGTATGTGCCGGTTTCCCACCTCAACCGGGCCATTCACCATGCCCAGAATGTTTTTCTCACCAGCGACAACGAACGTTCAGCATTTGGCCCAATGCTCAGTGATCTGCTCGCCCTCACGGGAAGCCAGTTCGGGTTTATCGGAGAAGTTTTGCATGAGAGTAACGGCACTCCTTTTCTGAGAGTCGGCGCCATTACCAACATCGCATGGAGCCCGGAAACCCAGGCTCTGTACCAGGAAGTTGAGCGCCGAGGCATGATTTTCGACCGCCTGGACAACATTCTGGGGCAACCCATGGTGACCGGCGAAATCATGATCTCCAATAATCTGTCCCAGGACCCTCGACGGGGTGGTTTGCCCGCAGGGCACCCGCCTATTCATACCTATATCGGTATCCCTGTATTTTCCGGCAATACACATCTGGGATTGATTGGTCTGGCTAACCGGGCTGAGGGTTACACCCAGAAGCTTGCAGACGAGCTGGCGCCGCTGTCACAAACCCTCGGCAACCTGATCGAGCGCAAGCGGTTGTATGAGGAGCAAAGGTCCCATAAACAGGATCTTGAGCTGGCCACTAATTTCGATGCGTTGACCGGCCTGCCCAATCGCCATCGGCTCACCGAACTGTTCGAACAGGAGCTCTACGAAGCCGGCCAGAGAAAGGGCCTGGTGTCTGTATGCTTCATTGATCTGGACGGTTTCAAAGCCATCAACGACGAGCATGGACATTCGGTAGGTGATGCGGTTCTTAAGTCCGTGGCCGCAAAACTCCAGGCTGCCGTGCGCACCCATGACATAGTGGCCCGCCTGGGCGGTGACGAGTTTGTTGCTATCCTGCGGGATGTCGCCGATGAACGGGTATATGCACGCTTGCTGGATGCCATCCGGCAACCTATCAACTTCCGGCATCACGTGCTTCAGATTTCTGGCAGCATGGGTATCACTGTGTACCCGGACGATGACTCGGATACTGACTTGCTGCTTCGCCATGCAGATCAGGCCATGTATGCCGCCAAGGAAGTCGGCAAGAACTGCTTCAAGGTATTTGACCTGCAGTCGCATTCGTCTCGTAAGGAGCGGATCAGGGTGCTGGACCAGATTGGCAATGCTCTGCGCAACGAAGAGCTTGAATTATACTATCAGCCCAAAATCTGCTTTCGTAATGGTTCAGTGAACGGTTTTGAAGCCCTGATACGCTGGAACCACCCGGACGAGGGCGTTCTCGGGCCCGCACATTTCCTGGAGCATATCGAATACACAGAGCATGCACGCACCCTGGGGAACTTTGTGATCCGGGAAGCCGTAAAGCAACTGATAGAATTTGCGCGACAGGATCTGCCTTACACTCTGAGCGTCAATCTGAGCCCTTCGCACTTCCTGAGCCAGCAGTTTGGAGACGATTTAGCCGAGGCGCTGAAAAACTGCCCCAGGGAATTGCGGGCACACCTTATTCTGGAAATTCTTGAAACCACAGCGATGGACGATACTGAAACCGTTCTGAAAAATCTCAGAGCCTGCCGCGAGCTCGGTGTAGATATTTCTCTGGACGACTTCGGAACCGGGTACTCGTCGCTGGATTATTTCCGGCGACTGCCGGCTCAAGAGATCAAAATTGACCGCTCGTTCGTAATGGATATGCTGGAAGACGCGGACGACAGTATGATTGTCAGTGCCATCGTCAGTCTCTCGAAAAGTTTCAAACGACGGCTGGTCGCTGAAGGTATTGAAAGCGCAGAGGTTGAGCGCAAGCTGATTGAGCTTGGCTGTGATATAGGCCAGGGCTTTTTCTACAGCAAGCCTGTGCCACTTCCGGAAGCCCTGCACTGGGCAGCGAATTTCCGGTGGGACAACCGGTTGGTAGAATAGGGCAACGTCATAACACAAACCGCGCAGGTACACTGCGCGAAACAGGAGAATTGAGCATGATTGGATACGTCACCATTGGTGTCAGCGATATGGAAAGAGCCAAGAAGTTCTACTCAGAGCTTCTGGGCGGTATGGGCGCAAAGCTTCTGCTCGACATGGGCCGCATTGCGTTTATTGGTGAAAGCATGAAGGGGCCGATGCTGGCAGTTTGCACACCGTTCGACGGCTCGCCAAACCATCCCGGCAACGGCAATATGCTCGCTTTTTGGCCAGGCTCCAAAGAAGCAGTTGATACCTACTACAAAAAGGCGCTTGAGCTGGGTGCGACCTGTGATGGCGAGCCTGGGCAACGCATTCCTGACCAGTTCTACGGTGCCTACGTGAAAGACCAGGACGGCAACAAAGTGGCGTTCTACCACTTCGGTTAATTCTGCTCCGTTTCTGATCGGGGCCGCTTTACTCTGCGGCCCCGGTTGCAAACCACCATCGCGGCAACAATCCCCCAATCTGCGGCTGCATAAAGCGGTCGTCTATCAGCCAGATCACCCCCCGGTCATCCGGCGTGCGAATCACCCTCCCGGCGGCCTGGGCCACTTTTTGCAAACCCGGAATCAGGTAGGTGTAGTCATAGCCGGCACCAAAGCGGCGCTGCAGGCGATGTCTGAGAATCTCGTGCCAGGCATCAAAAGGCGGTAAGCCCAGAGTGGCGACAAAGGCACCGATCAACTGATCACCCGGCAAATCAATTCCTTCACTGAACACACCACCCAGAACGGCAAAGGCCACGCTACCGGATTCTTCGCGGAACCCCGCGAGAAACTCCTTGCGCTGCTGTGGGCTCATTCCCGGATGCTGGGATCGCTGAGGCACATCAGGATCATGGCCAGACAATGCTTCGCTAACCTCATTCAGATATTTAAAGCTGCTGAAGAACGCCAGATAGTGCCCGGGGCGCTCCCGATACTGCTTGGCAACCAGCGTAGCGATGGGCAATACCGACGCCTCGCGATGGGCTTGGCGGGTGCTGATCTTTGGTGTGAAATGCACCTGTAACTGGTCGGCACTGAAGGGGCTGGGTAGCGAAATAAACCGGCTGCCCTCCGGCAAGCCCAGCAAATCCCGGTAATACACACCAGGGCTCAGGGTTGCGGAAAACAGCAATACCGAGGCAGCTGCCTGAAAGCGGTCGCGCAGGAAATCCGCCGGCACCAGGTTCTGGATGCTCAGGCTGGCGCGGCCCCGGCCTTCACGACGAAACTCGCACAGGGAATGGTCGCCAAAGGAGTCTGCAAGCTTCATAAAGGCAACGGATTCAAACAGCAGCTCCTGCAGCGCCAGATCCGGTGGATTGTCTGCGAGGTAATCCGAGAGGCCGGATACCAGTCCTTGCAGGCTGCCGGTGAGTGCAGCGGGCAGGTTATCGAGAAACACCGGCTTGTCACCCGTCTCAGATTGATCACGGATAACACCCTGCCAGGCACGGGCGGTGCGATCCAGATGCGGTTTCAAGGTCTTGGGTGCGGTTTTGCGAACTTTCAGCAATCGCTGCTGATCCAGCTGCACCGAATACATACCCCGGCCGCGATCCACCAGATTGTGGGCTTCATCCACGAGAACGGCGGTTTTCCAGCTGTTCTGTCGGGTGAGACCGTGGAGCAGAGCAGATTGATCAAACATCCGGTTCACATCGCCGATGATCACGTCGCACCAACGCGCCATTTCCTGGGCCAGAAAATACGGGCAGATGTCGTGGCCGAGAGCGATCTTTGCCAGCATCTCCTGCGTGAGCGTTGCGCCCGCCTGGGCGGCTTCGGCGCGGGCGTCTGGCAACCGATCAAAGAATCCTTTTGCCAGTGGACAGGAATCGCCATGGCAGGCTTTGTCCGGATGCTCACAAGCATCTGATTTGGCCACCAGTTCCAGAGTACGGAGGGGCCAGATGTGCGGCTCATCCTGCGCTGCCCGCAAACGGTCTACCGCGTCCATGGCGAGTTGCCGGGCCGTGTTACGGCAGGTGAGATAGGCCAGCCGGTCGTGTTTGGCAGTTGGCATAGCCATAAGTGCAGGGAACAGGGTGCCCAGAGTTTTACCCAGGCCCGTGGGTGCTTCCAGCAGCAAGGTTCCACCTTTAACGGCGTTTTTATAGACGGTTTCGGCAAGCTGGCGCTGGCGAGGCCGAAACCGGGCAAACGGAAAACGCAGGCCTGCCAGACGAATATCCCGCTGTTCACGATGGTGGGCTTCCTGCTCTGCCCATAATCGGTAACGCCCGCAAAGGGCTTCCAGTTCCTGCCATAACTCACCGGCGGTCGCAGTGTCAGTGACCGGCGTTTCCCGGTTGTTGCCAATATTGAAATACACCAGCGACAGCTTCAGGGTTTTGCGGTTTTCCTGTCTGCAAAGCAGGGCGCCATAGGCTCTTAGCTGGGCCCGGTGCAAAGCCCGCTGATGCGGCCGGATTCGGGAGACATCGCCACGGTGGGTTTTGATTTCTTCCAACAGGCCAGAGTGGGGGTTATAAATATCAGCCCGGCCATATAACTCTAATCCCATGCATTCACCGGTAAGTGAATACTCGCTTTTATAGCCGTATCCGCGCTTGCCCTGAATGGCCTGGTGGCCGGCGATACCTTCTTCCGCACTGGGCGCAGGGGTGTAGCGAAAGTCCAGATCGCCCTCCCGGGCAGCAAACTCGCAAAGGGTTCTGACCGCAACCTTCACGATGTGGCTCCGCTGTCCTGCCAGCGCAGATAACACACGCTGGCGGCAATGCCCCGGCGGGCAAAAAAGTGCAGCCAACGGATTTGATGATCCTGGAGCCGGTCGCCCGGGCCTTTTACTTCGATCATTTCGTAACGGGGCTTATTGTCTGCGATCTCCGAGTAAAATCTTATAAGATCAGGGAAACCACTGCGATGTTCGCGAATATTCAATAGAAGCCGCTCAAAGAGAACACCAAGATCTGCAGCAGGTATGCAGTCCAGCGCCAGAATCAGAAGCTCTTCGCTCAGCGCTGGCCAGGTTACAAAAGGATTTGTAATGCCCTGTTTGGCGGCGTAGGTATCCAGAATTATCTTGCGGTAGCTGCCATCCGCCAGCGCCGCAAAGCACTGATCAAACGCAGCTTTCCTGCGGCTGACAAAATCTTCCCGCACCAGATCCGCTGGGCCTGTGTGGAAAGGATGAAAAAAAGCACCGGGTATGGCTTTGAAAATGGCGTGCCAGCACAGCAAACCGAACAGACCGTTGATAAGCGTGTTTTCCACATAGAGCACCGGTGCCCCGGGCGTGGAGAGGTGATCCCGAACCACCATCTCAACTGAGCCAACGGTCTGTGGCAGAGTCAGCGTGAACTCGCGGATTTCCGGGTTCTCCGGTGCCGCCGGAACTGGCTCGTCCACTTTTTTTGCCAGTCGTTTTACGATGCGCGACAGGCCCTGAGCTTCGGCATCACTTAACTCTTCACCCTCCCATTGCGCGGCGATGTCCCAGGCTTCTGCAAAGCGCTTCATCCGTTCCAGCAGCCGCAGCTGTTTCAGCCGCGCCTCTCTGTGACCGCTTGCTGCCAGCGCCTGCAATGCCAGTTCACGCTCACCCTGACGTTCCGCCTGCCGCCCCAGCTCCAGCAACAGGCGATCCCGGCGGCTGATCAGCCAGGGGTTGTCCGTGGCTGCCGGTATATCTGCCCAGACTTCAGCGGCGGTTACTCCTCCATCGAGGTTTTCGCGGCAGTTATGCATGGCCAGATAGGTATCCACCTCGCTACGCTGAGAAAAAGCCCGTGCTTCAGGGGTAAACTCAACTTGTTCGTACCGATGGTGACCCAGCTCAACCAGCACAAAATCCGACCAGCTCTGGCGCAGATTACCGAAGAACATCAGGCGAATGCGATCGAATAGCGCCATCTGATTGACCCTTACTACCGGGGCCATCGCTTGATCAAACCAGTCCGCCAGGTTGTGAGCATCGATGAAGGTGCCCTGCAAAGCTTCATACATGCGGGCTTTGGGAAGGTTTTTGGCTAATCCCACCTGCGCAAGAACCGGCGCAAACGCGGGGCGCAGTTCGGCCAGGGTGAACAGGCGGAAGAGTTCATCCAACGTCAACAGCGGGTCCGCATCCAGCCAGCCAACTGCAATCAGCTCATCCAGTGCGACGGTTTCCGGGCTTCCCAGTTCCGGGTAACTCAGCTTGTCCGCGCGAAACACATCCCCGGTGCGCATGATCATACGGGTTAGCAATGCTCGGGCGGGGCGGCTTAACTCAAAAAACGCCTTCAACCTTTGCCGTTCCGACTCCAGCAGCAGATCCGAGTGGTGGTTAGACACCCACGCGACCACTGTTTCCATGTTTTCCAGGTAGTACAAGGGATTTTCAAGATCCGCGGCGGCAGGTCGAGTGTCCCAGCTTTTCGGCTTGATGTTGAACGCCCTCCAGAATGGGCTCACTGATACGCGATGGAAAATCGCAGGGTAACAAGGCCTCCACTTTACTGATAACAGCTTGCACCTGCCCTGCAATCTCGCCAAGCAGTTCGCTCGTCCTCTCGCTGGAAAAACCAACCTGTTGAGCGGTAGTTATGAAATGCCTTGGCTCAATGCGATCCCAATGATAGTGGCGATTGCGACCTTTTACAGACATGGCCATTTTAGCTTTTTGCGGTGCCAGGCTTCCTTGCGCCATGAGCGGATAAGCTGAGATCACATCGTAGAGAGGTGTCATGCGGTAGGCTGAACCAGGCTCAATGAACAGGCTGAAATTTTTGGCATGACCATCAATCGCCGCAAGCAGCCAAAACACTATCTGTGCCTTGAAGAAGATTTCGCGATCCCTGTTAGCTTCCTGTGAGCCAAGAAGAAGCTTCATGCCATCACGAATGCCCGGCCCACCATCGCTCTCATATTTGATCGCAGGCGCCACACCGAGCGCCTGGCAAAGGTCTTCCTGAGGCAATCGCATTAACCATTCGGAATCCTTTGACCAGCGCCGATCAAAGCGCTCGACAATCAGAACCTTTTGTTGACCGAACTGGCCAAGCTCAGCGTTAGCGGCCGGCAGCCCAAATGCTTTCAGGAGTTGCAGGCAGAGCCATTCATTCTCGCCACTTTCCCGAAGATCTATGTTGCTATGGTCGAGAAAGCCGATAGCACACTCACCACTCTTCGCTCCAGCCGTTTACCGAATCCGGTGCACCACGCTCCACCACACGCAACTCAAGATCGAGAGCAGAGAGGAGCTTGAACAGGGTCTCGATTCGGCTTTTGTCCGGATGGTTCTCGAAACTCGAAACAGTGGCCTGCTTCACACCGACTTTGGCTGCTGTAGCCTGCTGGCTGAGATTTTGCTGGTGCCTGGCATTTTTTATGGCCGTTGAGAGTGCTTCGGGCGATGTGACTTTCATACCTATACCCATTAGAGGATTAATTCTTTTTATCCCCTAAAGGGAATAAAGTCAACACTAACCCCCAAAAGGTATAAAGCCTTGATCGGTTGACCCAAGCCGTCTGCAACAACGTAATCACCACTCATATCTACAGGAGAAGCTCATGACCGCCCCCATACTGATTACCGGCGCAGGCCAGCGCATCGGACTGGCTTTCGCCCAGGCCTGTCTCGAACAGGGTCAGCCCATCATCGTTACCTACCGCACCCATCGGCCAGCGGTCGAAGCACTGCAAAAAGCCGGGGCGCTGTGTATCCAGGCGGATTTTGCCACGAATGAGGGCATTGATGCGTTTATAGACACCCTCAAAACAAAGACTGACAGATTGCGGGCGATCATTCACAACGCTTCGGACTGGCTACCCGAAAGCGACGACTCTGATCCGGCCGATGTAATGAGTGCGATGATGCAGATTCATGCCATGGCCCCTTACCGGATTAATCTCGCCTGCCGGGCAATGCTGGAGCATGGAGATTCAACCACCGACATTATCCACATGACTGACTACGTGGTTGAAAAGGGCAGTGCGAAACACATCGCTTATGCCGCCAGTAAGGCCGCTCTCGCCAACCTCACCTTGTCGTTTTCACGATTGCTGGCTCCCCGGGTCAAGGTCAACAGCCTGGCGCCGTCGCTGATCATGTTTAACGAGGGTGATAGCGACGCCTATCGGAAAAAAACCCTGAAAAAGTCATTGATGGGGCTCGAGCCGGGGGTAGAAGTAGCCGTACAAACTCTGCAGTTTATCCTGAACAATCCCTACATTACCGGCAGAACCATACCTCTGGATGGTGGGCGCCACCTGATTTGATGGCGCCGTTTAACGAATTCAAATACCGGGTTCAGCCGGCTGCAGGCGAACGCCGGCAATTTTCCACACGTCTTCAGTCAGCACCATCCGGTAGTAGACATCCCATCGCTCGCCCTCCGGCCCTTTGAGTTTCACCATCTGGATCTGAAACCCGTCGTGGGGCACCCGGTCGGAGAACTCGATCGCAGTGGCATTGTGTACCGCCGGATACGCCAATCGCACCATATCCAGAAAAACCTCTGATGACCCGAAACGGCGCTGAATACTCTCCGACGCCAGCGCCCAGGCTTGCTCAGGGTCGTTGTTGGCAAACGCCTCGATCTGGCGAAGAATGGTGTCTTGAATCCCCGCGTCTTTATCCGTGTTACTGGCAAGGGACCGGGACGTCCAGATACTGACAACGGCCATAACAACAAGTAGAAACGGGATGATACGCTTTCCGAAATTGACAGGTTGGTGGCCCATGGCGACACCTCTTTATTGAACATCTTTTAATCAATACGGCTAAGGCAAGTCTCCGGATCCTCCGGCTGTGCACAATGCTTTCCGATAGTCAGACGTTTCAGACGGTCCGCTTCTCCGATCACATGCGGTAACCTGTAGCGTCAGAACCGGATCAGAATTGAATGAGAGACAAAACAGGGAAAACCATGCCCGAACACGCCGCCATCACCCCCGGCTTTCACGCCGTTCATGCCAACCATCTGGAAGACCTGCGCCGGGCGGTGGTGTTTATCTGCCAGCAGAACCCGCTGCCGCCGCTGCAGAGCGAGACTTTTCTGGTGCAGAGCAACGGTATTGCCCAGTGGCTGAAGCTGGCACTGGCGGAAAAGCGCGCGGCAGATGGCAGCGAAGGCGGGCTGGGCATTGCGGCCGGCATGGACTTTTTGTTCCCGGCGCGATTTATCTGGCAGGCCTATCGGGCCGTACTGCCGGACGGCGAAGTGCCGAAGCAATCCCCTTTTGATAAGCGCCGGCTGGTATGGCGGCTGTACCGCCTGCTGCCGGAACTGGTTCATACCGACGAAGTATTCAACCCGCTGGCCCGCTTTCTGGAAGGAAGCGACCCTGATTTACGGGCCTTCCAGCTGGCGGAGAAGGTAGCGGATCTTTTCGACCAGTATCAGGTGTTCCGTGCCGATTGGCTGGCCGCCTGGGAGCAGGGCCGGGATGTGGTGATCACTGCCCACAGCGAAGAAAAGCCGGTTGAGGAAGACACTCTTTGGCAGCCAATGCTCTGGCGCAAGCTGGTGGAAGACACGGGCGCTGAAGCCCACACCAGCCGTTCGCAGATTCATACCCGGTTTATGGCTGAAGGCCAGCGTATAACTGCACCCGCTCACCCGAGCCGCTTGCCCAAACGCATTGTGGTGTTCGGGGTATCGTCGCTGCCGCGTCAGGCGCTGGAAGCCCTTTACGTACTGAGCCGGTTCAGCCAGGTGGTTCTTTGCGTTCACAACCCTTCACAGTTTTACTGGGCGGATATTGTCAGCGACCGCGAACTGCTGAAAGCCGAGCGCAAGCGGGGCAAAGTCCACCATACCCTGTCGAAGATTGAGGATGCCGATCAGCTGCACCAGCACGCCAATCCTCTGCTGGCCGCCTGGGGTAAACAGGGCCGGGATTACATTCGCCTGCTGGATGAATTCGACAATCCCGATGAGTACCGCGCCAGTTTCCAGACCCCAGATCAGAAGATCGACATCTTTTCTGAACATGGAACCGAGCAGGCGCCTTGCCTGCTGCACCAGCTCCAGAATGATATTTACAACCTGACGCCACTTCAGGAAATCCGGGATGAACAACGTGAACTCGATCTGGCTCACGACCATTCCATAGCCTTCCACGATGCCCACAGCCCGCAACGGGAAGTGGAGATTCTGCACGATCAGCTGCTGGCTGCCTTTAACGCAGATGCCACGCTAAGGCCCCGGGATGTGATGGTGATGGTGCCGGATATCAACGTTTATGCACCGCATATTCAGGCGGTGTTTGGCCGCTATACGCCGGGCCTCAAGCGCCACATACCCTTCACCATTTCCGATCAGGGCCAGCGTCACCACGAGCCGGTGCTGATTGCCCTGGAAACGCTCATGTCGTTGCCCCGGAGCCGTTTCGGGGTGAGTGAGATCATCAGCTTACTGGAAGTGCCCGGTATTCGTGATCGCTTCGAGATTGCCGAAGAGGAAATCCCCTTAGCCCGGCGCTGGGTAGAAGGCGCCAATATTCGCTGGGGTCTGCACGGTGCCCACCGGGAAAGCCTGGAGTTGCCTGCCGGACTGGAGCGTAACACCTGGCAGGCTGGCCTGCGTTCAATGCTGCTGGGATACGGCATGGGCGACGATGAGCCTTGGGCCGGTGTTCAGCCCTACGCTGAAATCGGCGGGCTGCAAGCCAGCCTGGCCGGGCGCCTTGGTGAATTTGTGTACCGTCTGGAAACCTTATGGCAGGAGCTGCAAGCAAGCCGCACACCCCAGCAATGGGAGGAGCTCTTCTCAGCCATGCTGGAGCAATTTTTCCACAGGGTAGAAGGGCATGATCTCATGCTGCTGAACCGCTTCCGCCGGCAGTTGGAGCAGTGGCTGGAAGACACGATGGCCGCAGGGCTGGATGAGCAATCGTTACCGCTGAATATCGTGAAAGATGTATTACTGGAAGGCCTGGATGAGGGCGGTCTGAACCAGCGCTTCCTCGCCGGTAAGGTGAACTTTGCCACGCTGATGCCCATGCGTGCCATCCCCTTCCGCAAGGTGTGCCTGCTGGGCATGAACGACGGCGACTACCCACGCTCACGACCACCGGTGGATTTTGACCTGATGGCTCAGGATTATCGGCCGGGCGACCGCTCCCGCCGGGAAGACGACCGTTATCTGTTTCTCGAAGCCATGCTCTCAGCCCGCGAACAACTTTACATCAGCTGGGTAGGGCGCAGCATCCGCGACGACTCGCCGAGACCACCCTCAGTGCTGGTTGGCCAGTTGCAGGATCATCTCGACAGTCTTTGGCAGGTGCCCGGAAAGCCAAAAGATTCCGTAACCGCCGCACTGACCACCAGCCACCCGCTGCAACCGTTCAGCCGGGATTATTTCCCGAAAGCCAATGGCCTGGGCGAAGGGGACGGCAATCAGCCAAAGCCCCTAGCCGAAGTGCTGGCCGCCCGCAGCCTGTTCACCTACGAACACGAATGGCGCGGTGCCCATGGCAAGGAAATGGTAGAACAGCGTGAGCAGCAAACCGCCCTGCCGCATCAACAACCCGAAGAACCCATCGCCCTCAACGATCTGGCAGGCTTGCTGAAAAAGCCTGTGGATACCTTTTATCAGCGTCGCTTACAGGTGCGCTTCGAGGATGCGGAAGACGACGACACGGATAACGAAAACTTTGACCTGAACGGTCTCGACCGCTGGCGTCTGGACACCGAACTGATTGAGCAGGGCCTGTTGAAAGCCAGTAACGAAGAAAACCTGCACGAACGCCTGGAAAGCACACTGGATCGCATGGCCCGGCGCGGCGATCTGGGCATGGGCGTTACCGAACAGCGGTTGCGAGGCGATCTCGCCGGCCGCTTGCCGGATCTGTTCCAGCGTTATCAGAGTGCCATGGCCGAATGGCCCGAGGCGATCAATGAGCCACTTCCCTTTGAATACAGGCTGGCGAACAGCACAGGTTCTGTTGAAGTGCTGGACTTGATCAACAACCTGCGCCGCAACCACGAGGGTAACACCTGCCGGTTGGTAATCGCCGGTTCAAGCTTGCTCACCGGCAGTGGTAGCAGCAAGAAGCTCCGCTACGCCAACCTGATGCGGGACTGGGTGATCCATCTGGCCGGGCAACTGACCGCCCAACCGTTTGAAACCCTGATTCTGGGCAAGGAGGAAGGCCGGAAAGTTCGCTTTGCACCTCTGCCAAAGGAAAACGCCGCCAGGCATCTGGACGACATTCTGACGAATTGGATAGAAGCCAGCACCCGCGCTTTACCGCTGCACTGCGAGGCCGGATTTGCCTGGATTTACAGCTTTTACCAGAGCAAGAAATTCCTCGGCGATCACGAGCGCGCCATCAGCGATGCCCAGCAGGCATACGCGACCGCTCTGGAGCGCGACACAGGCTATCTGCGAGGTGCCTTTGAGAGTGCTGAAGCCTTGATGGAAAGCGGCGAGTTTGAAGCCTTGTTGCACGCACTCTATGTGCCTCTATGGGAAGCCGAACAGGATAAATCCGCCGCTGGTCAGATTGAGGGCAAGCTATGACGGGTACAACCGTGACGAAAAACCCGAACCTTGATCCACTGGTACTGCCACTGAACGGCAGCAGTCTGATTGAAGCCAGTGCGGGTACCGGCAAAACCTTCACCATCGCCATTCTGTACGTGCGTTTCGTGCTGGGCCACGGTCAACCCGAGGGCAGCCCTCTGGCTGCCGGCATGCTGCCGCCCAACCTGCTGGTGGTCACCTTCACCGATGCTGCGACCAAGGAGCTGCGAGATCGTATTCGTACGCGGCTCACGCAAGCGGCCGAAGTGTTTTCAAGCAACGGGGAAAACCTCCAGCCCACACCTGAAACCGCACTGATCCATCAGCTGCGGGACGACAGCTACCCAGACCCGGCCACCTGGCCGGACTGCCGCAAAAAACTCCTGCTGGCCGCCGAGTGGATGGACGAAGCCGCGGTGTCCACCATTCACGCCTGGTGTAACCGCATGCTCACCGAGCATGCCTTCGACAGCGGCAGCCTGTTCCGCCTGTCACTGGAAACCGATCAGAGCGAACTGCTCGACGAAGTCGCGCGAGACTACTGGCGCACTTTTATCTACCCGTTGTCGCCGGTGCTGATGGACGAAGTGTTGAGCCACTGGAAAACCCCGGATAACCTGCGTGCGGCTGTGCATAACCTGCTTGGCGATGCCGACTCCTTTGAAGTCGCTACCGACGATGTTAAGCAGGCCATCGAAGCTACTGTGCAAAAACGTATGGAACTGGCTCAGGCCCTGAAAGCCAACCCCTGGGCAGACTGGAAGCCTGAAGTCACCGACATGCTGATTGCCCTCAACAAGAGCAAACGTCTGCACGGTGGCAGCATGAAGCCGATGATTGCTGCCTGGGACACTCTGCTGGATTGGGCCGCTTCCGATGAGCTTTACCCGGAGGGGTTGGACAAGGCCGGCTTCCAGAACCAGACACCGGACATACTGCCGACAAAACTCAAAGGTGAAGGCGATGCACCCCATCACCCCGCCTTTGATGCCATTGAAGAGTTGATCAAATTCAGCCAGAGCCTGCCCAGCGCCGAGGCGGACATTCTCCGGCACGCCAGCCGCTGGATTGCAGAAAGGCTGGAATCGGAAAAACAAAAGCGCTCGGAAATGGGTTTTGACGACCTGCTCACACGGCTGGACGATGCCCTGCATGGCCCTCGCGGAGATCAACTGGCGGCCACCATTCGTCGCCAGTTCCCGGTGGCGCTGATCGATGAATTCCAGGACACAGATCCGGTGCAATACCGCATCTTCAACCGCATTTACCGGGTTGCGGAGAATCATCCGGATACCTGCCTGCTGATGATCGGCGATCCGAAACAGGCCATTTACGGCTTCCGCGGCGCCGATATCTACACCTATCTGGACGCCCGCACCGGCGCCCGCGACCGCACCTGGACACTGGGCCGCAACTTCCGTTCGTCCAAACCCATGGTGAATGCAGTCAACCGGGTGTTTGAGAATGGCGACCTGAATAGCCCGGAAGGAGCCTTCCTGTTCGGCAAGGGCGATAGTTCACCCCTGCCATTTCAGGGGGTAGACGCCAATGGCACCAAACGCCTGTGGTCGGTGAATGGCGAGGTACAGCCCAGCCTCACCCTGTGGTCGTTGGAAAGCGATGAGGAAGACAAGAACGGCAACCGCAAGAGCCTGGCCAAAGGTGCAGCCACCACGGATACAGCAGAAACCTGCGCCAGCGAAATTGCTCACCTGCTGACGCTTGGACAGCAAGGGCTGGCAGGATTTGCTCTGGAAGCGAACAAGGACGATCTGGAGCCGGTTGAACCCAAAGACATCGCCATTCTGGTGAATAACCGCAACGAAGCGGCTGCTGTTCGGGAAGCTCTGGGCCGAAGGCGCATCAAAAGCGTGTATCTGTCTGACCGGGATTCGGTACTCACCTCGCAAGAGGCAAAAGAAGTGTTGTGCTGGCTCAAAGCCTTTGCCGAGCCACGGCAACTGGCCTACGCCCGCGCCGCACTTGCCACGCCCACGCTAGGCTTGCCCTGGCGTTATCTTGACCAGTTGCTGACCGACGAGATGGCACTTGAGCGGGAGATTGATCGCTTTATGGGCTATCAGAAGCAGTGGCAAAGCCAGGGCGTACTGCCCATGCTGCGCAGCTTCCTGATGGACTTTGATGTACCCGGGCGCCTGCTGCAGCGTCCGGAAGGCGAACGCCGGCTAACCGACATTCTGCACATTGCCGAGTTGCTGCAACAGGACAGCCTGCAACTGGACGGCGAACACGCGCTTGTGCACCACTACACCCAGATTCTGCGGGCGGCAGACGAAGAAGACGAACACCGCACCCTGCGCCTGGAAAGCGATGCCGGCCTGGTAAAAGTCATCACCGTGCACAAGTCCAAAGGCCTGGAATACCCTCTGGTGTTCCTGCCCTTTGGCACCGCATTCCGCGCTCAAAGCGAAAAACAGTCGTTCGTGCGTTATCACGACGACGACTCAACGCTGATCACCGTGTTTGATCCGACGCCGGAAGACGTTGCCCGGGCAGATCAGGAACGCCTCGGCGAGGACATCCGCAAACTCTACGTGGCCCTGACCCGCGCCCGCTTCGCCACTTGGGTGGGCGTTGCCGAGATTGATAACTGGCATCTCAGCGGTCTGGGGTATCTTCTGGGCGGTGAACCTGCAGCGCAACAGCCGCTCAGTGAGGCGCTAACGAAACTGGTAGAGGGTCACAGCGAACTGAGTACCGAAGCACTGCCGGAAGCGACGGAAGAACATTACACCGAAGCCGCTCCTGCGGCCCTGGGACCAGCGCTGATTTCAACCCGCGAAGCTCGGGAAGACTGGTGGATTGCCAGTTACTCCTCCCTGGAGTACAGCGGGCTTTCCGGCACCGGCATAATGTTCGCCGGTGAAGTGGAAGACGCCGAAACCCAGAACCTGCTGGAAGAGGGCGCCCATAACCCGGAGGATGAGGGCACAACCATTCCTCTCAGCCACAACCTGCATCATTTCCCCAAAGGCGCTGGCCCAGGAACCTTTCTGCACGATCTGCTGGAATGGTGTGTACAACAGGGCCTGCAAACCATTGTGGATAACCCTGAACACTTGCGCGAGCAGCTCACACGTCGTTGCAGCACACGGGGCTGGAGTGATTGGGTAGACACTCTTGAACACTGGATACTTGCACTCATCCGCCAACCTCTGCCGTTGAACCGCCACGGCGGTGAAAGCGTCAGCCTGGCGAGCCTTGGCACATTGCGCCCGGAACTCGAGTTCTGGTTTGAAAGCCGCAATGTAAATACCCAAGCCATGGACCGGTTGGTGAACCAACACACCCTCAACCGCGCAGACCGGCCACAAGTGGATGCCGGACGCTTCAATGGCATGTTAAAGGGCTTTATCGATCTGGTGTTTGAACACAACGGGCAATATTACGTGCTGGATTACAAATCCAACTACCTCGGCGACAGCGACAGCGCCTACACAGATCAGGCCATGGGCGAGGCGATCCTCAATAAGCGCTACGACCTGCAGTACATCCTATATCTGCTGGCCCTGCACCGCTTGCTGAAAGCCCGCCTGCCGGATTATGACTACGACCAGCACATAGGCGGCGCGGTGTATCTGTTTTTGCGCGGCGTGAATGCGCCCGGGGCAGGGGCGTTTACCGACAAACCACCCAGAGAATTGATTGAACAACTGGATGCCATGTTCGACGGCACGGCAGCCGGAGAGGTAGCGGCATGAGCAAAACACGGAATACCGAAAACCAGTTTGCCTTTGATCTGGATGGAACCATTGGTGTGGATAAAACACCTTCAGCTTCTCCCCGTCGAGACACCAGCCTTGCTTTGGATCAGACCGAAAGTGTTCTGAAGCTTCTGGATAGCTGGCAGCAAGCAGGCTGGATTCGCCCGCTGGATGTACGCTTTGCACGGCTGATTCAGGATTTGTCGGAAGATCAGGGCGAAGTGCCGAAACCGCTGGTTTTGCTGCTTGCTGCACTTACGTCCCATCAGGTTGGCCGGGGCCACGTGTGCGTTGATCTGGCCAACCTGTTGGCCGATGCTGACAGTTCTCTCTCGCTGCCACCGGAGGAGCCAAACGGCGTTCTCTCCACTCAAAACAAGAACAGTCCGGCAGGCTCATTCGCGACGCAGGAAAACGTTGACGAGAGCCTTGATAGCCCGGGAGAACTATTGGCTCTCGTATCCATTCAGGAATGCCTGGCCGCTTTGGGCAATGCTTTGGCAGTAAGTGATGGTTCACATACCACGCCGTTGGTATTGAATGATACCCGGCTTTACCTGCGCCGCTTCTGGCGCTACGAGCAGCAGATTGCCACCGGAATTCTGCAGCGTCTGGCGCAGCCGTCTACCCTCGCTGAGCCGGCTTCAGCAGCTGCCATAACACTGAGCAAATCTCTGGACGTACTGTTTAAACCGCAAGATTCTGTGGGCTCGTTTGTGGATTACCAAAAGCTCGCCTGTGCCCTGGCCGCCCGCAACCGGTTCGCCGTGATTACCGGCGGGCCCGGCACCGGCAAAACCACTACAGTGGTAAATCTGCTGGCGGCCCTGCAGTCCGTCGCAGGTGAATCAACAGAGCGTGATGGGCGCAAATACCGTATTCGCCTCGCAGCACCCACAGGCAAAGCCGCAGCCCGGCTGAACGAATCCATCGGCGGTGCCGTCAGCCGTCTGCCTCTTGCGCTGTTACCGGGGCAGGTATCTCTGGCAGACATTCCCACCAAAGTAACCACGCTCCACAGGCTTCTGGGCAGCCGCCCGGACACCCGCAAATTCCGCCATAACCGCGACAATCCGCTGCTGGTGGATATTCTGGTGATCGACGAAGCTTCCATGGTGGACCTGGACTTGATGGCGTCGGTGTTTGACGCCCTGCCCGCCAACGCCCAACTGATTCTGCTGGGCGACAAGGATCAGCTGGCCTCAGTAGACGCCGGCGCCGTGTTGGGTGAATTGTGCCAGCGCGCGCCAGACGGCCACTATCTGCCAGAAACTGTGCAATGGCTAAAAGCCATAACCGGCACCGACATCCCGACAAGCTTGCAGGACACCGAAGGCCAGCCGCTGGATCAGGCGGTGGCGATGTTGCGCAAGAGCTACCGCTTTGCCGAAGGCAGTGGCATTCGGCAACTGGCCGAAGCGGTCAATACCAACACCTTGAGCGACAGCATGCTTCAGCAGGCCCGCAGCGCTGGTTTCGAGGATGTGATGTGGCTGAATGGCGGTACCAACAAACCCTCTCTGGAAGACGCTCAGGCGCTGATCTGCCGCCATGCGGTCAGTGGCAGCCCGGAAGCCTTCCAGAATAACGGGGAAGGGCGAATCCATGGCAACAACCAGCCCTTGCCGCCACCGGTAGGCTACCGTCACTACTTATCGCTGATGCGAAGCCACAGTCTGGACGGCAACAGCACAACAGAGCAGTGGGGCGAGCTGGCAAGATCGGTATTGCAGGCCTTTAGTGATTTTCAGATACTCTGCGCCCTGCGCCGCGGCCCCTGGGGTGTAGAGGGGCTGAACGAGCTGATCGCCCACCATCTGCTGAAACAAAAGCTCATTCCCCGGGCTGACGGCTGGTACGCAGGACGCCCGGTGCTGATTACCGGCAACGATTACAATCTGGGCCTGATGAACGGCGATGTAGGTATTACCTTCAGCCTGCCGTCGGGCACTGACCCGCAAAATGGCAGCGATCGCCCGCAGTCAGTGTTGCGCGTTGCCTTTCCTGCCAGCGACGGCAGCGGCGACATCCGCTGGATATCACCCAGCCGGTTGCAACAGCTGGAAACCGTGTACGTCATGACCGTGCATAAATCCCAGGGTTCTGAGTTCAATCACACTTGCCTGGTGCTACCCGACCGTCTCAGCCCTGTACTCACGAAGGAACTGGTGTATACAGGCATCACCCGGGCAAAAAACTGGTTCAGCCTGATAACCGGCAACGCCAGCGTATTCAGCGACGGCGTAGACCAGAGGGTGGTACGCGCTTCCGGGTTGGCGTCGGTGCTGACGTCGGGGTTGGCTGGGAACTCAGGCTCTGCTGAACCTTAAGAACGACAAATTCTGCAGGGCGCATCGGGGCGAAGCCTACCATCAGATTAACGCGGCCCCGGTCGATATCACTTTGCGTCGTAGTGCTGGAATCGCAGCGCACAAACCAGGCGTCGGATGCCTTGTCTCCCAGAAATGCGCCCTGTCGGAACAGCTTCTGCATGAACGCGCCTGCAACTGACCGTATTTGCGCCCATAAGGCCTCCTCATTTTGCTCGATCAGGCCAAAACCCAACCCTCGGGTCAGGCTTTCTTCGATAAACAGCGCGGCGCGGCGGACGGGGATATATTTATAGTCGCTCTCGCCCGAGTGTTCGAAACCAGCCATGGTACGCGCACCCCAAACCACCACACCCCCGGGTAATTGCCTCAGCGCGTTGATCCCCTGTGGGTTCGTTACGCCATTCCCGGCTCTCGAAATCATATGCTCCAACCCGGTCACACCCAGAATAGACGCCTCCCGACCCGCAGGAGGCTTCCAGACACCGCGCTGAGCATCCGTGCGCGACATAATGCCGGCTACGCTTCCAGCTGGATCAATGGGTAACATCGAAGAGGCCACCATGATGCGGGGCCAGTAGATGCCAGCATGATCGGTAACAGCGCCCGTTCGCATCGCTGCTACTCCGGCAGCGGCATCGGCTGCTGTTTGCCAGTCGCTCCGGGGGTCAACGATCAGGAAGGCTCGCTGGTGCTGACAGAATACGCTGGCCGTTCCCCATAGTTGCTGCCGCTGGTCATCTGTCTGTTCAAACCCGCGAGGCAGTACCAGCAAGTTGAATGATTCGACGTCGGACGCGACCGACCCGAATGCACTTTCGTAATCGGTCAGTTCAGGAGTTCCTCCGTCATTGCCTTCAATGCGCACGATGACCGCTCTGGCGCCACCATTAAGAAAGAACTGTTTAACCTGCAGCGCCATCTCGCCATAAAAAATATCGCCGCCGAAGGTCCGTTCAAACTCGCCAAACCCGTCAATATGGGTCGGGTGGTTCAGCTCACCTTGGCGGGCCATACCAATGAAGAGCGTGATCGAGGTCGGCACCCCCGCCATAGCCCTCACTCCCGAAGCAATTTCCTCGACATAAACACCGGGATATCTCAGGCGTGGCGACATATTGGTTCCCTGCAAACAATCCATCGAACAGCTTAATCACACCATAGACCACATTTTGGAGCTCTACACAGCGGTATTTCCTTAAACACTCTCCTCTTCTTCATCGCTGTGCTGTTGCTGCAGCCACAATCTGGCGTAGTAGCCATTCTGCACCAGCAACTCGCTATGGCCGCCGCTTTCCACGATTTGACCGTGATCCATGACAAGAATCGTATCGGCATCGCGCACGGTCGACAGACGGTGGGCGATTACAAGAGTGGTGCGCTGCCGGCTGACTTCGTTCAGGGCGTCCAGAATTGCCTGTTCGGAGATGGAATCCAGCGAGGAGGTGGCTTCGTCCAGAATCAGCAGTGGCGGGTTTTTTAACAAAACCCGGGCAATAGCCACCCGCTGTTTCTCCCCGCCGGAGAGTTTCAGTCCACGCTCGCCTACTTTGGTGTCGTAACCTTCTGGCAGGCTGCGGATGAAATCGTCCAGGCGAGCCTGTTTGGCGGCATGATGTATCTCGGCTTCGGTAGCCTCAGGGCGACCGTAGGCGAGGTTGCGATACAGGGTATCGTTGAACAGCACTGTGTCTTGCGGCACCACGCCAATCGCCGACCGCAGGCTGTCCTGGCTGACCGAGCGGATATCCTGGCCATCAATGGTAATACCGCCTTTATCCACGTCAAAAAAGCGGAACAGGAGGCGGGCCAGGGTGGATTTGCCCGCTCCGCTGGCACCCACAACCGCCACTGTGTGCCCGGCGGGTATTGTGAAGTTCACATCCCGCAGAATCGGTCGATCTGCACGGTAAGCAAAATGCACGTGATGAAAGCCGACTTCGCCTTTATTCACAACCAGTGCCGGAGCGTCGGGCGCGTCTTCAACAGCCGGTGCTTCACCCAGCAATCCGAACAGACGCTCAACGTTCACCAACGCCTGGCGGATTTCACGGTACACGAAGCCCAGTGCGTTCAGAGGGATAAACAACTGCAGCAGGTAGGCGTTGATCATGGTGAAGTCACCCAGAGTAATGGCGCCACTGGCCACCTCCCTCACGGCCATCACCATCATGGTTATCATGGCCAAACCAATGATGAGAGCCTGGCCGGAATTAAGCGCCGCCAGAGACAGGCGGTTTTTCAGACGGGCCTGCTCCCAGCCTTCCAGATTCTCGTCGTAAAGGTCGGCTTCAAATTTTTCGTTATTGAAGTACTTCACGGTTTCGTAGTTGAGCAGGCTGTCTATCGCGCGGGAATTGGACTGGTTGTCACGGGCGTTGGCCTCGCGCACGAACTTGGTTCGCCACTCGGTAACCTTGATGGAAAATACGATATACACCACCACAGCAACGAGAATGGCCAACACATAGCTGGCGTTAAACGCGACGAACAAGATGCCCGCCACCATCAGGATTTCCAGCAGGGTGGGCACAATATTGAACAGGGTAAAGCGCAGCAGGAAGCTGATACCGGTGGTTCCCCGCTCGATATCCCGGGCAAGACCTCCGGTTTTTCGGTCCAGATGGAACGCCAGTTCGCGGTCATGGAGATGGCGGAACACCCGCAGCGATACCCGCCGCATGGCACGCTCGGCAACCCTTGCAAACACGGCGTCCCGCAGCTCACTGAACAGTGTGCTGCCAAACCTCAGGGTGCCATAGGCAACCACCAGCACGATAGGAATCCATAGCAACAGTTCGCCTTCACGGCCCTGGTCGAGATAGTCGACAATGTATTTCAGGGCCAGAGGAGTTGCGACAGTCGCCAGCTTTGCCAGTATAAGAAAGGCGATAGAGAGCGCTACGCGACCCCGGTATTCCGCCAGGTAGGGCCATAGCCCGGCGATAACCTTCCAGTCCGGTTTGTGGTTTTGCGGGTAATCACTGTCGGCGTAGGCTCGCACGGGGGATCCTTTTTTATGGCGGAGTTATCAGAAAGTACGGTCTTAGCGAGCATGTGGGCAGACACCTCCTGCCAGGACACGCTGTAAATACGTCCTTGTACGCTCGGCAAAAGCCATCCGTGGCTTTTGACGGTCCTGGCAGGAGGTGTCTGCCCACAAGCTCTTGTCTGGCTGTATGATAAGTCCTTACTTCAAGCGTAACCGTATAGCTGGCTAAGTTTACAGCAGACAGCTCTCAGGAGGCACACCATCAGCACTCGTCACCGGCAGGCCCTGAAACTCGTTATAGGGTTTATACGCCCCTATCGCAAAGCCGTTGCAGGCGCTCTTGTGGCGTTGATTATCACGGCAGGTATTACGCTCGGATTGGGGCAGGGTCTGCGCATTCTTGTGGATCAGGGCCTGGCGACGGAATCTCCGGGCAACCTGGCCCGCGCCATGGGGCTGTTTTTCATTCTGATATTGGGGTTGGCGTTTGGCTCCTTCGCGCGCTTTTACCTGGTGTCCTGGATCGGCGAAAGGGTGGTAGCGGATATCCGCAAGCAGGTGTTCAATCACTTGATCGACCTTCATCCGGGATTTTTCGAGGAAAACCGCGCGCTGGAAATTCAATCGCGCTTCACCGCCGATACCACGGTGCTGCAATCGGTAATCGGCTCAACGGTTTCCATCGCCTTGCGCAATACCTTGATGCTGGTGGGCGGGCTGCTATTGCTGTTCATCACCAATGCCAAACTGGCCGGTATCATTTTGCTGGGCTTCCCTCTGGTTATTGTGCCAATTCTATTTTTCGGGCGGCGAGTGCGGCAGCTTTCACGGCTCAGCCAGGACAGGGTGGCGGATGTGGGCAGCTACGTGGGCGAAAATCTCACCCAGATCAAAACCGTGCAGGCTTTTAACCATCAGCCTCACGACCGGAGCTTTTTCGCGGAAGTTTCTGAGCGCGCCTTCGACATTGCCCGCGACCGTATCAAACAGCGGGCCTGGCTAACCACCATAGCCATTTCCCTGGTGATGGGCGCTGTGGGCGTTGTGATCTGGATTGGCGGTCTCGATGTTATCCACGGTCGCATCACCCCGGGCGAACTGGCAGCATTTGTGTTTTACAGCCTGCTGGTAGGCGTTGCCGCAGGCGCCATCAGTGAAGTGATCGGGGAGTTGCAGCGGGCAGCCGGCTCCGCCGCTCGGCTTTTCGAATTGCTACAGACGGAACCGGAGTTTGACCGGCCTGCAGGAGTGGCAAGCGGCTTTCCAGAGCCGATCATTGGCGAAATCACCATTGAGGGTCTGAATTTCAGTTACCCTGGACGTCGCGAACACCCGGCCTTGGCCGATATCTGCCTGCATGTCCGTGCCGGGGAAACTCTGGCCCTGGTTGGCCCCTCGGGAGCCGGAAAATCGACGCTATTTGATTTGCTGCTGCATTTTTACCAGCCCGACAGTGGCACAATTCACATCGACGGTACCGACAGCGCTACGGTTTCTCTGGAGGCGCTGCGTAACTGTTTTTCACTGGTGCCCCAGAACCCTGCGCTGTTCCACGGGACCGTGGCAGACAACATAGGCTACGCCCGGCCGGGCGCCAGCCAGACCGATGTTGAAAAGGCGGCCCGCATTGCTCACGCCCACGAATTTATTGAGAAGCTGCCAGAAGGCTATCTGACTCGGCTGGGCGATGCCGGGCTGGGGCTTTCAGGCGGCCAGAAGCAACGGCTAGCCATTGCCCGCGCCCTGCTTGCTGATGCGCCCATATTGCTGCTTGACGAAGCCACCAGTGCTCTGGATGCGGAAAGCGAGAGCCTGATTCAACAGGCTATGCCGGCGCTTACCTCGGGTAGAACCACTCTGGTAATCGCCCACCGGCTTGCGACCGTGCGGGATGCTGACCGCATAGCCGTTCTGGATCAGGGCCGGCTTTTAGCCGTTGGCACCCACGAGGAGTTAATACGGGAAAACGAGCTCTACAGGCGCCTTGCTGCGCTGCAGTTCCGGGAGCAGCCGGCATGATATTGCACATTGTCAATTTGTGTCAGGCCTCGCGACTCCCTACACTGTTAAGTGAGATTGTTAAATCAGAGACACAGGGAGAATGGCAAAGTGAGCAATAAAGAATTGCAGGCACTTAAAGAACGCTATGTTGCAGCGGGCGCGGCAAGTCCTAATGAACAATTTGCCGATCACGCAACCAATGCAGAACTGTGGGACGCAGACGGCAAGCGCATGATCGACTTTGCCGGCGGTATCGGTGTACTTAACATTGGTCATCGGCATCCTAAAGTCGTTGAGGCGGTAAAAGCCCAACTTGATAAGCTGATGCATACCTGCCAGACCGTTATGTCCTATGAAGGATACGTGCGTCTGGCCCAGAAGCTCAGCGAGGTTGCACCGGTAAAGGGTCACGCCAAGGTCATGCTTGCGAACTCCGGTGCTGAAGCTCTGGAAAACGCCGTAAAAATTGCTCGTGCAGCTACCGGCCGCACAAACATCATCTGCTTTGACGGCGGCTATCATGGTCGTACGTTCATGACTATGGCCATGAACGGCAAAGCCGCGCCTTACCAGACGGATTTTGGCCCCATGCCAGGAACTGTCTTTCGTGCGCCTTACCCCGTGCCGTACCACGGCGTAAGCGAAGACGAAGCCCTGCGTGGGCTGATGATGACCATGAAGGCAGATTCACCCGCAAACCAGACTGCCGCTATCGTTATTGAGCCGGTACTGGGTGAGGGTGGTTTTTATCCGGCACCTGCGAGTTTCCTCAAGAAACTTCGCGAGATATGTGATGAAAACGGCATTCTGCTGATTGTCGACGAAGTTCAGAGTGGCTTTGGTCGCACCGGCAAGCTATTCGCCATCGAGCACAGTGGTGTTGAGCCGGACATGATGACCATGGCCAAGAGTATGGCTGATGGCATGCCTATCTCGGCGATCGTCGGAACAGACAAGCACATGGATGCTTCTGGCCCGAATTCGCTGGGTGGTACTTATACCGGTAGCCCAACCGCGTGTGCTGCTGCACTGGCTGTATTTGATGTGTTCAGGGATGAGGATATTCTGGGTCAGAGCCAGCGCCTCGGTAAGAAGCTGGAAGTTTGCTTCACCAAGTGGCAAGAGCAGTTCACCCATGTGGATAACGTCCGCTGCCTCGGCTCCATGGCGGCGTTCGAGCTCGTCGAGAACAAGGAAAGCCGCAAACCCATGCCGGAACTGGCTGCAGCAATCACGAAAAAGGCCAAAGAAAAGGGCCTTATTCTTCTGAGTTGTGGTATGTACGGCAATACTCTGCGCTTCCTGATGCCCGTCACCATCGAGGATAATGTCCTTGAAGAAGGGCTGACGATTCTCGAGGAAAGCCTGAAAGAAGCAGGCGCCTGATTTAGCACCTGTTCGTAAAAAAGCCGGACCTCAGGGTTCGGTTTTTTTATGGCGTTCGTCGTATACTGCCTTCAGTTGTTTCACCAACCAGGCATGACTATGACCTCACCGAACACCACCACTTCCACGCCGGACCATAAGCCCAGGCCCTGGGTTGATCTACTGGTCAGTATTATTATCCCATCCGTTATTCTGATGAAATTCAGCGGCGACGAGCATCTTGGCAGCGTTAACGCCCTGATTCTCGGGCTTGCGTTTCCCCTTGGCTGGGGACTGTTCGAGCTGGTTCGCTACAACAAGAAAAACTTTATCGCGTTGCTGGGTCTGGTGAGTGTAGGGCTAACAGGTGGTATCGGTTTGCTTGAGCTGGATGCTGGTTGGTTAGCCGTAAAAGAAGCCGCTATACCCGCCATTATTGGCCTGGCCGTGCTCGTATCCACCCGCACAAAATACCCTTTGGTGCGCACGCTGCTATATAACCCCAACGTGCTGGATGTGGAAAAAATTCACGGGGCACTGGAAGAAAAGAATTGTGTAGGGCAGTTTGAAGCGCGGTTGTTGAAGGCCAGCTACTTCTTCGCCGGCACCTTTCTGTTTTCATCCATCATGAACTATGTCCTCGCCCGCTGGATTGTCGTCAGTCCCTCTGGCACTCAGGCCTTTAACGAAGAGCTCGGCAGAATGACCCTGGTGAGTTACCCGATGATCGCGATACCTTCCATGGTAATGATGATGCTTATCTTCTATTACTTGTGGAGAACTATACGTCGCCTTACAGGTTATACCCTGGAAGAAGTGATGGCGCCTCATCTGGCGGAGAAAGACAAAGCCTGACCGTAAGAATTACGCCTCCTTCAGGAAAAATAAATCGAAATTACAACAACATAGCTTTTCATAGACAAAAAAAGGCCAGAGTATTGCTACTCTGGCCTTTTTTAATTGGAGCTTTATCAGATATCGAGGTTGTGAACTTCCAAAGCATGGGTCTGAATAAAATCACGACGGGGCTCAACATCGTCACCCATCAGGGTTGTGAAAATCTGGTCTGCCGCAATGGCATCATCAATCTTCACTTTCATCATACGACGGCTTTCCGGGTCCATAGTCGTTTCCCATAGCTGATCCGGATTCATCTCACCAAGGCCTTTATAGCGCTGGATGCTCAGACCACGCTGGGCCTCCTTCATCAGCCAGTCCAGTGCACCTTCAAACGACAGTATTACCTGTTTACGCTCACCACGCTGGATGTATGCACCTTCTTCAATCAGCCCGTTCAGAGTCTCGCCGAGGCGTGCTATCGCACCATAGGACGGTGAATCAAAGAAGTCGTGGCTGAATATATGCTCGTGGGGAATCCCGTGCACATAGATGGTGACTTTTGGCAGATAAAGGCCGCGTTCTGAGTCCTTCGTAACCGAGAAGGTATATTTGGTTCCGGTACGGGTATCTACATTCAGCCCGTCGCCTAGGCGAGTGGCCCATGAGGCAACCGTTTGCTCGTCCTTCAGATCCTCAGGCTTCAGGGTATCATTGTGAAGCATACGCTCCAGCACTTTAGCCGGGTAAGCGCGGGACAGGCGTTCGATCATCGCCATCACGGCCTGGTAGTCCTTCACCATTGTCTCCAGGGCGGAATCCTTGATGGGTGGCGCTTCCGGATTCACGTAGAGCTGTGCACCCTCCAGAGAAGTCTGAGTGAGGTAGGCTTCTTTTGCTTTCTCATCTTTCAGGTACTGCTCCTGTTTTCCACGCTTTACCTTGTACAGAGGCGGCATTGCTATAAACACATGGCCCCGCTCAATGATCTCGCGCATCTGACGGAACAGGAAAGTCAGCAGCAGGGTGCGAATGTGAGAACCATCCACGTCCGCATCCGTCATGATAACAATGGAGTGGTATCTGAGCTTATCCGCGTTGAACTCTTCCCGACCAATACCACAGCCCAGCGCAGTGATCAGAGTTCCAACTTCGGCAGAGGATAGCATCTTGTCGAAACGTGCTTTCTCCACGTTCAGAATCTTACCTTTCAGTGGCAGGATTGCCTGGGTTTTGCGGTCCCGGCCCTGTTTGGCGCTGCCGCCGGCCGAGTCACCCTCCACTATGAACAGTTCGGAGAGAGCAGGGTCTTTCTCCTGGCAGTCCGCAAGCTTGCCTGGCAGTCCAGCTATATCCAGCGCGCCTTTGCGACGGGTCATGTCCCGCGCCTTACGAGCGGCTTCACGAGCCCGTGCTGCCTCAATCATTTTATTTACAATCAACCGGGCTTCGTTGGGCTGTTCCTGCAGATATTCTGCAAAGCTTTGATAGAGCTCTTGCTCAACCGCTGTTTTCACTTCTGAGGAAACCAGCTTGTCTTTGGTCTGTGAAGAGAACTTTGGATCAGGCACTTTGACGCTGATGATTGCCGTAAGGCCTTCCCGGGCATCATCACCGGAGGTGCTAACCTTGGCTTTCTTGCCCAGGCCTTCGCTTTCAATATAATTGTTCAGCGAACGGGTCAGGGCGGCACGGAAGCCAGCCAGGTGCGTACCACCATCGCGCTGGGGAATGTTGTTGGTAAAGCAGTAGATATTCTCCTGGAACGCATCGTTCCACTGCATGGACACTTCCACCGAAATTCCGTCTTCCCGCTCGCGAGTGAAGTGAAAGACCCGGTTGATAGGCGTTTTATTGGCATTAAGGTGCTCAACAAAAGCCCTCAAACCCCCGTCGTACTGAAAGATCTCTTCTTTACCACTGCGCTCATCCGTCAGGCGTATACGCACACCGCTGTTCAGGAACGCCAGTTCCCGTATGCGTTTGGCAAGAATGTCATAGTGGAATTCAATGTGCGTAAAGGTCTCGGGCGACGGGATAAAGTGAACCCGGGTCCCGGATGCATCTGTGTCACCTACCGGCGCGAGAGGCGCATTAGGCACACCGTGAGTATAAACTTGCTCATATACCTTGCCATCCCGACGGATCGTCAAGGTCAGGGTAGAGGACAAGGCGTTTACAACGGAGACGCCCACGCCGTGAAGGCCACCGGAAACCTTGTAGGAGTTGTCGTCAAACTTACCCCCGGCATGCAGTACCGTCATGATAACTTCAGCGGCGGATACACCTTCTTCCTCATGCATATCCACAGGAATGCCACGGCCATTATCCTGAACACTGACAGACTCATCAGGATGAATGATGATCCCGATTTCGGAACAGTGCCCTGCCAGAGCTTCATCGATGGAGTTATCCACCAGCTCGAAGACCATGTGATGCAGGCCGGTGCCGTCGTCCGTATCACCGATGTACATCCCAGGCCGTTTTCGCACCGCATCCAGTCCTTTCAGAACTTTGATACTGGTAGAATTGTAGATCGATTCACTCATTAGGAAACTCCTGAAGCGTAAGGGCCCGGCGCTCTCCTTAAAGCTGCTTCTATGCAGGTAAAGGATTTGGTAAGCCGGTTTATTCTTCCTTTAATTTTCCATGTTCCACGTGGAACATTCGGTAATCAGGTATCTGGTTACCTTGCCACAATGACTCCAGATCGGGATGTTCAATGGACGTTATAAATACCTGGCAACGTAATTCCTGTAACTTGCGGGCCAACATGGTTCTGTGGCCCTCATCCAGCTCGGCGTTAATATCATCAACCAGAAAACTGACCTGCTTTCCGAGATCATTCAACACCATGCTCTGGGCAATTTTCATCAGAATGACAAGGGTCTTCTGCTGGCCGCGAGAAAAAGTTTCCGCTACCGGTCGTCCCTGAAATCTGATTCTGATATCCGCTCGGTTCGGCCCGTAGAGTGTATGCCCCATGCGAGCTTCCTGCTCCCTGTGGCGGACCAATACATCTAACAGCGACTGGCTGTTATCCCACCCGGGATAAAACTCCAGCTTTAGCCCCTCAGTCCAACTCACATCTACTTCGTGAACCAGGCTAACGAACGCATTTTTGAATTGGTCAAAGGCGCGTTTACGGGCTTCACTTATTCTTTCACTGAGCGCTGCGTACTGCGTGTCCCAGATGCGCAACATGGATTCGTCCATTCTACCATTTCTCAGCGTTTGATTCCGCTGTGAAGTGACTCTCTGGCACTGTTGCCAGCTCGATGCGAAGGAAGGTTCCACGTGGAACACTGCCCAATCAAGAAATTGCCTGCGCTTTCCCGGACCGCCGGCAACAATATCGAAAACTCCAGGATCAATAACAGAAACCGGTAAGTGCTTTGCAAGCGAAGACAAACTGCGCACGCCTTCACCATCTACGCGAAGCGTTGTTTCCTTCTGGGCAACATCACGAGAGATGCCTAGCCGGTGAGCCAACACACCAGATGATTCCTCATTACGCTTATCATCAAAACCATGGTCCAGACCGCCGAAGACTGTGAACCTGTCCTGTCCATGCTGAACAACAGCCTGATGGCGATTTACGCGAAAGGAACGCCCAAGGCCCAGATAGCCGATAGCCTCCAGTACACTGGTCTTGCCACTACCGTTGGCACCATAAAGTAGATTGAACGATGGTGAGAACGAAACGGGCTCAGCCGGCGACAGATTGCGAAAAAACTCAGTATGAAGTTTTACCAGCGCCATAGAAAGACAGCTCGTCGCGGCATCAAGAGGAATGGACGTATCCACGAAAAAGGCAGCATGTCACCGTTTCGTGAAATGCTGCCCTAGTGTACAAAACCAAGCAGTTGAAGGCGACCCGCCTCAGTGGAGCATGTTAAGCCGCTCATCCATAAATACATCCATTTCTGGCGCAAGGATGTGTACATAGCGATCGAAATACAGGAACTGCTTCAGTAACAGGGCAAACTCCCGGGGGAAATGCAGACCGTGACTTTCACCAACTTTCACCATATCCATCAGAATGCTGTTCACATCGTCTTCTGCCTGATCGGCCTGATAAGGCACGTGATCGGGTACCATTTTATCCATCTGCTGATACAGCTTGCGCAGATCCGCTGCAAGATCCGCTGCCTTCACAGTCTGATTGGTGATCCCTATACGTATCATGGCCTCTGCCATACCGTCGAAGTTGCCGACCATTACCGACGAAATAAAATCACTGACAGCTTGCCAGGTATCCGGCCGTATCCGGCCGACGATACCGAAATCAATAAAACCTACGCGGCCATCTTTTAATACCATCAGGTTACCGGCGTGCACATCAGCATGGAAAAACTCGCACTGGGTGAGGCTGGCAAACCAGGTATTCATTGCAGTTATAAGCGTCCGTTCCGGATCTTTAGCGTAACCACGAATGCTTTCAAGGTCCGTAAGGGGTACGCCGTAGAAACGCTCCATCGTCAGAATACGACGGGTACTGCAATGTTCGTAAACCACCGGAACCGTAGCATCTTCATTATGCGTATCGTGAAGAAAGTTACGGAATACCTTCAGGTTATTTGCCTCTTTGATGAAATCGCATTCTTCCATCATGGTGCGCTGAATTTCTTCCACAATTCCTGAGAGTGATGTCCAGGAAAGTTTTGGCGCCAGAACTTCAAGAATTCGTGCCGAGAGATACAGGAAGTTCAGATCTGTCAGCAAAATGTTTTCAACACCGGGCTTCTGAACCTTGATAACAACGTCTTCGCCGGTTACCAGCCGTGCGGCGTGAACCTGTGCGATCGAAGCAGACGCAAGAGCCACCGGGTCAATCTCAGCGAACACCTGGTCAATAGGCAGATCAAGCTCATCTCGAATGATTCGTTTGATCACCCCAAACGGCAGGTTCGGCGTCCGGTCCAGGCAATACTGAAACTCTTCAACGTATTCTTTCGGGAAGAACGTTGGAGAGCTGGCAATAAATTGTCCCAGCTTGATGTAGGTTGCACCCAGGGACTCAAACGTCTCTCGCAGCAAGCGTGGAGCAGGGGGACGGTTACCCCCGATCCATTTAGCACCTGTCCGGCCCAGCACAGAAAGCGTTTGTCCAATCCTGAATGCGCCTTTGATCCCGTTCGTTACGGTGCCCATCAATATTCTCCTAAAGCCTCATCGGCATAACCACATAGAGACAGCGGTTATCGTGTTGCGATTCGATCAGTGCGCTGCTGTTTGGATTAGAGAGCGTTAGCTTGACCTGATCCTCTTCCAGCGCATTCATTACATCTATCAGATAGCCTACGTTAAAACCGATCTGAAGGGATTCGCCCTGGTAATCAACCGGCAGCGCATCTTCAGCCTGTTCCTGGTCGGGGTTGTTCGCAAACACCTGGAGTTCATTTGTTGCCAGGTTCAGGCGAACGCCCCGGATATTTTCATGGGAAAGAATACCTGCGCGCTGAAGGGTGTTCTTCAGGGTAGCCCGGTCTGCAAGAACAACCTTGTCTCCACCCCGCGGAATGACCCGGTTGTAATCCGGGAACTTTCCTTCAATCAGCTTGGAAGTAAACGTGTAGGATCCAACGGTTGCTCGCAGATGGTTATCACCTATAACCAGTGTTACCGGCGTTTCCACATCATCAAGGAGTCGGGAAAGTTCCAGCACGCCTTTACGGGGAACGATTACCTGACGGGGATCAGCGCAACCTGTGTCCAGCTCCACGTGAGCCATCGCCAGCCTGTGCCCATCGGTTGCCACTGTGCG
The DNA here is from genome assembly GCF_048259445.1 of Marinobacter sp. Lineage (GTDB taxonomy): Bacteria > Pseudomonadota > Gammaproteobacteria > Pseudomonadales > Oleiphilaceae > Marinobacter. The sequence goes on along the minus strand of NZ_JBLXHQ010000012.1, from coordinate 36,771 downwards.
CACGTGACCTTTATCCACTTCCAACAACAATCCGTTCAGATAATAACGAACATCCTGTTGCGCCATGGCGAAGGCAGTGGCGTCAAACATGCGTTTCAGCTCTTTCTGGGGCAGTTCAAGCCGAAAGCTCTCGGGTTCATCCTCCACATTTGGAAAATGCTCCGCGGGAAGCGTGGAAAGGGTGAAATGGCTTGCTCCGCAACGGACATGCAACCGATCACCTTCAAGAACGAGTTCTATGGGTGCCTGGTCACCCAGAGCCCGGCATATATCTGAAAGTTTTCGGGCCGGAACGGTAATCCGCCCGGGCTGGTCCACATGAACGGGTGTAACCCGCCCTACCAGCTCTACTTCCATATTTGTCCCGGTCAGGATCAGTGTATTGTCTTCGGCTACCAGCAGCACATTGGACAGTACCGGCATGGTCTGCTTTTTTTCAACGACACCGGCAATGCTTTGCAACGGTGTGAGCAGGGATTCACGGCTGATCGTCAGTTTCATGTCACTCAGCTTTCTGTTGTTGGAAGGATGAATGTGGTCTTCATGTGGTCAGCAATCTCATAAAGTTCTGATAGTCCTCACGGATACCCGGGTCCGTTTCCTGCAGCTCAACTATTTTTTTGCACGCATGCAGGACCGTTGTGTGGTCACGCCCACCGAACGCGTCTCCGATTTCAGGCAAGCTGTGATTGGTCAGCTCTTTGGAAAGCGACATAGCCACTTGCCGAGGCCTTGTGACCACTCGGGTTCGTCTCTTGGAATGCAGATCCGCAACCTTTATTTTATAGTACTCAGCTACCGTCCGCTGAATGTTATCGATACTCACCTGTTTTTCATGCAAGGCGAGCAGATCCTTAAGGCTCTCCCGGATAAACGGAGGCGTGATCTCAGATCCTGTAAAGTGAGCATTCGCTATCACCAAGCGAAGCGCACCCTCAAGCTCTCTTACGTTAGAACGGATCTTTTGCGCGATAAAAAATGCCGCCTCGCTGCTGAGTTTTACGTTAACCTGATCCGCCTTTTTCATCAGGATCGCAACCCGCGTTTCCAGCTCAGGTGGCTCTACCATCACGGTAAGCCCCCAGCCAAAACGCGATTTAAGGCGCTCTTCCATGTCTACAATTTCTTTAGGGAACCTGTCACAGGTTACGATTACCTGTTGCCCGCCTTCCAGCAACGCATTAAACGTGTGAAAGAACTCTTCTTGTGAACGCTCCTTACGGGCGAAGAACTGAATATCATCGATCAGCAATGCATCAACAGACCGATAGTAGCGCTTGAATTCATTAATCGCGTTCAATTGCAGCGCCTTGACCATGTCTGCAACGAAGCGTTCCGAACGCAGGTAAGCTACCTTGGCGTTGGGATTACGCCGAACAATGTCGTTTCCGATAGCATGCATCAGGTGAGTTTTACCCAGGCCAACCCCGCCATATAAAAACAACGGGTTATAGGCGCCACCCGGGTTTTCCGCTACCTGCATGGAGGCTGCCCGGGCTAACTGGTTAGATTTACCCTCTACAAAGGTATCGAACGTAAAGCCTTCATTCAGAAAGCTCTGATGTTTGATATCCCCCTCTACCTGAACCGAGCGGCGCCCTCCGTTTGATCTGTACTCGTTAAGATGCGCCTGTCGATGGCCGCCCGAAGTTGCCGCAATACCTTTTTCTTCTTCAGTAACCCTGCCAACGATTTCATCCTGAGCCTTTCCGGGAGCGGTCTGCCGGGCCAGTTCCGAGCGCATGACCGGCTCGCTCTCCCGGGGCGCCGATCCAACTTTTATGCCCACTCTCGGAGCCTGGCCTCCATTCAGTTCTTTGAGGACTTCTTCTATGCGCCGGAGATACTTCTCATTCACCCAGTCCATAACAAATCGATTGGGCGCAAACAGCACCAGTTGCCCGTCTCGATGATCGGCCTGGAGGGGTCTGAGCCACGTATTGAATTGCTGTGCGGGAAACTCATCCCGGAGTACTTCAAGACATTGATGCCACATACTGTTCGGCACGACAGTCTGCTCCCGATAACACATAGATTTCTCAAACCGGATAAGGGTCGTCCGGTTCCGAAAGTTGACCAAGGATTCTAACCTGACGGCTTGCTCAGTGAAAGAGTAAACGCCTCGCCATAAACAGCCTGTGGAAATATATATTCTTTTTTATCAACATAGTAGGAACTTACTCACAACCTTGTGTACAGAAAATTCTTTAGTTATGAGTTACCCACACACCTGTGTGCACAACCGGTCGCCAAACCTGTGCGCAATCACGAGGGTTTCGGTGGATAACTGAACAGATTCCGATGACCGCCACTTCTCCACAATTCATCATGCCCTTATACACAAGGCTCAGGTGTACTTCTGCTCAACTTTGTCAATGATCCAGGTTATTGCTTTATATGACAGAAACCGGGTTTTCCACAGAAATCAACCTGCGTAATAACAGTAATAATAGAATCTTTAAAAGAATTCTAAAAAACCTGTTACTACTGTTATTCGTGAGATCAACCTGTGTTTCTCCGCCTTTTTGAGACCTTCCGGGTCCTGCCATCTCACATCGGCACAAGCGCGTACCAATAAACATTGAACCCACGATAAAATTTGCATAGAATGCCGCTCCTGTTTTGGTTATTAATTTTTAAACCAACTCCCGAATGTCCAACACACGAATTGTGAGATAGTCACCATGAAAAGAACGTTTCAACCAAGCGTCCTGAAGCGTAAGCGCGTTCACGGTTTCCGTGCCCGTATGGCAACAGCCAATGGCCGCAAGGTAATTTCCCGTCGTCGTGCCAAAGGCCGTGCCCGTCTGTCTGCGTAATCTGTCGTTCGCCTTATGAAGGCTTTGAATTTCCCGAAATCGCATCGTCTTTTACGACCAGCCGATTACGGCAAAGTCTTCAACGACGTGCAGTTGAAGGTTCCGCACAGGAATTTTCTGATCCTGGCAACTCCGAATAATCTCGGACATGCCAGGGTCGGTCTTGTTTTTGCAAAAAGGAATCTGAAACTTTCGGTACAAAGAAACCGGATCAAGCGCCAGGTGCGTGAAACTTTCCGACACCAGCCTGAACTTCCCGGAATGGATATCATCGTACTTGGACGTCAGGGGCTTGCGTCTCTTGATAACCAGACAGTTCGCAGATCCCTGGATAGCCTCTGGCAACGGTTAACGAAAAAGTATCATCAGCTCCCCACATCTCAGCCTGCAGGATCTCCATCCTCCGGTGAGGGAACAGATTAATGCGTAATTTGCTGCTTCTTCCTATCCGTTTCTATCAGTACGCTCTCAGCCCTATGATGGCTAGCCATTGCCGCCATTACCCCACCTGCTCGCAATACGCTATAGAAGCAATTTCTCATCACGGTGCCCTGAAAGGTCTGTATCTTTCAGTAAAACGCCTGCTGAGATGCCATCCATGGGCAGAAGGTGGTTATGATCCGGTCCCGGGAACCTTGCAATCCAGACCAGAAAACGTGATCAAGTGCTGCTCGCAAGCTGACCATTCCTCAATAACAACCCAGACCAGACAGTAACTCTATGGATATTCAACGCATCGTATTATTCGCCGGCCTGGCTGTTGTCAGTTATCTGATGGTGCTCGCCTGGAATGAAGATTATCACCAGCCAGTGCCCACAGAGCAGGTAGCTGAATCTTCACGTATACAAGCAGACAATAGTTCTGTCGGCTCTGATTCCATGGTGCTTCCAGGGGAGTCTGCTCAGCAGTCAACGGCTACGAACCGCGCAGATGAGGAGTTCGCAACGCCCGAAGGAGAACAATCTGTCTCCAGCATGGCGAGCAATAACACAAACGTGACTGATCAATACATCACCGTCAGAACCGATGTGTTTGATCTCGTTATCGATCGTGTAAGCGGTAATCTTGTCAAGAGTTCGCTGCTCGCCTATGACAAAACACTGAACGGCAATGAGTCTCTGACCCTTCTGAACAACACTGAAAACCGGTTTTATGTGTTGGAAAGTGGTCTTATAGGGCAGAACGGGCCAGATAGCGCAAAAAACGGACAGGCACCTGTCTACAATACTGATGCTACAAGTTATGAACTTACCGAAGGCGAAAATGAGCTAACCGTAAACCTTGTTCATACAATGGAAAACGGCGTTCGCATCACTAAACGCTATCAGTTTGAACGTGACAGCTATGAGATTGACGTTCGTTATCTGATTGACAACCAATCCAGCGAAAACTGGCAAGCCAATTTCACTGGCAAAATTGTTCGTGATCAGGCACCGGATCCAACCTCCGGACCCAGTATGGGTATCAAAGCATTTCTTGGTCTGGTAACCAGCTCTCCCGAAGATCCTTATGAAAAGTTTGATTTTGGTGATCTGGAAGAAACACGAATCAACCAGACCGTTACCAACGGCTGGATGGCGTTTCTCCAGCACTACTTCCTTGCTGCCTGGGTACCAGAACGCGATCAGCCTGCACAATTCCAGACGACTCGCCGTGGCCCCCTGCATGTAATGGGATTTGTTTACCCGGCAACAACCGTTGCGCCTGGAGAAACCACAGAGATTGGAGCCCGTGCCTACGTGGGCCCGAAGATTATCGATCGCCTGGAAGCCGTCGCACCGAACCTTGATCGCACCGTGGACTTTGGCTGGTTGTTCTTTATATCACTGCCACTGTTTATCATTATGGAATGGTTCCACAGCCTTGTCGGTAACTGGGGCGTATCCATTATTTTGCTGACAGTTCTTGTGAAAGCGGTATTTTTCAAACTGTCTGCCACCAGCTATCGCTCCATGGGACGCATGCGAGCTGTTGCACCTCAGCTTACCCGGCTCAAAGAGTTGTACGGCGATGATCGCCAGCGTATGTCCCAGGAAATGATGGCGCTGTACAAGAAGGAAAAAATCAATCCTCTGGGTGGCTGTCTGCCTATCCTGGTGCAGATGCCCGTGTTCATTTCCCTGTACTGGGTACTGTTCGAGAGCGTGCAGTTGCGCCATGCGCCCTTCATGCTCTGGATCCACGATCTGTCGGTTATGGACCCTTACTTCATTCTGCCCATCCTTATGGGTGCCAGCATGATGTTGCAGATGAGTCTCAACCCGACTCCGCCAGATCCGATGCAGGCCAAGATCATGAAGCTGATGCCTGTTGTATTCACGATCTTCTTCCTTTGGTTCCCTGCCGGTCTGGTACTTTACTGGCTCGTGAACAACATTTTGTCGATCAGTCAGCAGTGGTACATTACCCGCAAGATCGAAGCAGAAATGGCCACCAAGAAGCACTGACCCAGTGGCCGATTGATTGTCCAGTAAAGGCTCCGTAAAGGGGCCTTTACTGTTTCAGGAACGCGAAAAACGGCGGTGCAAGAGGTGCAATTCATGAACCAGATCCCCGGAACGACCCATACACCCGACACCATTGCCGCCATAGCGACAGCTCCTGGCCAGGCAGGTGTTGGCATTGTTCGGGTATCCGGCCCGTTGGCAAAAAGTATTGCCACAACTCTGCTGGGGTATACGCCGAAACCCAGACACGCCCATTACGGCGCTTTTCTGGATCAGGATAAAACGCTGATTGATGAAGGCATCGGGCTGTTTTTCCCCAACCCTCACTCTTTCACCGGCGAAGACGTTTTTGAGCTTCAAGGCCATGGCGGCACCATCATCCTGGATTTGCTGTTGCGGGAAGTCTGCCGACTTGGCGCCAGACTTGCTCGTCCTGGCGAATTCTCGGAACGGGCGTTTCTTAACGACAAGCTGGATCTGGCTCAGGCCGAAGCCATTGCCGACCTGATTGAAAGCAGTTCTGAACAGGCCGCCCGCTGCGCCGTGCGGTCAATGCAGGGGGTGTTTTCCCGGCGTATTGAAACCCTCGTAGACGCTGTCACTCACTTGCGAATTTATGTTGAAGCCGCCATCGACTTTCCGGAAGAGGAAATCGATTTTCTGGCAGATGGCAAGGTTGCGACCGATCTGCAGTCATTGCTGGAACAGCTTCAGGGTATTCTGGCGGAAGCTCAGCAGGGCACAATTCTGCGGGATGGCATGAAAGTAGTGATTGCCGGTCGCCCCAATGCGGGGAAATCCAGCCTGCTAAACGCGCTGGCCGGTCGCGAAGCAGCGATAGTGACCGCCATCGAAGGCACTACCCGGGATGTCCTGCGTGAGCATATCCACATAGATGGTATGCCGCTGCATATCATTGATACCGCGGGCCTTCGCGATAGCCCGGACGAAGTGGAACAGATTGGTATTGCCCGCGCCTGGGACGAAATTCGCCAGGCCGACCGTATCCTGCTTATGGTGGATGCAACAACCACGGATAAAACCACACCCCACGAAATCTGGCCGGATTTCATTGACCAGCTACCTGCCTCTGCACCGGTTACGGTGATTCGCAACAAGGTCGACCTGAGCGGAGAAGCAGTGGGTCTCACAGAGTTTTCCACAGACCAGACACCGGTAATACGCCTTGCGGCAAAATCCACGGATGGTCTGGATGTTCTGCGTGATCACCTGAAGCAATGCATGGGCTTTGCCAGTACCACCGAGGGTGGTTTTCTGGCCCGTCGCCGGCATCTGGATGCGCTGCAGCGGGCACAGGATTTCCTTGTGCAAGGTCAGGCTCAGCTGGAAGGTTATGGTGCAGGTGAATTGCTGGCTGAAGATTTGCGGGCTGCCCAGGATGCACTGGGAGAGATCACCGGGCAGATCACACCGGATGAGCTTTTAGGGAAGATATTTGGTTCCTTCTGTATTGGTAAATGAGAAACATCCGCAGTAGATACCACTAGCCAGGTCGCAGGGTTTCGAAAAATAGATACACTGGTATCTCACTTATTCGGAACACACAGCGAGGTCGAGCTTATGTCTGAGTGCTACCAGGATCTTCATTTACAGCTTTTGGCAGGGGAATGGCGAGAAGGCAGCGGTGACCATTCTCGCCCCGTCATAAATCCTTACTCCGGCGAGACTCTACTCTCGATTCAATCAGCAACCTCCGCCGACCTGGATTCCACTTACCGTAAAGCAGCAGAAGCTCAGCTCGCCTGGGCAGAAACACCACCAGCGGAGCGTTCAGCGTTATTACTTCGCGCAGTGTCAATCTTCGATGAGCGCAAAGAAGAAATCATCGACTGGTTGATTCGTGAGTCTGGCAGCACACGGTTAAAAGCCAACATCGAATGGGGCAGTGCCCGGGGGATCACTCTGGAAGCGGCAAGTATGCCTGCCAGGGCTCAGGGTGCCACCATGGACAGCGATATTCCGGGAAAAGAGAACTTTGTCTATCGCCGGCCTTTAGGTGTTGTGGGCGTTATCAGCCCCTGGAACTTTCCTTTGCATCTCTCGCAACGTTCTGTCGCACCTGCTCTTGCCCTGGGTAATGCGGTGGTGATTAAACCCGCGAGCGATACGCCGATAACGGGAGGTCTACTACTGGGCCGTATCTTTGAAGAAGCGGGTCTGCCAGCGGGTTTGCTGAGTGTGGTGATTGGCCCGGGATCGGCCATCGGTGATGATTTCGTCGCTCATTCCATACCCTCCCTGATTTCTTTTACCGGATCAACGCCGGTCGGAAAGAACATCGGAAAAATTGCGACCGGTGGTCGCTATCTGAAAAAGGTCGCCCTGGAACTGGGGGGTAACAGCCCCTTTGTGGTGCTTGATGATGCAGACGTCGAACAGGCTGTGAAAGCTGCGGTATTTGGCAAGTTTCTACATCAGGGCCAGATTTGCATGGCAATCAACCGAATTATTGTCGATACGAAGGTTTACGACCGCTTTGTAGAAGGATTTGTCGCACATGTCAGCAAGCTGAACGTCGGCGATCCCTCTGCGATGGAAACAGCCATCGGTCCCATCATCAATAAGTCCCAGCTTGAAGGCTTGCAACAGAAAATTGTCAAAGTCAAAGAGCAGGGTGCAAAAGTGCTACTTGAAGGCAACATTGAAGGGCAGCTGGTGCCACCACACATTTTTGGTGACGTAACGGCTGATATGCAGATCAGTAGTGATGAAATTTTCGGGCCGATTGTTGGCATCCAGAAAGCGCGGGACGAACAGCACGCACTGGAACTGGCAAATGGCACAGAGTTTGGCCTCTCCAGTGCCGTGTTTTCGGGCGATCTTTACAGAGGTCTGGAATTTGCCCGCAAAATAAGAGCAGGCATGGCTCATGTGAACGATATGCCGGTGAACGATGAAGCGCACATGCCCTTTGGCGGCGAGAAAAATTCGGGGCTGGGGCGTTTTAATGGCGACTGGGCCATTGAAGAGTTTTCGTCCGTGCAGTGGGTGAGTGTGCAAAAAACTCCGAGACAGTATCCGTTCTGATCATCAAGCTCGTGAATTGACAGGATCCGGAGTCTTTAAAGAAATGTCCGGTTTAATGGATTGAAGAGGTCATATTGATGGACATAAAAGCCGCAGTAACCCATAGCCAGGGTGAATCGTTCACGCTGGAAACTGTTCAATTGGCAAAGCCTGAATTTGACGAAATACGCGTGCGGATTGTGGCAGCAGGCGTTTGCCATACCGACGTTGTTGCGCGGGATCTCGGGATAGCGCCTTTCCCGATCGTGCTTGGCCATGAGGGGGCTGGCGTTGTAGATGAAGTAGGTGCAGGCGTATCCGATCTGCAAGCCGGCGATCATGTGGTGCTGTCCTTTGCTCACTGTGGCAACTGTGGACACTGCCTGACCGGCCACCCAACCGTTTGCGATACCTTTAACGATCTTAACTTTGGCGGTGCCATGGACGATGGCAGTCGACGATTAGCCCAGGATAATCAGTCACTGGCGACCTTTTTTGGTCAGTCGTCATTTGCAACCTATGCCATTGCCAAGTCCAGGAATGCAGTAAAAGTTGATCCGGATGTCGATCTGGCGCTGCTGGGGCCTTTGGGGTGCGGCATCCAGACAGGCGCTGGAACTGTGCTGAATCGCCTTAAGCCGGAATTTGGTTCAAGTATTGTGGTCTATGGTGCAGGCGCTGTGGGGCTGAGTGCGATTATGGCTGCCAGGATTACCGGTTGTCTGCACATCATTGCTTTGGATGTGCATGATAGTCGTCTTGCTTTGGCCAAAGAACTCGGCGCGACCCACACTTTCAATGGCAAAGATGTAGATGTTGTGGCTGAAATCAATAAACTCACCGGCGGTGGCAGCCATTATGCTGTGGAAACCACGGGAGTTCCTCAGGTTGTGAAACAATCGCTGAATGCTTTGCGGCCACTGGGTACCGTTGCAATTGTTGGCATTACGCCTGAGGTGAATCTTGATATCCACAACGACCTGATGGCCGAAGGTAAAAGCATGATCGGCGTCATCGAGGGCGATTCCATCCCCCGGGTGTTTATTCCGCAGCTGATCGCGTACTACAAAGCGGGCAAGTTTCCGTTTGATAAACTGGTCAAGTTCTATGAGTTTGATCAGATTAATCAGGCGTTTGAAGACTCAGCAAGCGGCGTTACTATCAAGCCGGTTTTGAAAGTGGGTTGACCATTACCCATGAGGAGGCGAATTCTCGCCTCCTCAAAGACAACAGGTTTTGAATTTCTTACCGCTTCCACAGGGGCAGGGTTCATTGCGTCCAGGCTTCAGGACGCCTTCGTGAGGCTGGCCTTCCAGGTAATACCAGCGCCCGTTTTCCCGTAAAAATTTCGAGTGTTCCTGCAGGTAGCCCCAGCCCGGATTGAGCCGGTAAATGGCTTGAAAGTGTACATTGCCATTGTCGCCGTTCTGGCCGCTTTCCAGAATACGCAGCGATGCCCAGTCCGGAGTATTATCCAGATCAAGCTCTGCCGGCCGTGTGCTGGCGTGCCAGCTTGCGCGCAGGTAGTCTTCGAGTTTCAGAAAAAATGCGGTAAAGCGCGAGCGCATCAATGTTTCGGGCGTGTCAGCTATGGCCCCATGGTGATAGCGCTGGCAGCAGTCTGTGTAAGAGGTCTGGCTGCCGCAGGGGCAGTATGGGATAGTAGTTTGCTCAGGCATTATCTGTAGTGTGTGCGTCAGGGATTTAAGCCTGCAGTATAACAACCGCACTCAGACACAAAAGGATTGATTCAAACCATGTTAAAACAACCCTGCTCAGGTTCTTCTGTTAGCCGGCTAAGTGCTCTGTTCTGCCTGTTGCTGGTGTTCAGTGGTTGCAGCTCGATGTATTACAGCACCATGGAAAAGCTCGGCGTTGAAAAGCGCGACATTCTGGTGGACAGGGTCGGGGATGCCCGGGATTCGCAAAGCGATGCCCGCGAAACCTTCCGCTCGTCGCTGGAGCGGTTTCAGAGCGTAGTGGATACGCCTGAAACCGGGCTGCAGGAAAAATATGACGTTATCAGTGATGCTTACGATAAGAGCCTGAAGTCTGCAAACAAGGTACGGGACCGCATCGAGGCGGTTGAAGATGTGTCTGGCGCGTTGTTTGATGAGTGGGAAGATGAACTGGATCTCTACGAAAGTGCGTCACTACGCAAAACCAGTAAGCGCAGGCTCGATGAAACCCGTGAGCTATACAACAGCCTGATTGCTCGCATGCATCAGGTGGAAAAACGCATGGATCCGGTGCTGGAGGCATTTGAAGATCAGGTGCTTTTCCTGAAACACAATCTCAATGCCCAGGCGATCGGTTCTCTGGAAGAGGAGTTAGGACAGATTCGTCAGGATGTGGATAGCCTGGTTCACGATATGGAAGTATCCATCGCAGAATCCGAGGCGTTTATACAGCGGTTCCGTGAAGGATCCGTTTAACTCTGGCAATAGCCTCGGCTTGTGGCCTGTTGCCTGAACTTTTCATAGGTGATTACCATGTCTATTGAGCGTCTCGTGTTTGCCATTGCGGGAGCGTTTATTGTTCTCAGTGTTGTCTTGTCGCAACTGCATTCCGTTAACTGGCTGTGGTTTACCGTATTTGTAGGTGCAAACCTGTTTCAGGCCGCTTTTACCGGGTTTTGCCCTTTGGCGAAAATCCTGAAAGCTTTGGGAAAACAATCCGGAACAGCTTTCAACTGAACAGATTTTGTAAATAAAAATCTTGATTCCTGATAAAACAAAAGTTTCCGGATATAACATGTATTTATAAATCATCATTAATAGCCGTTTAATTCATATTATGATAATAAAAGTTTTTTATTGCGCACTGTAATAGGCAGACAAATCTGCAATATCTTCGTCTGTCAGCTTTGTGGCCTGTGGTGTCATAACCGCTGACATGCCGCCTTGCCGCTCGCCAGCGCGATAGGCTTTAAGCGCCGATTCAAGATACCCTGCTGATTGGCCGGCAAGATTGGGGTAGATCGGGGCACTGGATTGGCCATCGGCGCCGTGGCAGGCGACACAGGTCGCGATTTTTTCCGCGCCGGCCGCCGCATCAGCTGCCATAACGGGCAGTGCAAAACCGCCGGTAATAACCGCAATCAATATTAGTTTTTTATTTATGGTTTTCATTTTCATCTCCCATACCTGACTGATCGTTCAGAACCTTTGACAGTATAAAAGTAAGCGCCGGGATTGTGCTTCTTTACAAGTAAGAAATAAATGTGTCAGGGGCGAAGCTTGACGTGCATCAAGATTTAGCCAGCAACCCGTGGCAATAGGTATTTTACGACAGCTGAAAATTTTTAATCTATGCTAATTTTATAAGCGTTGACCGGTGCAGAAAACGTTTACGTTAAATTATAATATTTGCTTTTATATGATAATTATTCCCATCGGACAACTCGTTAATTTCGAGTGTGGCTAAAAGGTCATATGTCAGCCTTTGCCGGCTTCAACCGGCGACAAAAGGCGATTGTTGATGAGGAGAAAGTCATGGGAATGTGGAAGATGAAGCGCCGCGATTTCCTCAAAGGTCTGGGCGCAACTGGCACCGGGGTGATGCTCAGTGGCAATGTTTGGGCACTGAACCGGCTGCAGCCGATCGAAGACACCCTGGCCACAGAATATCCCTACCGTGACTGGGAAGACCTGTACCGAAATGAGTGGACCTGGGATAGCGTAGGCCACGCTGCGCACTGCATTAACTGCATGGGTAACTGCGCGTGGGATGTGTATGTTAAAGACGGCATCGTCATCCGCGAGGAACAGATTGCCAAATACCCCCAGATTCATACGAATATTCCCGACGCAAACCCCCGTGGTTGTCAGAAAGGCGCGATTCATTCCACGTCCATGTACGAAGCTGACCGCCTGCGTTACCCGCTCAAACGTGCTGGCGAGCGTGGCGAAGGCAAATGGCAGCGCATCTCCTGGGATCAGGCTACTGAAGAAGTAGCCGACAAGATCATCGATATTTTTGTCAAACACGGCCCCGGCAAGCTGAAAACTCACCAGGGTTCCGGTAACCAGACCATGGTTCGCCATTCGGGCCCTGCACGTTTTGCGGCCCTGGTTGGCGGCATTCAGCTTGACGGCTTTACCGTAGTTGGCGACTTGATGACCGGCGCTCATCTGGCGTACGGCAACCCGCTGGAAAGCTTCTCTTCCGACGCCTGGTTCGACGCCGATTACATCATGTTGGGCATGATCAACCCGAACGCTACCCGTATTCCGGACGCCCATTATATCTGGGAAGCCAAGTACAACGGTGCACGCATTGTCAGCACCTCACCAGACTACAACCCCAGCGCTATCCACACCGACTTGTGGGTGCCCATCGAACAGGGTTCCGACCCGTTCCTGGCGATGTCGCTGGTTAACGTGATCATTGAGGAAAAACTGTACAAGCCGGCGTTCATGAAAGAGCAGACCGATCTGCCTATGCTGGTACGTGCCGACAACGCCAAACTGTTGCGTGAAGCGGACCTGGTGGAGGGCGGCTCGATTGAAGTGTTCTATCACTGGGACTTGAACACCAATCAGGCGGTACGCGTTAAAGGCTCGATGGGCGATGACGACAAGACCCTGGCCTTGGGCGACGTTGACCCGGCCCTGGAAGGCACCTTCGAAGTTAACGGTATTAAAGTAACCACGTCGTTCGAGCATGTGAAAAAAGAAGCGGCCAAATACACGCCGGAAAATACCCAGGAAAAAACCGGTATTCATCCGGACATCGTGCGTCAGGAAGCGCGCCACCTGGCGAAGGCCAAAAAAGCCATCATCATGTTGGGTTATGTTACCTCCAGCTACTCCAACTGCCTGTACACCGGCTGGGGTTATGCGCTGACGCTGGCGCTGACCGGCCACGGCGGCCGTACCGGTGGTCTGGACACCTCCTGGGTTGTGTGGAATCACCCGCGCTGGTGGGAACTGGCAGGCTTTGAAGGCAAGAAGTCAGCCCGCCTGGAAGCCGGTGGTTTGGGTGAGTTCCTGCGCGGCGGCATGATGGAAGGCGCTCGCAAGCACTTCGACAACAAGAAATTGAAAGAGCGCGTCGGCTTCGATCTCGATGAGATGGAAGAGATGATGAACGAGTCCATGGAAAAAGGCTGGATGCCGTACTACGGCGAAATCAAAGGCATGATTTCCATCGCAGACAACACCTTCCGCCGCAACAAGATGAGCAAGAAGTATCGCGAAGAGCACTTGCGCCAGGCTGAAGAGCTGTATGTGAACATCAACGTGCGCATGGACTCCACCGCTGAGTGGGCTGACTACGTACTGCCGGCCGCCAGCCATTACGAAGCCTGGGATATCCGTACTCAGGGTTACCACCGCTTCGCCAATATTTTTACCCGTTCGGTAGAGCCGGTAGGTGAATCCAAGCCGGATTGGGAAATCATGGCGTTGCTGACCAGGAAAATCCAGGAACGTGCGATTGCCCGCGGTATTGGCCCGATTCAGGATGGCGACGTAACCCGTGACCTACACACCATTCACGACGACTTTACCCGCCAGGGTACATTGAACACCGATTACGATGTGCTTAAACACATCATTGAAGATTCCCCCGAGTTCGGCGGTGTCACCATCGAAGAAGCCGCTGAAAAAGGCTTCATTGTGATGAACGAGCACGCCGGCCTGAACCAGCCTTTAGAGCCTGACAGAGGCTACGACCCGTTTACCGCGCAAACCGATGGCAAGAAGCCTTACGACACCCTGACCGGTCGCATTACGTTTTATTGTGACCACCCATGGTTCGAGAAGCTCAAGTCGGTGGTGCCCACGGCGCGCCTGCACGCAGGGCCGAAAGCCTCCAACTACCCCCTGGAGTTCTACTCACCGCACGCGCGCTGGGGTATCCACTCCAACTGGCGCAGCAACAAGTATCTGCTGCGTTTGCAGCGGGGTGAGCCAAACATCTACATCAATCCGCAGCTGGCCGAGCAGCGCGGTATTAAAGACGGAGATACGGTTCGGTTGTTCAACGCCAACGGCGACTTTTTCGCCCAGGCCAAGTTCTATCCGAGCATTCCGGTGAACTCGATCATGATGGAACACGGCTGGGAGCCGCATCAGTACATTCACCGCAGAAACATGAACGTGTCCAATGCGATCTTCCTGCAGCCGCTGGAATTGGCGGGCGGTTGGGGCCATCTGAAGTTCGTGTATTGCGGATGGAACGCCAACCAGCACATACATGAAAGCTGCTACGACATAGAGCTGGCAAAGCCTGAAGACATCACCGACCCACGAGCCGTTTAAGAGGAGATTATCATGACTGTTAAACGCCAACTCAGCATGGTCATGGATTTGAATAAATGCATCGGCTGCCAGACCTGCACTGCAGCCTGCAAACTCATGTGGACCAACCGAAACGGCCGTGAGTTCATGTACTGGAACAACGTGGAATCCCAGCCTGGCAAAGGTTATCCGCGAGATTACGAGAACATGGGCGGTGGTTTTGATGCCGACGGAGCTTTGCGCCTTGGGCGTCAGCCGAGCCAGGAAGACTATGGCGTACCCTGGGAGTACAACTACGAAGAAGCGCTGATGACCGGTACCGACCCCTGGCTGCGTCCTAATGTGAAGCCCACCTGGGGCGCCAACTGGGACGAAGACGAAGGCGAGGGCGACTACCCCAACAGCTACTACTTTTACCTGCCACGCTTGTGCAACCACTGCGCCAACCCGGCGTGTCTGGCTGCCTGTACCCGTAATGCGATTTACAAGCGCCAGGAAGACGGCATCGTGCTGGTGGATCAGGAACGCTGCCGTGGCTACCGTTACTGCGTAAACGCCTGCCCGTACAAGAAAATCTACTTCAACGAGCAGATTTCCAAATCCGAGAAGTGCATTTTCTGCTACCCGCGTATTGAAAAAGGCCTGCCCACCGCCTGCGCCCAGCAATGTGTGGGGCGTATTCGCTGGATAGGCTACCGCGATGATGAAGACGGACCGATTCACCAGCTGGTAGAGAAATATAAAGTAGCGCTGCCGCTGCATGCAGAGTGGGGTACTCAGCCCAACGTGTTCTATGTGCCGCCCATGTCACCGCCAAAATTTGGCGAAAACGGTGAACAGCTGGACGAGTCCCGAATACCGCTGTCTTACCTTGAAAGCCTGTTTGGCCCCCGCACGGGCGAGGCTCTCGATACTTTGGCTGCGGCCCGTCAGGCTAAGGCTGATGGCAAAGGCAGTGAACTGATGGACATTCTGATCGGCTACAAACATTCCGAAATGTTCAAGTTGAGCTGAAGCCGGGAGGCTCGCAATGACGCAATTAACAGCGCTCGCTGTCCGGCAGCATGAACTTGAGCGTGCCGAAGCCCGCGGGGCAATTTATCGCCTTGCAGCTGTAGCCCTGGGTTATCCACTGGAAGAAACCTGGGAGGCTCTGGCCGATGGGCGCCTGCAAGCGGCGCTCAACGACGCCTGGCAAACACTGGGTGGTGAGCCTTGGCCGGCTCTGGCAGCAAGCTCCAGCTCTGAAGATCTGCAAGTGGGCTATATGGCAACTTTCATTCACGGAAAGCTGGGTAAACCCAGGGTGCCGCTGGTTGCAAGTGCCTACGGCAGCCTTATTGGTGGCCTGACACCTGGCGCCTACATGCTGAATGTGCAGGCGTTCTATACCCACTTTGGCCTGACCGCAGCGGTAGAAGATGAAGGCCACAAGGATCAGCCTGATCATCTGTTAGCGATGTTGGAATTCTGTGCGCTGTTGTGTCATCTGGAGGCTCAGGCTCTGCAACACAACCGCGACGCATCGCCCTACCGGCGCGCCCAAAGGGATTTTTTGGTGCGTTACCTGAGGCCCTTGTTACAGGCCGTTCGCGCGGGATATGCCCAAGAGAATCAGCACGGTCTGGATGCCCATCTGGCCCATCTGGTGCAGGTGCTTCCGGACTGGACCCATACGCAACAACTGGCGCTGGAAAGCCAGGTAGGGCCGAGCCCTGAAGAAGGTGCAAAAAAAGCCGGACCCGAACTCGCCAGCCAGCCCATGTGGGACTGAATCCAATCGATTAGCATGAGGAACCATGCCATGACATCGCAAAACACAAAAAAAGGCCTTCTGGTAAACCGTATTGGCCGGCTAACCGGAACGCTTACACTGGCGGCTTGCATGCTGGCAAGTGCCACCGCGCTGGCCGATCACAGCGACAGAAACCCGAATGTGACCGAGGTGAAGCCCTGGGACACTGTGAAGGTGTCGCGTATCCCCGGTGACATCTATCTGCGTACTCAGGATGACCCGGACGACCTGATCTGGGATCGCGTACCTGAATACCGCACGGCTCTGCTGCCGGCACCACCGGTGCACCAGTCCGTTGGCTTGCGTTTTGAAGAAGGCTCCACACGTACCAAGCATCTGTATTTTCAGGTAGCCCGTTCGGATGAACGCTTCTACATTCGTTTGCGCTGGAAGGATGCCAGCGAAGATCACAAAACCACGGTAGACGAATACAGTGACGGCGTGGCGGTGCAGTTTGCCCTGAACGACACAGATACGTCATACATGATGGGTTCTGGCCACGACGATCCGGTAAACATCTGGTACTGGCGCGCCGGGAAAAACCAGATCGAAAACCTGGCGGCTGGCGGTTATGGCAGCACGACCAGTTTGCCGCAACAGAACGTGACAGGTGCCAGCCATTATTTTACCGATGAGGTTCCTGTCGACAGGGAATGGCACGTTGTGATGTCGCGGCCGTTTGAATCCGACGGCGAGTTCGACGTGAATCTTGATCGCGAAACCGTGCCCATGGGCTTTGCCGTGTGGCAGGGTAGTGATAACGAACGCGATGGCAACAAACGTGTAACCCACACCTGGATCCTGTTGGACACAAGTCTGGACAGTGATGCAGCGAAGTAAGGACTCGGCTATGTCGGTTTCCCATTTCCCACCCCGTGATCCGTTGGCTCTGGTGCCAGAGGACTGTGGCCTGGGCCATGCCTGCCAGTTTTGTCCGCACGAAGAAACGTGCAAGCTGGACAAGGGTCAGCACGAAAAACGCCTGATTGAATCGCGGTTGGCACAGATTGGCCAGATCATCATGGTAATGGCCAACAAGGGCGGGGTGGGTAAAAGCACCGTATCGGCCAACGTAGCGGCGGGACTGGCGGCCCAGGGTTATCGGGTAGGCGTGGCAGATGCCGACATCCATGGCCCGAATCAGAGCCGCTTTTTTGGTTTTGTAGGCGAAAGGGTGCGCTTGGGCAAACACGGCCTCCCACCGAAAGACTTTGAGTTCTTTGGCCTCGAACATCCGGTAAAAGTAGGCTCTTTGGCGTTCATGATGGAGCGCGACGACACGCCCATCGTCTGGCGTGATGCCTACAAACACGACTTCATGCATCACCTGATCGGTTCATTTGATTGGGGCCCGCTGGATTTTCTGGTGATTGATATGCCGCCAGGAACCGGTAACGAGTTGATCACCCTGGCGGACATGCTCGAAGGCCACGACGTGGCAGCACTGCTGGCCACCACACCGCAGGAAGTGGCGTTGATGGATAGCCTTAAAGCTGTGCGTTTTTGCCAGGAGCGTGGCATGCCGTTGATTGGCGTGGTGGAAAATATGGCGGGCGTAACCTGCCCCCACTGCAGCGGTCATTTCCATGTATTTCCCCGCTCGCATCTGGCAGAAGCTCTGGCCGCAGCCGAAGTGGAGTCTGTAGCGCAAATCCCGTTATCGTTGGCGCTGTCCAGTGGTTCTGATACCGGTGTTCCTGTTGTACTGTCTGAACCAGAGGGACCGGAGGCGCAAGCCTTTGCTTCTGCTGTCGCTGCCTGTGTGGCCCACGCCCGGGCTGGTTTTGCTGAAGCAGCAACTCATTCATTGCACGGGCTCACACAGGCCGGACTGCAGAGCGACGAACTTGAGCAGGCGCTGGGAGCCGTCCCGCCAGAGCAACGAGAGGCTCTGCGTCAACAGCTGGAATCTTTGCTGGGTAACAGTAACGACCCTTCCTGACACACTCTTATCCGAGACTATTGCCATGTCTGACACTCGTGCGCCTGACCGCCGTCGTTTTTTTCGCCAGCTGCTGGGTACGGATTCTGCCTCTGCGCCAGGCCGTGCACCCTGGCACCGGGTTCCGGAAGTAGGAGCTGGTGACGGTGATGTATTGTGGTCGGGCTGGACCGGAAACGGCGAGCTGTTTGTTGTAGGTGACGAAGGCATGGTGCTGCGTTATACCGGTAGCGGCGATGCTGGCGGGCCGCAGTGGCAGCCTATGACGATGCCAACGCGCCTGCCACTGCACGGTATCTGGGGGCCCGCTGCCGATAACCTCTTTGCCGTCGGCTGGATGGGTGCGCTCCTGCACTATGATGGTGCGCAATGGCAATTGCTTCGGGGTGGGGTGATTGACGATAAAGGCGGGCGTTTTGCCGCCTGCGAAGAAAATACGCCGTTGTTCGCTATTGATGGTAACGACCAGGGCGAGGCCTGGGCGGTCGGTGACGACGGCATGATTTTGTACTTTGATGGCACCAACTGGCAGCGCGAACAAAGCCCGACCCAGGTCAACCTGCGGGCAGTAGCCTGCGCGCCCGATAACACGGTATACGCCGCCGGCGGCGAAGGCACGGTGCTTCAACGAGACAGCGAAGGATTGTGGACAAAACTGGATTGCCCGCTGGGTTCCGGGTTTCATTCCTTATTGGTGATGGAGGATGGCTCTTTGCTGTTGGGTGGTGGCCGGTACTTCGTTGATCAGGGCGGCTTTCGGGGCGAACTGGTGCGCTACCAGAACGGCCAGTTCCAGGCGCTCAAATTTGACGATCCGATGCCACGCCTGAGGGCTCTCAAGCCTTATAAAGATGGCGTACTGATTGTTGGCGATCAGGGCCATTTGTACTATTTCAAGGATCTGCGGCTGGATAAGCTGGAGAGCAATAGCCGCCATGACCTTATGGATATTATTGTTCTACCCACTGGCGAAGCTCTGGCAGTAGGCGATTTCGGCACCATTATGACGGCTGCAGAAGATTTCACTCAGGCACTGGCGCCGCTGCCTATGGCCGCTGCCGCCAGCCCCTGGGAAGCCATGGCTG
Organism: Marinobacter sp.; assembly: GCF_048259445.1. Lineage (GTDB taxonomy): Bacteria > Pseudomonadota > Gammaproteobacteria > Pseudomonadales > Oleiphilaceae > Marinobacter. Next base: position 17,410 of record NZ_JBLXHQ010000012.1, on the reverse strand, counting down.
TGCCGACCAAAGGTCAGCTTTGGGGATTTACCGAAGGCCCCGATGGGACCTGCTATGCCTGTGGTGAATCCGGCACGGTGATGCGCCTGCAAGGTGAAAGTTGGGAACTGTTACCGGCGCCCAGTGACCTGTCGGTGCACTGCCTGTGGGATACCGGCGCCGGACTGTTTGCGGCAGGCCAACTCGGGCGCATTTACCGCTTTGATGGCCAGCAATGGGCGCGGCATTACGATCTGAATCTGGACCTCACCATTCTTGCCATGTGGGGCAGTAGCCCTGAATCCCTTTACGCGGTGGGCGATGAGGGTCTGGTGCTGCACTTTGACGGCCTGCGTTGGCAGCGTATGCCCAGCGGAACCCAGTCGGCGCTTTACAGCCTTTGGGCCATGGATGACGAACACATGCTGGCGCCCGGCGACTTCGGGCTGGTGCTGAGATACAACGGCAAAGAATGGAGCGATTTCAACGTGGGTACCGAAAACTTTCTTTACGGTATCTGGGGCGAGAGTCTGAACAATATATACGCGGTAGGCTTGTCGGGCACATTGGCCCACTTCAATGGCCATCGCTGGCAGCAGATGGCCACCCGTCTGCGGGAAGATCTGCTTTCCATATCGGGTTCCGATGCTGCCGGCGCCTTCGCTGTGGGAACCAGGGGTTGTGTACTGCGCCTTGATGGCGACCAGTGGGTAACTGAGCCCAGCGGCAGTGATGCCGGCTTGCGCGCGGTTTACGCCACCCGTAGTGGAGCGGTTTACGCCGTGGGTGACAGAGGAACGGTGTTGCGCCGACGGAACACAAAGGAATCCTGACTCCACCATAAACGAGACGTATTGCTATTTGTAAACGATAAGTAATATCATTCGCACCTTTCTGACATCGATCAAAAAGGAAGGATGATATGTTGTTTTACCGGACATTGGTGGGCGCGGCCTGCAGCGCGATAGTGTTCAACTCGTCTGCGCAGGCGCAGCCCACGGAGCTGGGTGAGTTGGTCGTAACCGCCTCTGGTTTTGAGCAAAGCCAGACTGCTGCGCCAGCCAGTATCACAGTTATCTCCGGTGAAGAGATCCGCAATAAACAAGCGTTCAGTCTCACGGAAATTCTGGATGATGTGGAAGGTGTGGATGTTGGTGGCTCTGCGGGGAAAACTGGCGGCTTTGATATACGTATGCGCGGTATGCCGGCTGAATACACACTGATTCTTATTGACGGTCGCCGGCAGAACACCGCTGGCAGCGTAACCCCAAATGGTTTTGGCGAAACCGCCACCAGCTTCATGCCACCGCCATCCGCTATTGAACGCATTGAAGTTGTACGCGGCCCCATGTCGACCCTTTACGGATCCGATGCCATGGGCGGTGTTATCAACATTATCACCCGCAAAGTCAGCCCTGAATGGGCATCCTCCCTCACTGCAGAAACTACTCTCAATCAGGATAGTGATTTTGGTAACAGCCGGGCCTACAGCGCCTATACTAGCGGCCCGCTGGTGGATAACCTGATCGGTCTGCAGCTGCGTGGTCGCTGGTTTGAACGGGATGAGTCCGAACTGGAGTTTCTCGACCTGAACGGCGATCCAATTGAAGTAAGCACCCGCGGTCCCAGCCCGGTGGAGTCTGAACAGTACACCGTTGGTGGGCGCGTTACGGTCACGCCCAATGAGTCGAACGATTTATGGCTGGATATTGAAAGCAGCAGGCAGGACTACGATAACTCTGAGGGCCAATTGGGTACTCTGGGAGTGAGTGGTTACGGCCCGGAGCAGGAATTTGATCGTGATCAGTTCGCTGTTGGCCACAACGGCCGGTTTTCAATTGGTAACCTCGAAACCAGTATCATGAGGAACCTTACCGAAACCACCGGCCGGGTCATTCCGGAAGGTGTTCCCGGCAAAGTGCCGGGATCTGACCGGGAGCTGAAAACCGAGAACCGTGTGATCGACAGCAAACTGGTTATGCCCCTCGCCAATCATGTGGTGACTGTGGGTGGCCAGTGGTTTGATGCGCGGATGACCGATGGTGTTGCCGTGGAAGAGTTCAAGCAAACAACTCAGGCGCTGTTTGTTGAAGACGAGTGGTTCCTTGCTGACGATCTTGCGCTTACGCTTGGTGGACGATATGACAATCACGACTCCTTCGGCGGCCAGTTCAGCCCTCGGGCCTATCTTGTGTGGAACTCCACGCCGGAGCTGACCTTCAAGGGCGGTGTGAGTCGCGGCTATAAAACGCCGGGGCTTGAGCAGCTCGCCCCCGGTGTTATCGGTTTTACGGGGCAGGGTACGATCCCCTTGTTCGGCAATCCGGATCTGCAACCCGAGAAATCAACCTCCACTGAGCTTGCAGTGATCTACGAAAAGCCCGCCGGTTATAGCGTGGGAGCAACGGTCTTTTACAACGAATTCACAGACAAGATTGCCGAAGGGCCAGACCTGCTGAACTGCAGCTATGCTCAGGATCCTAACCGCCCGGGTTGTGTTGATCGGGGCAACTGGCCACTGGCGGACGTATTCGGCCAGGATGTGAATATTGATGAAGCGGTCACCCAGGGGGTGGAGTTGCATGGTTCAGTACCCTTCGCTCAGGATTGGCGCCTGGCGGCGAACTACACTTATACCGACAGCGAACAGAAAACCGGGCCGAACGAAGGTGAGCCTCTTACTGATACGCCTGAGCACATGGCCAACGTCTCGCTGCGCTGGGTTCCTTCTGCACGCTGGTCAGCCTTTGTCAAAGCCCAATACGAAAGCGAGCGCTACCGTGCGCGGGACCGTATTCGGGGTGCCGCATCCTATGACGATCTCGGAAACTTCAAATCCGTCACTCTGGTTAGCCTTGGTGGCCAGTACCAGGCTTCAGAGAACCTGGGGTTCAGTGCCACCATCTACAATCTGATGGATGAGGACTTTGTTGAGTACCGCTCGTACGACAATGGCGCCGAGTATGGAAACCTGTACGCAAATTCGGAAGAAGGGCGGCGTTTGTGGCTTTCTGCAACCTACTCGTTTTAATCCCTTTATGATGGTGAATTCAGGAATTTGACGGTCGTCAATTTTGCTACCGGTAATCATGCCGGTAGCTCCCTGTTTATTTACAAACATGGACATTCTGTTAGGTTGATTTCAGAGGTTCTGTAAATGACAGAAGTGAACAGGGAGAGAAAAATGAAACACCAAGCATTGAAGATGGCTATCGCTGTAAGCTTGGGCATTTCTGCGGGAGCAGTCATGGCTACAGACCTGCAGGAACGGGCGGGGACCATGTTTTCGGCGGTACCGCAATACCCACCGGTTATTGACGGTAATGAGCTCACGGAAGCAAAACTGGATCTTGGCAAGATGCTGTTTTTTGAGCCGCGCTTGTCCTCAAGCCATCTGATCAGTTGCAACACCTGCCACAACGTAGGTATGGGCGGGCACGATTACCTTCCCGTCTCTATTGGCCACGGCTGGCAAAAAGGCCCGCGCAACTCGCCAACGGTGTTCAACGCAGTGTTTAACGCTGCCCAGTTCTGGGATGGCCGTGCTGCCGACCTGGCCGAACAGGCTAAGGGCCCGGTTCAGGCGGGCGTTGAAATGAGCAGCACTCCGGAGCGTGTAGTTGCGACTCTGAAGAGTATGCCGCTTTATGTTGAAAAGTTTGGCAATGCATTCCCGGGCCAGAAAGACCCGGTCACTTTCGACAACATGGCGATCGCGATTGAGGCGTTTGAAGCGACACTGATTACGCCGGATGCTGATTTTGACAAGTTTCTGCGTGGTGATACGGCGGCTCTGAATGAGCAGGAAAAAGAAGGCCTGGCGCTGTTTATGGACAAGGGCTGTGTGGCCTGCCATGCCGGTACCAACCTGGGTGGTCAGGGCTATTACCCATTTGGCTTGGTAATGAAGCCTGGCGCAGAGGTTCTGCCGGTGGGTGACAAGGGCCGCTTTGAGGTGACTTCTACCGCCACCGATGAGTACGTATTCCGGGCTGCACCCTTACGTAACATTGAGCTGACGGCTCCTTATTTCCACTCTGGTGTAGTCTGGAGCCTGGAAGAAGCTGTAGCGGTTATGAGTACATCGCAGTTGGGTACTGAGCTGACAGATGGCGAAGTGAAGTCTATCACCGCGTTTTTGAAAACGCTGACAGGCAAAATCCCGGAAGTCCGGTACCCGGAATTGCCACCCAGCACAGACGATACCCCAAGGCCGGTATCGATGGTTTTACCTGAATAATACGCACAGGCCATGTGAAAGCTTAATCTGCAATCTGTAGCGCTGTATCCCGGGCAGACACACCCGGGATGCAGGGTCAGAGGCCAGCGCTCAGCCGCCACACCCCTCCAGTTTCCGGTTTTACATATCGACACACCTTTAAACGCATAACTGCATTGACCTTGCGCTACACTTCGATTTAACACTTTTTTAGTTTCTTCAAGCGCTTTATCCCCGGAACGTCTTTTAAAGGAGACTTTTCCATGCCGTTAGTTTCATTCTTCATTCTGGCAACGCTGACACTTTTCAGTACATCGCAGGCTTTCGCGGCTGAAAGGCTGTACATGTACACCGAGAATTTTCCGCCTTACAACATGAGCACAAACGGTCGCGCGTTTGAGCACAGTGCAGACAAGATTGATGGTATTTGTACCGAAAGAGCAAAAGCGGTTCTGGATCAATCCGGCTACGATTACCGGATAAAGCTGCGTAACTGGAACTACGGCTATAACCGCGCACTGTCCAAAGCCAATCACGGTATCTTTTGCACTACCTATACTGAAGAGCGGGCTCCGCTGTTCAAGTGGGTAGGCCCGCTGGCGCAGAATCTGTGGACCATTTTCGCACCCCCGGGAAGCACCTTTACCATGGAAAAGCTGGAGGATGCGAAAGGCAAAACCATTGGTGGTTATCGCAATGATGTCAGGAGCGAATACCTTCTGAAGCGTGGTTATAAGATGTCCGTGATCGACAGTGATGATCTCAACCCGAAGCGCCTGGCGCTGGGCCAGATTGATTTGTGGATTGCTGAACGTCTCGGCGGGCCATACCTTGCATCCCAGCAGGATATTGAAGGACTGGTTCCGGTGTATTCGTTCAACGATGTAGATCTCTACCTGGCGATGAGCCCGGATACCCCCGACGAAGTCATTGAAGACCTCAACAAAGCCCTCGAAGCCACCAGAAAAAATGGCACCTATGACGCCATTGGCACCAAATACGGCCTGTAATCGTTCGGTTTGAGGCTAAAAAATCCCGGGTAACGGCGCTGCTACCCGGGATATAAAGTCACCGGGTACCTTATCCGGTGAAGGCCATATCTTCCGCACTCAGCTGCATCAGGTTTTTGCTGGGGCTCAGCATACTGCTGGCGTGGGCCTGAGCCCTGGGAAGCAATCGTTCGTAATAAAATTCTGCGGTGGCCAGTTTGGCCTTGTAGAAAGCCTCTGACTCATCGCCCCCGTTATCCAGACGATCTGCCGCTACAGCAGCCTGCCGTGCCCATATGTAAGCCATGGTTACGTAGCCGCTGTACATCAGGAAATCGTAAGAAGCGGAGCTGACCATGTCGCGATCCTTGCGGGCTGCAAGCATGATCCGCACGGTAAGCAGGTTCCACTGTGCGGTAAGTTTGAGCAGATCCAGTGCAAACGGCCGTAAACGGCTGTCGGTCAGGTGCTTACGGGCAAAGTTGGCAACCCGGGCGGTGAAGTCACGAACCGCCCCACCTTTGGTGGTCAGCAGTACCTTGCGGCCCAGCAGATCCAGCGCCTGGATACCGGTGGTGCCTTCATAAAGTGTGGCTATCCGGGTATCGCGTGCTATCTGTTCCATACCGTGTTCACGGATATAACCGTGGCCACCAAAAACCTGCATGCCAAGGTTCGCGGCTTCATTTCCCAGTTCAGTAAGGAACCCTTTCAGAATCGGCGTCAGGAAACCCAGTTTGTCATCGTATCTGGCTGCTTTTTTATCATCTCCGGCTGCGTGGCCTTCAACCATATGGTCAGCCAGGCGGGCGGCGTCATATAGCATGGCGCGGCCACCCTCTGAGATGGCTTTCTGGGTCAGCAGCATGCGGCGTACATCGGCGTGGTGAATCAGGCTGTCGGCCACCTGATCCGGCTCCTTCTTGCCGGAAAGGGCGCGCATGGAACGGCGCTCTTTGGCGTATGCCAGAGCCCACTGGTAGGAAAGCTCCGCTGGCCCGACACCCTGAATGGCGGTGCCGATACGAGCCGTGTTCATAAAGGTGAACATGCACTCGAGGCCTTCGTTCTCAGGCCCAATCAAGAAACCCGTTGCGCCGTCAAAGTTCATAACGCAGGTGGCGGAAGCCTTGATGCCCATTTTCTTCTCCAGGCTGCCACACACCACTGTGTTGCGTTCACCTGCGCTACCGCCTTCGCCGGGCATGAACTTCGGAACAATAAACAGGCTGATGCCCCGGGTGCCTTTTGGTGCATCTGGCAGGCGGGCCAGAACAATGTGGATAATGTTTTCGGTAAGATCGTGGTCACCGGAGGAGATAAAGATCTTGGTGCCCGTTAATTTGTAGCTGCCGTCAGCCTGTGGTTCAGCTTTGGTTTTTATCTGGCCCAGGTCGGTGCCGCACTGCGGCTCGGTCAGGCACATGGTGCCGGCCCAACGGCCTTCCGTCATGGGTCGCAGATACGTGTCTTTCTGTTCGTTGGAACCGTGTAAAAAGATGGTGTTCATGGCACCGATGGACAGGCCCGGGTACATGGAAAATGACCAGTTCGCCGTGCCCATCATTTCCTGCTTCAGCAGGCCCATGGAAGCGGGCAGGCCCTGCCCGCCATACTCTTCCGGCGCAGAAAGCCCCTGCCAGCCGCCCGTCACATATTGGTCGTAAGCTTCTTTATAGCCTTTCGGCGTGGTTACCACTCCGTCTTTCAGCGAGCAGCCTTCTTCATCACCGGACTGGTAGAGCGGGCTCAGCTGCTCTTCGCAGAAACGGCCGCATTCGGTAAGGATGGCATCTACGATATCCGGCGTTGCGTTTTCCCCGCTGGCCAGCGAGGCATAGTGCTTTGGGTAATCAAACACATCGTTGAGTAAAAACTTCATGTCTCGCAAGGGTGCCTTGTATGTCGGCATAATCAATCCTCTGTACTTATTCGGAAACCCGCGTGCGGAATTATTCACCGCAAAGTTGTCCGTTGTTTTACGGTATTCTGTGCCCGGTTCCATTGACGAAAAGCGCTTATATCCATGTCAGAAAAGACAGTCAGGGCCGTGTGCCGGAGCCACCCGTTGATCGAAGTGCACGCTTCAGGCGTATTCAGATACCAGCGTTTACGCGTGAAACTTGATGATGCTTTCTGATGGAGTACCCCTATGTTCAGTGTAAAAAACATGCAAAACCCCTGTCTGGTGATTCCCAAAGCCGGCCGGCGCTCTATACTCTTGCTGATAGCGGTTTTAGCATTGTTGAGTGGCTGCTCCGGGCCCGCGCTGACTGATTATTCAGAGCGCGGCCCCAAGCTGATCCCGGAGCAGTTCTTTACGGGTGAACTTTCAGCTCGAGGTGTAGTCAAGGACATTTCCGGAGAAGTGATCCGCACCTTTGATGCGGATATTGCGGCATCCTGGGACGATGCCGGAGTGGGTACGCTGGATGAGGTGTTCCGCTTTGATGACGGTGAAGTACAAACCCGGGTCTGGACGTTGACACCATCAGACGCCGCCGACAGTTACCATGCGGAGGCGGGGGATGTGGTTGAGCCGGGCACCATGCGCTGGAGTGGCAATGCTATTCACATGAATTATGTGCTTCGGGTTGCCTACGGAGATGGAACCCTGGATGTGCGCATGGATGACTGGATGTTCCTGGTGACACCCGACACTCTGATTAATCAGACAACCATGAGTAAATGGGGTATTGATGTCGGAGAGATCGTTCTGGTTATTCAGAAACTGTAACGAATACCTGTACCAAATGTGATGGACACTGGAAATTCTATGCTGAAGCAATGGCTGATCGGACTGGTACTGGTTGCAGTCGCAGCAGGTGCGGCCTTTACTTACCGGTCGCTTGATAGCGAGGCGATGGCACAAAGCGATAGCGAACGGCCGGCCAGCGTGGTCAACACACGTTCACCCGAGCTGGATACGGTGCGCGATGTGGTCAAGGCAGTTGGTAACCTCAAGGCCCTGAACGCGGTTGAGTTGACCACAGAAGTCAGTGGGCGCGTGATATCGCTCAATCTGGTAACGGGCCGGCGGGTGGAGCAGGGCGATGTACTTCTGCGGCTTGATGATCGCCAGGCGAGAGCGGATCTGAAGGTTATTGAGGCCCAGCTGGCCGATGCCCGCCGAAAGTTTGAACGTGCCAACAGTCTTCGTTCCAATAACAGTATTTCCCAGTCTCTGGTGGATGAGCTTCGCACCGCAGTTGACGTTTCGGAAGCTCAGCTTCAGGCGGTCAAGGTGCGCCTGGAAAACCATCGTATCGAAGCGCCGTTCGCGGGCGTTGTCGGGCTTAGCGATATCAGCATCGGGGCTTACGTTACGGCCGGCACGGCTGTCACGACGCTCGATAACACAGACAGGATGGAGCTCAACTTTGCCGTCCCGGAACGGTTCGTGGGGCAGGTTGGTCTGGGCCAGCAGGTATTTGGCAGCTCACCCGCTTTTCTGGATACCCGTTTTTCCGGAGAACTCACCGAGCTGGGCTCCCGCATCAATGAGCTCAGCCGGACGCTTCCTGTAAGGGCTTTGCTTGACAATCCCGAGGGCAAACTGCGCCCCGGACAGTTCATCTCCGCAACTCTGACCCTGAGAGAGCGGCAGGCACTTCTGATTCCTGAGCAGGCGGTGATGCTGCGCGGTGACGAGAAATATGTGTTTGTGGCCGAGGATGGCATTGCACGGCGTATCTCCGTCGTTCTCGGTTCGAGAACGCCCGGCCGTGTGGAAGTGGCTGAGGGTTTGAGCCTCGAGGATAAAGTGATCGTTACCGGGCAGGATCGCCTGAGCAGCGGCAACCGGATTCGGGTGGTGGATGAGGATAATGCCATACCGGATAACCGCTTCGCCAAGTCAGTGGATTCCTGACTGTGATCCTTTCTGATGTCTCCATAAAACGCCCCGTTTTTGCAACGGTTCTCAGCCTTCTGATTGTTGTGTTTGGTCTGGCGGCCCTGCTTGGCCTGCCAGTTCGTGAGTACCCGGATATAGATCCTCCGGTGGTGTCCATTTCCACCAACTATACGGGTGCTGCCGCAGAAGTTGTGGATACACAGATCACTCAGGTGATCGAAGGTGCCATCAGCGGCATTGAAGGTATCCGGTCAATTGAATCTTCCACTGAGCAGGGCGAATCACGAACCAGTATAGAATTTTCCACATCCCGGGATGTGGATATCGCCGCCAACGACGTTCGTGATGCCGTTTCGCGGGTTGCTGACCAGCTCCCCGACGAGGCGGACGCGTCGGTTGTGCGTAAGGCGGATTCTGATGCTCGTCCGATGATGTGGGTAACACTACGCAGTGATCTCTGGGACAGTGCTGAGTTAAGTGACTTTGCAGATCGCGCTCTGGCTGACCGTCTGTCCGTTCTGGATGGCGTTGCAGACGTGCGCATCGGCGGTGAACGACGGTATGCCATTCGGGTGTGGCTGGACAGAGAAAGGTTGGCGGCCAGAAACATCACCGTGGCGGAAGTGGAAAGAGCACTGCGCGCTAACAACGTGGAGTTGCCGGCAGGCTCGGTCGACTCGTCCACCCGTAACTTCACCGTTCGGGCCGAAGGCCGATTATCTACTGTGGAAGAATTCCGCGAACTGGTCATCCGTAGAAACAATAACGATTTGCTGCGTCTGGGCGAGGTTGCAAACGTTTATATGGGAGTGGAATCCGACGTTGGTCGCCTTCGTGCCAATGGCCAGACAGCGATCGGTATGGGAGTTATTCGCCAGTCCAAAGCCAATACGGTCGCTGTGTCTGACGCGGTCAAGGCGGAATTGAAAAAGATTCGGGAAACCCTGCCGCCTGAAATAACAATCGCTGAGAGTTATGACGAATCTATTTTTATTCGTGCCTCCATCAAGGAAGTGGTCATTACACTCGCGATTGCTGTCTCCCTGGTGATTCTGGTGATCTTCCTTTTCCTCAGGTCCTGGCGGGCTACGCTGATTCCGGCGGTGACTATTCCGGTTGCCGTCATCGGTGCTTTTATCGGTCTGGGCTTTCTGGGTTTTTCCATCAACGTGCTGACACTGTTGGCGGTAATCCTGGCTATAGGCCTGGTGGTGGACGATGCGATTGTGATGCTGGAAAACATCCAGCGCCGCATAGACGCGGGTGAGCCGCCGCTGCTGGCTTCCTATCGCGGTGCCAAGCAAGTAGCGTTTGCCGTTATTGCCACGACTCTGACGCTGGTGGCGGTATTTGTGCCCATTTCGTTCATGGGGGGCAATATTGGTCGCCTGTTTGCGGAATTCGGCTTCACCCTTGCAGCTGCCGTGGTTATGTCCAGCCTGGTTGCGCTCACCCTCGCGCCCATGCTGTGCTCAAAATGGCTGAAACACAGCCCGGAAACAGTTGAGGGGCATCGCTTATGGGCGGCGAGCGAAAAAGTTCTGAATGGCCTGACCCGGGGGTACGAGCGACTGTTGCGCTTCTCCCTGAATCAGCCCGGCTTACTGATTGGTCTGGGCATCGTGGGGCTGATTGTTGCGGTTATGATTTATCCGAAACTGCCCCAGGAACTGGCGCCGACTGAAGATCGCGGCGTTATCATCATGCCTGCCAGTGCTCCACGGGGTTCGACCGTCGAGTTCACGGATCATTTTGTCCGCAAGGCAGAAGAAAAGCTGTTGCCCTACATCGAGTCTGGCGTAGCCAGTCGTTTGCTCTCGATCGTCGGTTTTCGTGATGAAGAAGATAATGCCTTCATGATCATGGGCCTTGTGCCCTGGGAAGAGCGGGACATCAAGCAACAGCAAATCACCAGCGAGATGCGGGATAAGCTGAGTGAGGTTACCGGTATCCGGATCGTAGCCGTGAACCCTCCGGGGCTGGGCCAGCGAGGGTTCAGCCAGCCGGTGGAGTTTGTCATTGCCGGTCCGGACTACGAATCGGTTCAGGCCTGGAGCGAGGAAATCGTGGAGCGGGCGAAAGACAATCCGGATTTGCTGAACCTTGAAACCGACTTTGAACTGACCCGTCCGGAACTGCGACTGACAATCGACCGTGAGCGGGCCGCAGACCTGGATATAACCGTCGAGGACGTGGGTCTGACCCTGCAAACCATGCTTGCTTCACGGCAGGTGACGACCTATCTGGATCGTGGCCGCGAATACGATGTGATTGTGCAGGCGGCCGATGCTGACCGTGCCACCCCCGCAGATCTGGGGCAAATTTTTCTGCGGCCGAGAGAAGGCGGTGCGCTTATACCCCTGCAGGCACTTGTATCCGTTGAGGAAGTAGGCGCAAATCCGGACTTACGGCGTATTGATCGGCTGCCGGCAGTGATCATCAGTGCCTCTCTGGCGGATGGTTATGACCTTGGCTCGGCGCTGACCTACCTGAACAAGCTGTCTGTGGATAACCTGCCACCGGAAGCACGGGTGAGTTACCGGGGGTTGTCCCGGGAATTCCAGGATTCTTCCGCTGCGATTTATGTCACTTTCGGGCTTGCCTTCATTATTGTGTTCCTGGTGCTGGCGGCCCAGTTTGAAAGCTGGATTCACCCTCTTATCATCATGCTTCCGGTGCCACTGGCTGTGACCGGCGCACTGCTGGCGCTCTGGTGGAGCGGTATCAGCCTCAACATCTACAGCCAGATAGGAATCATTATGTTGCTGGGGCTGATGTCTAAAAATGGCATATTGATCGTGGAGTTTGCCAACCAGCTCCGTGATAAAGGCTATGAGGTAAAAGACGCAATTCTGGAAGGCGCGTCCTTGCGTTTCCGGCCGGTACTGATGACCACCATATCCACGGTTTTCGGTGCGGTGCCTCTGGTTATTGCAACGGGTGCGGGTGCCGAAAGCAGGGCGGCGATTGGTATGGTGATTCTGGGCGGGTTGATTTTTGCGACGACGCTTACGTTGTTTATCATTCCGGTGCTATACAATCTGCTTGCCGGATTTGCCAAATCGGCCAGCGCGATTGAACATGAACTGGAACGCCAGGCAGCTCTGCCTCAGGCCATCTCGCCGGATTAGTGCAAGGTCTGGCGCAACCCAGCAACCCGGATGTTTCCATGGCCACACACAGTCAGTTCCGTTTACTGGGGCAGCGGCGCTTTCTCCCGTTTTATCTCACCCAGTTTTCCGGTGCGTTCAACGACAATCTCTATAAAAATGCTCTGCTGCTATTGATTACCTATCAGACTACCGGCTTGCTCGGGCTCTCTGTGAACACGGTGGTCAATCTGGCGGCCTTCCTGTTTATCCTGCCGTTTTTCCTGTTCTCCGGTATTGCCGGGCAGATGGCCGACCGCTATGAGAAAGCAGCGATCATCCGCAAGGTAAAGCTGGCAGAGATAGGCATTATGGCTATCGCGGCTTTGGCGCTCTGGTTTGGCTGGTACGAGGGACTACTGCTGCTGCTATTTTTGATGGGCACCCAGTCCACCTTCTTCGGGCCGGTAAAGTACGCCATTTTGCCCCAGGTTCTTGGCGATGATGAGCTGGTGGGAGGCAATGGCCTGGTCAGCATGGGCACTTTTGTGGCCATTTTGCTGGGCACCATTGCGGCCGGTTTGTTGATGGGCCTGGAGGCATCAGCAAAACTCACGGCGACAGGCGTGCTTGTGATGTCTGTTCTTGGTTATCTGGCGGCCCGGCAGGTGCCAGAAACCGGCGCTGATAGCACCGGGTTGACGGTGCGCTTCCGGCCGGTTCTGGAAACCTGGCGCTTGATGGGCGTAGCGGCCGAGCGCAAACCGGTTTTTTGGGCGATCCTTGCCATTTCCTGGTTCTGGTTTCTTGGCGCTGCCTACCTCACCCAGTTTCCCAATTTTGCGCGCAGCAATCTTCAGGGCGATGAGACCGTGGTCACATTGCTGCTATCCATGTTTATTGTGGGCATCTCTATCGGCTCGATGATGTGTGAACGCCTGACCCGGCATCGTATTACTCTGGCGCCAGTGCCTTGGGGGGCTCTAGGTCTGACTCTGCTGGGAGCGGATCTGTTCTTTGCGGTGCCTGCAAACCCGGAGCCGTCCACCTGGTGGACGCTGGTGACAGATCCGGTTTACATCCGGGTATTGATCGATCTGGCTGGCATCGGAGTATGCGGCGGTCTGTTCATTGTGCCCCTCTATGCTTTTATCCAGCATGAAACCCCACAACAGAAACGGGCGCGAATTATTGCGGCTCTGAATGTTATCAATGCACTTTTCATGGTGGTGAGTGCACTTGCGGGAATTCTTGTACTCGGGGCTCTTGGCGTGAGCATTCCGGGGTTCTTGCTGCTGCTGTCTCTGGCCAACGGGCTTGTGTTAATAGCCGTGTGGCGTCTGAGGGCCGGAACAGGCTCAAAAACTGTGGATAATTAGTTGGATAAGCTGCGTATAAGCTTTGAATAGTTTTTTTAAAAGATAATTAAATCATGTGGTTAATGGTCAATGGAGTCGGTCTGATAAGTGCCTTTTCATGTGGATAACTTTATTAATAGTTTTTATGAGAAGAGCCGGCCAAGCCCATGAAAACCCGGTAAATTCGATTTTCACACGGAAAAAATCTGTACGGAGGAGGAGGTTTCACGGTGGCATCTTCCCTTGCAGCTTTTATCTGCAGGCACTTCTGGTTAAAATTTGCACATCCAGACTGCATTTTCACGGGTGAAACGTTATACTCGCCGCCCTGTTTTTATCCCCCGAATTCCGAGGTGAACTGTGGATTTTCCAACGCGTTTCGATGTAATTGTCATTGGTGGCGGCCATGCTGGTACCGAAGCCGCGCTCGCGGCGGCGCGCATGGGCTCGCAAACCCTGCTGCTGACTCACAACATCGAAACTCTGGGCCAGATGTCCTGCAACCCTGCTATCGGGGGCATTGGCAAAAGCCATCTGGTAAAGGAAATTGACGCACTTGGTGGAGCCATGGCGCAGGCGACCGATAAAGCCGGTATCCAGTTTCGTGTGCTCAATAGCCGTAAAGGTCCTGCAGTGCGGGCCACCCGTGCCCAGGCGGACCGGGTTCTTTACAAGGCAGCGATCCGCCACACTCTGGAAAACCAGCCCAACCTGACGTTGTTCCAGCAGGCTGCAGACGATCTGATTGTTGAAAACGATCAGGTTACCGGCGTTGTTTCCCAGACCGGCATCCGGTTCAATGCCAAAACTGTGGTACTGACAACCGGCACCTTCCTGGGTGGCGTTATCCACATTGGTATGCAGCACCACGCCGGTGGTCGCGCCGGCGATGCGCCTGCCAATGCACTGGCTCAGCGTTTACGGGAGCTGCCCTTTAACGTGGGCCGGCTGAAAACCGGTACACCGCCGCGCATTGATGCCCGCAGTGTCGATTTTTCCGTGATGCAGGAGCAGTGGGGTGACAGTCCCACGCCGGTGATGTCTTTTATTGGCAGCCGGGATCAGCACCCAGAGCAGGTATGCTGTTACGTAACCCGCACCACTGAGCAGACCCACGATATTATCCGCAGTGGCTTTGATCGTTCGCCCATGTTCGGCGGTAATATCGAAGGTGTGGGGCCGCGCTACTGCCCGTCAATAGAAGACAAGGTGAACCGCTTTTCCGACAAGGATTCGCACCAGATTTTTGTGGAGCCCGAAGGCCTGACTACCCATGAGCTCTACCCCAATGGCATTTCTACCAGCCTGCCGTTTGATATCCAGCTTGCGGCAGTCCGTACGATTCCGGGCTTTGAAAATGCCCATATCACACGGCCGGGCTACGCCATCGAATACGATTACCTGAACCCGCAGGACCTGCGCCACACCCTGGAAACCAAATTCATCCAGGGCCTGTACTTTGCCGGCCAGATCAATGGCACTACCGGTTATGAAGAAGCCGGAGCCCAGGGCTTGCTCGCGGGCATTAACGCGGCACTGCGCTCACAGGATAAGAGTGAATGGTATCCACGCCGGGACGAGGCTTATCTTGGTGTGCTGGTGGACGATCTGATCACCATGGGCACCAGCGAGCCTTACCGCATGTTTACCAGCCGGGCCGAGTACCGTCTGATTCTGCGCGAAGACAACGCCGATCTTCGATTGACCGAAACCGGCCGCAAACTCGGCCTGGTCGACGATGAGCGCTGGCAGAAATTCAATGACAAGTTTGAGGCCATAGCAACCGAGCGAAAACGCCTGGAGACCACCCGTGTTCATCCTGCAACCGAGGCGGGCGAGCGCGCCAATGGCTTTCTCAAGCAGCCGATGACCCGGGATCACACTCTGGCAGAGCTGCTCCGTCGCCCGGAGGTGGTTTACAGCCATATTGCGGAGATTGGTGCTGCTCAGGCGGATGACCCTGTTGTGGCGGAGCAAGTGGAAATCGAGATCAAGTACGAAGGTTACATTTCACGCCAGACGGAAGAAATTGAGCGCCTGCGTCGGAACGAGAACACCGTGCTGCCCATAGACCTGGATTACGATGTGATCGGCGGCCTGTCCAATGAGATAAAACAGAAGCTGAAAGAGGTTCGCCCGGAAACGGTGGCTCAGGCTTCCCGAATTCAGGGTGTTACACCCGCCGCGATCTCGCAGATTCTGGTGAATCTGAAAAAGCGTGAGCTTCTGCGTAAGCAGAGCGCCTGAACACCGCCATGACCCAAACACTCTGGCAACGTCAGCTCCGGGAGGGGCTGGCGGACATGCAGCTTCCCTTCAGCGACGAGCAGCAATGCCGGTTGCTCGCATTTCTGGCTTTGCTCAACAAGTGGAACAAGGCTTACAACCTCACGGCTGTGCGCAACGAGGGGGAGATGGTCTCCCGACAGTTGCTCGACAGCCTCAGCATTCTGCCTTGGGTAACCACGGAGCATTTGCTCGACGTCGGCGCCGGCGGAGGCTTACCGGGTATCCCTCTGGCTATTGTGATGCCGGAAACGCGCTTCACCCTGCTGGACAGCAATGGCAAGAAAACCCGTTTTCTGAATCAGTGTGTACTGGAGCTGGGCCTGAAAAACGTGGATGTAATCCATGGCAGGGCCGAAGACTGCAAGCCAGAACAACCGTTCAGCCGGATAAGTAGTCGTGCGTTTACCGCGCTGGATAACCTGGTGGACTGGTGTGGCGATCTGCTGGCACATGATGGCAGTTTCCTTGCCATGAAAGGCCAGTATCCGGATGATGAGGTAGCTGCCCTTCCTGCCGGCTGGCGGGTATCATCCAGCCATTCCCTTGAAGTTCCCGGCGCCGGCGGTGAGAGACACCTGCTGGTCGTGACCCGAGCAGAGCAGTAACTGTATTCAATAATGAGGAGGCGAGAGATGGCGCGCGTGATTGCAGTGACCAATCAGAAGGGTGGTGTTGGCAAAACCACCACTTGCGTCAATCTTGCCGCCTCACTGGCCGCCACCAAGCGTCGGGTTCTGCTGGTGGATATGGATCCCCAGGGCAACGCCACCATGGGCAGTGGTGTGGATAAAAGCGGGCTCGAACTATCAGGGTACGACCTGCTCACCAAACGAGCGACCGCGGCCGAAGTCATCGTCCATGCGGAAGCTTCCGGCTTCGATATCATGCCCTCGAACGGCGACCTGACAGCGGCGGAAGTGGCGCTGATGAACGAAATTGGCCGTGAGCACCGGCTGAGGCTGGCCATTAACAGCGTCCGGGATAATTACGACTACGTTCTGATTGACTGCCCGCCTTCACTCAGCCTGTTAACCGTGAATGCGCTTTCTGCGGCCGACTCGGTGCTTATCCCCATGCAGTGTGAGTACTATGCACTGGAAGGCCTGGCGGCACTGATGAATACCGTGGAGCAGATCAAGGAAACGGTCAATCCGGATCTGGAAATTGAAGGCATTCTCAGAACCATGTATGACCCGCGAAACAGTCTTACTCTGGATGTGTCCGGCCAGCTTACCGAGTATTTCGGGGATAAGGTCTATCGCGCTGTCATCCCCCGCAACGTGCGTCTGGCTGAAGCGCCCAGTTACGGCATGCCGGCCCTGAAATACGATAAGACATCAAAGGGTGCTATTGCTTACCTGGCCCTGGCCGGAGAAATGGTGCGCCGCCACAGGGCAGAAAAGACATCTGCCGAGGTTGCGGTGTAACATGGCGGCCTGTCTCTTTTAAAAGATGCTTAAAAGATGCACAACGACTATCAACGGGAAGAATGACTGACACCATGGCGGCGAAGAAACGAGGATTGGGCGAGCGCGGGCTGGGAGCCCTGCTGGCCGGATCCAGGGTTAACCTGGATCAGGAACTGAAAGACCACGACGGTGAGTTGCGACAGGTTCCCATCGATCTGATCC
>NZ_JBLXHQ010000011.1:0-139013 GCF_048259445.1 Marinobacter sp. | reverse complement strand
CCGACCTGGAACGCTATCAACCCCAAGCATGCTGCACGTATGCGCGCCCAGAACAAATTCAAGACCGGTCTGGATGTTGCCAAGTACACCGCAAAAATCATGCGTGAAGACATGGCGAACTACGACAAAGACTCGTCGCAGTACACCCAGTCTCTGGGTTGCTGGCACGGCTTTATTGGTCAGCAGAAGATGATTGCCATCAAGAAGCACTTCGGTTCTACCAAGCGTCGTTACCTGTATCTGTCTGGCTGGATGGTTGCTGCCCTGCGTTCCGAGTTCGGCCCGCTGCCTGACCAGTCCATGCACGAGAAGACTGCAGTTTCTGGTCTGATCGAAGAGCTTTACACTTTCCTGCGCCAGGCTGACGCATGGGAACTGAACCATCTGTTCCGCGATCTTGAAGCTGCTGAAAAAGCCGGTGACGATGCCAAAGCAGCAGAGCTGATCAAACAGATCGACAACCACGAAACTCACGTTGTGCCGATCATTGCCGACATCGATGCCGGTTTCGGTAACGACGAAGCGACCTACCTGCTGGCCAAGCAGATGATCGAAGCGGGTGCGTGCTGCATCCAGATCGAGAACCAGGTTTCTGACGAGAAGCAGTGTGGCCACCAGGACGGTAAAGTAACCGTTCCCCACGCCGACTTCCTGTCCAAGATCAACGCTGTTCGTCTGGCGTTCCTTGAGCTGGGTGTTGACGACGGTGTGATCGTTGCCCGTACTGACTCACTGGGTGCTGGCCTGACCAAGCAAATCGCTGTCACCAACGAGCCGGGCGACCTGGGTGACCAGTACAACAGCTTCATCGATGGCGACATTATCGAAAATGCTGCAGACATCAACAATGGCGACGTTGTGATCAAGCAGGGCGGTAAGCTGGTTAAGCCCAAGCGTCTGGCTTCTGGCCTGTTCCAGTTCAAAGAAGGCTCTGGCGAAGATCGTGTAGTTCTGGACTGTATCACCAGCCTGCAGAACGGCGCTGACATGCTGTGGATCGAGACCGAGAAGCCGCACGTTGGTCAGATCGCTGCCATGGTAAACCGCATCAAGGAAGTGGTTCCCGATGCCAAGCTGGTTTATAACAACAGCCCTTCCTTCAACTGGACTCTGAACTTCCGTCAGCAGGTATTTGACGCAATGCAGAAAGAAGGCAAGGACGTATCTGCCTACGACCGCGCCAAGCTGATGAGCCAGGAGTACGACAGCACTGAGCTGGGCAAGCTGGCCGATGAGTGGACAGCCAACTTCCAGCGCGATGCTGCCCGTGAAGCCGGTGTATTCCACCACTTGATCACTCTGCCGACATACCACACTGCGGCCCTGTCTACTGACAACCTGGCCAAAGGTTACTTCGGTGAAGAAGGCATGCTTGCGTACGTTAAAGGCGTACAGCGTGAAGAAATCCGTCAGGGCATCGCCACTGTTAAGCACCAGGATATGGCTGGTTCCAACATCGGTGACGACCACAAGGAATTCTTCGCAGGTGATGCTGCGCTGAAAGCCGGTGGTTCAGACAACACCATGAACCAGTTCGGCTAATCGAACGGTTTATCGTACCCCCGCTCCCGGGCTTGTTCCGGGAGCACAAAAACCCCGCAGCTGGAGACAGTTTGCGGGGTTTTTGTTTTTTTACACTGCCAGATTTCCGTATGTGTCTGAAATTGCGGCGTAAACCTTAAGTTCTCTACTTTGTCTGTAACCATACTGTTTCATTCCTGAAACAGTTCCTGTCTCTGGAAATGTTGCTTTGCCTTGAGGATAGCTCTGAAATTCCCATTAAAAATAAAAGCTTGGGCCTTCCAACATTATTTTGGCATGGGAATCGCTACCTTCTTGGTGTGGGTCTGGACCTTGGCTTACCCGAAGGCTAGCGGGTTGGGTCGGATCCCTTAAAAAGCCAATAACCTAGAAGGAAACGACATCATGAATACCAGGAAGGGATTGCTAGCAGCGGCCATTGCCATGAGTCTGGGTGTGTCCGGTTTCGCTTTTGCGGATCAGGGTGGAGACGGAGATCCGAATACCAATGCGGATAATACCTCTACTGCCAACAACGATCAGTCCGGCAACACCGACTCCGGCAACGACAACTCCACGAACACCAACAACTCCGATAATTCGGACGGCTCTGATAACTCGAACAATTCAGACAACAGTACGGATGTTGCTGATTCATTCAAGATTGCCGACAGTGGCAACACGAATGCCTCGGACAACTCGGATAATTCTGATGCGTCCAACAATTCGGATAATTCCGACAACTCGAACAATTCAGACAACAGCACGGATGTTGCTGATTCGTTCAAGATTGCCGACAGCGGCAATACGGATGCTTCGGACAACTCGGATAATTCCGATGCCTCCGACAATTCCGACAACTCGGATAATTCCGACAGTTCAGACAACAGCACCAATGTCAGCGACTCGTTCAAAATTGCTGACAGTGGAAATGATATGTCCGACAACTCGGATAATTCAGACAACTCTGACAATTCCGATAACAGTGATAACTCGGATAACTCCGATAATTCGGACAACAGCACAAACGTGAACGACGCGTTCAAGATTGCCGACAGCGGCAATCCGGATAACTCGGACAACTCGGATAATTCAGATAACTCCGACAATTCCGATAACAGTGATAACTCGGATAATTCGGACAACTCCGATAATTCCGATAACAGCACCAACGTCAACGATTCGTTCAAGATCGCTGACAGCGGCAACAGTGACAGTTCAGATAGCTCCACCAATGCCACTGACTCCTACAACAGCGACAGCAGTGACAGCTCTGACAACAGTGTTACCGAGCTGAACGTGTCGCTGGAGGTGTTCATGAACGATGCTGACCTTGACGGTACGGTCAGTGGAACCACCATGACCTATGGCGATGCCAATGGTAAGCGCGCCTATACAGAAGCTCGCGCTTCCAACGAGATCTCGGGAGGTTCTGCTAATTTCACGGGCGTTGGTGCCTTTGCCCAGAACGCCGGCGTGGGTAGTGTTACCCAGGCCAACGTGAGTGTCATGTCCAACCTGTCCGCTGGCGGTGGCGGCGCTCAGTGAGCAAGGCGGGCCGCACCTCGGGGTGTGGCCCGGTTCCTGCCGGGAGGCGTGTCATGACTAACGTCATCAGAGGGATCCTGAGGATCGCCTGTCTATTCGCTGTCATGGGGCCAGCTGCCGGAACGGCAGCTGAAGAATGGATGAGCCAGCCCCCGATGAGTGCAGATCAACTGGAGCAATCCAGTGGTCGTCAGGGAGTTCCTGTCCAGTTGCAGCTCAATGACAATCAACAGAGCGCGATGGTCACCGGAAATACGTTGTCGGGGCCTTCAGTGACCGGCAATAACATGATCTCAGATCAGGCATTCGGGAATATGAGTGGTATTGCCACGGTCATCCAGAACACGGGTAACCAGGTGGTGATTCAGGACAGCACTCAGGTAAATATTCTTATCAATCGCTGACAGGAGGTGGGCCATGGTGAAGCGTAGGCTTGTTATATTTATAGCGGGTGCTGCGATGCTCTGGTCCACTGCTTTTGCTGGCACCGTCATTTTGCCGGGGCTGAGTGGCGGGCTTCAGGTGGAGGTTCGCAGTTTCAAGGAACAGCGTTTCAGCTCGGTTATGCAGCAGCAGTACGACTTCAGTTGTGGCTCTGCCGCGATTGCATCGCTACTGACCTATCATTACGACCACGAAGTTACGGAGCAGGAAGTCTTCTCGGGAATGTTCTCGTTGGCAGATCCGGAAAAGGTTCGCCAGGAAGGTTTCTCCATGCTGGATATGAAACGGTTTCTGGAATCTGAAGGATATCAGGCTGATGGCTTTCGTATGCCGCTTGCGGGTTTGCGGGACAAGGTTCGTCTTCCGGTCATTGTCCTCTTGAATCTGAACGGCTTCCGACACTTTGTTGTCATCAAGGGGATCAGTGAGACTGAGGTGTTTGTTGGCGACCCCGCCCGAGGGCTTAAAGCATACTCCAGAGTGGAGTTTGAAGAGTACTGGAATGGTGCAGCCTTTGTTATTCGCAGTGATATACAGCAGGGGCGTAGCAAGTTCTTTACCGATGGAAACTGGCCGCAGATTGTCCGGGCACCGCTTTTCAAAGGACAGGACGGACCATCACTCGGTCATACGCTGCCATATTGGCCATCAACCAGGGAGTGGTAACGCCATGGTCAGCCTTTCGCGATGTGCAATTACAGGACTGGTCATTGCTTTCGGAATTGCGGAAATGCCCGCAGTGGCCGATGGAATATTTTTAGCTCCGGCTCTGAGTGACGATGAGCTGGCCACGCAGAGAGGTGGTTTCAGTCTGGAGAATCTGGAGATTTCGATCGGGCTTGAGCAAGTGGTTTCTGTGAACGGCGAAACCCTGGCGATCAATCGTCTGACCATCCCGAATCTGAATCAGTTGGTCAGCGGTAAGGCTATGCCGCATAGGGTGGAGACTGTGCTTGGTATTATCAACTCCGGACAGAGTGGGCAGGCGCTTGTCTCAGCCACCTCGAACGATGGTGGGTGGATGACACTGATCCAGAACGACCTGAATAGCTCCGTTATCCAGAATGCGCGACAACTGAACATTGAGCTGAATAATCTGGGGACAGGCTATCGTATGCCCGATAACCTGCGCGCCCCCATCCTACAATTTCTTGGTCATTGATCATCTGAGCGTAAACGCCCGCAAGTTCTAGAGACTGATTGGCAGTTTCAGGGTGATCTCAGTGTTCGGAGCATTCTCTGTCACCCCTACATTGACGGTAAGGCTCAGTGTTGTGCTGGGTGTTAGCCGCTGAGATAGCCCGAATGCCAGTGAACCGATCTGGATGCTGTCGAAGTTAGCACTGAACAGGTCGATGTCGCGCTCGTAAGTGGTCTTTCGGATAATTGAGTGATCGTAGCCCAGACTGAAAGAAGTCCGATCATTAAAGGCGAAACCCATACCAAAACCGAACCGGATTACATCGCCCGGATCAACGGTATTACCATTCTCATAGCCCTTTTCGTCCTTCAGAGTATAAACGTAGCTGAGGTTGCCATAGAGAACTGCAGGATCCGACGGGTAGATGAATGAGACCCCCGGCTCAAAAGACCAGAACCCCGAGCCTGTTGGTCGCTCTTCAAGCTCAATTCCGATGGGGTTGCCCTGGCTATCGTTAATAACCTGTTGATCGACGTCGTATGGGCTATCTCCGGTCGGCGCTTTTACCCGGAAGGAGCCAATGACATAAGGCCAGCCCTTCAGGCCATCATTGAGTTGGTAGCGCACGGACAGCTCCACGTCGCCCAGGCCTTCGCCTGAAGACTCTCGCAGTGTATCTACCGGGGTCCCTTCGAACGCCTGTCGTTCCCGAAGATCTTCCTGAATGCTCAGGTAGGGCACCCGCAAAGCGGCTTCAAATCTGCTGGTAAAACCATATTTAAGTGACAGGGCCCCGACAAAAATATCCCGCTGGATTTCTGAGATATTTATCAAACCTATCAGCAGAGCAGGAATCACGGTGTAACCCTCCACCGCGACCTGCGTTGCGTTACTGTGGGCGTGAGAAAATGAGGGCTCAATGGTGAAGCGCCCGGGGTGGGTGACAATACCCCGGTCAGAAGTGATAGAGGCAATATCCGAGGCTTGTTCTTTGTATTCCTCGGCCTGGGCGGATGCGATGTCCGCCTCGTTGTATTCCGGTTTTGCGATACTGCTTATGGGAATCAGGCTAACGCTCAGGGAGAGTATTAGCCGAGCTTGGATCGTCATGTTAAATCCCCCTTTCGGTGAGGCCGTTTTTGAGTATTTCGGTTATGCGGACGTGGGTCGTATCTGTCCATGAGTCGGTACAGTGACACTCTCGATATGTTCAGGAGTCTGGCGGCCTCAGATATGTTGTGGTTTGCCAGTCTGAGGCTGCACCGCAGCGCCTGTCTGTCGGCTCTGGCACGAAACTCTTTGAGGCTGAGGTTTGAGGCCGCATCAGAGCCAGGTACGGGCAGGGAGAGCCCGAGGTCTGACGCCTCGATAACAAGCTGATCGCTTAGCAACCACGCTTGCCGCAGGCGATTCTGCAACTCCTGGAGGTTGCCAGGCCAAGAGTGGGTCAGCAGGCTCTGGTTAGCTCCTTTGCTGAGTTTTTTTGGCTCGGCTTCCTGACACGTTGCGTCCAGCAATGAACGGGCGAGGATCGGTATATCTTCTCGCCGTTCTTTTAAAGCGGGAAGCTTTACTTCAAGACTGCCAAGCCGGAAGTAAACATCACTTCGAAAGCGCCCGAGTTCAATAAGGTCCCCTAAGGGCTCGCTGGTGGTTGTAATAATTCGGCAATCAACCGGTATCTGGGCGCTACCGCCCACACGCTCAACCTTGCCTTCTTGAAGAAACCGCAGGAGTGCGGACTGTTGCTCAAGCTGCAGTTCGTTAATGCCGGAGAGCACTACCGAGCCGCCATTGGCCTGTTCAAGCCGTCCCTGGCGCGAACTCAGAGCGCTGGTGAAGGCTCCTTTTTCATAACCAAACAGCTCACTCTGGGTGAGAGTGGTGGGCAAGGCTGCGCAGTTAATGATAACGAGTGGGCCTGCTGCACGGGCCGAGTGCGAATGAAGGAATCGAGCGGCCGCCTCCTTCCCGGTGCTGCTCTCACCGGAAATCAACACCGGTTCCAGAGTTGTCGAAAAGCGCCGGAGCAGGTTGCGGACATGTTGGATGGACTGAGAATCCCCCAGTAATGCGAGATTCTGGTAGTCATCGTTAAGGCTGCCAGCAGGCTCCAGAATCGTCGCCATACCCCACAGGTGCCCGAGTACTGTGTCGAGGCGCTTATAGTCCACAGGTAATGTATGAAAATCAGAACAGTAGCGAACAATGAGCCTGGCAGCGCGCGTTCCGCTAACAGGTTGCTGGGGAGCGATTGCGACCCAGTAGTTCAGATCAAGCATTTCGAGCCAGCTTTCCGGCCAGGGCATGTTGTCTCGTGACAGGCTTGGGAATTCCAGCACGCCAACTTTGGCCCCGTTCGAAACTTGATTAAAAAGGGGTACTGGCTCATCAAGATTGAAATCGATCAGATTCCAGTTTGCTTCCAGTTCCTTTCGTGCGCAGTTGTTGCTGTTTGCCGCTGACAACCAAACAAGCGGTCGCTTTTCCATCATGGCAAACCTCCACGGGAGTTGTGCCTTGGAAATGGGACTGCCAGCCGCTCAGGATTACGTTGATTAACCGGTACTGCGAAGAATCCGGCCACTGTCCTGTGTGGCCCGCCATGGCTGCTCTGTACAGCCAGGATTATCATTTTGAATAGCTGTTATACAGGCAGGATCTGTACCAGCAGGTATATAGGTACGGTTATACAGCTACTTGCGAATTGCATGTACTTTGCGCGATATAAAACTGTATAGAAACCTGACATTTTCAGTGTGTCTGTTGTATTAGCCGGAGAATACGCACCTGCGCTACTTTGTCCCCACTTTGTTATATTCTGTAACCTTATAAAGAACAGGAGACTGCCCTTGAGTATCGAGCAAGGCATTGTATTTGCGGTGCTCGGAATCACCCTTGCCATGTTTGTGTGGAACCGCGTTCGCTTTGATGTGGTAGCTATGCTTGCCTTGCTGGCGGTCGCCATTAGCGGGCTGGTGCCAGCCGAAGAGCTGTTTGCCGGTTTTGGTCACCCGGCTGTGATTACGGTGGCGGCCGTTCTGGTTATCAGCCAGGGGCTAGTGAATGGCGGCGTGGTAGATAACATCGCGCGCCTGCTGGGGAAGATTGGCCACCGGCCCACACTGCAGGTGCTCACGCTGACCAGCGTAGTGGCTCTTTGCTCAGGCTTTATCAACAATGTAGGTGCTCTGGCATTATTGATGCCGGTAGCAATCTGGATG
Organism: Marinobacter sp.; assembly: GCF_048259445.1. Taxonomy (GTDB): domain Bacteria; phylum Pseudomonadota; class Gammaproteobacteria; order Pseudomonadales; family Oleiphilaceae; genus Marinobacter. The sequence goes on along the minus strand of NZ_JBLXHQ010000011.1, from coordinate 131,135 downwards.
TCGCGGGAAGCGGGGCGCTCGCCATCATTGCTGTTGATGCCTCTGGCGTTCGGCTCTTTGTTGGGCGGAACCATGACACTGATCGGTACACCACCCAATATCATCATTGCATCCTATCGTGAGAGCGGCACCTTCGGGTTGTTCGATTTTGCGCCGGTCGGCGTGGCGATTACGCTTGCGGGTATTGCGTTCATCACGCTGGTCGGTTGGCGTTTGACGCCCCGCCGGGAACAGAGTGCTGCTGATGCGAAGCTTTTCAGTGTTGGCGAATATCTGACAGAGCTTCGCCTGCCAAAAGATTCAGATCACGCAGGCTCAACGTTGCACAGCCTTCTGGCAGCGGCGGGAGACGAAGCGGATATTGTTGTTCTCGCCCTGATTCGTGATGAGAAGGTACAGGCTGTTCCGTCCACCTATAAAATTTTGCGTGAAGGAGATGTGTTGCTGATTGAGGCAGACACATCCAGCTTGCAGGTATTTCTCGATAAAACCGGGCTTGAACTCGCCAACCAGGCTGTAGACGATGAAGAATCGGATGAAAACAGCGGAAGAGAAAAAGTTGACGGCATCAGCGATGGCGCTAATGGAGAAAGCGAAAAGTATGATGAGAGTGCTTCAGCCCGAATAGCAAAGGGGGAGCTGTATCTGGTGGAAGCCGTTATTGCTCCGGAGTCCTCTCTGGTAGGGCAGACGGCGAACAGGCTGAAGTTACGGGAGCGCAATCAGCTCAACATTGTTGCCGTAGCAAGGCTGGGTTATCGGCTGAAGCGACGCCTTGGAGATATAAGGTTCAATGCGGGCGATATATTGCTGGTTCAGGGCTTTGAGGATTCTCTGAGCGGAACCCTGGCAGAGCTCGGCTGTCTGCCACTGGCAGAGCGGGGGTTGAGGCTGGGGTCGCCCCGAAACACTGCGATGGCATCCGGCATTTTTCTGGCCAGTATTGCGGTTATTGTGACAGGCCTGCTTTCCGCCCCCGTTGCTCTGGTGGCCGGGGCTGTAGCCATGGTACTCGTGAATCTTATGTCTGCGGCGGAGGCCTACAAGGCAATTGACTGGTCGGTGATCGTTCTGCTGGCGGCCATGATACCGGTCGGCCAGGCCATGGAAAGCACCGGTGGCGCAGCTCTGATAGCCTCGCAGATGCTGGTGCTGGGTGAGAATCTGTCCATTGCTTCGGTGCTGGTTATGATTCTGGTGGGCACAACTCTGTTGTCCAACGTAGTAAATAACGCAGCGGCGGCTATTGTGGTTGCGCCTATTGCCTTGAGCCTGGCCGGCGAGTTGCAGATCCCGTCCGATGCGGTGTTAATGGCGGTTGCCGTTGGTGCGTCCTGTGCTTTTATGACGCCCATTGGTCATCAATCAAACGCCCTGGTTATGGAGCCCGGAGGCTACGAGTTCGGCGACTACTGGCGCCTGGGGCTGCCCCTGACGTTAATCGTTACAGTCGTCGCTGTGCCTGTGATTATGCTGGTCTGGGCCTGACAGCATTGATACGAATCAAACATGAGGAATCGTGATGGAAGCGGAGCCGATCCATAAAGCCGAGTTACTGGCGGAGCTTGCTCTGACACGGCAACGAACGCGCGAGTTGATTACATCTCTGGATAAAAAACAGCTGGATGTACCCTATCATCCGGGCGTCAATCCGCCACTCTGGGAAATGGGGCATGCGGCTTTTTTCTATGAGGTCTTTGTTTTCAATCTCCTTGATGGTGATCCCAGTTTTGATCCTGCCATGGACGATCTCTGGGATTCGTTTCATATCGACCACAAGGATCGCTGGTGTGGTGATCTGTTCCCCGGCCTTGAAAAGACTCTGGCCTATTTCGATCATGTATACGATAAAATGGCGCACCGCATTGAACGTAAGCCACTGACAGATCGCGAACTGTATCTCTGCCGTTACGCCATATTTCATCAGAACATGCACATAGAGTCGCTGGTATGGTGCCGTCAAACGGTTGGTTACGCGCCACCACCCGGGGCGAATTTCTCACGCCCCGCTCCAGGTGATTCTGCAACCGGGTCTCTGAAACAGGATGCAGTTGTGCCGGCCGGTCGCTGGCTGATCGGCATGCCGGGCGAGTCGTCACGCTTTGCAACGGAAGACTTTGCATTTGACAGTGAGAAGCCCCGGCATGAGGTGAGTCTGGATGAGTTTGCGATTTCTCGCTGCCTTGTAAGCAATGAGGAGTTTATGGCCTTCGTAGAGGATAACGGTTACCAAAAGCCAGAATTGTGGTCGTTCGGGGGCCAGAAATGGCTCAGAACAGAAACGGATATATCTCTTGTGCACGGTGCTATGGAGCCCTTGCTGAAGATGCCTCGGCACCCGCTTTACTGGCGCTGGCATGATGGCCAGTGGCAGGAAAAATTATTTGATCAATGGCAGCCATTGAATGCGGATGCGCCGGTAACCCACGTCAGCTACTGGGAGGCCGAAGCCTATTGTCACTGGGCGGGTCGACGGCTACCCACCGAACAGGAATGGGAGGTTGCGGCGCTTGCTAACCACAAGGGCGAATCGTTCAAGGGGTATCCATGGGGTAATCAGTCGCCGGAGCCCTGTCACGCCGATATGAATGCCAATGGTATGGCTCAGAACCCGGTTTTTGATTACCCTGCGGGCGATAGCCCTTTCGGGTGCCGGCAGATGATCGGCACGGTATGGGAATGGACCAGCAGTCAGTTTTTTCCCTATGACGGCTTTTGCATAGACATGTATCCGTTTATGTCCACACTTCAGTTCGGTGATCACAAGGTTAGCCGCGGAGGCAGCTGTGCCACGTCGTCCAGTCTGATTCGTGGCACCTATCGACAGGCCTATCTGCCTCAGAGGAACGACGTCTACACCGGGTTCCGGACATGTGCGCTGCCGGCAGGCTGAGCTCAGCCTGCTTTCTCCGGAACCAGGGACAGAGCCGGTGAGAGTTCGTCCTGAATGTGGCTGGCCAGCGCAACGCCGGTTTCACTCATGGTCAGATAGGCATTGTCAGCGCCGGCTTCGCAAATGCGTTCAGCTTCGTCCGCGTACATGGTGTGGGCGACAATGTAGCCGGTAAAGCCCAGCTTTCTGAGCATTCGCGCCGCGATCAGTTTCGCCTCTATATCGCTCATGGCAAGAACAACGGCTTCCACCGATGGCATATGTAGCGCTTCCCAGAAGGTGTTGTCTTCGGCATCTGCATAGACAACGTTTCGCCCTTTGGCCTGGTGCCTTGCCACTTTAGGAAGGTCGGAGTCCAGTGCCATTAACCTTGCTTCAGAGTTTTTCAGCCAGTCATAGGCAGCTGTGCCGGTGCGTCCCATGCCCATAACCAGAACGCGTGTGTCCCCAAGAGAAATAGGTAACTCATCGGGATGCCGCTGATGGCTTTCGAAGCGCACGAGGCGATGGCTCAGGCGCTCATACAATGGGTGTGCGAGCCGGTTCAGCGGCGCCGATATCAGGAAGGAGAGCGCCACTGTTATCGCCAGTGGCACGAGCCACTCCGGGAGAGCAATGCTGGCAACAATCAGACCGAACTCACTATAGTTGGTGAGGGCCAGCGATGTCAGAAAACTGCTGCGGGCGCGTAGACGGAACAGCAGCATCAGGAAGAAGAACAGAATCCCTTTAAGGGGCAGCACCAGTGCCGCTACAACGGCAAAGACAATGGCATTGGTGTCAGGCAGGCCGCCTATGCCAATCTGCAGGAAAAAACCCACCAGAAAGATTTCCTTCACGCTCCACAGAGATTTCGCCAGCTCCTGGCTGCGGGGGTGGTTTGCAAGAATAGCACCGAAGATGAGGGCTCCCAGTTCCGAGCTGAGCCCTATTGCCTGAAAACCCATGCCGCCGATAACAAGTGCCAGGAGCATGCCCAGCAGAACCAGCAGTTCGTCGTGACCGCTGGCATCAAGCAGCTTGAACAGTAGCGGTCGCAGCAGTGGCAGCCCGAAAACAATCAGTGCCCACTGCGAAGGCGTCTGGCCCGCAGCCAGGCTCATCACCAACAGCGCAAGCAGGTCCTGCATGATCAGAATGCCGATGGATACCCGGCCGTGAAACGCTCTGAGCTCACGCTTGTTTTCCAGTACCTTGGCGGCCAGCACGGTGGACGAGAATGACAGGGCAACGGCCAGCATAAAGGCCACATACCAGCTTATGCCTAGCAGCAGATACAGGCCGGGAGTAAATACAAAGCAGGTAATAGCAAAGTGCAGCAGGCTGCCGCCGATGACTTCCGGGCTGACAACCGACTTGAATTTGAGCTTGAGACCGACAGTAAACAGCATCAAAAGCACGCCCAGATGGGCGATATGAGCCAACACTGATGTGGGTTCTGCAGAGATCCCGATGGACGGGCTGGCGGCGAGTCCGCTAAGCACGAAACCGGCCGTGAGATAGCCTACCAGCGGCGGCAGCCCCACGGCTTTCATCAGGAGGCCAAGGCCGAATGCAAAAGAAATCCAGATAGCTTCAGGCATGAGAGGTTCTTTCAGGGAAAACGGATTGTCTTCCGCGTAAGGCTACCTTGTTTTCACCGATCGTTGAAGCCGATAACGACAGAACCTATTGCCCTGTTGTTTTAGTCGGTGTTTGAAATGTAGGGTTTGGCGAACTCCAGAAACAGATGTGCAGATTCCTCGGGTGCTTCGATCATCGGTGCGTGGCCAATGCCCTCCATTATCTCCAGCCGTGCGTCGGGAATGGCGTCCACAAAGACTTCGCCGTTTCGGTAATCAATGACACGGTCCTCCTTGCCCCACACCACCAGCACAGGGGACTCAATTCGGGTAATGGTATTGCGGAAATCCGGTTCGAAGCCGGCGTCCCTGATAGCGGCAAAGATAATTTCATTCACCTCCCGGTTGGCAATGGCCCGTTCTTCCATAACGCCAAGGATGGGCCAGGGCACAAAGGGCTTTTCCTCAAGCGCGAAATCCATCAGGCGCTCGAAATCACCAGGTTTCGAGGGGATTAGCGGGTTGTCTCCAGCGACAACCAGATCAACCAGTGCGCTTTCAAACTGGAGGATGCCTGCCGGATCGAACAGTACGGCGGTTTTGATCTGTGCCGGATAGGAAGCAGCATAGAGAGCAGTAATAGCACCGCCCATGGAATTGCCCATCATATGCATGCGGTTTATCCCCAGAGCCTCCAGAATGCGGGCAAGGTGGCTGACCTGTTCTTCCAGTCGGTAACCCAGGTCCAGCGGTTTGCTGCTCTCGCCGTGGCCCGGAAGGTCTATGGCATAAACGTTGAAGTCATCCGTTAGCTCGTGTGCCAGCCGGGTCCAGTTATCCTTGTTGGCACCAAAGCCATGTACCAGAACAATGGTGTCGCCCTTGTTGGCTTCGGAGTTCCGGAGGTAAGCGATGTCGAGATCTCCCACGGCAATGCTGGCCGCTTCAAGACCGGCGGCTGAGCGTTCAAAGCCAATAGCCGTTTCGTAAAGACTGTGGCGGGAGCAGGCGCTTGCAAGCAGGATGGACAAAAGAAGGAAAATGGCAGTAAAGGGAGATTTTTTCAGCATTTGGGCGGTTCCTGTTTGTTTATCTTTTACACCCATTGGGCGAACTCGCTTACATTACTCCATAAAAAAGCCCGGTCATTGGCCGGGCTTCAATTCAAACAGCGTCGTTACGATCCTTCCCGGGCAATAGCACGATAGGCAATGTCGTTGCGGTAAAACATACCATCCCAGTGTATTTTTTCAGCGAGCGCGTAAGCCCGTTGCTGCGCTTCGGTCACTGTGTTGCCCAATGCCGTCGCACAAAGAACCCGGCCGCCATTGGTGACCACCTGATTGCCGTTGAGAGTGGTTCCTGCGTGAAACGCCTTTTCGCCCTCTGTTTCGGTTTGCGGCAGGCCGGAAATAACATCGCCTTTGTTGTAGCTTCCCGGATAGCCTCCCGCTGCCAGAACAATGCCCACGGCGGCGCGTTCCTCCCAGTCCGAGGTGCATTGATCCAGTTTGGCGTCGATAGCGGCCTGGCAGAGTTCAACAATGTCGGACTTCATACGCAGCAGGATGGGCTGGGTTTCGGGATCGCCAAAGCGGCAGTTGAACTCGATAACCTTGGGTGCGCCGGCTGTGTCGATCATCAGACCCGCGTAAAGGAACCCCTTGTAGGGATGACCTTCTGCTGCCATGCCGCGTACCGTTGGATAGATCACCTCGTCCATGATGCGCTTGTGCACCTCAGCGGTCACCACAGGGGCAGGAGAATAGGCTCCCATACCGCCAGTGTTCGGGCCGGTATCGCCGTCGCCTACGCGCTTGTGGTCCTGAGAGGTGGCCATGGGCAGTACGTGCTCACCATCCACCATCACAATAAAGCTGGCCTCTTCGCCGTCGAGGAACTCTTCAACAACGACACGGCTGCCGGCGTCGCCAAAAGCATTACCGGCAAGCATGTCACGGATGGCGTTTTCGGCTTCTTCCAGGGTCATGGCTACGATGACGCCTTTGCCGGCGGCAAGGCCGTCTGCCTTGACCACAATCGGTGCGCCCTGTTCACGAACGTAAGCCAGGGCTGCGTCTACGTCGGTGAAGTTGCCGTAGCCGGCCGTTGGGATCTTCTGGCGGGCGAGGAAATCCTTGGTGAAGGCTTTTGAGCCCTCCAGTTGCGCTGCGCCGGCGCTGGGACCAAACACGCGCAGGCCGCGCTCTTCAAAGAGATCCACAATTCCGGCTACGAGGGGTGCTTCCGGGCCAACGATGGTAAGGCCTACGTTGTTATCGGTGGCAAATCTGGCCAGGCCTTCGAGATCCAGAACGTCAATATTGACGTTCTCAATACCCGGTTCGTGGGCGGTGCCGGCGTTGCCTGGTGCGACAAAAACCGTATCCGCATCCGGTGACTGCGCTGCTTTCCAGGCCAATGCGTGTTCACGACCGCCGCTGCCGATGACCAGAATATTCATATCTCGTTGCCCCGTACTTTTTAAAAGAGTTATTGCAAAGTGTTGTCACAAGCCTGACGAGGAGACGGGGCAGAGTTTTGCCTCCGCCCTGTTTTCATCAGTGTCGGAAGTGGCGCATACCGGTGAAAACCATGGCAATGCCATGTTCGTTGGCGGCATCGATCACTTCCTGGTCACGCATGGAGCCACCGGGTTGAATTACGGCAGTAATGCCGGCTTCGGCGGCGGCATCGATGCCATCCCGGAACGGGAAGAAGGCATCGGAGGCCATGACAGAACCTTTCACTTCCAGGTTCTCATCTGCGGCTTTAATACCCGCAATCCGGGCGCTGTAAACACGGCTCATCTGGCCTGCGCCAACACCAATAGTGCGACCAGCGCGGGCATAAACAATGGCATTGGATTTGACGTATTTCGCCACTTCCCAGGCAAACAGAAGGTCATTGAGTTCCTGTTCAGTTGGCTGGCGGTTGGTTACAACTTTTACATCGGCCATGGCCACCATGCCTAAATCACGATCCTGAACCAGAAGGCCACCGGTTACGCGCTTGTAGTCCATTGACTGGGCGCGCTCGCCGCTGAGATCGCCACAGGCCAGCAGGCGTACGTTCTTCTTGGTCGCTACCAGTTCTACCGCTTCCGGTGCGATGGATGGTGCAATAATGACCTCAACAAACTGTCGATCAATAATCGCCTTTGCGGTTTCGGCGTCCAGCTCCCGGTTGAAGGCAATAATACCGCCGAAAGCCGAAGTGGGGTCGGTTGCAAAGGCCAGATCATAGGCCTGAAGGATGTCAGCACCGATCGCCACGCCGCAGGGGTTGGCGTGTTTGACGATCACACAAGCCGGATCTGCAAATGGCTTGACACATTCCAGAGCTGCATCGGTATCTGCTACGTTGTTGTAGGAAAGCTCTTTGCCCTGAAGCTGCGTTGCGGTGGCGACACTGGCTTCCTTCCGGCTACGTTCGGCGTAGAATGCCGCGCGTTGGTGCGGGTTTTCACCGTAGCGCATGTCCTGCACTTTTACGAACTGGGCGTTAAAAGTGCGCGGGAAATCGGTGTTGTCATTATCGGCGGTGCGGCCACCCAGATAGTTCGCAATGGCGCCGTCGTAGCCTGCGGTATGTTCGAAGGCTTTGACGGCCAGATCAAAGCGGGTGCTGTGGCTGAGCTGGCCATCGTTGTCGTCCAGTTCTTTCAGGACACGGCTGTAATCTGACGCGTTTACCACGATGGCAACGTCGTTGTGGTTCTTGGCCGCGGCACGAACCATGGTCGGACCACCGATGTCGATGTTTTCAATGGCCGTGGCGAGATCGCAGTCCGGATTGGCGACTGTGGCTTCAAACGGATAAAGATTTACCACGACCATATCAATCGGGTTGATGCTGTGCTCGCCCATAATGGCGTCGTCTGTGCCCCGACGGCCAAGAATGCCGCCGTGTATTTTCGGATGCAGGGTTTTGACTCGCCCGTCCATCATCTCCGGAAAGCCGGTGTAATCGGAGACTTCGGTAACAGGAACGCTGTTTTCTTTCAGAAGGCGAAATGTGCCCCCTGTAGAGAGCAGTTCGATACCGCGGCCGGTGAGGGCGCGCGCGAATTCGACGATGCCGGATTTATCACTGACGCTGATCAGTGCGCGACGGACGGGGGTGTTAGCCTGGTTTGCCATGGGGTCACATTCTTCACTTGGGGTGAACGAACAAGGGCCTCGCGAAGGGTGTCCGGGAGGCCCTCATCAAGTCAGGGTGTTTCGATTATAGCAGGCCGTACTGCTTGAGCTTCTTGCGCAGGGTTCCGCGGTTCAGCCCGAGCATGGTGGATGCTTTGGTCTGGTTGTTGCGGGTGTACTTCATTACCTGCTCCAGCAGCGGGGCTTCCACCTCGGAAAGTACCAGTTGGTAAACCTCCGTAACGGGCGCTCCATCAAGCTGGGTGAAGTAGTTTTTCAGGGCCACTTCAACGTTATCGCGCAGGGTAACGGTGTTGCCGCTGCTATTCACTGTTTGCAACTGGTGAATGTCATCGTTGGCCGGGGTGTTCAGGGTGCTATTTGCCAATGTCTCAGCGGTCATGCTGCGAATTCCTCTCCATTTCGTAAGCCTGAAAAATACTGTTGGATGCTGTCTTTCTGCTCCAGTGCGTCGTTAAGCGCATTGAAGCGATTACGGAACTGTTTGCCGGGGTCGTGGGACTGCAGATACCAGCCCACATGTTTTCGGGCAATGCGCACGCCCATCAGCTCTCCGTAAAAGCTGTGCAGGGCGTCAAGGTGTTCGCTCAGAATCTGTTCCACTTCACTGAGTGGGGGTGCCGGAAGGTGCTGGCCGGTTTCAAGAAAATGCAGTATTTCCCGGAAAATCCATGGGCTGCCCTGCGCGGCACGCCCAATAAGCAGCCCATCGGCACAGGTATATGCCAGAACCCGGCGGGCTTTCTCGGGTGATGTGATATCGCCATTCGCGAATACCGGAATACTGACGCTGGATTTCACTTCAGCAATAGTGTCGTACTCAGCATCACCGTTGTATTTATCGGCACGGGTGCGGCCATGAATCGCCAGCGCCTGAATACCGATATCCTCCGCCATACGCGCAATGACCCGGGCGTTGCGGTTGTCTTGATCCCAGCCGGTTCGCATTTTCAGGGTGACGGGGATATCGACTGCGCTGACAACCGCTTCCAGAATGTCCCTGACCAGCTTTTCATCTTTCATCAGTGCTGAGCCGGCCGCTTTGTTGCACACTTTTTTAGCCGGGCAGCCCATGTTGATGTCGATAATCTGGGCGCCAGACTCAGCGTTCAACCGGGCTGCATTCGCCAGCATTTCCGGATCGCCGCCGGCAATCTGCACAGACCTGGGTTCTGGCTCCCCGGTATGATCCATGCGGGTTCTGGATTTGCGCGTATGCCAGAGTTTGCTGTCTGCGATCACCATTTCAGACACCGCTAACCCCGCGCCCATTCTTCGGCAGAGTAGCCGGAACGGACGGTCTGTTACACCCGCCATGGGCGCAACGATCAGCGGATTGGGCAGAGTGTACGGCCCGATTTTTGCCATTGGCAACATGGTCTGAATCCGTATCACAGCAGATTAAGCAAAGGTCGGAATGGATCGGTTGTTTAATAAATGACCGGTGCCAGTTCCGAAGGGCGCTAATGATACCGCCGGGGGCACTGCGATTGAAGGGGCAGGGAGGCGAAAAAACTGATTATTTTTCGCTCTTTCTGGTTGACTTTTGTTCTATTTGGTGGAGGCTGACATGCCTGCCGGTTCGTCACCAGCAAGCAATATCAGGGCACGTAAGGACGAAAGCTTATGTTGTAATTAACGGCATCCCGGCCTGGATCACGGATGCTAATCGCAATGCGAACCGGTGTTTCTACAGGCATGGCCTGGAGGTCTTCAGCCTCGCCGGCAAGATATTCTGACGGAGTAAACACGCTCTGGGCAACAACATCTCCGTTGAGGTTAGAGAAGGTGAGAGCGATGGCAGGGAACGGCTGCTGAAAATCTGCCCGGTTGACAATCACCGCATCGACCACCAATTGGTTACGATTTTCCGGGTTGGTACGAACCACCAACTTACGGCTCTGGATTGCTTCAACATTGATAAGGGGCTTCAATTCGCAGCCGGCCAGTTCGCAGCCCTTTTCATAAAAGGGTCGAAGCTCCGGAATGGCAGATAGCCTGTCAAACTGGAACCAGATCACCTGCGAAGCCAGAACGCCCAGAAGTCCAAGCACAATCAGTGACCAGGCGAGGGTTCGTAGCCAGCTCCTGTTTTTGCCACCCACAGACACCGGGTCCCTTCTGAGATCTCCAAATGGAGAACCTGCTGCAAAGGGTTCATTCCGTTGCACGCTCTCTTCTTTTGGCTCAATCCCGTGTTCGTCTGCGAAAGACTCGAATGCCGGGTCGGGCTGTTCGTCGACATAGAAGCCCTGCGCGTCATCCTGGGGATGCTCCGGGATGCTCGTTGCTTCTACACCTTTGTCGCCAGCCGTCTCAGGTGTGGTCTCTATCTGTAATTCCTGTTTCACCTCCGGCTCAGCCTCGACCTTCTCGGCTTCTGGCTCTGAGGGTGTTTTCGCGGGTGAACTATCCTCTTGGAGAATCGCTTCAGCCCAGCTTTCATCGACGCTTTCAGAAAACTCATCTTCGCCCGGCTCTTCCCGCGAAGACGCATTCCGGTCGTCAACACCGCGAAAACTGTCGCTCAGCTCCTCGTCGGAAAAGGTCAGTCTGGTGCCCGCATAGCGGCCTTCTTCCGCATCTTCCTCGGGATTGTCTGCAAAGATGAAATTGTCTTCAATCGTGTCACTGGTAAAGCCGGAGGCTGATGATGGCTCGGCTGGCACCTTGCTGCTTGTGTCAGAGGGTGTCTCCGGCACACTGCCAGCGCTACCCGCCACCTGGTGCTCGACCGCATTGAAGACATCCATGCAGTGCCCACAACGCACCTTGCCCTTGGCAATACCAAGCTGCTCATCGGTAACCCGGAAACGGGTAAGGCATTTTGGGCACTGGGTCTGCAGACTACTCTGGGTCATGCTTCGTTCCTGAAAGCGACTGAACTACGAGTCTGGGAGTCTAGTCGTTAAGACAGCCTTCGTCATCTGTCGTTACGGCGTCCTGTGAGGCGTATCCACTCTTCACGTTGTTCCGGCTCGTTCATTATAAACCAGGGTTCATAGGCAGCCATCACATCGCGCGCCTGGTTAGACAGAATACCTGAAAGCACCAGGTCGCCCCCGGGCTTTGTCAGTCCTGCCAGGTGTGGGGCCAGGCCAATCAGGGGTTGAGCCAGAATGTTTGCCAACATGACGTCAGACTTGGTGCCGGGCTCGTTTTCCGGTAGGTAAAGATCCAGCCTGGCTTCGTCTACGTCGTTACGGCGGGCGTTTTCCCGGCTGGCTTCCAGTGCCTGGGTATCGGTGTCTACGCCAACAACGTGGCTTGCGCCCAGTAACAATGCCGCCAGGCCCAGTATTCCCGAGCCGCAGCCGTAATCTGTTACCTGCTTGCCTGTCACATCCTGTCCGTCCAGCCACTCCAGGCAAAGGGCAGTGGTCGGATGAGTGCCCGTGCCGAAAGCCAGCCCGGGGTCCAGCAGCAGGTTCGCTGCGTCAGGGTCAGGCGCTTCGCGCCAGCTGGGCACGATCCACAGGCGATTGCCGAACTGCAGGGGATGAAAATCATCCATGCAGGCGCGCTCCCAGTCTTTGTCTTCAACCAGGGTAACGTCAATGTCTGTGAGGGATTGCTGGGTCTGCTGATGCCAGGCGTTGCGCACATCCGTGCACAACTGGTCTATGTCCCGGTCTGACTGAAAGAGCCCGGTGACAGTGGTCTGGCTCCACAAGGGGGTAGTGCCGTGATCGGGTTCGTAGAGCGGCTGATCTGCAGCATCTTCCATGGAGACGGCGTCAGCGCCCATCTCCATAAGCAGATCCTCAAGCTGATCCGCGGTATCGGGATCAGCCGGGATCTGAAGTTGTATCCAGGGCATAGGAAATCCTGCATTGCGATGCAGGACACTAGTCCCGCATCAGTTTCTCAAGGTAATGGATGGTGAAGTCTACCGTTTTAAAGCCGCCATCGCGCACCAGTTTCCGGTGCAGAGGCTGATTGGTTTTAATGCCATCGACCAGTAGTTCGTCCAGAGCGTTCTTCATGCGCCTGCGGGCTATCTGGCGATCGTCGCCCCAGGTGATCAGCTTGGCGATCAGCGAGTCATAAAACGGAGGTACCGTATAACCACTGTAAAGATGCGAGTCCACCCTTACACCGTAGCCGCCGGGGGCGTGAAAGTGCTTCACCTTGCCCGGGCTGGGTACAAATGTATCAGGATCTTCCGCGTTGATGCGACACTCCATGGCATGGCCCGTGATCTTGATATCTTCCTGCTTGTACTGAAGCGGCAGGCCGCTGGCAATGCGCAGCTGTTCACGAACGATGTCCACACCGGTGACCATTTCAGAGACCGGGTGCTCCACTTGTACGCGCGTGTTCATTTCAATGAAAAAGAACTCGCCGTCCTGATACAGAAACTCGAAGGTACCGGCGCCAACGTAGCCGATTTCCTTGCACGCATCCACGCAGGCTTTGAGCGTGCGCTCGCGGGATTCCGCATTGATGTTCGGAGCCGGGGCTTCCTCTATCACTTTCTGGTTGCGACGTTGCATAGAGCAGTCGCGGTCACCCAGGTGAATGCAGTTGCCGTGCATGTCGGCCAGGATCTGGATTTCAACGTGGCGCGGTGTTTCCAGAAACTTTTCCAGATAAACCGTAGGGTCGCCAAAGGCATTCCGGGCCTCGGTCTGGGTGATCTGAACAGCCTTCAGCAATGCTGCTTCGGAATGAACAACCTGCATGCCGCGACCGCCACCGCCTGACGCAGCTTTGATCATTACCGGATAGCCGATTTTACGAGCGACTTTCAGTGTTTGCTCATCGTCATCGGTCAGCGGGCCATCCGAGCCTGGAACAGTGGGTACTCCGGCGCGAATCATCGCATTGATGGCAGATACCTTGTTGCCCATCAGGCGGATGGTTTCGGCTCTGGGGCCGATAAAGCGGAAGCCGCTTTTTTCGACCTGTTCGGCAAAGTCGGCGTTTTCGGCAAGGAAGCCGTAGCCGGGGTGAATGCCTACGGAATCTGTTACTTCAGCGGCACTGATGATTGCCGGAATATTGAGGTAACTTTCCAGAGGGCTGTTGGGGCCGATGCATACGGATTCATCGGCCAGGCGCACGTGCATCAGATCGCGGTCAACCTTTGAGTGGACCGCTACGGTTTTGATGCCGAGCTCCTTGCAGGCACGCAAGATCCGGAGGGCTATTTCACCCCGGTTTGCGATCAGAACTTTTTCTAACATGGCCATGATTAGCTATCACCGGGTTCAGGAAATGATTAACAGCGGCTGGTCAAATTCCACAGGCTGACCATTATCAACCAGAATTTCAGTGATCGTACCGCTCTTGTCGGCCTCAATCTGGTTCATCATTTTCATGGCCTCGACAATGCAGACAACATCGCCGGCTTTAACCTGCTGGCCAATTTCTGCGAAAGAATCAGCAGAGGGAGACGGTGCCCGGTAAAAGGTTCCGACCATGGGGGAGCGCAGCGCATGTCCGCTATGAACGGTTTGTTGCGTGCTTTCTTCCTGGACGGGGCCCGGAGTTTCCGGTGCCGGAGCATATTGGGTTGGCTGCTGCGCATAGTGGCTGATGTACTGAGCGCCTGAAGCCTGTTCGCGACGACGGGAGATGCGAACAGAATCATCGCCCTCGTGAATCTCAAGTTCCTCGACATCAGACTCTTCAAGCAGTTCGATCAGTTTTTTGACTTTGCGAATATCCATAGTTAGTCCAGTCCCGTATTGTCAGGTCTATCGGTGAGTTCGTTGCATGGCGGCCTGCAGCGCGAGGTCGTACCCCTGGCTACCCAGTCCGCAGATAACGCCTTCGGCGATATCGGAAAAATAGGAGTGATGGCGGAATGCTTCCCGCGCATGCACATTGGAAAGATGCACTTCTATAAACGGAATCCCTGACGCCAGTATGGCATCCCGTAAGGCAATGCTGGTGTGAGTAAAAGCGGCGGGGTTGATAACAATAAAATCCACACCCTCTGTCCGGGCTTCGTGAATCCGCTCAATAAGTTCGTATTCGGCATTCGACTGCAGATGCAACAGGTGGTGGCCGTTGTCTGCAGCTTTCTCTCTCAAGCGGTCATCAATATCTGCAAGAGTCTCGCGGCCATAAACCTCCGGCTCGCGGGTTCCGAGCATGTTCAGGTTGGGGCCGTGTAGCACGAGAATTGTAGACATGAATACGTCTGCCTTTTTGTCTTTTAAACAGGATCGCCGAAAATAACGGCATTTTCCAGCGATGGTGTGTGCTTTTTTTCTTCAGATCAACACTTTTTGACAATGTTTCCTGTTGCCCGCTGCTCGTAACAGAAAGGTCGGGGAAACCGAAGTGAGGCATTTTTAAAGATAGCAGGCATTGTCGTGAACGGCGGGGATGACTTCTATACGACGATGGTTTCATACGGACAGCTCATCAAGGCTGCCCGACCCGCCATCTTCTGTTCTCAGTTGTTGGCAAGCGTAACGCAGTTGCGGCCATGTTCTTTCGAGGTATAAAGCGCACGGTCTGCGCGCTCGCACAGAGTCTGGGACGGGTCGTTATCCCAGGCTGTTACGCCGCAGCTGAAGGTAACGTTGAATTCCCTGTCACCTGCAGGCTGCAGGAGTTCAGAGAAACGTTCGCGGATTTCGTTGAGAACGTTGCGGGCATCGCTGGGGCGTGTATCAGGAAGGATGATTGCGAACTCTTCGCCGCCATAACGGCCGATATGGTCGGTTTTGCGCAGGCGCTGCTTTAGAAACATCGAAAGGCTACGTAGAACGCGGTCACCAATGGGATGCCCGAAGGTGTCATTCACCTTTTTGAAGTAGTCAATGTCGATCATCGCAAAGCAGAGAGATTGATTTTTTTGCCGGGCCCGGACTATTTCCTGGTCCAGAAGGTAAAGCGTGTGGGTGTGATTGTAGAGCCCGGTAAGGCTGTCACGGATCATAAGAGCCAGCAGGGATCGGGCGCGCCGGCCTCGATTATGAAGCGTTGCAATCAGGTGCTTGGGGTCAATAGGCTTGGTTAAAAAATCATCACCTCCCAGGCTCATGGCATGCAGCTGTTTGGTGACATCGTCCTCAGCCGAGAGGTAAATGATCGGCACGCTGTGAAACCGGTCCTGCTGGCGGATCACCCGGGCAATCTCCATGCCGGTGCAGCCGGGCATGTACATGTCGAGAACAATGATTTCCGGAGAAAACATGTCCAGCGAATCGATGATTTCCATGGGGTCGGTAATGATGTGTGCGGTCATGCCCGCACGCTTCAGAACCGTTTCCATGAATTTTGCCTGTGCTCTGGAGTCATCCAGCACCAGCACTCGATAGGGTTCTACTGTGTTGCCGTGGGTGTAGGTTTCAATTTTTTCGATAAGCTGGCCGGGATCAACCGCCGGGTAGAAAAATTCTTCCCCGCCGCAGCGGGATGCGCGCAAACGGGTCTGAATGGTGCCATCTTCGTCGCTCATGAAAATGATCGGGATGGGCGTGTCGTGCCGTTCCTGCAAATGTTCAATAGTCGCGATGCCCGCGTTCATGCTGCCACCAAAGCTAACATCCATCAGGATAGTTTCCGGCTTATGAAGAGCGCAGGCCTCGGCCAGCTCTTCTGCAGAATCAAAAGCCGATGCGCGGAAGCCGAAAAACTCAAGCTGGCGAATCAACCTGTTCGCCATCTCGACGTTCGCAAGGGCGATATAAACCGGTGTGCGTCTGAACTGGTGGGGAGCTTCGGTATTGCTTTGGTCTGTTCGTCTGAGTGTGCTGCGCGCAAGCGCGTCTATGGCGTCCTGGAGTTGCCGTTCAGTGGAGTCGTCCAGAGGCATGTCGGCCGGCCAGGCCCGGAGGATTCGAAGAATGTGGCTGCCCGCATCGGCATGGCCTGACATTTCGAACCGCTGCGCGTAGCGCACCAGTTTGTCCGACGCAAACAGAAGCTCTTCTCGATGAGCCGTAAACGAATCGTTATTGATGTGGATTTTCTGCCAGGTGTCCAGAACAACTCGCGCCTGAGTTGTTACGCGGCGAGCAAAATGCTGCCTGAGTTTTTCTTTCTGGCTTGCGTCGCTCATTGTGCTCCGGCCTGTCTTTTTTCATTATGGGCCGTCCTTTCCAGTGTGGACGATTTTCCCAACCTTAGTATGTTTCTGGAGCCTATAGTGTTTAGAGTTGTCGGCGAAGGTTGCACTGTGTAACTGTTTGTCATTTCTGCGATCTGTATATAGAAGGCACCATAGGTTAGGATCGGTACAGACCATTTGCACAGCCAATTAACAGACAAGGGGCTTAACTTAATATGCCAGGCAAAATCAGACAGTATTTCAGAGACAAGAAGGATGATGCTCAGGATTATGCCGGCAACAACGGCGTGATCGGCAAATTTATAGCAGTTGTTCTGCTGGTGTATCTGCTGGTAGCAGTAGTGGTGGGAATGTACTGGTCCAGCGAGCCCGAAGCTTTCTCCGTGCGCGAGCATACCCGGGCAGTTGCCAATGAAATGCAGCGGGAGCCGGTAACCGGCTTTGCGACAACTGTAACCATGATTCGTATCGCCGAAACCCTTCTGGATAAGCCGGGCGGCTACATTACCAACGATATCTTTCCTCCGGGCCTGTGGCTCGACAACATGCCTAACTGGGAGTACGGAGTGCTGGTGCAGTTACGCGACCTGTCCCGCGCTATGCGCAGGGATATCAGCCGCTCCCAGAGCCAGTCCGCAGAAGATCCCGACCTGATTATTGCCGAGCCGCAATTCCACTTTGACAGCTCTAGCTGGGCTATTCCATCAACAGAAGCGGAGTACCGCAGGGGTGTTACTGCACTGAAGCGTTACCTTAACCGTCTTTCCAGCCCGGAGCAGACCAACGCCCAGTTCTTTGCCAGAGCAGACAACCTGAATAATTGGCTGGGTGATCTGGAGACCCGTCTGGGAAGCCTCTCGCGTACTCTTGGTGAGAGTGTCGGCAAAGCGTCTGTATCAGAAGCTGTGGCCAATGTTGATTCGGACAACCCGTTGACCGAAGAGACTGGCGGTGGCGATATCAAAACTGAATGGACGCGGATTGACGATGTATTCTACGAAGCCAGGGGTAGCTCCTGGGCACTGCTTCATATCTTCCGCGCGATTGAAGTGGACTTTCGCAAGGTGCTTCAGGACAAGAACGCCATTTCCAGCGTCAAACAGGTGATCATCGAGCTTGAGGGCGCTCAGGGCGATATGTGGAGCCCCGTTATCCTGAACGGCAGCGGGTTTGGTGTTCTGGCTAACCATTCCCTGACCATGGCTGCCTATCTCTCGCGCGCCAATGCCGCAATCAGCGATATGCGGGATCTTTTGTCGCGGGGCTAAGCCAAGGGTTCTTGCGCAGGCATAAAAAAACCGGGCTGTTGAAATAGCCCGGTTTTTTATTTTCTGGCGATCGGCTCAGCCTTTGTAGGCGTTGATCGACTCCACGATAGCTTTTTTCGCAGCGGCGGCGTTATCCCAGCCCTGCACCTTGACCCATTTGCCCGGCTCAAGAGTTTTGTAGTTTTCAAAGAAATGACGGATCTGATCGCGCAGCAATGTTGGCAGATCGTCGATTTCCTTCACGTTCTGGTAAGCGTTGGTCAGCTTGTCGTGGGGTACTGCGACCAGCTTGGCATCACCGCCTGCCTCATCTTCCATATTCAGAACGCCGACCGGACGGCAGCGGATCACTGAGCCTGCCTGAATCGGGTAAGGCGTGACAACCAGAACGTCCAGCGGGTCGCCGTCATCAGCCAGCGTGTGCGGGATGAACCCGTAGTTCGCCGGATAAAACATGGGGGTTGCCATAAACCGGTCAACCAGAAGGGCACCCATGTCCTTGTCCAGTTCATACTTGACCGGAGAACTGTTGGCCGGAATTTCGATGGCAACATAGATATCTTCAGGCGGGTTTTTGCCAGCGGGGATGTTATCGAATTGCATATGCGATCCTTCCTGAGTAGGTCTCGAGCGTGCGTTTAACTGCGGTTAAAATTTGTGCGCGCAATTATACGGAACTCTCTCGCAGTTCGAAACTAAACTTATTTACCCCACGAAAACGGGACCCGCAAAGAAGTTCCAGATAATCACCGAACCTACACGGGTAGAGACAAGAATAACCAGTCCTACTGTCAATAATGCTCCGCCATAGACCGCAGCCCTGTCCTGTTCAATGCCCATGACTATGGGCAGGCCGTCGTACATTAACCAGGCGCCGTAACAGGCAGCCACCAGAAAGATGGCGGCATTGAACCAGGGGACTGGATAAAGTAACGCGAAACCGGCCAGAAACAGAGGTGTGCAAGAGTAGGCGGCGAGTGCTATGCCATTCGAGGGTGTGTGTTCTTCCTTGGCGCCATAGGTTCGGGCCATCCAGTTGACGGCATATCCCAGGGCGAAAACTCCTACCAGCATCGCCATATACGTTAGTACGCTCAGCTGTAGTGCACTGATTTCGGTAAGCTTTACAAGTCTCTCGCTGCCAACTGTCCAACCAAAATAGGCCGTTGAAATATAGGCGCAAACCGGCGCGATAGCGGCCAGAACCAGCACATAGGCAACGTATACCTGGCGTGGCGTTTCATGTTCTTTCCGGATTGCTGCCCATTCAGCATCCGGTTTCGTGAAAAGTCCAAACGCGTGTGACAGAAGCATGTTAACCACCTTTTATTGCTGTTGTAGGTAGTTACTCATACGTCGTCACAGCTACGCCAGATTAGCGGCTGATTAAAAAATAAACGCTTACAGTTTGATCTGTTTGGCGATCAGCTCTTTCATGATCTCGGTGGTGCCACCGCCGATAGAAAGAATTTTCGCATCCCGGTAGAGGCGGTCAACGACAGATTCGCGCATATAACCCATACCGCCGAAAATCTGGACGGCCTCGCGTGTCACCTTCTCACACACCTCCACTGAAAAGTTTTTGGCCATGGCCACTTGGGTGATTGGATTTTTGCCCGCCTGCATGAGAGCTGCGCAGCGATAGGTGTACTCCCGTGCTACGTCGATCTGGGTCGCCATCTCCACCAGTTTGTGACGAGTCACCTGAAAGCCTGCAATGTTGCGCCCGAACGCTTTACGCTGTTTGGCGTAGTCCATAGCAGCTTCGTAGGCCATCTGAGCCGTCATGTAAGCCATGACTGACAGCATCAGGCGTTCTGACAGGAAGTTGCTCATAATGGCAATAAAACCTGCGTTTTCTGCACCGATCAGGCGGTCAGCAGGCACACGACAATCTTCGAAGAAGAGTTCCGCTGTGTCGCTGGCCCACCAGCCCATTTTCCGCAGCTTCGTGCCGCTAGAGAAGCCTGGCGTGTCGCGATCTATCAATAGCAGGCTGATGCCGCCATGACCTTCCCCGCCGGTGCGTACGGCAACCGTGTAGTGGTCCGCCCGTGTGCCACTGGTAATAAAGGTTTTGCTGCCGTTTACAATATAGTGATCGCCATCTTTCACAGCACGGGTTTTCAGGCTGGCTACGTCAGAGCCGCCGCCGGGCTCGGTAATGGCCAGTGCAGAAATTTTCTCTCCGCTGAGTACCGGCGGAACGATCTGTTCACGTACCTCTTTCTTTGCCCATTTGGCAACGGGCGGCAAGCCAATGTCCAGGGAGCCCAGGCTGGCAACGAAACCGCCGGAAGTGGAGCGCATCAGTTCTTCAGAAACGGCAACTTTCAAAAAAACATCGCCAGCTCCCACGCCGCCCAGTGCTTCAGGAAATCCGATGGCGAGCAACCCGGCATCGCCCGCCTTCCTGAAGATTTCACGAGGAAATTCACCGGCTTCTTCCCATTCATCAATATTGGGGAGAACGTGTGTGGTGATGAATTTGCGCGCACTAAGGCGCGCTTGCTCATGAGTCTCGTTGAAGTAATCGGACACGATAAAACACCTCTGGCCAGAAATAATATGAGGTAGTGTCGCGCAATTCTGCCTACCAAGCAAGCGCTTGGTTTTTGAATTATCAGGCACAAAAAAACTGGCCTTCGAAGCCAGTTTTCATTGTCGATTCGCCGACGACCACAGGCGAACGAAAGACTCCCGGATCAGATACCTTTGCGCGGGATACTCTCTACTCCGGAGCTGGTGCCGAGTAACAGAAGGTCAGCCGGACGGCGTGCGAACAGGCCATTAGTGACAACGCCCACAATGTTGTTCAGTCTTTCCTCAACCTGTATCGGGCGGGAAATGTCCATGTTGTATATGTCCAGGATGATATTTCCGTTATCGGTTTTGAAGTCATCCCGGTACACAGGGTCGCCGCCAAGCTTTACGATTTCTCTTCCGACATGGCTCCGCGCCATGGGGATGACTTCTACCGGCAGGGGGAAATCGCCCAGAATGTCGACTTTTTTGGATTCGTCGGCGATGCAGATAAAGGTCTTTGCGACCTCTGCAACGATTTTCTCACGAGTCAGAGCGCCGCCGCCGCCTTTGATGAGTTCAAGACGTTCGTTGGCTTCATCGGCACCATCCACATAGAACTCCAGCTCGCCAACACTGTTCAGGTCATAAACCGGAATGCCATGGCTTTTCAGGCGTTCCGCCGTTGCTTCCGAGCTGGCGACAGCGCCGTCGAACTCGGTTTTCAGGTCTGCGAGCATATCTATAAAGAAGTTGGCAGTACTTCCCGTGCCAACGCCGATAATGCTGTCGCGCTCCAGGCGCGGTGCAATGTAGTCCACTGCTGCTTTGGCAACGGCTTTCTTGAGTTCGTCCTGGGTCATTAGGCGCTCCGGGTGAAAATCTTATGAGTTCGTACCCATTATAACGCCTAAGGGTCACCTGCTTATAGACGGCTGCCGTGCAAACTTCCTACACTGTCGGTTTTACCCGACCAATCACCAGCAACCGGAATCAACATGCCGCAACGCTACATCAAGAAGATTCTCGATGCGCGCGTCTATGACGTGGCCATCGAAACACCCCTCACTGAAGCCCGCAGCCTTTCCAAGCGCTTTGGCAACAATATTATGCTCAAGCGGGAAGATCTTCAGCCGGTGTTTTCCTTCAAGATTCGCGGAGCGTACAACCGGATTGCCCAGCTGTCCGAAGAGCAGAAGTCAAAAGGGGTTATTTGCGCCTCTGCCGGCAATCACGCCCAGGGTGTGGCGCTTGCGGCGAAAGAGCTGGGTATCAAGGCTGTTATTGTAATGCCGCAGACCACGCCAGAGATCAAGGTGCGCTCGGTGCGGGACCATGGCGCGCGGGTTGTGCTCAAAGGTGATGCCTTTGATGAAGCCGCTGCGCATGCTCAGGGGTTGGTAGAGAAGCATGGCTTCACCTACATACCGCCTTACGACGACCCGGATGTAATCGCGGGGCAGGGCACGGTTGCCATGGAGATGCTGTGGCAGTTCAGCAAGCCTATTCACGCAGTGTTTATTTGTGTTGGCGGTGGTGGCCTGATCGCCGGTATGGCAGCTTACATCAAGTACCTGCGCCCCGAGATCAAGGTCATCGGTGTAGAACCTGAAGACTCCAATTGCCTGCAGGCGGCCATGAAGGCGGGTAAGCGCGTGATTCTGGATGAAGTGGGCATCTTTGCGGATGGGGTGGCGGTGAAGCAGATCGGGAAATATCCCTGGGAGATATGCAAGGACCATGTGGATGAGGTGATTACCGTCTCCACCGACGAAATCTGCGCCGCCATCAAGGATATATTTGAAGATACACGCTCAATCTCAGAGCCTGCCGGCGCGCTGGGTGTTGCCGGCATCAAGAAGTACATTGAGCGGGAAAAGATCGAGAATGAAAATCTGATCGCCACTCTGAGTGGCGCCAACATGAATTTCGATCGCTTGCGCTACATTTCCGAACGCACGGAAATTGGCGAGAAGCGTGAGGCTATTCTTGCGGTAACCATTCCCGAGAAGCCGGGGGCGTTCAAGACCTTTATCAACAGTCTGCACAAGCGCAGCATCACCGAATTCAACTATCGATACGCAGATGCGGGCCAGGCGACCATTTTTGTGGGTGTTCAGGTGCAGGCCGGAGGCCTGGGGCGTGATGAACTGGTACAGGACCTTCGTGAAAACGGCTACTCCGTTCTCGACCTCACAGACAGCGATATGGCTAAACAGCACATTCGTCATATGGTTGGTGGTCATGCGCCCACAATTACCAATGAGAAGGTATTCCAGTTTGAATTTCCTGAACGTCCGGGAGCCTTGTTGAAATTTCTGATGTCGCTGGGAACACGCTGGAATATTTCCATGTTCCATTACCGCAATCATGGTGCGGCATACAGCCGCGTTTTGCTGGGTGCCCAGGTGGATGATGACGAAGTAAAAGATTTCGAGGCGATGCTTGAAAAAGTGGGCTTCCGTTATGAAAACATGACGGACAACGAAGCTTATCAACTGTTCCTGGGAGCCGGGAACGGTAAAGTATCTTACTGAATTTTAATCTGTCAAAAATTGTAAAAATCAGGATGCGTGTTAGTCTTTCGTCAAATTCTTGGAAACAAGAATAGCCAACTGATTTATCGCAGAATTAACCTATCTGAAACAGGAATACGCGTCATGGGTGGCAAGCCTGATATCATCCGGGCAATTGTGCTGATTTTTGCTGTCGGCCTTGTTATTACCGGGTTTACCTCGCTTCAGGCGTCGGAAGACCGGCCAGCTGCTGCCGTTATGCAAAGCTCTATTGCGGCGAGTTCCGCGCAGATGATCAAAACCCCGCTAACCCGGTAAATTTGATCCTGCATTACTTTACCCGATAAAGCCGCCGGTCTGTTGCAACGCTGTGTAGCGGAACATCCCAGGGTTCAATAGACAGTTTTTCCACCTTTTGAAAGTCGTGAGCCAGGCCAATCAGTTTCGGCGCCAGTCTCGGGCGCAGGCGGGTGAATGCAAAAGTCCGATCATAGAATCCGCCCCCCATTCCCAGTCGCCCCCCGCTTTCGTCAAATCCCACCAGTGGGAATAGTACTGCGTCCAGAGCCCAGGCCGGTCGCCGGAGCCCGTTACTGAATGCTGGTTCGGGAATGCCAAAACGGTTGGAAGTCAGCTCTACACCGTCGAAATAAGGGCTGAAAACCAGCCTGCCCGGATGAATGGGATGCAGCACAGGCAGGTAAAACCGAATCCCTTTGCGAAGCGCGAGGGCCATATAGGGGTGTGGGTCAATCTCACCATCGTTGGGCAGATATATGGCTACGTGTCTTGCCCGATGTAAGTCCGGGTTTTTCAGAAGATTCAGGGCAAGAGACGATGCGGCTTGTTCCTGCTCCCGAGTTGACAACATACGTCTGCGCTGGCGCAGATGTTTGCGTAATTCGTTACGGGACAAGACAGAAAAACCGGATTCAGAAGTGTGTGAGTCGATAGTCTGGCTCAAAATAAAGCTTCCCGGGCTGCCGTTATCGGATGTAGCCCTTGAACCCAAAGTTCAAGGTCGGTGGCCGCTGTGACATATTAGGCTTTCCCCTGACGGGGACATGCTCACAATGCCCTAGAGTAGCCACCTGGGTAAAGCGCATCGGCTCGAGGACGAACCCGACCAGCGAACAGCCCAGGAAGTAGATTCATTATAGGGTCAGACCCGGGGCCGATTGCAACACCTATCGAGAGAATCTCTGGGGATTCAATGGTTGGATGTCTCGCCGAGGGCGCTTTCCAGCTTGCTGTCCATGGCCTTGAGAAGGCTGCTGGTGGCATCGGACATGGTGTCCCGCTCGAGCAGTTCGTGGGTCATATTCAGGGCCGCCATCACGGCGATACGCTCAGTTCCGAATACCTTGCCGCCAGTGCGTATTTCTCGCATCTTGCTGTCCAGATGTCTGGCTGCACGAAGAAGGGCCTCCTGCTCCTCTGCAGGGCAGGCGACCAGATATTCCTTGTCGAGAATTTTCACCTCAACGGTGGTGGATTGCTTAGACATCAATGATGCTCCAGTGCCCGAAGGCGACCGATCATGGCTTCGATCTTGTTTTTGGCAAGATCATTTTTCTGAATAAGCTGGGACCGTTCCCGGTTCCAGTCATCCTGCAACTGCCTCAGTGTGGCGTTGTTCTGCTCCAGTTTCTGGCAGTGTTCGATCAGCTTGTCCAGCTTGTCCGCTAATGCTTGTACTTCGGACTGTTCCATGACGTGCCCAGCATAGGTTGATGTTATTGCGCCTAACTATAAGTGCGCACGCCATAACGGTCAATTTACGGGGCTGTCATAAGCGGTCATTCGCTTTTTTTTGGCGCACCAGCGAGACCTGCATCACTACTCGCCGGGGCTTCCAAAGCTCTGTGAGCGGCTTTGGCGCCAAGCGCTGAATGCCGGGACCAAAGCCACTACCACAGCGGCTAGAGGCACGGATGTCAGCAGTGCCCATTCTTCGAGGCTCAGTGCGCGCAGTTGAATCTGAATTCCATAGTTTGTGAGCAGCCAGGGGCCCAGCATGGAGACTGCGAGTGCACTGAAGGCAAGCGCAGCCAGGCAGGCGACCACCGCGAGAGCCAGGCATTCGATGACATAAAGGCTTGCGATCAGGCCGGGTGAGGCTCCTGTAGCTCGCAGAATGGCTATTTCATGAGCGCGCTGGGTTTGCAGTGTCAGCAGCACCGCAATCAATCCAATCAGGCTGGTAACCACCACGAAACCAGTTATCGCAAGTAATGCCCGTTCAAACTGGCTCATCAGGCGCCAAAGTTCGCTCAAAGCAACGCCTGGCAGAACGGCAGAGAGTGGTTCGCCGGAGTATTGGTTCAGATCACGCTGCACGCGGAATGTCAGGATCTTGCGATCCAGCCCGGCGAAGACGGCGGTAATGTTGCCCGGCGTGAAATCCCGGCCCTCAGCCTGCTCAGGCCTGAGAGTGCGGCCCGGAATGGCAACGCCGGACTCCCAGCCTACATGTATGGCTTCCATTCCCTGCAGGCTGATGTAGACCGCCTGGTCCACGGGTGTGCCCGTGGCGTCAAGAATTCCGGTCACAGTGAACGGCGTGTTCGTATGGTTGGAGAAACTGGTGCGTCCGCCGCCATGGGAAAGTATGATTTTGTCATCGAGGGCATGGTTAAGTTGTTTGGCAACACCTGCCCCCAACACCACATCGAAAACTCCGTCAAACCATTGGCCGTTGGCCAGAGTCAGAGGTTGCCCCCGTCCAAACCGGAAGTGCTTGCCAAACCCCTCGTCTGTTCCGACAACCCGAAACCCTTTGTAGCTATCGCCCAGGGAAATCGGGATCAGCCAGTCAATGCGGCTGTCTTTCTTGAGATCCTGAAATGTAGACCACCGAATGTTGTTCGTGGCATCGCCAATGTGGAAGACCGTATACAGCAGTAAATTAAGCTGGCCGCTGCGGGCGCCGATGATCAGATCTGTATCGCTGATGGTGCTGGTGAAGGACTGCTTTACCTCTGTGCGCAGATACTGGATGCCGAGCAGCAAAGTGACGCTCAAAGTAAGCGTCAGGCACACCAGGGCCAACACCTTGCGACGGTGCCAGAGACTTGCGGATGCCAGTGAGATTGCCAGGCTAGCTTTCATGCTGGCACCTCCTCGAGTTGAATCTGGTGGTGAAACCGCTGGGCGAGAGAGCGGTCATGGCTGACGAACAGAACGGAGGTATTGCACTCTTCGGCCAGTGTCAGCAATAGATCGATGAAGCGGTCACGGTTGTCGCTGTCCAGTGCAGAGGTGGGCTCGTCCGCCAGAATAATCTCCGGAGCGCCTATGAGTGCCCGCGCAGCGGCAATGCGTTGCTGCTGGCCAATGCTGAGCTGGGTGACCTTCCTTTTCCAGTGGCTTTCAGGAATGGCAAGTGCGGTTAAAAGCCTTTCCGCCGCTGCCGCTGAGTTCCGGCCCGTTGAAGCTTTGCGCCGGCGCGATAGTCTGCAGGGCAGGGTCACATTGGCCTCAGCCGTAAGGTAGGGCACAAGGTTGAATTGCTGGAAGATCACACCGATATGGTCAGCCCGGAACCGGTCACGTTTTCCGGCACCCATTGTGTGGATAGCCGTTCCGAGCAAGTTGATGGCGCCAGTTGCTGGCGGAAACATGCCGGCCAGCAGGCTCAGGAACGTACTCTTCCCGGTTCCGCTTGGACCGTGAAGGAACAGGTGCTCTCCCTGTCGCAGATATAGATCAGGGAAGGTAAGTGCGGGCTGATGTTTGTCCCAGCGAAATGAGAGGTCTTTGACTTCAATTGCCGCAACGTTATCTGCGGATATGTTCGCGCTGGATTCTGACTGGCTATTCATGTTGATCTGTATCTGCCCCGTGTATCATGTCTGGCGTGTATCGCGTTTATGTCGCTGTCAGTTTTCCGGAGAGCTTTGCTAATGATCCATTTCTCACGTTGCCCTGCCGGGGTGCATTTTCTGCCCTTGTTGGTTGTCCTGCTGAGCGTTGCTGCTCCGGCCCACTCCGAGCCGAAACAGGAGGTGCGGGAAATCGACTGGCTGGAATTGATGCCCGCTGAAGATTTGGCTCTACTTGAAAATATGCCAGAACTGGAGCACGAGGGCGATGGTCCCCCTCTGCTGCCGGACGAAATAATGACCGGCAGGGTTGTCCCGGAGATGGCTGACATTGAAGGCCGAATCCCCGGTTTTGTGGTGCCTCTGAAAACAACCAAAGACATGCGCATTCTGGAATTTTTCCTGGTGCCTTATTACGGCGCTTGTATCCACGTGCCACCACCGCCGCCCAACCAGATTATTCACATGAAATACAAAGAGGGATTCAAGCTCGAGGCCTTGTATGACCCTGTCTGGGTTACTGGTACGCTTGTTATCGACCGCACGGAAACAGTCGTAGGCACGTCCTCCTACTCAATGGTGGCAGAAGCGGTTGAGCCCTACGAGGAATAGATTCAGCGCCCAAGGCTGAATGAATTCTCTCCATGCGCCAGACGAGCCGCCCCTTGTCCATTCGGGCCGGCCCAGGCTATGTCGAGATCTTCGATGCCAGGAAACCGGGTGGTGAGCGGCGTTGTAAGAGAGGCTGACTGATCAAGCCCGGGGCAGCTCAAGGTCTGGGTTACCGTGATATCGGCATGTTGAGCGCCGTTGTCATAGTCCGGTTCGTCATGATCGTGGCCGTGTTCATGTTCTTCATGATCGTCATGACCTCGCTCGTCATCATCGTGGCCGCCGGCAACCTCGTGCTGAACCTGGGTGGCAGTCGCTGTGCAGGTAGATTCCGGTGTGTTCACCAGTGGGGTTTCTCCAAGCCAGCCGATAACGCTTTCTATCGCCTGATGTTGCTCTGGCGTGCGTGGATGGTGCTCGAATCCAAGTATGTTTCCCGCCGGCGACAGGAGCAGTATTTCGACCTGATCAGCACTGAATGCAAGTTGCATTTCGGCATGCCCGTGCTGATGCGATCCGGGGTTGTCTGCGGCCACGGCGGGCATGCTGAGTAGTGCCGAGGCGATGGATAATGCCAGGAGATTTCGGGAGATCATGACCTTGTCCTCAGGTAGAAATTGATATGTTATAACATATTCTGCTCTTGCTCCGTGAAAATCAACTGCACAGTATCCTGAAAACCTCCAAAGAGTTCCTGAAGCGCGCTTGGAGAGTGCTGTGAGAGCTCCGGAAGAGTGCCTTGCGGTCGCGTGAATGTTAGGATGAAGTCCCAACTTCACAACACAGGGTTATCTTGGTTCATGTCAGAAACCGACACTGCAGACGCGGCCTATGCTGCTGAATTTGAACGCTGGGCAAACATGTTTGCCACCCACAAAGCGTTTAGTCATCCGTCTGAGCTCCACGGCGCTCTTTGTGGTCGTTTGGCTGCCGGGTCACGCATTGAGGAAGATGAGTGGCTAGCCATGGTTTGTGAGCACATGGGATTGCCTGAAAGTGCATCCGGGGAGGCCGATGATCTGTCCGCATTCATGAAAGAAGCCTACGAACAAACCCTGGAGTTTTTGAAGTCGGCTGATATGAGCTTCCACCCTCTACTCCCGGACGACGACTATGCGCTTGATCAACGCCTGGAAGCGCTCGTGGCCTGGATACGCGGTTTTCTCGAAGGTATGGCTCTGTCGGCCGGAGAGTCTCTGGGTCAAGCACCGGAAGAGATTCGCGAACTGATCGAAGATATGGTGGCCATCAGTCAGGTTTCTGAGGATCAGGAATCGGACCAGGAAAGCGAGCAGCAGCTGGTGGAAATAACCGAGTACATCCGTCTTGGGGCTTTGGCCGTATTCACCGAGTTCAATCCCCCGGAAAAACCAACGTCACAAGCGCCAACGCTTCACTGAGAATGCCACATACTGCGGGAGACCCTATGCCGTCCATTATACCCGTCAAGGAATTTGCCGAACGCCGTCGAAAACTGATGGAGCGAATGGCGCCAGACAGTATTGCGATCATTCCGGCTGCACCGGAGCGTGTTCGCAACCGGGATGTATTGCATCCGTTTCGTCAGGACAGCGATTTTCAGTACCTGACAGGCTTCGGCGAACCCGAGGCGGTACTGGCGCTGATTCCCGGCCGTGAACACGGTGAGTCGGTACTGTTCTGCAAAGAGAAAAACCCCGAGAAAGAGCTCTGGGATGGTTTCCTTGCTGGCCCAGAGGGTGCTATTGAGCGCTTCGGGCTGGACGACGCTTTTCCGGTGGCGGATATCGACGACATTCTGCCCGGCATGATCGAAGGTCGCAGTCGTGTGTATTACCCGCTGGGTAAAGATCAGGGCTTTGACACCCGGGTGATGGACTGGGTAAAGGTTATTCGCAGCAAGGTTAAAAGCGGTGCGCACCCGCCGGGCGAGTTTGTGGCGTTGGAGCACCTCTTGCACGATCTGCGGTTGTATAAAAGCAACAGTGAGATCAAAGCCATGGCCCGGGCTGGTGAAATCAGCTCTGAAGCCCATCGCCGTGCGATGAAACGTGCTCGCCAGGGTGGTAACGAATACAACCTCGAAGCGGAACTGATTCATACGTTTATGGATCACGGAGCACGCTCCACGGCGTATCCGTCTATTGTCGGCAGCGGTGCAAATGGTTGCATCCTGCATTACATCGAGAACACGGCGCCCCTTAAAGACGGTGACCTGGTACTTATCGATGCGGGTTGTGAGGTCGAATGCTATGCCTCGGATATCACCCGCACCTTTCCTGTAAGCGGCAAGTTCAGCCCCGAGCAGCGGGCAGTTTACGAAGTGGTACTGGCGGCCCAATACGCAGCCATTGATGCGGTTCGCCCCGGCAACCACTGGAACCACCCGCACGAGGCCGCCTTGAGAGTGCTGGCCGGGGGCCTGATAGACCTCGGTATTTTGTCGGGTACTGTCGACGAGGCCATTGCCAGCGAAGCCTTCAAGCCGTTCTTCATGCATCGCACCGGCCACTGGCTGGGCCTGGATGTACACGACGTGGGAGATTACAAAGTCGGTGATGCGTGGCGGTTGCTTGAGCCCGGCATGGCGCTGACAGTTGAGCCTGGTTTGTACATCGCACCGGACAATACCGATGTGGATGAAAAATGGCGGGGTATCGGCATCCGTATTGAAGACGACGTGGTGGTTACCAAAGATGGATGCCGGGTACTGACAAACGGCGTACCCAAAACTATTGAAGAGATCGAAGCCCTGATGGCGGGATGAGCCTGTGAAACACTCCGATACTGATGTGATCATCGCTGGCGGCGGGCTGGCAGGTGCCACCCTGGCGCTGGCTCTTGCCCGGGTTGCGCCAGCCTTGAAGGTGACTGTTGCAGAGACTTTTCCGCTATCTGCGGATGCCTTGCCTGAGTCCTATCAGCCCAGCTATGACGCCCGCTCGACCGCGCTGGCCTGGGGGTCGCGGCTGATTTTCGAAGAGCTGGGGCTCTGGTCACGGTTATCGGAGCATGCAACGCCTATTCGGCAGATTCACGTTTCTGATCGCGGCCATTTCGGTGCCACTCGTCTGAATGCCAAAGAATACGAACAGCAAGCTCTGGGCTACGTGGTGGATAACCGCTGGATGGGGCTGTGTCTGATGCGAGAGCTGCTCGAAACGGACACCCGGTGGCGAGCGCCGGCCGAAGTCATCGACATGAAGTCTTCTGAGCAGGGCGTGAGTGTTACCCTGAAGAGCGGGGACGAGATCAGCAACACAACGGCTCAATGCCTGATTGTGGCAGACGGTGGCCGTTCCGGCTTGAGAGAAAAGCTCGGCTTCCAGCCCAGCCACCACAACTACGAACAGAACGCCCTGATTGCAAACGTAAGCACCAGCGAGAGCCATCAGTTCACAGCATTCGAGCGCTTTACCGAAGCCGGCCCCATGGCCATGCTGCCGCACGGTTCCCCCTCCCATGCAGGCCATCAGTCAGCGCTGGTCTGGACGCTGAGCGATGAAGAGCTTGAAGCTGTTCTGGCAATGCCTGACAGCGACAAATGCCAGCGGCTTCAGGAGCGGTTTGGCTGGCGTCTGGGCCGGTTCACACGGATTGGTCAGTGCAATCATTATCCGTTGACACTGACCACGGTTGACGAGCCTGTAAGGCCCGGTGTAGCGCTGGTAGGCAATGCTGCACATGCTTTGCACCCGGTTGCGGGGCAAGGCTTTAATCTTGCTTTGCGGGGGCTGATGACGCTGGTGGAGCAGTTCCGGTTGGCGACAGAGCAAGGCAGGTCGCCGGGTGATTTTCAGATTTTGCGCCGCTATCACGAGCTGCATCGCCCGGACTGGCAACAGACCGTAAAGTTTTCGGATTCACTCATCCGCATCTTTGGTCAATCCCCAGCGCCGGTGGCAGCAGCCAGGGATGCCGGATTGGTGGGCCTGGACCTGCTACCCGGTGCCAAGCGCCTGTTTGCGCGCAACGCTATGGGTACTGGCGGGCGCCGCGCTGTTATCAAGAAGCCTGGGTTTAATGAACAGCCAAGTCACCATCAGCGCGAGACTTCAGAACATGAGTAATTCCCGGGTGTTCGATATTCTTGTGGTCGGCGGTGGCATGACAGGTACTGCTCTGGCCCTTGGCTTGTCCCGCCAGGGCTGGCAGGTTGGGCTAATCGAAGGCGGTGATCGCGACACCCTGCTTCAGGCTTCAGCTCCTGTCGAGGGCGTGGCGGATTTTGAGCCTCGAGTCAGTGCCATCTCTGTGGCCAGCCAGCAGTTGCTGGAATCCCTGGGCGCCTGGCAGGGTGTCGTGGCCGGTCGTCATTGCCCCTATCAGGGTATGACCGTGTGGGATGGAGACGGCACCGGGCGTATTCATTTTGATGCGGCCGAGTTGCAGTCACGTGCTCTGGGGACGATTGTAGAAAACCGCAGCCTGGTCCGGGCCTTGTTCGAGGTTATAGAAACCAGCGGTGTTGAGCTGATTGATGGTGTACAGGTTATCGGGTGTTCCCGCAATGATGAGCAGCGCAGTATTGAGCTTGCGGATGGCCGCACACTGGCGGCTCGTCTTGTAATCGCAGCGGATGGTGCCAACTCCCGGTTACGCCAGTGGGCAGGGCTGCCGACCCGTGAATGGGATTACGATCAACAAGCGATTGTGTGCACGGTACGCACGGCCCAAAGTCACAGGTACACAGCCTGGCAGCGATTTTCTCAAGCTGGCCCGCTGGCGTTTTTGCCGCTGGCATCGGAAAACGCTGATGAGCATTTCTGTTCTATCGTCTGGTCGCAGGATACCGAAGAAGCCCGCCGTTTGATGACGCTGGACGATACGACCTTTGCTGCAGAACTGGAGAGAGCAATCGAAAGAGAACTCGGCGCCGTTGAAGCTGTTTCCAAGCGCTTTGCCTTTCCGCTCCGGCAGCGCCACGCCAAAGATTACATCGCGCCCGGTTTTGCGCTGGTAGGAGACGCGGCCCACACTATTCATCCGCTTGCAGGCCAGGGTGCCAACCTCGGCTATGGCGATGTCCGGGTGTTGCTGGAGGAGCTGTCCAGGGCTAAAAACACGGGTTTGAACCCCGATCACGAGCTGGTTCTTGCGCGCTACCAGCGCCGCCGCAAGGGTGAGAATCTGGCAATGATGGCCGCAATGGAAGGTTTTAAGCAGTTATTCGGTCGTGATGAACTGCCATTGAGGTGGTTGAGAAACACCGGTATGCGTTGGCTCGACGGTCTTGGCCCGGTTAAAAACCGGATTGCCTCTGAGGCCATGGGTTTAAAAAGTTAAAGACTCAAAAAGCGCAGAGGAGCGAAAAGGCTCAGCTCAGCGCTGCACCCAAAACTGAACATCCTGTTGCTCAAGAAAAAGCTCTGCGCCTGCACCCTTGAGCATGGCGAAGGTTGCCAGCATACCGGCCAGTGTGCAGGTTGGTGCCGCCACGGTAACGCTGTGGGGCGCGTCCGGCACAGGCCAGCCGGTGTGTGGGTCGAGGATATGGCTGTAGCGAATACCGTTCTTCAGTAAATATCTGCGGCTATCGCCGCTGGTTGCCAGCGCCCCGCCGCGTAGTGACAGAGTTTCACTGCTGTCTGGTCGCCTCTGGTGATCTTCCACGCCAACAATCCACGCTTTGTCATTGGCCCTGGGCCCGCTACAGGCGAGGTCACCACCAAAATTCACCAGAACAGACCCGCCTTCCGGCAGCGACCGTTTGAGATCCAGCAACACCCGGTCTACCGCGTATTCCTTGCCGATGCCGCCGAAATCGATTTCCATTCCTTCTGGCAACGCCAGTTGGGGGCGCTGCCAGGCTAGTTTGTTCCAGCCCACCAGTTTGAGTAGTGCATCCGTTTCTTTCTGTTCGGGAAGATGATCGCTGCCATCAAATCGCCAGGCCCTGCGCAGCACTCCGGAGGTAATGTCGAAGCGGCCGTGACTGAGACCATGGCATTGGGCGGCATAGTCCAGCATCAGAGCCATCTCATCATCGACGGTAACCGGTTCGCCTTTGCTTCGGTTTATCCGGTCAACGGGGTTTCCGGAAACGTAGCGTGAGAACTTTCGTTCCAGGCGCCAGGCTTCTGTGGCGGCAAAGGTAAGGGCCTGTTCGGCGAATTTGCGATCTACGCCTTCCAGCAGGATCTCGCAGGGGCTGGCCATAGCTTCAAAATGGCCTTGCCAGGAGAGCTGGGCGCCCCGAAGCTCAGGCAAAGGGTGCCCGGCTGGGTTGTCTTTGGCACTGACGGTTATGGTGTTCATGATGTCCTCAGGTACCCCGCCAGGCAGCAAGTGCGACGGGGTACTCCGGGTAAAACAGGCTTTGTCAGAAACTATAGCTGAGCTGAAGCCACATGGCATTGGTATCCGGGTACAGATCCTGGCTGGCCAGGCTGCCGAAGCCCTGGTCACCGTCGTTGGTCTGAATCAGATACTCTGCCCGTATGGCCAGTTCGCGATCGTCGTCAAAACGATAGCCCCATTTTGCACCGAACGTCAGCCCCGTCATCTCGCCAAGCCGGTAATCCGCACTGGCATCCGTAAGAGTTGGCGTTCCGGAGTTGTACTCGCTGGCGGTGAGATAGCGTTTGTAGAAGTCTGCCTCTGACTGCAGGTAATAGCGCAAGTGGGGTTCCAGATAGCTATTGTTCAGCCGCCACCGGTATTTCAGGTCAAGAGTATGGGAGGTGATGCCCCAGTCGTCGATCATGAACCGGTAGGAACCATCCATGATGTCCCCGTTGCCGAGCATGTATTTGGTTTGCCAGTACAGCGAGTGTTTCAGGCGGGTGTCGGGCCTTTGCTCGTAGAGGTACACAAAGTTGCCGTCTGCGCCGACCAGGTTGCCGCCATAGTTGGCGCCGCTGGCATCATCAATCACGCTGAGAATTTTATAAGGATCGGTGAGGTAACCGCTGGAGTAGCTGACACCATAGGTGAACTGCATCAGTGTTTGGCGGTTGATCACCTGAGTCACGCCAAACAGGGCATCCACAACCGTTTTGGTGTCATCGCTTTCACGGGTTGCGGCAAACTCCTGATCGAAATCGGCCTGACTTTTGTTGTTACTCAATGGCATGCGGGACAAGCCTACCGGTGCGCCACCGACCGGATCTATCAGATCGACACCCAGAGACAGCCCGCCGGTTAATGTGGTGTTCTTGTTGTCCAGATAGCGGGAGAGGGTGCCGTTTACGGCGGTGGAAATATAGTCGTACTCCCGGGAGCCGTAGGCGCCCAGGCTATAAGCGTAATCCCGGTTAATCGGGGCTTCCCAATTGGCAGAAACGGCAACTCGGGTGTCCTTGAAGGTGTCATCGAGAGGCGCTTCGCCGGGGGCAATTTGGTAGCTGCCATTGCCGGAGGGCGTAGTGAAGGTTTGTGGCAGCTCACTGGGCGTCGCGCCTGAAGGCGATGCACCGGTGAGGGTGTCGGCAACCAGCTTCAGGTTCAGTTTGCGTTCACCGTCAAAGTTACGGGTGGCGCTGATAACCGGCTCTGCGGCCTGAACCCGGTCATCGGTTTCGGAATACACCAGCAGCGCGGTTTCCACATCCCACTCTCCAGGCTGCCCCTTGGCCAGACTGTCTGTTACCTGAACCCCAAGCAGGGCGCAGGTTGCTGCGGCAAGGGCGCGACCCACCGGTCGGCTTTTGTTGTTGTTGTGATTGTTCAGTTGCATCCGCAGCCACCTCCGCCAAATCCGCGCCCGCCGCTGGACGCTTCTTTACTGAAATAAATGTGATCATCCAGCCCCGCGTCGACACCGGAAACCGTTAACTGCATGTCCGGGTCTGCCAGCAGGTCACGCTCCCAGGGCTTTACTCCCAGATTGCTGCAGCCAGCTATAACCGATATCGCGGTGCTCACTGCGATCAGCATCAAAGCCCGGCGGGCGTGCCTCAAAGGGAAATAGAACGAGCGCCTGTCAGACATTTTTTATTCCTCGTATCCGGTTCAGGTTAGCCGGGGGCACCGGGTTAGCTACCGCTGCGCAAAAGGCTGCGAATCGATGCTTCGTAGGTTTCTTTCTGGCCGTTATGAAAACCAATGTGCTGGCTGTGTATGTGGCCATTCCGGTCAATCAGATAAGCGCTTGGCATGCCCATGACCTCGTACGCTTCCGGTGTTTTGCCTTCGGGGTCGAAGGCGACAGTAAAGGTTGCCGGAACTTCGCTCAGAAACGCCGCAGCGGCCTCTGGATTCTGGTCAACATTCACAGCCACCACCTCAAAGCCCTGGCTTTCATAGCGGGCCTGCATCTCGTTCATCCAGGGGAAGGATTGGCGACAGGGGCCGCACCATGAGGCCCAGAAGTCCAGCAGTACAACTTTACCCCGCAATTCTGACAAGCTGATCCTGCCGTCTCTTGTTGGCAGCTTCACGTCCGGTGCGGCGCCGGTATCCACTGCAATGGCTGGCATGGTGAGAAGGGTTGAGCAGAAAAGTGTTGCAGCGATGACGAAGCGCCGGCGAAAAGTGAGTGTTGCAAACATAACCATGGGCAAAGCTCCAGGTGGGTACGGGAGCCAGTTTAGGGAGCAAATCTTAAGGAAGTCTTAAACTGTCGTTGCCGTGCCGGTTTCTGGGGAATAGCGTTTCCGATACACTCATCTACTCCACAACCAACACTCCCGGGAACCCATTGCCATGGCCGGAGCCAGCCTGCTCACACTTCTCGACGACATTGCGACACTGCTCGACGATGTCTCCCTGATGACAAAAGCCGCAACCAAGAAAACAGCCGGTGTTCTGGGGGACGACCTCGCCCTGAACGCGCAACAGGTAACCGGTGTAAAGCCGGCCCGGGAGTTGCCTGTCGTCTGGGCAGTTGCCAAAGGCTCGATGGTGAACAAGGTGATTCTTGTGCCGGCCGCCGTCGCGATCAGTTTTTTTGTGCCCTGGCTGGTTACACCGTTATTAATGCTCGGCGGTGCCTTCCTCTGCTTTGAGGGGGCGGAAAAACTGGCCCATAAATTTCTGCATGCGGAGGAAAATGAAAAGAACAAAAAGCAGCTGCGCGAGGCCCTGAAGCAGCCTGATGTCGATCTGAAAGTCCTGGAAAAGCGAAAGATAAAAGGCGCTATCCGAACGGACTTCATTCTTTCGGCGGAGATTATAGCCATCACCCTCGGGGTGGTAGTGGGCGTGAGCATAGGAATGCAGTTTGCGGTGCTGTCAGTGGTGGCTGTGGCGGTGACAGTGGTTGTCTACGGCCTGGTGGCAGGGATCGTAAAGCTGGATGACGCAGGTCTATACCTTAGCCAGAAAGACAGTGAATTGGCCCAGCGGTTGGGTAATGGCATCCTCTGGCTTGCTCCCTACCTGATGAAAGGCCTGTCGATTCTCGGTACCCTGGCCATGTTTCTGGTGGGCGGTGGCATTCTGGTGCACGGGATACCGCCGCTTTACAAGGCAATTGAACACTTCGCCACAGATTTTGGTGGTCTGTCGGCCGCTCTGATACCTGTATTGGCCAATGGATTGATCGGTATACTTTCGGGCGCGCTGCTGGTGGCGGTACTCACGCCGTTGCTCAGGATGTGGGAAGCACGATCAGCTGGCGCCTGATCTTAAATACAGGCGTCAAACAGCCGGCTGACGAGAACGGGAACGGCTGTTTCCACTCGCAGAATGCGTGGCCCCAGATGAACACTCTTGCAGCCCGCCTCTTCCAGCTTGCCTACTTCATAGGGAGTGAAGCCGCCCTCCGGCCCTATACAAAGCGCAGTCGCTCTGTTCAGATGCGTCGGGCAGGGACAAGCAGTACCCGGGTGTGCAACCAGGGCCTGCTTGTCTTTAAGCAGGGCCGGTAGCTCGTCTTCCACGAAGGGCTTGAACAGCTTGCGGATATGCACGCTCGGCATGACGGTATCTTTTGCCTGCTCGAGCCCCAGAGTCAGGTTCTCCCGCAGGTTTTCATCCGACAACCAGGGTGTCTGCCAGAAACCTTTCTCTACTTTGTAGCTGTTGATCAACCATATATCTTTAATGCCCAGAGTAGCGCTGGTTTGCATAATACGGCGAAACATCTTGGGCCGGGGCATGGCCAGAATGAGCGTGAGGGGCAGTGGGGCCGGTGGCTGCTTATCCAGAGCAACAACCAGTTCGGCCTCTGAATCGGTAAGTTTTACCACCTTGCCGAGCCCCATCCGGCCGTTTACTCGGCCAACCGACAGCTGATCTCCCGTGGACGCGCGGATTACTGCCCGGATGTGCTCAAGTCTTCGGCCCCGCAGGACAACGCGATCCTCAGCAACGAAGTCTTCATCGAACAGTAAGGCCAGGTTCATTCAGATGGTGACTCGTCCGCGTCTGTCTCTGACACTTCCCGAACAGCCAGTCGGCCAAACAAAATGCCCAGCTCGAACAGAATCCACATGGGCACCGCCAGAAGCGTTTGAGAGATAATGTCCGGGGGCGTCAGCATCATGCCAATCACAAAGCAGCCCACTACTACGTAAGGCCGCTTTGCTGCCAGATCCGCGGGCGTTGTGACGCCGCTGAGGATCAGCAGAATGGTGGCAATAGGAATCTCGAAGGCGATACCGAAAGCGAAAAACATCTTCAGTACGAAGTTCAGGTAGCTGCTGATATCCGGCAGCTCAACAATGCCTTCCGGGCCTATGGCTGTAAAAAAGCCGAACACCAGAGGGAATACAACGAAATAGGCAAATGCAGCACCCAGATAGAACAGGATGACGGACGTAAACAGCAGGGGAAAGGCCAGACGTTTTTCGTGCGCGTACAGCCCCGGCGCCACAAAGCTCCAGAGTTGGTAAAGAATGATCGGTATAGCGGCAAAGACCGACAGGAAAAGCGCTAGTTTCAGTGGTGCGAAAAATGGCGAGGTAATGTCCGTAGCGATCATCGTCTGTCCGATCGGCAGCAATGACCGGATAGGCTCGGACAGCCAGAGATACAGTTCGTTGGCGAAG
Source organism: Marinobacter sp. (assembly GCF_048259445.1). Classification (GTDB taxonomy): domain Bacteria; phylum Pseudomonadota; class Gammaproteobacteria; order Pseudomonadales; family Oleiphilaceae; genus Marinobacter. The sequence goes on along the minus strand of NZ_JBLXHQ010000011.1, from coordinate 92,829 downwards.
GGATAAATGGCCGCAAAACAGATCACCACGGCCAGAACCATCTTCAGTAGACGGTTCCGGAGTTCCAGGAGATGTTCAACCAGAGGCATGTCTGGCTGTCCGGAAGCGGTATTCTTGTGGTGCGGATCTTTGCCTTCGGTTTTTGCATTCATGAAGGTTTGTCCGGGGATTTTTGCACTGAGCCGGTGTTTGCGTCGCTTTTCAGGCCTTGATCAGCAGCTGGCTGCTTGTCGGTCGTCGGTTTACCGGCTGGCTTGTCCGACATAATCATGTGTTCGTACTTTTTGGCTTCGTCCAGGGCTCCGCGTACGGTTTTCTGAACATCATCAAGCCCGACATCACCGGCGTCCCGAAGTTCTTTTCTGAGCTCATCGGCTTTCAGCTGGCGGTCGAGCTCTGAGGTAAACTGGCTGACCATGCGGCGAGCACCGCCAACCCAGCGCCCAGCTGCACGTGCAGCCGTCGGCAGCCGTTCGGGGCCAAGCACCAACAGAGCAATAACGCCGCAGATCAGAAGCTCAAGAAAGCCGATATCAAACATTCTGTCTGGTCTCAGCTTTTGGTTTTGTCCCTGGGCTTCTCTTCAGTTGCCTGCCGTGTCTGCTCATCGGCCTGGCCTTCCAGAGAGTCCGGGTCTTCGGTTTTGGTGTCGTCGTCATTCATGGACTTTTTAAAGCCACGAATGGCTCCACCAAGATCAGTGCCGATGTTGCGGAGCTTTTTGGTTCCGAACAGCAGAATGACGATGCCCAGTACGATAAGAAGTTGCCAGATACTGATGCCCATTACGGGGTCCTCGTTTAAATGTGTCTGTTCGACGTTATTGTACGTTACCGGAGGCAGTTGGCGGAAACCCCCCAATGGGGTATTACGGCCTTACTGGCTTCGGGATGCTTTCTCTTCAAGGCCGGAAAGATCAAACCGGCTGGCCAGCTCGTCCAGAATATCTTTCGAAGACAGACCCAGATTGGAGAGCATTACCATGCTGTGGAACCAGAGGTCCGCAGTTTCGTTGACAACGGCCCGGGTATTGCCGGAGTGTTCTGCATCCTTGGCGGCCAACAATGTTTCGGTGCACTCTTCGCCAACCTTTTCCAGAATCTTGTTCAGCCCTTTCGCATGGAGGCTGGCGACGTAGGATTTCTCCGGGTCGGCTGATTTACGGGCTTCCAGAACCCGCGTCAGGTTTTCCAGAACATCGCTCACTGCACACTCTCCTCAGTTCTTGCCATAAATGGCATCTGGATCTTTAATGACCGGGTCAACACTGGCCCATTGGCCGTCTGTAAGAGAACGATAAAAACAGCTGCGCCGACCAGTGTGGCACGCGATGCCTCCTTTCTGCTCAACCTTCAGCAAAATCACATCCTCATCACAGTCGAGGCGAATATCCTTTACTATCTGCTGGTGCCCGGAAGTTTCACCTTTGCGCCAGAGCTTGCCTCGTGATCGCGACCAGTAAACCGCCTGGCCCTCTTCAGCGGTGAGCCGGAGCGATTCGCGGTTCATCCACGCCATCATGAGAATGTCGCCGGAGGCAGCGTCCTGAGCAATTGCCGGAACGAGTCCGTCAGCCGTCCACCGGACAGCATCAAGCCAGTCAAGGGTGACTAGATTATCAGAAACGTCTTTCATTTTTATGACTCTCGAGTGCTTGCGTGCATGCCATCTTGACCAGATCTGTAAATTACTGATTCAGCCGGCTGAAGGCAGGTTACCTCCAAGCATGTTTTCAACCACTGCAGCATTATAAAAAGCTTCGACTGTGCGAATTTTGTCGTCCTGAACGCGAAACCAGATTGCAAGGCGCACATCTCCGATCGGTTCAAAGTTGGTCTGGTAATCCAGGATTGCGAAAACATGCTCCCCGTCGGCACTGAGCTGGCGCAGGATAAGATCTTTCTGAATGGCCGCCATACCGAATTGGTAGGTCATCATGTCATCCGGATTAAGGAAGCGCATATTCGGCCCCACATATTCAAAGCCCTCATCAACCAGAAGGGCTTTCGCCTCATCAAAACGCTGGGCATGAATGTCCGCGATGTACTGCGCCACGATTTGCTTGGGCTGCATGAAAAAACTCCATTTCGAACACAGAGATGATTTGGGTGCCTGTCAGTCCATTCAATCACATAGTTCCTGATCGCGAAACCAAAGGTCTCGAACGACGCCCTGGAATACTAACAGAGCTGAACGCTTCAGCGGCTACCGCGTATAACCAACGCACCGGCACATGCCAGAACCGCCCAGGTCCAGAGTGGCGCATTCTCTGCCCATTCGCGAGCTTCCGGCTGGGTTCCGATGAAGGCTGCGGCAACCAGTGCGAGCGCTATAATCCCCCGGCGCCAGCGTCGGTCGGTTCTGCGTTGTTGTTCCCGAAGCAGGGCCAGCGTGTCCTGGTTCTGTTTTTCGGTGGGGCCGGCGCCGCGCAGTTGTAATAGTGCGTCGTGAACCAGTTGCGGCATTTCGGGGGATTGTTCCAGCCATGAGGGCAGGTGGGTCTGCAAGGATTTGATCAGGCCTGCTGGCCCGATCCGTTTGCGCATCCAGCTTTCCAGGAAAGGTTGTGCGGTGCTCCAGAGGTCGAGTTCCGGGTAAAGCTGGCGGCCAAGCCCTTCCACGTTCAGCAGGGTTTTTTGAAGTAAAACCAACTGCGGCTGCACTTCCATGTTGAACCGACGAGCCGTCTGGAACAGGCGTAGCAGGAAATGGCCGAAGGAAATGTCTTTCAGGGGCTTTTCAAAAATCGGCTCGCAGACCGTTCGGATGGCGGCTTCAAACTCGTTCACCCGGGTATCCGGTGGCACCCAGCCGGACTGGATGTGGAGCTGAGCCACTTGCCGGTAATCCCGGCGGAAGAAGGCCAGCAGGTTGCGCGCCAGGTAGCTTTGGTCGTCCGGTGCCAGAGTGCCAACAATGCCGAAATCAATGGCGATGTATTTCGGATCGGCCGGGTTGGTAATGTCGACAAAAATGTTGCCCGGATGCATGTCGGCGTGGAAAAAGCTGTCGCGGAATACCTGGGTGAAGAAAATTTCTACGCCTTTTTCTGCCAGCACCTTCAGGTTTACGCCTGCAGCTTTCAGGGCCGGGACATCGGCAATGGGAATGCCGTGGATGCGCTCCATCACCATCACGGATTTGCGGGTGTAATCCCAATCTATGAATGGAATATAGATCAGTGGGGATTTGTCGAAATTACGGCGCAGCTGGCTGGCATTGGCGGCTTCCCTCTGCAGGTCCAGTTCGTCGTGAATGGTGGAATCGTAGTCTGCCACCACGTCGACCGGATGCAGCCGTTTGCCTTCGGTCCAGTATTTTTCGAGCAGGTTTGCCATCAGGTACATCAGGGCCAGATCCTGACGGATGACTTTCTCGATGCCCGGGCGCAGCACCTTGACCACTACCTCCTGACCGTTAAGCAGCGTTGCGGCATGAACCTGCGCAACCGAAGCTGAGGCCAGAGGGTCTGCACTGAACTCTTTGAACAGTTCGGATACCGGCGCACCAAGGGATGTTTCAATAATGTTGCGTGCTATATCGCTGGGGAACGGTGGTACGCGGTCCTGAAGGGTTTTGAGTGAATCAGCCATGTCGTCGGGCAGCAGGTCGCGGCGCGTGGACAGGATCTGACCAAACTTTACAAACACCGGCCCAAGCTCCTCAAGAGCCAGGCGCAGGCGATCACCACGATCAAGTTTCGGCTGTGGGAAAAGGTGCCAGGGGGCCAGAAGAAAAAATATCTTCAATGGCAAGGGAAGTTCCGCTATTGGAAGAAAGATGTCCAGCCGGTAGCGGCAGAATACCCAGGAAATTCGGAACAGGCGTTGCAGGCGGGTCACGGAGTCTCCGATTGGTCAGTGTGGCTGCGGCTTGCGATTTCGTTTACGCGAGCTTCCAGCCGCTCTGCGCGCAGGCTGAGGGAATCGATATCTTCGAACGTGGCTTCCAGTTCGCGTCGTCCGGGCAGGGCGCGGCTTTCTTCGTGCACGTATTCTTCAATGTTGGCGTTCAGAGTGCTGAAAGCCTGGCGGCTCCAGCTCACCGAGTTGCGAATACGTTTGCCGACAAAGTGAGCGGGTACGTCGCCGATGTGCCTTGCCATGGCAGCTTCCCAGTCTGGATTGAGCTGATCCAGCGCCCGTTGAAACTGATGTGCAAGGTTGGTGTCACCGACGACATCGAGACGGTTATCCGTGAATACACGGTTGTCGCCTGTTGCCAGTGCGGCGAAAGCCAGGGGTTTGCCGCTAATTTCCAGTGCCGGTTCATCTGCGGGCTGACTGCGCACCTGCACCCGGTTTCCGGCTCTGTGCAGGGAGCAGGTAAAGAGCAGTGGGTCGGTAATGCGGAACTGTACCGGCCCTTCAAGTGCGGTCAGCAGCGCCTGCTGGCCAGCAGGATCCAGTTCAAGCGCATGGTTCAGTGCCCGCTCGATTATGGCCGTTATTGCCGTGAGCAGGGTCGGACCGGGAAACATCAGGGTTTGATTCCGACATGCAGGGCGACAATGCCGCCGGTCATGTTGTAATACTTGCAGTTCACCAGACCTGCGTTTTCCATCATGCCCTTGAGTGTATCCTGATCCGGGTGCATACGGATGGACTCGGCCAGGTACTTATAGCTCTCGCTGTCGCCGGCGATAAGCTGGCCAATGAGCGGCAGGGCCGTGAAGGAATATGTGTCGTAGGCCTTGCTGAGCAGCGGATTGGAGGGCTTGGAAAACTCCAGCACCATCAGTTTGCCACCGGGCTTCAATACGCGCGTCATATCCCGAAGCGCCTGATCCTTGTCGGTCACATTGCGCAGGCCGAAGGCAATGGATACGGCGTTGAAATTATTGTCCGGAAAGGGCAGGTGCTCGGCATCGGCTTGCACGTATTCAATGTTGCCGGCATAGCCGCGATCGGTCAGGCGGCTACGGCCAACCTGAAGCATGGAGGCGTTGATGTCGGCAAGTACCACTTTGCCGTCACGCCCTACCAGATCTGAGAACTTCATGGTCAGGTCGCCGGTTCCGCCGGCAATATCCAGCACCTGGTGCCCCGGACGCACTCCGGAGAGTTCAATGGTGAAGCGCTTCCACAGTCGGTGGATGCCCATGGACATGAGATCGTTCATGAGATCGTATTTGCCCGCCACGCTGTGAAATACTTCGGCGACCTGGCCGGCCTTCTGGCTCTTGGGTACATTCCGGAAACCGAAATGGGTGACGTCGTCCTGGCCGTTGCTCGAGCTGGCCGGCGTTTGTTGATCGCTCATGGGGCATGTCCTGTCAGAATCTGAACCCCGTATTCTAACGCTTGGCGGGGTTGCTACAAGGGTGGCTAGACGTTTAATACCGACTTACACTATAAAACCTTTCAATTTTGAAGAGAAAACTGATTCATGTCCGTAATCGATGTACATCGCGCTCACAGTCTTGATAAAGAACATGCCCGCGAAGCGGCAGAAGCGCTTGCCAGGGATCTCTCAAGCAAGTTCGAGCTCAATTACCAGTGGGAAGGGGATCACCTCAAGTTCAAACGCTCGGGCGTTAAAGGCCATCTGAACATTACCGATGATGATCTCAACGTTCATCTGGAGCTGGGTATGTTACTGCGGCCTTTCAAGTCGCGGATAGAGCAGGAGATTCACAGCCAGCTTGATCAGATTCTGAAGGCCTGATTCGCCAAGGGTGAGCCCTGAAACAAGGCGTTCAGGTGTTTTTAAAGGTCGTCCGGGAGCACAAACGGTTCCGGGTGACCGCTGAGAATGTTGTCCATTACCCGCTGCTCCCGGGTTACCAGCCGGTCAATCAGCACGTTCACCTTGTCCATCCTGCGGAACGCAGAATAGCCTCTGTGAAGAAAATCGTGCAGGTCGCTCAGGTCGGCCATCTCCGCGGGTGTCCGGCTCATTGAGAGTAGCCAGCCCAGCGTGCGATTACGCACATAGCGGTCAAGCTGCTGCCCCACATCGGCAACCAGCACCACCTGATGTCTGCGCTGTTCAAGTTTCTGGCTGGCGCGATACACCTCACAGTAGTGCTCAGAAGTTACCGATCCGGCATGCATGTCGCGCGCATCAAGCAGCTCTGCCAACTCAAGATCAAGCTGCTGAGTAATCAGGTTCAGCTCCACCAGACCGGCAAGTGTTCCCAGCAGGTGGTCAGGCAGCCACTTGACCATTTTCGGGAACACCCGGTCGATGTTGTCGTCGCGCCGGGTCATGTTGGCGGGAGCATAAAGATCGGTGAGCAGGAATTCCAGCCCATCCCGATAGCCGGGGCGCTGATACAGGTCCTGATGGGTCTGTTTCAGGCGCCGGGCTTGCCAGTCTGCAATGGTAAGCGCGCTTTCGAGCAGCCGGTGGTCTGCTCTGTAGTGCCGAAAGTCGTGGTAGTCCAGTAACAGCTGCTGCAAGCGGCGGGCGCTTTCTGAGCGCACTTCCGTGCCAACAAGGCGCTCACGATACATGGGCCAGCTCCGGTAAATCTGTGTGTCGGTTTGAATAGAACTGGGTAGTTTACCGGAGGAAACGCGCGTGTGCAGTAAGCCCGGTCAGTTGCCGGATGTCAGTCATAATGTTGAGTGGGCGTGCGGCCCCGGGCTTCAGCCCTGGGCTGCAACAGGCAGAGATTCAAATCCGGGCAACCATTCTTTGCTGTCGAGCGTAATGAAGTGACTCGGTGCCCGGGTCTCGATAATGCGCATGGTGGTCGGGCTTTGCCGCGCGCTGCCGAGCATCGCCGGGCGGTCCAGAATGCGATCTACACCGGGAATCAGGAAGGTGCCGTGGCGCACATTCTGGTAGACGCCAGTGTCTGTGCGCTCCATCCATTCAAGGATGTTCTCAATGTTGCGAACAATAGTCAGGTGGTCGCGGGTTGAGTAAAACAGCTTGCCCAGCAGCTGCTTTTTGCGCGGATTCATTTTTCCAAAGAATGTCTGGCCATAGGCGGACGAGGGCGCACTGTTGATCAGGCGAATCAGCCAGGGCCACATGCCATGACTGACGGGCTCAAGGAGCGCTGTCACCAAGGGATGAATCTTGCCCTGCGGCAGCGCCGGCGCTTCAAGAATTACTTCGATGTCCTCGTAGAGTTCTGGCCGTTGTTTAATCGCTTCAAGAATAACGGCACCACCCCGTGAGTGGCCATGAATGCGTATATTGCGAGAGTTCGGCAGATTCGTCAGGGCCTGGTTCAGAATGCATGCATCGTATTCAATAGTGCCTTCCAGATGTTTGATTGGCACTTCCCATTCGGGCGCTTCCGGTGTTACGCCGTTTACCGGGATATGGTAGTTGCTGCAGGTGAGCAGGATCAGTTCGGTGGTTGGTGCATCGTAGGTCTGGGTGAAGTAGCAATGATTTTCCAGGAAGCCATGGACGCCAATAACAGTTTGCTCCGCTGAGCCGCTGTGATTTCGCACAGACACGGCGCCTTCCCCAACGCGATACACTCGCCCTGAGAACATCTCCGAATACGCACTGTTGATCGGCTTGATCAGCTTGCGGATATGGCTTGCTTTCATAATGCGTCTCCTCCCAGCAAGGCGATAGCCTGTTTTTGGAGTTTGGTATTAAGCTTATGCCAGTATAGAAGTGAAGAGGTTCCTGAGTGTAGTTTTTTTGTAACGTCGCTAAGTGGGCAGTGAGGCAGGAGCCTTTGTGGAGCCGTTGGTGTATGTCTGTCACAATGCTTGTTTCAATACTTTCAACTCTACTACTTCCGGGGACGTTCGGGTTTGAGTCACGATCAAACGCATCTTATGCTTCCTGCGGATTCAGCCTGGCTGGCTCTGGAGACCCCCCGAAACCCCATGGCCATTACCGTCATGATGCGGGTCGATGGCCTGACGGCGCCCCGGCTTCGGGAGTTCTTGCGGGTCTACTGGATGGCCTGGGAGCGTTTCCGGTATATGCCGGTCAAGCGTGCACCGTCCTGGTGGTGGGAGCCGGATCCGGTATTTGATCTCCGGCACCACCTGGATGTAGTGCTTGATCGTTTTACGGAGTCTTCCCTCCAGGAATGGGTTTCTGCTCGCCTGAATCAGCCCCTGCCGCTATATCGTCCTCTGTGGAAGTTCTGGCTGGCACCGAATGCAGAGGGTGGCGCAGTATTATTGTTGCGACTTCATCACAGCTACGCCGACGGGGTATCGCTGACTGGCATTTTTGACTGCCTCTGCCCTGTCTCCCCACAGCAACACCCTGCTGTCTATGGTGCCCGGCAAATCCGGGATTTGTCTCCCTGGATATCAGCGGCCAAGAGCCGTATCGAGCAGTTGGTCACCGGTGATCTCACAGTCGAATCCGTTACTGGCAGGCCATACGCGGAGGCGCCGGAAGGTCAGGAGGAGCCGGCGGGTAAGTTGCTGGATCAGCTGGCCCGTAATGGTTTGAAGTTGGTGAATGAGTTCAGTGACTTTCTGGCAGAGCCGGAAGATACGCCGTCAGATCTCAAGCGCCCACTGTTGGGCCGGCGTCATTGCCGGTGGTCCGTGCCGGTTCCGCTCGACCGTTTCCGGTCAATCGCCAAAGCGACGAATGTAACCATTAACGATGTCTTGCTCAGCTGCGTGGTGGCAGCTGTTCGTCCGCGCCTTGGAATCTCCGGAGCGGCTCTGGAAGATGCAGTGCTGCATGCGGCCGTTCCCGTCGATATCCGCAGCCGCCTGCCGGATGATATGCAACCCGATCCTGACGCCCTCGGTAACTACTTTGGCACTGTGTTTGTTCCCTTGCCTGTGGATGGCGAAAGCGCTCTGGAGCGGCTTTATCGTATTAAACAGGAAACCCGTCGGCTGAAAAAGAGCTGGCAGCCCGGTATTGCCTGGGGCCTGGCTTCCTGTTCATCCCTGATTCCCGAAGCTCTGCGCAAGCCGCTTTCGGATATCTTCTACCGCAAAGCCAGTGCTGTCGTGTCAAACGTTCCCGGTACCCCTGAGGCGCGGTATATCGCCGGTTGCCGAATTATGGAACAGATGTTCTGGGTGCCCCAGGCCGGTGATATCGGGCTGGGCGTCAGTATTGTCAGCTATGCCGGGCAGGTTCAGTTTGGCGTGGTGGCAGATGAAGCTGTACTGGCTGATCCAGAAAGTTTTCTGGAGGACTGTCTTCAGGAACTGTCAGAATTCCCGGGTGGTTCACCTATTGTTGTTTGAGGTCTACAGTGAATGGGTAAACGCGCACAGCCGCGTTGTCATTTACAAACCCAACAAGAGGTGACGACAATGATTTATGCACAACCAGGAAAAGACGGTTCCGTCGTTTCTTTCAAATCCCGTTACGGGAACTATATCGGTGGTGAGTGGGTTGCTCCGGTTAAAGGCGAGTATTTCGAAAACATAACCCCGGTAACCGGCGCTGTTATTTGCGAGATTCCTCGCTCTTCCGCTGAAGATATTGATCTGGCTCTCGATGCTGCGCACAAGGCTGCGCCGGCCTGGGGCAGGACGTCTCCGGCAGAACGCTCCAATATCATGCTCAAAATTGCTGATCGCATTGAGGCCAACCTTGAAAAGCTGGCGGTCGCAGAAACCTGGGATAACGGCAAAGCGGTGCGTGAAACCCTGAACGCTGACATTCCTCTGGCGGCAGATCACTTCCGTTATTTTGCCGGCTGCATCCGGGCCCAGGAAGGGCACATGGGTGAAATCGATCACAACACAGTGGCCTATCACTTCCATGAGCCCCTGGGCGTGGTCGGGCAGATCATTCCCTGGAACTTTCCAATACTCATGGCGGCCTGGAAACTTGGCCCCTGTCTGGCGGCCGGTAACTGCACCGTGCTCAAGCCGGCAGAGCAAACGCCTGCCAGCATCCTGGTGCTGATGGAAATTATTGGTGATTTGCTGCCGCCGGGCGTTATCAACATTGTTAACGGCTATGGCATCGAGGCTGGTGAGGCCCTGGCGACCAGCAAGCGTATCGCCAAGATTGCCTTCACAGGCTCTACACCTGTGGGCTCGCACATTCTCAAATGCGCGGCAGAAAACATCATTCCATCAACGGTAGAGTTGGGCGGCAAGTCGCCTAATATCTATTTCTCCGATGTCATGAAAGCCGAGCCGGCTTTCGTGGACAAGTGTGTCGAAGGTCTTGTTCTCGCGTTCTTCAACCAGGGTGAAGTATGTACCTGCCCATCCCGTGCCCTGGTGCAGGAAGACATGTTTGAAGAGTTCATGCAGAAGGTTGTTGAGCGCACCAAAGCCATCAAGCGCGGCAACCCGCTGGATACCGATGTGCAGGTGGGTGCCCAGGCGAGCAAGGAGCAGTTCGACAAAATCATGTCCTACCTTGAAATCGGCAAGCAGGAGGGGGCTGTTGTTCTCACCGGCGGTGGCAAGGAGGAAATGGATGTCGATTTCAAAGACGGCTTCTACGTTCAGCCCACCCTGTTCAAGGGTGAGAACAATATGCGGGTGTTCCAGGAAGAGATCTTTGGCCCGGTTGTCGGCGTGACTACATTCAAAACCGAAGAAGAGGCGGTGGCGATTGCTAACGATACGGAGTTCGGGCTGGGTGCAGGCGTATGGACTCGCGACACCAACCGCGCCTACCGGGTAGGACGTAATATCCAGGCCGGGCGGGTCTGGATGAACTGCTATCACGCCTACCCGGCGCACGCGGCCTTCGGTGGTTACAAGAAGTCCGGCGTGGGCCGTGAAACCCACAAGATGGCGCTGGAGCATTATCAGCAGACCAAGTGCATGCTGACCAGTTACGACATCAACCCGCTCGGGTTCTTTTGATCCAGAAGCAGCGTCAGGCCCTGAGTAAAGGCGCCCGGCGCTAGTCCCTCTTATAACGCCTCTTCTGAGGCGTTTTTTATTTTAGTAGACGCTCGGTCATGAATGTGCATAATTAATTAGACAGTTGGTCTAATTAAGGGCGATTTGTGGAAAGTGCACCAGTTAAACGCAAGCGCGGTCGGCCGCCTAAAAGCCAGAATGCCGGTTATCAGGACACCCGTCAGGCGTTGATCCGGGTAGGGTTGGCGGCGTTAACGGAGAAAGGCTACTCCTATACCGGGCTTGACGAAATTCTGCGCCAGGCCTGTGTGCCCAAGGGCTCCTTCTACCATTATTTCGAGAACAAAGAAGCCTTCGGGAAAGCGTTGATCGAGGCCTACGGGCATTATTTTGCGGAAAAGCTGGAGCGTTCACTGTCTGATACCTCTCTTCGCCCTCTGGCACGCATTCAGGCTTTTGTCGATGACGCGAAAGCCGGCATGCAGAAGTTTGATTATCGGCGGGGGTGCCTGATCGGCAACCTTGGGCAGGAAATGGCTGCTTTACCTGAGAGTTTTCGTGACTTGTTGCGCGAAACCTTCCTGGATTGGGAGGCTCGGATCGCCCGGGTGTTGAGAGAAGCTCAACAAGCCGGTGACATGTCGGGCCAGATGTCGCCGGGCTCGATGGCACAGTTTTTCTGGATAGGCTGGGAAGGCGCGGTACTTCGCGCAAAACTCGAAAAAAGCTCACAACCGCTGGATCAGTTTGCCGAAGGTTTTATGGCACTGGTGCGCAGCTCCTGATGCAAACAAATGCATTCAAATCATAGAGCGAAATCATTGGAGGCAATATGTTCAAAGGTATTTTGATTGAGGGCAGTCGGGGCGACCAACAGGTGTCCTTGAAAGCGATTGACGAGGCCCAGTTGCCAGAAGGCGATGTCACTGTAGATGTCGCCTACTCGACACTTAATTACAAGGATGCGCTTGCCATTACCGGGCGCGCTCCCATCGCGAAAAGTTACCCGATGGTTCCGGGCATCGATCTGGCCGGAGTGGTAACAGAATCTTCAAATTCCGACTTCAAAGCCGGAGACGAAGTTGTTCTGAATGGCTGGGGTGTTGGCGAAAAACACTGGGGCGGTCTCGCTCAGAAAGCGCGGTTGTCCGGCGACTGGCTGATTCCGTTGCAGGCGCCATTCACAGCTCGTCAGGCTATGGCTATTGGCACAGCAGGCTACACCGCCATGCTCTGTGTGATTGCTCTGGAAAAGCACGGTGTGGCTCCTGATTCAGGCGATCTTCTCGTCACTGGCGCAACGGGTGGTGTTGGCAGCGTTGCTGTCGCGGTGCTGGCCAAGCTGGGTTATTCGGTGACTGCGGTCACGGGCCGGCCCGAAGAAGAAGGCTACCTGAAGTCTTTGGGGGCAAAGCAGATTATGGACCGGGCGGAATTGAGTGAGCCAGGCAAGCCGTTGGCTCGGGAAACCTGGGCCGGGGCAATTGATGTAGCCGGTGGCCAGGTTCTTGCGAACGTGTGTGCGGGCATGAAGTATCGAGGCGTTGTTGCGGCGTGCGGCCTGGCCGCAGGAATGGATTTCCCGTCTACGGTTGCGCCTTTCATTCTGCGGGGCGTGACCCTGTGTGGCGTGGACAGCGTTATGGCACCGAAGGAAGATCGAGTGCACGCATGGAAACGGCTGGCGCAGGACCTTTCTCCCGAACTGCTGGACAGCATGATCACCGAAGTGCCCTTTGACGAGGCAATCGATGCCGCGGGACGACTAATGGACGGCAAGATCCGGGGCCGTGTGGTGATTCCCGTAGCCGGCTAATCCCGGTATTTACCCAACTGAACAACAAAACAGAGGACATAAAATGTCGGCACAAACAGAGCAAGCTATCAGCCGTTTTCCAGTGCCAGAACTGGATGCCATGCCTGAGGATATCCGTAATCGGATTCTGGCAGTGCAGGAGAAATCAGGTTTTATCCCCAATGTGTTTCTGGTGCTCGCTCACCGGCCGGCGGAATTCCGGGCTTTTTTCGACTACCACGATGCCCTGATGGAAAAGGACAGTAATCTCACCAAGGGTGAGCGTGAAATGATCGTGGTGGCCACCAGTAACTTTAACCAGTGCCAGTACTGCGTAGTGGCTCATGGTGCGATTTTGCGGATTCGGGAGAAGAACCCGTTGATTGCGGATCAGGTGGCGGTTAACTACCGCAAGGCGGATATAAGTGACCGCCAGAAAGCGATGCTGGATTTTGCCGTGAAGGTTTCCCAGCGGGCCCAGGAAGTCGGCGATGACGACTTTGCAGAGCTGCATCGCCATGGTTTTACCGACGAAGATATCTGGGATATTTCGGGCGTTGCGTCGTTCTTCGGTCTATCTAACCGAATGGCGAACGTGACAAGCATGCGCCCGAATGCGGAGTTTTACGCATTGGGTCGTTAAGCCTGACCTGAGAGCCTCCTGACGAGCTACACTTATTCTGAACCGTTTGGTAACGATAATGCAGAGCAGGAGGCAGCAGTGAGCGATTATCGAATAGAAACCGACAGCCTGGGCGACGTACATGTACCTGTCGGCGCACTTTGGGGTGCCCAGACTCAGCGCGCAGTCAACAACTTCCCGGTCAGCGGCCAGCCCATGCCACCGGCCTTTATTACAGCGGTCGCGCTTGTTAAACAGGCGGCGGCCGAAGCCAATACCAGCCTGGGGCTCCTGGATAACAGCCGCTGCGATGCTATTAGCGATGCTTGTCAGGCGCTTGTTCGTGGAGAATTTGCCGATCAGTTTCCGGTTGATCGCTACCAGACAGGCTCCGGCACCAGCACCAACATGAATGTGAACGAGGTCATTGCGGCCATTGCTGCCAGCAAAGGCGTCGAGGTGCACCCGAACGATCATGTGAATATGAGCCAGAGCTCCAACGATGTGATCCCCACGGCTATTCATGTGAGTTCAGTGATTGGTGTGACAGAGCGCCTTATCCCCGCGCTCACGCATCTTCGTGGCATTATTTACGAACGTGAGGCGCTCTTTTCTGCGCAGGTCAAAACCGGTCGTACGCACCTTATGGATGCCATGCCGATTACCCTTGGCCAGGAATTGCGCACATGGCGGGAGCAGATTCTCTTGGCTGAAAAGCGCCTTGAAGCGACTGCTACCGATCTGCTTTCTGTACCCCAGGGTGCTACGGCAGTCGGTACAGGCGTGAATGCGCTGCCTGAGTTTTCCGGGCAGTTTGTAAAGTTCCTGAAAGCCAACACCGGTTACTCGTTCCGTTCCATGGAGCACAAATTTGTCGGGCTGAGCGCGGTGGATGGCCCGGTTGCGCTCTCAGCGCAATTGCGTGGGCTGGGTATAGTGCTTACCAAGATTGCTAATGATCTGCGCTGGATGAATAGCGGCCCGATTCACGGGCTTGCGGAGATAAGCTTGCCGGCTTTGCAGCCAGGCAGCAGTATTATGCCGGGCAAGGTTAACCCGGTTGTTCCCGAATCGGTCGCGATGGTGGGCGCGCAGGTGATAGGCCTGGACAGCGCCAATGCCATTGCCGGGCAGTCTGGTAACTTTCAGCTTAACGTGATGCTGCCGCTGATCGGAGGCAACCTGCTGGACATGATCGGGCTGCTTGGCAATGCCACCAGCATGCTGGCGGACAAGGCCATTCGCGGCTTTACCGTAAACACCGCAACACTGGATGCCAGCGTAGGCCGCAACCCGGTGCTGGTAACCGCCCTCAACCCCGAAATTGGTTACAGTCTGGCCGCGGATATTGCCAAGGAAGCCTATAAAACAGGTCGCCCGGTGATTGATGTGGCTGAGGAGAGAAGCGGCCTCAGTCGGGAGCGGCTGGAAGACCTGATGAATCCGCTCAAGTTGACCCGGGGCGGAATTACCTGAGATAAACCGGTCAGGAGTAGCGGCGCTTGCTGATATCCCTGCAGTTATTTTTGATGTTGGTTCTGGCGAATGGCGCGCCAGTGGTTGTCGCAAAGATTCTCCGACAACGCTGGTCAGCGCCGGTGGATGCCGGGCTGAACTGGTTTGATGGTCGCCCATTGCTGGGCAAAAGCAAAACCTGGCGCGGAATCGTTTCCGGTGCCCTGAGCTGTGGACTGTTTGCTTTGGCCGCTGGGCAGGGGTTTCTGTTCGGGTTGTTTTTCGGTTTGCTGGCACTCGCCGGTGACCTGTTCAGCAGTTTTATCAAACGCCGGCTCGGGCTCGTGTCCAGCGAGCGAATGCCTTGGCTTGATCAGGTGCCCGAGGCGGCGATGCCTGTGCTACTGGCGATGGGCCAGGGTCTGGTCGGAGCCTGGGCCGCGTTGTTTATTGTTGTGCTCTTCACGCTATCCAATATGTGGATCTCGCCCTTGCTCTATCGTCTGGGCATCCGGCGCCAGCCTCACTGAGACGGGCCGCGGGTCAGGGTGTGTATCGTCACCTCCGGTGGGCAATTAAGCCGCACGTTGACCACAGATGTGCCGGCCCCGGGCGATGTGTATCCCTGCATTCTGTTTGCCCGCCAATAGCCGCGCCCAAGGTGGCGCGGGCAGTCGGCATCCAGTGTGAGTGGAATGCCTCCGGGCAGGCAGATCTGGCCGCCATGGGTGTGCCCGCACAGGAACATATCGTAGCCGGCGTGGGAGGCTTCCCGCCAGATTTCGGGCGAGTGGCTGAGTAGCAGGCTGATGCCACCAGGGGGAATGTCATCACCGGCGCGGTGCAGGTTGTGAACCTTGTAGAAGTGGGGGTCATCAACCCCTGCGAGATACAGGCATTCACCGTTCCGCTCTATAGGAATCATCTCGTTCATCAGCAGTGCGTAACCCATGTCTTCCAGCGCTGGCACCATGCGCACACTGTCGTGGTTGCCAAGCACGGCGTAGGCCGGGCCTTTGATCGCATCGCGCAACCGCTCCATACCCTCCAAAGCGGCTTCAATCGGGCCCCAGGTCTGCTTGCGATAATCGCCGGTGAGCACGCACAGGTCGTAATCCAGCGGAGAAATTTGCCGTATAACTGCCTGCAGGTTCGCTTCATCCATGTCCACGTGGAGGTCGGTCAGGTGGAGGATGCGGAAACCCTCGAAGCTTGGTGGCAGGTCTGGCAGAAGAAATCGGTTATGGGCTGTGTCCAGACGCCGACTGTTAGCCTGGCCGCGACCAAGGAGCCCCGAGACTTTCAGGCAGAAACGGATAAAGCCGGGTGCCGATGCCAGGTTTTCAAGATGAAATGACGAGTGATCCCTGCCGAACACTCTGGCTTCAGCTTCACGTTCAATGCCCATGCGCTGGCGAGCATGGACCGGCCCCAGCCTCAGGCTCAGGCGGTAATCCAGAAGTTCATCCTGGTGTTCCGGTTTTCTGGCCGGTGAATTCATCAGTTTTCCTCTGGTTTCGGAGCGGAACCTTGCATGAGTTTGCCCAGCCCTGACTTTATTATGATAGGCAACAGAAGGGATGCAACCCGGCAGGTGAATCGTTCGCGTATTTTTCCGGAACTTTTCTATCTCGGCTTTTCAGTGCTCTGTCAAAGCAGGCTGGAACAGACAGAACAGGCCCGGTTGGAAAAATGATGGATTAGCAGCCACAATCTGTAGCCTGTATACATTAATGTACGTAGCCGAGGTTTTTATGACGTCATCTTGCAGTATTCCCGGTCTGAACGTAGCTCGTAGTCGTTTTCCGGAGCCGGAGCAGGATCTGCCTGCCGGAGAAGGTGAACAAAGAGTTGTTCTTGCGGGTGGTTGCTTCTGGTGTGTGGAAGCTGTAATTCTCGCAATGGATGGCGTTAATCGAGTGGAATCTGGCTACGCGGGTGGATCGCGGGAAACTGCCAACTACGAAGCCGTGTGCACGGGAACGACCGGCCATGCAGAAGTGGTAGACGTTCACTACGACCCCAGACGGGTCAGTTTTGGCGAATTGCTCCGGGTATTTTTCTCCGTCGCCCATGATCCGACTCAACTGAATCGACAGGGTAATGATCGGGGCACGCAATACCGCTCGGCCGTTTTTTACGAAACTCCGGAGCAAAAGCAGGTCGTAGAAGCCTATATTCGCCAGCTGGATGAAGTCGGAGTCTATCCGGAGCCGATAGTAACGGCTTTGGAACCTCTGGAAGCGTTTTACCCGGCCGAGGCGAATCATCAGAATTTTGCCGCCCGGAATCCTTACCAGCCATATATCATGGCCGTGGCGGCCCCTAAAATGGAAAAACTTATTGATAGCTTCAGTGACCGGCTAAAGCCGGAATACACTGCTGCCGATTCTGATTCCGGGAACAATCTGGCCTGAGGATATAAATGATGAGTAGTTCAGCTGCAGGTTATGACCTGACGCCTCTGACAGAGGCACAGATACAAGACAAAGCCGCCAACCTGACACCCGAAGAGCGTAAGGTGCTGCTGGATCACGGAACGGAGCATCCGTTTTGTGGCACTTTGCTGGATAACAAACTGGCGGGTGTATACCACTGCCGGCTTTGTGATCTTCCTTTATTCAGCTCAAACGCCAAGTTCGATTCAGGCACCGGCTGGCCAAGCTTCTTTCAGCCGTTCGACAAGGACCACATCCGTTACATTGAGGATACAAGTCTGGGAATGGCTCGCACAGAGGTGCGTTGCCCTCGTTGCGACAGCCACCTGGGGCATGTATTTCCGGATGGGCCTCCTCCGACGGGGCAACGCTATTGCCTGAACTCCATTGCTATGGTGTTCAGGGAAAATAGTTAAGACGAGAGGTTGTTGCTGTCAGCTTGTGCTGGCAGCAACGACTGTAGAGAGCAGATAGCCGGTATACGCAACATAGACCAGCAGAAGAAGAGAACCATCAAACCGGCTGATCACTTTGCGCCAGCCAGTCATTCCGAACCCCATAATCAGCAGGCCAACTGTCAGGGCCAGCATCAATGACCAGTCCCGATAAAGCACTTCCGGGTCAACCGACAATGGCTGGATAACGGCTGCCAGCCCTACGACGGCTAGCGTGTTGAAGATACCTGAACCGAGAATATTGCCGAGGATCAGGTCGTGTTCGTTTTTCCGCACTGCGGCGAGAGCCGACGCCAGTTCTGGCAAAGACGTGCCAATTGCCACGATAGTCAGGCCGATCACCAGATCACTGACACCCAGGCTCTGTGCGATGGTGACTGCGCCCCAGACAAGCAGGCGGGAACTTACAACAAGCAGAATGAGGCCAACAACCAGCCACATAATGGCGGTTTTCATCGCCATCAGTTCGCCGGTCAACTGTGCATCTGTTTCGCCTGCCAGTGAGTCGCCTTTGCCTCGCATGCCCTGAAAAATCGACCAACCCATTACTGCGGCAAACACACCCAGTAATACCCAGCCATCAAATCGCGTGAGTTCGCCATCCAGTAATTGCGCGCCTGCTATCAGGGTTAGCACCACAAGCAGGGGGAGCTCTTTTCGCAGTACCTGGGAATGTACCGCGATGGGTGCGATCACTGCCGTCAGGCCAACAATCAGTGCAATGTTGGTGATGTTGGAGCCGTAACCGTTACCCAGGGCAAGCCCGGGGTTACCATCGGCGGCCGCCATGGCAGACACGGCCAGTTCCGGAGCCGAGGTGCCGAACCCGATAATCACCATGCCGATAAGCAGCGCGGGCATGCCCAGATGTTTGGCGGTGGCAGCAGCGCCTTCCACGAATTTGTCTGCACTCCAGACCAGCAATACAAGGCCGGCGATGATTGCGCCAATAGCCATTCCCATAGATAAGCCTCAGTCAGATGCATTTACCCAAAAATCCCGGTGTTAACCCTGTGTATCCAACCGTATAAGCACCAGAACGGTGTGCAAGATACCGCATATGGATGGTTAAGGTCAGCACCTTTCGGATGAAGTGTTATGATCCTGGGCGAGCAGTGGCATGAGACTAAAGTTGCGGTGATATTGCGGGTTAAAGAAGAGAAAATGGCAGCAAAGCTCGTCGCATCATGCCTCCGGATGATTACTTATAAGCCGGCGCAAGCCATTGTTCGTAAAAAACAATGCAGCCTCAGGGTCGTGCACAGACCCGCAACGATTCACAATCGCAATTTATTATTTTCGTAGAATCCGGATAATTGCGCGCACATACAGAACGGACGCACAGGCCATCGCCATTTACCTCGCGAGTGGCCCGCATCCGACAACCGCCTCTGCTGATCGTGGAGGGGTGAAAGGCTCGAAACTAGCTAGGGTGAAAAACCAATGGCCGTTAAACAGGCAGACGTAGTGCTGGTCGGTGGTGGTGTCATGAGCGCCACTCTCGGTGTGATGCTCAGGCAGCTCGATCCGACCATGAAAATTGTCATGCTGGAGCGTCTTGATCACGTTGCTCATGAAAGCACTGATGGTTGGAACAACGCAGGAACCGGGCATGCAGGATACTGCGAGCTGAATTATACGCCCGAGACTGAAGACGGCGATGTGGCCATCGAGCGTGCTCTGCAAATCAATGCCCAATATGAGGTCTCGCTGCAGTTCTGGTCACATCTGGTAGAGCAGGGCATGTTGCCCGAGCCTTCAAAATTTATTAACCGTACACCGCACCAGAGTTTTGTCTGGGGTGAAAAAGATGTGGCTTTCCTCAAGCGTCGTTTCGAACGCCTGAGTGCTCACCACCTTTTCCGCGACATGGAGTACACCGAGTCGCCCAGAGATCTGGAAGAGTGGATGCCGCTGGTTGTTCAGGGTCGGGATCCGATGCAGAGGGTTGCCGCGACCCGTATTCGCCATGGTTCGGATGTAGATTTCGGTTCGCTGACCCGGAACATGGTCGATTACCTGCAAAGCCAGCCCAACTTTGAACTGATGCTGGGTTGTCCGGTGCATTATATTGACCAGCGCGATAACGGGCGCTGGAAAATCCGGGTTAAAAATCAGCATACCGGTGAGCTCACCAAGCTGGAATCCGGTTTTGTGTTTCTCGGAGCCGGTGGTGGCGCTTTGCCGCTGCTGCAGAAATCCGGTATTGATGAAGCCCGGGGTTACGGTGGTTTCCCCGTCAGTGGTCAGTGGCTGGTGTGTCGCAAACCTGAGGTGGTAGAGCAGCACCATGCCAAGGTCTATGGCAAGGCGCCGATTGGTGCACCGCCTATGTCGGTACCACATCTGGATACCCGCATTATTAACGGTGAGCCGGCCCTGTTGTTTGGCCCGTTTGCCGGGTTTACCACTCGCTTCCTCAAACAGGGTTCCATCTTTGATCTGTTCGGCTCGATGCGCACGACCAACCTCAAACCGATGCTGTCGGTGAGCAAGAGCAACATGGACCTCACCCGTTACCTGATCGGCGAAGTATTCCAGTCGCACAACGATCGGGTAGAAGCTTTACGTAATTTCTTCCCGGAAGCGGAGGAAGGCAACTGGGAACTGCG
This sequence comes from Marinobacter sp., assembly GCF_048259445.1. Taxonomy (GTDB): domain Bacteria; phylum Pseudomonadota; class Gammaproteobacteria; order Pseudomonadales; family Oleiphilaceae; genus Marinobacter. Next base: position 72,713 of record NZ_JBLXHQ010000011.1, on the reverse strand, counting down.
CAATGCAGGGCAGCGCGTTCAGATTATAAAACAGGCTGAAGGTGGCGGTGGAAAGCTGGAGTTCGGCACCGAAATTGTGGCTGCAAAAGACGGTACCCTGGCGGCTCTGCTTGGTGCCTCTCCAGGGGCTTCTACAGCCGCTAATGCGATGATCAATGTGATTGAGCGTTGCTTCCCGGAAAGCATCAAAACGGATGAATGGCAGGAGCGTATGAAGCGGATGGTGCCATCCTACGGCCAATCTCTTGTTAACGATGAGGCGCTGTTGACGAAAGTACGGGAAAGAACGCTCGCTACCCTGAAATTGAGCTGATATTTGCGATTCTCGCTCATAGGCGTAGGGTAATGGGACACCCTGAAACGCGGAAATAGCCTATGAGCGAGCAAAACTATAACCCTGAGAAAGGGTATGTTGCATTACTTGGCTGGAGCCTCAACGCGGTAGAAGCCGCCGATAAATTCGACCGGCGCTATGTTGTGGTGGCTCCCGACTGGGCAGAACCCTACTGTGAAGAGCACGGCATCCCCTATGTGCCCTGGAACTTCGAGAGACTGAACGATCGCTCCGTCGAGATTGCCCAAACTCTCAAAGATATGGGGGTTGATGTTGCCATTCCCCTGTTTGAAGAGACTGTTGAATGGGCCGGTGCTATCAACTCGGTACTGATGGACAAGCCACGCTTGTTTGGTCAGGCCATGTTGCTGCGAGACAAGGCACTGATGAAGCGCCGGGCGCAGCTTGGCGGTATTCGTGTAGGTATTTTCGAAGAGGCTCATGACAAGGGCGACGTTATCCGCTTCCTGAAGCGCGTTAACCAGACGCTGTTGAAGCTCGACGGCGACCCCAACGATCCGATTCACCTGAAAGCCTTCGACAAAGCCGGCTGTCTTGGTCATAGAGTAATCCGCACCCCGGACGAAGTAGACTCCATCCCGGATGAAGAGTTTCCTGTGCTCATGGAATCACATCTTGATGGCTGGGAGTTTGCGGTAGAAGCGTGGATCCATAACGGCAAGATCGCTTTTCTGAACATCTCCGAGTACGTGACGCTTGGCTACTCTGTTTTCGTGCCTGCCACACCGGACCTCGAAAAGTACCGTGACCAGATTCGCGGTGAAATTGAAAAGCTGATCAAGACCTTTGATATTGATTTCGGTTTTGTTCATCCGGAATATTTTGTAACCAGCGACAGCACCATGTACTTTGGCGAAGTGGCCTATCGGCCGCCCGGGTTCAAGGTTTTTGAGTTGCTCGAGAAAGCCTATGGTTTCAACGCTTACCAGGGGCTGATCCTTTCATTTGACCCCAAGACCACACCCGAAGAGATCAAAGCCTTCTTCCCGACAGAAGTGGTGGATGCCAAGGGCTACGCCGGTTGCTTTGGCGTGTACCCGCGACGCAGGGTTGTCAGCAAGCTCGAGATTCCTGAGGAAACCGAGAATCACGAGTATTTTGAATCCCACGAACTGACGCCGCCGGTCGAAGAAACCGTTACCAAGCGCACTGCATTCGGCACCCACTGGGGCCTGGTGTATTTCTTTGGTGAGGACCCCTACGTAATGCGTGATCTCCTGAAGCATCAGGAAGATCTGGATTTCTATGTATAATCGGGCGATGCATTAACAACTATAGGGCCTGGTGCAGGCCCTGAGGAACATCGTTTGAACGATCAGCAATCGGGCAATGTTTTCCCCGTTGTGAATCTGGACAAGCTGGCGGCCAGGCTGGACGACGCGGTCCGGATTTTGGAAGAAAGCCGGTCTTTTGCCAAGCCGGGCAAGCTGCCGGCGGTGTTCGATCTCGTGCGCAGGATACTGATGCAGCCGGAAGGATGCGCAGTTATTGAGGTGCGTGCAGAACGGCTTGAAAAGGCCGGTGTGTTCGACGGTACGGACTGGGCGGAACCCGCCATCCTGCTGCCGTCGTTAACCACCTACGCTCTGCAAAGCCAGAATACTGACACGGTGATTGTTGAAGCGCTTAGCGAACTCCGGCTGCTGGCCGTTGCCCGTGGAGCCTATTTGCACCCCTCTGTGTCTGCTGAGCAAGCCCACCACTACTTGACTCAGGTTCTTGCGATTAACCTCGGGCTCTTGTTCGGCATGACCGGCGAAGCCGAGCGGGAGCAGGGCCGGCTTGCGCTGATCAGCCAGCATGTTGTAAAGCACGTAGCCCAGCATATTGGCTACGAACACGTCATCGACAGTCTGATCGAAGAAATCTGGCGGATTTTGCAGCAGCGACCGATTCAGGTGGCTGACGTGCGCAGGATGATCACTCAGATTGCTATTTGCAGGGCCGAACCAGATGCCGATCTCGGTAGCGCAGGGCGGGGAGCAGACCGCCTGATCTCCAGTCTCTACGGTCCTACACGGGGTTGCAGCGAAGACCCCGGCACCGTGGTGTATCAGCAACGTCTGGAATCTATGGATACTCAGACTTTGCAGAACGAAGCCACCGGGTTCGCCCGCTCCATGCACGATACCGGTCTGGTTTCTCCCTACCATGCAACCTTCGTCCGCTTCATTCTCGAAAGCCATGACAATCTGCTCAGCGAAGCCCTGGGTTTGTCCAGCACGGGGCGTGATTGCCTGATGTGTTACCGGGAGCTGGTCTATACCCTGATCACGGAGGGTATTTATCCGGAAACCGCTCAGGGTCTTTATGGTTTGGCACTCTTGCTGGAGCGCGGCATTCTCTACCAGCCTCCTGTCGCACCTGCGCTTTGGCGGCAGGCCCGGCTGAATCTTTGTCCCCAGGCGCGCGAGCGCCTGCAACTTGCCTACGGCTACCAGCCCCAGGCCGGCGCCTGGCTGATTCAGGGTGTGCTGAACATGCTTGGGCAGCCGCTGGGCGTTGGCCAGGGAAACAATCCGACCTGTCAGTCTGCCAGAGCGCTGTCTATGTGGGCCTACAACGATCCGGACTATCTTTTGCAGATGGTTGCCTGGGCAGCACGGGATAATGAAATCGTCATGCATTTTGAGGGTCAGCCGGTTTCTTCGGCACGCAGCCTTGGTGGCGTGGCTTCAGAGGTAACCCTGGATCTGGATCCGGTCTCACTGGTTGTGGTACCGCACCTTGACCGGATTTACGGTGAAATGGGGCGCATGTGTATCGGTCGTGAGGGCGATCCCCACAGATGGGTGAACCCGGAATTCCACGGCTGGTCTGCAGGGCGCGGGTTTGCCATCAATGTGGATGTCGCCACCGGTAATCTGGCTGACCTGGAGGGCTTTATCCGGCATTTCTATGCCAGCTATCATCCTTATTACAATGGTAATCAGCCTCTCATTCATCCTCAGCCAGCTGGCGTTGCAGTCACTGACAGGGCCGCACGCTTTATCGGCTGGCACGCGATAACGATTCTCCGGGTAGCTCTGGACCCCGAAGGTGAGATGCGTGTGTATTTCTACAATCCCAACAACGACAGTGGCCAGAGCTGGGGTGATGATGTGCATGTTGGAACGGAGGGCTGCGGGGAGCGATTTGGTGAAGCCTCTCTGCCGTTCGAGCAGTTTACGTCCCGGTTGTACATATTCCACTTTGACCCGCTTGAACGTGGCGAGCCAGCGGACGTGGGAGAAGAAGAGCTGCAGCGAGTGGTGACCCGAGTCTATCGCAGCTGGGGCGAGAATCGCGTTCCCGCAAAAGAGCTTCAGGCAGAGCCGCCGCAGACTGAGTAGGCTAAGGAGGTGCTGCCCGGCCTTCTATTCCGGCCGGTTCGCACCCCTTAATATGGCATGCAACAGCTCATCCGCGTCAAACTTGGTAAGAGCCTCATTGGCGCCTACCTGATTGGCGTAGCTGAGGCTCATCTCACTGTTCAGAGATGTGTGCAGAATGATGTAGGGCTGCTTCAGCGCCCCGTTGTCCCGCACATCGAATGTCAGCTCGTAGCCATCCAGCCCGGGCATCTCGATATCGCTCACCAGAATATCAACCGGCTGCCCGAGTTCGCTGTCCTTGAGAAGAACCTGCAGCGCTTCGTCACCGTTGGTGGTGACCTGGTAGGGGATATCCTTTGCGTCCAGCACGTCGCACAGCTGCTTACGGGCAACGCGGGAATCATCTACGAGAAGAATGTTCAGAGCTCTCAGGGTTTCGCTCTGCACATCCGTGAGAACGACATCACCGGTATCAAGGGAGTCGGGATAGACATTCGCCAGTAACAGCTCGACGTCCAGCAATTGAATGATATCGCCTTCTGCGTCCAGTAAGCCTGTTATGAAGGCCTTGTCTCCCAGAGCTGCAGGTGGCGCCTTTACTTTCTTCCAGTCTGTTTCGATGATTTTCTGCACGCCGCGCACCAGAAATCCGGTTTCCTGGCGCTGGACATCAGTGATGATGATTGACGATTTCTGCAGCTCTTCTTGAGTTAAAGCCGGATAGCCAACCGCTGCTGCCATATCAATCACCGGCACTGCGGAGCCGCGGAAGCTGGTTGTTCCAACAACGGCATGGTGACTGTGGGGTAGTTTGGTAAGCGGTTTGTAAGGCAATATCTCACGAATTTTCAGCGTGCCAATCCCGAACAGACGAGTGCCCGACAGTCTGAACAACAGCAGTTTCTGGGATTGTTTGGCTTTGCTGGACATAACACCGGATCCTTGCAGACAGAGCACCTCCGAAGCCAGAAAGCTTCAGGAGGGCAAATCAAATGCGATTCGGGTTAAAGATAGCAAGCTTACCGGCTGTTATCATCAGATAAAGCCGAAACGTTAATATGGGTAGTGGCTTTCGGATGAGGGCACAACCGCGTAGGCGAGAATTTCTACCAGCATTTCTTCCCGGGCGAATCCGGACACAATAATCGCTGCCCGGTTGGGAAAGGGCTCTGATACGAAATCTGCATACACACGATTGACGGTGGCAAGGTGTTCCCGATCGGTTACGTAGATAACAACCTGAGTGAGATCGGATACGCGGCTTCCGGCGCTTTCCAGAGTGTGTTTCAGGTTAGCCAGAGTCTGGATGATCTGTGGCTCGATTCCACCATCAACAACCTTGCCTTCAGCATCAATGGGAATCTGTGCTGTAAATAAAATGCCATTGCCCACAGTGGCCCAGGCCAGAGGAGACTTGGAAGCGGGTAAACCTGTATTGACCGGGTAGGGATTCATTTGTGTGTCCTCAATCGTTGTCATTTGTGCCAGCGCCAGCACCCTGGCGCGAGTCGTCGGAAGCTTCCACCAGCATTTTTGTGGCCAGGGTTTTAAGTCGCTCCCAAAGCGCCGTGTCTACTTCGATCCCTTCAACCAGGGAGCGTTCATGCCAGCTTGCCATGGCGTCACGATCCTGTCGCAAAAGATTGTTCAGAGGCGCGTCCGGTTTTATATCGGGTAACAGGTTTACATGGTTCACCATGACCAGCGTAATGCCATTATTAGGCTCGGTGTCGTCCGGGGTTGATGGCAGGCTGTACATGCAGATCTCCGGCTCGGCGTCACCCGACTTAAAACTCACCAGAATTTCTGTCAAAGGTTCATGGGCGTTGCGCCAGAACGCCGTTACGCTCATATTGCGACGGGCAATGCGTGACAGGTACCCCACAATCAGCATGCGATTGTGGCAGTGGCGGATTTTGGTTACCGAAAGCCCCCGGGCCCGGCATTTCGCGTAGCCCAGTTCAATTGCCAGGCTGGCATGACCCAATATCGTTTTATTGTGAGCATCCATGACGCATAAATCCGCATCCTGATAGATAAGCTCAGGTGGCTGTGATTTGTCTTCGTTGAGCAGAAAATCCAGGCCCTTTTGAAGCGCCGTAATGCCGTCGAGCCCATGCGCTTCCATCCAGGCGACGACGTCTGCGGCATCATTGGCATCGCCCTCGTCAAACCCGATACCACTGAATGCTTTTCGGGACAGCCCCTGCAGTTCGTTGAATGAAACTTTCACTGTGCGTCACCTCGCAGAACCTGATCGTTTTCGCCGGCTGCGATCATGGGTTCCAGGGGGAATCCCCAGTCATCCAGTTGCTCCGGTGGCAGTTCGGGGTTACTCAGCTCGGAGGGTAAAGGTGCTCCCTGAAACAGAGTAATGCGCACCCAGCGGTCGGATTTCGGATCAAACCGGCTGGCGCCAAAGAACGACAGCTTGGTTCTCAGCAGGTGCATTGGCTTCATGTTGCGGTGCCAGAGGTTCGCCCGGATTTCGCCATAGGGTGTGTCGCCCATGGTCTGAATCCGGCGCACGCACTCTTTTTGCTCGGGGTGTGCCATAAGAAACTCCACCACCATAGCGTTTGGGCTGCGCTCCAGAAAACGCTCGAGCTTTGCGTGGCAGCGGCTGATCCGGGGGCCAACCGCCAGGGCCGTTTCTTTTTCAGCTCCCGACTCGGTTCCGCGGATGCCTAGCCTTGGCTCTTCTTTTTCGGCGGAGCGATACCAGAACCAGTAATTATCCTCCGGGCAGTCTTCGCGGTAAGTCAGGGCCCAGCTGAACTTCCGGTCGATCAGATCTTTCAGTTGCCGGGCTTTCATGTCCGGCTGCAAATCCATGGATTCACGGCAGCCGAGTTCGTCTTCAAGGCCACCCAGTAATTCCGGGTAAAGCTCTATCAGCATGGTGTTGATGAGCTCCTGGGCTTCCAGGGAACAGTGCGTCAGGGCCCAGTTGATAAGCTCTTCGTACAGGGCATGGTGAGCCGGGGTGCGGTCCAGCCAGTCGATGACCTCGACCACAGAGCCGATGGTTTCCTGATTACGGAGTGTTTGGTCTGTATCTTCTGTTCTTGTCTGTTGCAGGTGCTTGAGGGCGCGTGCCATCAGCGCTCGCAGCTTCGTATGAGTTTGCTCATTGGCAGGTTGCTGTCGTGCGCTCGCGAGTGCACGCTCTCTACCGTAAACCCACTGCTGAATCAGTTGCGGATGATTGATCAGGAAGGGCGCCATACCCAGACCTGTCGAGTTGCCAACACCCAGATAGCGTTGTAGCTCAGGGTGCAAGGGTACAGCCTGTTCTGGCGCCTGCACTTTGGCAAGGTGGTTAAGTTGTTGAATCGAGAACTGGCGCAGCACATAGACGGCGAGCATTTGAGCCGCAAACGGACGGTTGAAGTCCGGATTGCGCTCAAGCCGAGCGAAGTCGGCCATGCCGAACTTGCCGTTGCCATAGACTGCGGTTGTTCTGTAAAGGTAGCCCACCGCGGTCAGCCAGGCCGGATCCGGCTGTTGGCCGGCCGCCAGCGAGGCCGCAAACTGGCTGAAGTTACGCAGGCTTTTGTTGGCGCGGGAGAGCACGATAACTCTCGGAAGCTGCCGGCCGGCCTCCTGCAAAGGCACGTTGGCAGCCATCTGTTCCAGCAAAAAGCTTTCTACTTCACCTTCAACCAGGGCAAAAGTGACATCCCAGGCTTCTGCGATCACCCGGTCGGAGCGTTGCTCCGGTGCCAGGTCCCGGGAAAAAATCACACAGTGGTAGCAGTGACCGGGTGTCGTGATGCGGTAGACCGCAAGGCCGTGGCCCCTGGAATCCAGATCAAACACCGTGTTCGTAATCTGCCAACGTTCAGTGATCATTTTTCGCATCAGCGATCTTACAAAGCTGAGCCTGCTGGCAAACATGCTGCCAAGTCGTTCCAGCTTCATAACCTCGCTTGCCGGGCGCAGGTTGTTCGGTGCGGATGCAGAGGTTGCTGAAATCATGATGTCACCCTTGCCTGTTCAGTTTGTTTTTGTCAGGCCGTTATTTTCAGGTTGCTAGGATATGAGCTTCTGCTCCCGCGCCATGGCATACGCCGCTTTAGGGCCAAGCCAAAGTGAGGGCAAAAGAACCAGTGAAACGGGAATCGCCGTTATTACAATAAACTGCTGAAGTACGCTTATCTGGCCTGCTCCCATGTAAAGGAGAATCGCCGCCATGCCTGCCATCGCCAGGCCCCAGAACGCACGCACGAAGGTGTTCGGTGCATCGTGGCCTGAGCTTACAACCGCAATGGAGTAGCTCATGGAGTCGCCAGTGGTCGCCACAAAAATGGTGGTCAGTACCAGTATAGCCAGTGCCATGAACGCGCCGCCCGGAAGAGCCTGGGCAACCGTGAGTGTGGCCACATCGAAGCGGAAGTTGTTCAGGGCTTCCGTGAGATCGATCACGTCAGTCATCTGGTAGTAGATGCCGGAGCCGCCCAACAAGGTGAACCAGATGGTGGTGGCTACAGGTGCCATCACAGCTACCGCCAGGATCATGTCGCGGATGCTTCTGCCGCGGGAGATGCGGGCAACGAAGATCGCCATCAGCGGTGCATAACCGATAAACCAGGCAAAGAAGAACACCGTCCACCACTTCATCCACCAGCCGGGGGCGGTTTCAGCGGTCATGGTCGCCATTTCCATAAAGGAGGACATGTACTGCCCCATGCTCTGAAAGTAGGTGTTGGTCAGGAACAGGGTTGGGCCGAAGATGAAAATGATGGCGGCAACTGCCAGCGCCAGGAACACATTCAACCGGCTCAGGAACTGGATGCCACGGTGAATGCCGGTAACCGCAGAGGTTACGTAAATAATGGCGAGAACCACCAGAATGGCCATTTGCGTGCCCAGGCCGTCGGCCAGACCGAAGAGTTCGCTGAGCCCGAAGCTCATTTGGGTAGCCAGAAATCCGATAGGGCCAACGGTCCCCGCAACTACCGCGATAACGCAGCAGGCATCGACAACACTGCCCAGCCAGCCGCTCATTACACGCTCACCGAATACCGGGTAAAGCAGTGTTCTTGGCTGCAGTGGCTTGTCCTTAACGTAGTGGGCGTGGGCTAGCACAATGGCTGCCAGTGTGCCCAGAACGGCCCATGCCAGGAAACCCCAGTGCATGAACGATTGTGCCAGAGCATGGGAAACTGCGGCTGCAGTGCCGGGCTCTGAAGTGAAGGCCGGTGGTGTAACAACAAAATGATAAATCGGCTCGCCAGCAGCAAAAAACACGCCGCCTCCCGCAAGCAGGGTGCACATTATTATTGATAGCCAGCGAAACGTGCTCATTTCCGGCTTGTCCAGATTACCTATCTTGGCTCTTGCAGCCGGCGTGCAGGCCAGCCCGATAGCAATAAAAAAAGTTGCCAGTAGCAGCATCTGAAAGTAGGTGCCAAACACTTTGGCGGTCCAGGCAAAGCCGTTACCAATAAGATCGGCCACGGCTTTGAGATCGAACAACGAGAAACCAACGAACAAAACAATGAAACCCACGCTGAGCGCCAGTACCACCGGATCGCCAAGCTGGGCGATGGAATAGTCACCACCCGGCTTGAGGTTGTTATTCTTCATAACGCTTACCTTTAAGTTAGGGCCCCGTTGTTTTTCACTGTCGCCATGTACGCTCAGCTCAGTGTCCGGGTGCCGCTTTCCAGTTGATTCAGCCAGTTCAGGCCCATGATTTTCTCTACCTCTGTTTCGGAAAATCCTTTGTTCCGAAGCCCCTCAATAATTGCCGGGAAGTCGCGATTGTCCTGAAACCACGCAAGTGGTTCAGGCCAGCCGGCATTGTTTTTGTCGCCTTCGCCGTAGTCCATTTGCTTCGACCATCGACCGTTACGCATCCACTCCAGCACAGAGCGGGGCTGACCTTGACACAAATCAGTTCCAATACCAATGTGGTCGATGCCCATAAGGTCGGCGGTATCGGCCACCATGTTGCAAAAACTCTCCAGCGTGCAGTCTGGCCCGTCTTTGAGGTGGAATGGGTAAACCGAAAACCCCAGCAGACCGCCGCTTTCGGCGATGGCTCTCAGCACCCTGTCAGACTTGTTACGTTTCGCAGGGTGAAAAGATGCGGGATTTGCGTGGGAAATAATCACCGGCCGGCTGGAGAGCTCTATTGCATCCAGAGTGGACCTTTCCGAGCTGTGTGACATGTCGATGATCATGCCCACCCGGTTCATTTCCTCAATTGCCTGTCGCCCGAACCGGGTAATGCCGGTGTCGTCGGATTCGTAACAGCCAGTCGCCAACAGGCTCTGGTTGTTGTAGGTCAGCTGCATGATCATCAGCCCGAGGCGACGCATCACCGCAATCATGTCGATGTCGTCTTCAATGGGAGAGCAGTTCTGCGCGCCGAAAAATACGCCCACGCGACCACTTTCACGGGCGCGCTCGATGTCTGCGGCCTCATAGACCGGCATGATCAGATCACTGTGTTGTTCAAAACGCCGGTTCCAGTCGCCAAAGCGCGACAGGGTTTCCCGGGTGTTCTCGTGGTACACCAGCGTGGCGTGCACGGCAGATACGCCACCTGCGCGCATCTGCTCAAAGATTTCACGGGACCAGTTGGAGTACTGGAGTCCATCAATAGTCAGCATGGCATTGGCCCTCACATCAGGCCCGCACGTAGCAGGTTTTAACAACGGTATAGAACTCGCGGGCATACTGGCCCTGCTCGCGGGGGCCGAAGCTGGAGTTTTTGCGGCCGCCGAAAGGCACGTGGTAATCGGTGCCGGCGGTCGGCAGGTTTACCATCACGCAACCGGTCTGAGCCCGCGCTTTGAAATCGGATGCGAGTTTGAGAGAGTTGGTGATGATCCCCGCAGTAAGTCCGTACTGAGTGTCATTCAGCGTGGTCAGCGCGGTTTCATAATCGGCAACACGTATCACGCAGGCGATGGGGCCGAAGACTTCGTCACGGTTGATAGCCATCTCGTTGGTGGTGTCAGTGAACAACGCCGGCGCCATGTAATACCCATCGGTTGCGGTTTCAACGCGAGAACCACCAAAGGCAAGGGTAGCGCCGTCGGCCTTGGCGCGCTCAATCCATGCCATGTTGGAGTCCAGTTGGCGCTTGTCGGCAATGGGGCCGATCTGCACGCCGGCTTCAAGCGCGTGGCCAACTTTGGCCTGCTCAAGCCTGCCTGTCAGTTTTGCAACGAACTCATCATGAACAGCATCGGTTACGATCAGTCGGGAAGATGCGGTGCACTTCTGTCCGCTTCCGGAATAGGCACCGTTAAAGGCGGCTTCTACGGCAAGATCAATATCGGCATCGTCGAGTACGATCAGGGCATTCTTCGAGCCCATTTCAAGCTGGCACTTCACCAGGTTGCCGACGGTGGCCGCGGCGACCCTGCGGCCCACTTCAAGTGAACCGGTAAAGGTAATGGCCTGCACGTGCGGGCTGTTGATCAGGGCTTCTCCGGTTTCACCACCGGAGCCCATCACCAGATTAAAGGTGCCTGCCGGCAGATCCTGTTTGCTGATAATTTCCGTTAGCGCCCATGCGCTGGCGGGTACGAGGTTGGCGGGCTTGAAGACGACCGCGTTACCGAAGGCCAGTGCCGGTGCGATTTTCCACACAGCGGTAGCCATCGGGAAATTCCAGGGGCTGATCACACCTACGACACCCAGCGGCTCTCGGCGAATATCGATTTCCACGCCCGGCCGAACCGAATCTGCGCGCTCGTCAATCTGGCGTAGCACCTCTGCCGCGTAATAGTGGAAAAACTGGCCGGAACGGTAGACCTCACCCTTGCCTTCGGCCAATGGCTTGCCTTCTTCGCGGGACAGCAGCTCGCCCAGCTCGTCCTTACGGGCAATCAGCTCGTCGCCAATTGCCATCAGAATGGTGTAGCGTTGTTCAAGGCCGCTTTTGCTCCACTGCGCGAAACCGCTTTGCGCCGCGCTTATGGCTTCGTTGGTTTGTTGGGCGCTGGCCTGATCGAACTCGCCAATAACGTCACTGAGATCTGACGGATTGACGTTAGTGATGCGGGTGTCGCCGGTTACCCATTGGCCATTGATATAAAGCGGGTGAGAATTGGTCATGACTGTCTCCTTATTACGATGCCCTCATGGTAACGAAGGTGCCATAATAAGAATAATCAATAATAAAGATTAAATGATAAGTGATATTTATTGATCGGAGCGCGTGATGTCAGATCTGAAAATCCAGCAGTTGCGGTACGTCATTACGGTTGTCGAGGAAGGAAGCTTTCACGGTGCTGCCAGGCGCCTGCACAGAACGCAGCCAGCGCTTTCCATGGCGGTGCGTGAACTGGAGCAACGCCTCGGTCAAAACCTTTTCGAGCGCGGTTCGAAAAACAGGCTCACGCCCTTTGGTGAATACTGCATACCGCGGTTCCGTGACCTGGTTGGCCAACACGACCGGATGGCGAAGGACGTGATCAGTCACGCAGACGGCGCGCAGGGACACATACACATAGCCACGGTGCCATCTGTGGCCAGCCGCATCATGCCGGCTTTTCTGGCAGAGTTCATCGCCCGCTTCCCGGATATAAACATCAGCCTGCACGATGAAAACGCTCACTATGTGTGCCAGATGGTGGCGCATGGTGAAGTTGATCTGGGCATCACCAGCCTTTGGCAAAGTGAGGAAGATCTGGAGTATGCGCATTTGTTTGAGGACAAGATCGGCGTTGTATGCCGTCAGGACCACCCTCTCGCAACCCGGACGACACTGGACTGGCGCAGTTTGCAGGGTGAGAAGCTGATACGCAATGGCACTTCCCGGCTGCTGATGAACACGGCAGCGGCAGGGCTGGTGGAGAACAGCGACTTTTATATCTCCAACATGATTTCACTGATTGCCATGCTTGAAGCCGGCGCAGGTATCACGACGCTGCCACAGTTGGCCTTTCCGGAACACAACGATACTCTGCGTTTTATTCCGCTGCACGAGCCGGAGGTGGTGCGCCGCATAGGCCTGGTCAAAGCGGCCAACCGGACGCTGGCACCCGCTGCACAGGCGATGCAGGCATTTTTGCTTGAGAAGTTGCAGCAGGGCGCTGACTGACTTCGCCTGCCGGGCGTTCACAGCTCGCAGTCTGTTCCGTCCCAGGATTTAAAACACCCGGTTTCAGGTAGTTCCAGCGCATCAATCTGATTCCGCAGCCCAGGTATGGCTTCGTCGAGAGTCAGATCCGCTGAATCGCCTCCCATATCGGTTGCCACCCAGCCCGGATGATAGATGCCTACAGCGATGCCTTCGCTTTCAAGACTAACCGCAAGGTTGCGCCCCAGGTTGATAGCCGCGGCTTTCGAGGCGCGGTAAATAAACCGGTTACCGACCGGCGAGTTCTGCGATCCCATCTGGCTGGCAATAATGGCGATTTTAGAGGCCCCGCCGGCGTCCCGACTGGCGCGCAGGTTGGGCAGCATCGCCTGAACCATCAGGAAGACACCGGTTACATTAACGGCAAAGGATTGCGCCCAGTCTTCCGGTGCGTACCCCGTTTCCAGATCGTCGAATTTATCCAGAGAAACGCCGGCATTGCATACCAGGGTGGAGATTGGTCTGCCGTTGAGGCGTTGTGCGAATTGCGTGATGCTGGCGGGGTCGGCGACATCGAGCGGCTCCATGCCTGGGGAGTTCCGGGCGGTTTGAATGACCGTTTCACCTGACTTTTGCCATTCTGCGGCCAAGGCGCTGCCTATGCCGCGGTTGGCTCCGGTAATCAGTATCGACATTCGTGAATCTCCTTAACTCCTGGGGATTTTGGCGGAAGCTACCGGATTGGGAGCCTTCCAAAAACCGGGACAACTTTGTTCAACCAGAGGTCTGCTAAGGGTTTTCAGCTTCATCCGCGACCGGCGTCAGACCCAGTGCGGCCCGGATAGGGGTACAAAAAGCCCAAAGGCGAAGCGCGCGAGCCCGTAGCTGATCGCTATCAGCGCTGCACCAAAGAGGGCAAACCCTGTATTTGAGAGAGACTTCATTACGCCTCCAACCAGCTCTGCATTGAGGATTGCTGGAAACCAGTACAGGTTCAACTATGCGGTTTGAGGTCTATTTGTATCAGATATAGTGTTAAAAGCTAAATCTGTCCCGTGTATTGGTTAGAATCGGAACGGTGATAAACCATAAAGGTGTGTTAGGGGAAATCAATGATTGAGCGGTCTTTGTCATCTTTGCCGCCAGTGTTGGCGGGGCCAATTCTCAGGCACACTACTTTCGATAGATTAACTCTTTGGCTTGTTGGGTCTTCTTCGCTGACTCTAAGGATGCGGCTTTACCAGGAGACTTCAAATGAGCCGTGGTTTGACCGTGTCTTAACAGGAAAGGACGTCATCAGGGTTCGTTTTGGCACCTCAGCCTGTTTGCACTTGATTGATCTTAAGCTTGACGATGCCTTTCCCTCAAGCACCCGTATTGGGTATGACCTCGGCGTATCTGTCTCTGTGTCGAACGCCCCGGATGACCATCAAGAATCCTGGATAGCGGACTGGGCGCCACACCTTTGCATGCCCGGCACAAACCGGCCTGACTTTGTTATCAAAGATAGGGTGGATCGACTCATGCATGGGTCTTGCCGTCGGCCGCACTCCTCTGCGGCCGACGGCTTGGTGCGAGCCGACGAATTGCTCCTCGAGACACAGGGTGATAGTGGAAAACGACCGGCCCTTATGATGATGACCGGCGATCAGATCTATGCCGACGATGTCGCAGGCCCCACGCTTCGGGCTATCCATAAGCTGATTGACTGTCTTGGTCTTTACGACGAGCTTCTCACCGGAAGCGTGGTCAGCGACAGTAAGGAGCTGCGGGATAACCCGGATACCTATTTCCACCGGGAAAAGCTTTTGCCGGATGTTCAGAGCAATGAAGCCCTGACTGAGCGTTTCTTTGGTGGTGCCAGGAAACCAGTGTTTACCACGGCGAATGCCCAAAATCACCTGATTTCCCTCAGCGAAGTCATGGCCATGTATCTGCTGGTCTGGTCGCCGGTATGTTGGCGCCTGATCGATCAGGAGCAACCGGCATTGCCCCTGGAGGACGCGAACACCTATCAGAGCCAACATGTAGTGATTGACGGGTTTGTCGCCGGACTCTCTCGCGCCTCACGGGCAATGGCACATATCCCGAACTACATGATTTTTGATGATCATGACGTTACGGATGACTGGAACCTGTCTGCATTGTGGGAAGAAACGACTTACGAGCACCCATTTTCTCGGCGTATTGTGGGGAATGCGCTGATTGCCTATCTGCTTTGCCAGGGATGGGGAAATAACCCTGATGCCTTCGGCGATATCCTGCCAGCCATTCAGGCGCTTTCAGAATCAGCGGGGGATGGCGCTGTGTTTGATCAGTCCCGGCAAAATGCGCTCATTGATGACCTTCTGCAATTCCAGAACTGGCACTACTCGTTGAACACCTCGCCCAGAATTGTGGTGCTGGATTCACGCACCCGACGCTGGCGCAGCGAGCTTAATCGGGCCCGCCCGTCAGGGCTAATGGATTGGGAAGCACTCACCGAGTTCCAGCAGGATATCATTGATCAGAAGGCCGTGATTGTTGTCTCCCCAGCGCCCATGTTTGGTGTAAAACTGATTGAGTCCATTCAGAGCGCGTTTACTTTTTTTGGCAAACCTCTAGTGGTTGATGCGGAAAACTGGATGGCGCACCGCGGTGCCGCCAGTGTGCTGCTGAACATCTTCCGCCATTCACGTACGCCGGAAAACTTCGTGATACTGTCCGGCGACGTCCATTATTCTTTTGCCTACGATGTGCGCCTCCGGCACCGGCCAGACCGGCCGCGAATCTGGCAGATCACCAGCAGCGGTATCAAGAACGAGTTTCCGCATACGCTTCTGGAGTGGCTGGATCGGATGAATCGCTGGCTCTATGCGCCCTGGTCGCCACTTAACTGGTTTACCAAGCGAAGGCGTATGCGCGTGACTCCGCGCATACCCAAAGGCCGTGAAGCAGGGGAGAGACTCTGGAATAATGCCGGAATCGGCCTGGTGGAACTTGACGGTGAGGGCGCACCGATTTCTATAGAGCAACTAAATTCCGGTTCCGGCGGCACACGGTTCTCGCAGCCGGAGCGCTATCAATGAACCTGAAACTGGCCTTCGGAGCCAACGATCGAGAGGATTACTCTTTGGCGTTGTTTCAGGCAATTAAAAAGCCGCCCGGGGGCGGCGCCCCTCAAGGCTCAGCTGTTCGCAATCATAAATGCGGTGGGTATGCTTTTCCATCTCGATGAATTCAGGAAGACCTTAACCTTCCCTTAACCAGCCTTTAGATACTCTGAACCCAGTCGCTTACCGCAGATTCAACTGCGCCCGATTGGGTTTTTGTTTATGTGTCGCTTCCCCTGCTTGAAAGCATTACCGATTGTCCTGTTCTGCCTGTCTGCTGCCGGCTGCAGTTCGTTGTCCACGAGCCCGGATTATCTGGCCCAGGCCGATTCCGAGCGTCAGAGCGTTGTCTCCTGGTCTGAGCTGGGAGTGGGTTCCGAAACAGCCTATCTGAATGAGCTGGTGACCAGCCGTGACCTGGACGCGCTGATTGCCGAAGCGCACGTGGCCAACCCGGATCTTGGGCAAACACTGCTCTCTCTCGAAATTCTCCGGGCTCAATACCGGGCAACTCAGGCAGATCAACTCCCAGACGTCGAGGCTGGATTCGGCGCAAATAAAACGGAAGATCTCGATACCGCCTACACCGGAAGCATCAGCATCAGTTGGGAACTGGATCTGTGGCAAAAGATTTCTGATCAAGCATCGGCCGCCGCAAGCGATGTCGCCGAACAGCTGGCTCTTTACCAGGCTGCCCGGGATACGCTCTCAGCCGAGGTCATGCAGGGCTGGTTGAAGCTGGTTAACCTGAATCGATCCGTTGCCATCGAGAAACAGCGCGTGGAACTGCTGGAAAAAAACGAGCAGTGGATTCTTCAGCGCTACCGCTCTGGTTTGGGTGACCTTGAGGACCTCGACAGTGCCCAAACCTCCGCAGCCAGTGCCAGAGCCTCGTTGATTGCAACTCAGGAATCCCTGCAGCAGCAACAAAGAGCTTTGAACCTGTTGCTCGGCCGGAGTTATGGCAGCACGGCCATTGCCGCCGACTACCCGCAAGTTTTTTTGCCCCTTGCCGGCCTGGCCGACCAGACGTTACAGCGCCGACCAGACCTGAAAGCGGCCTATCTGGCCATAGAAGCAAGCGACTTTCGTACGTCTGTTGCCTACAAAGACATGCTGCCATCGATCAGCCTGGAAGCGGCCCTGAGCGACACAGGAACATCGCCAAGCGAAGCTCTGTTGAGAAATCCGGTGTGGTCATTGCTCGGTCAATTAACGGCGCCTTTGTTTCGTGGCGGTGAGCTGAAAGCCAATGCGGAAGCCGCCGAACTGACCACAGCCAGGAGCTATCAGGCATACCGGGAAACTTTACTGAACGCCGTGCAGGAAGTTGAAAATGCAATCGGCCAGGAATCAAGCCTGGCCAAACAGCAACAGCAGATAGACAGCGCATTGCTGAGTGCCCGCCGCAACTATGAGCAGTACCAGCAGAAATACCGGAATGGTCTGGTTTCTGTACTCGACCTACTCGAAGTGCAACGGCAGACCTTTGATCTGGAATCACAACTTAACGACTTAATCTACGAGCGTCTGAGCAACCGAATCACACTCGGGCTTGCACTGGGGCTGGGCATCAAGGAGACCGATCAGTCATGATCCGACCATACGCAAAATGGCTTGTTTTGTTGGCCGCCATCGGCGTGCTGATCAGTGTATTCGTTTATAACGGCCAGAAACTCCAGGACCAGGAAAACCGGCCTCTGCCCGCGAAGGAGGGTAACCTTACTGCACCGGATGTTAGCGTTATTCCGGTAATTACAGAGTCTCACGTTGTTAACGTTGAAGCATTTGGTGCGGCCAAGGCGCGATATCAGATGACACTCACCGCTCAGGTTTCCGGTCAGGTTTCGGAACTCGCAAGCATGTTTGAATCTGGGCGTATCGTGAACCAGGGCGATCTTCTTTTAACATTGGAAGACAGCGATTATCGCGCGGCGCTTGCCAGTGCAAAAAACGATCTGGCCAGTACACAGTTAGATCTGCTTGAGGCCGAAAGAGAAGCGGAGCAGGCAATAGTGGAGTGGCAGGCTTCCGGTATGACCGGCGAGCCGGATTCTCCTCTGGTGCTGCGTGAGCCTCAAGTGGCGCAAGCTAAAGCAGCGGTTGCTAACGCCGAGGCTGCAGTGGCCAGTGCTGAAAAAGACCTGGCACAAACCCGTGTCAGGGCGCCTTTTGACGCGCTCATTGTCAGCCGCACCGTCTCGCCTGGCAGTTACCTGCAGGCCGGGAACGACATAGCCGAACTCTACAGTGCAGACCGAATCGAGATCTCTTTGCCGATTTCTCAACTCGACTGGCAGAAGCTTCCGGGTATCGAATTGCTGGATCAAGGGCAGTGGCCGGTAACCTTGATGTCGGTAGAAACCGGGCAGGAATGGCGCGGCTATATTCAGCGCACGGAACTTCACCTGGATGATACAACCCGGCAACAATCCGTGATTGCTGCGGTAGATCGGCCACTGGAGCAAGCCGACGTATTGGCCCCCGGGACTTTCCTCAGAGCAGAAATTAAGGGCCGTGAACTTAGTGATCTCTGGCGCCTGGCGTCGTCCTCACTTAGCCAACGAGGGGAAATCTGGTACGAAAACAATGGCGTTCTGGCCAAGTTCTCCGCAGACCCGGTCGCCAGTGACGAACAGGCCATCTATATACGACCACCGGCCTCGCTTTACGGCCAAACCGTGAACGTGCTGACCCATCCGCTGAGCACCTACATGCCAGGTATGGACGTCAATCCGGTGGAGGTATCCGATGACTGATCAAAGCTGGAACAAGGGCCTCATACCCTGGTTTGCCAATAACCCGGTTGCGGCCAACCTTCTGCTGATTTTGGTGATCGGCCTTGGTGTTCTCCAGGTCGGAGACCTTCGCAAAGAAGCATTTCCGAGCACAGAACCAGACAGCATTTCTGTCTCGGTCACCTACAACAGTGGCTCAGCACAGCAGTCGGAAGAAGGGCTGGCTATCAAGATCGAAGAACAGCTGCAAGATGTTAACGGCATTGCTGACATCACCAGTACGTCTACCTCCAGCGGCACAAAAGTCACTATCGAAAAGAAAAGTGATTACGACCTGGATGTGTTGTTGCGAGACGTAAAAAACAAAGTGGATGCGATTTCCACCTTCCCGGCCGATGCCAAGAGCCCGGTTATTGAAAAAGCGGAACGGGTGGAGCACTCGCTCTGGTTGCAGCTCCATGGCGAAACCGACCGTCACACCCTGCAGCAACTGGCCGAAGAACTGAAATCTGACCTGCTGGCAAAGGCTGACATCAGCCGGGTCAGCAAATCCGGTTGGCTTGACCCCATGATGTCGATAGAGATCGATGAGGGGCGTTTACAGGCCTACGGTTTGTCCCTGTCGGATGTCGAGGATGCGATCAATCAGGGCTCCTCCAGCACCATGACGGCGGTTCTGAAAAATGAACAGGTCTATCTGCAACTGAAAGCCTCGCAACAGGCTTATCTGAAAGAAGAATTTGCAGCCATTCCTCTGATCACCAGCAGCGATGGTGTGATTGTCGCCCTGGGTGATCTCGCTTTCATTAACGACACATACGATGATGATACCGCGGTGCTGTCCCGCTTTGCCGGCGAAAACAGCATTGCTCTGCAAGTGATCACCACCGGCCTGGACGACATCACCGAGACGGTTGAAGCGGCCAAGCAGGTAGTCGAAGAATGGCACGGCAACGGAGCTCTGCCACAGGGCGTAGAGCTTACCAGCTGGTACGACCGGAGCACCTCTATCAGTGAACGGCTGGACCTTCTCGTCACCAACGCACTGACCGGCATTTTGATGGTGTTCGTTCTTCTGGCAGTCTTCCTGAACCTGACTGTGGCGTTCTGGGTATCCATGGGTTTGCCATTTATCTTCTTCGGAACCCTGTATCTCATGGGCGACCGGTTTGCCGGTCTTTCACTGAACGAGTTCACCACCTTTGGTTTCATCATGGCGTTGGGAATTGTGGTGGATGATGCCGTGGTTGTGGGCGAAAGCGTTTACACCGTGCGCAAACAGGAAGGCGACACCCTTCGCAACACCATTCGAGGCACCCTGCGCGTGGCGGTGCCCACGCTCTTCGGCGTGTTTACCACCGTGGTGGCCTTCTATTCTCTGTCGAATCTCAGCGGTAGGCTGGGGCAGATCTATGCCCAGTTTGCCACTGTCGTTACGATCTGCCTGCTGCTGTCGATTGTGGAGTCCAAGCTTATTTTGCCTGCCCACCTGGCGCACCTGAACACTCATCGCAAGGCCAGTCGAAATCTGTTCTTCAAAGCTTGGCACCGTATTCAACAAGGGGCAGATTCCGGTCTCCAGTGGTTCAACGACCGGATCTATAAAGCGGTTATCGACTGGGCACTCGCGTACCGGTATGCCGTTCTGGTCTTATTCATTGCCCTGTTTGCACTGGTCATGGCTATGCCTTTCAACGGTACCGTTCGGACCAGTTTTTTTCCGAACATACCGGGCGACACGGTCCGAGCGAACATCACCATGGAAACCGACGCCAGCTTTGGCCTGACTCATTCCGCCCTGCTTGCTCTTGAGCAAAAAGCTCATCAAGTGGATGAGCAACTCATCAAGCGCGCCAACGTCGACGCAAAAACCGGCATTGCCAACCTGCAGGTACTTTCCGGAAGTGACCAGTCCGGCACTGTCACGGTAGAACTGGCATCGGACTCCCCATACGATATCAATACCTTTTCCAACCAATGGAAACGCAGCGCGGGCCTGCCGGAAGGTGTGCGCACCCTCAGTGTCGCCAGCCGGCGCGAAACAGTAGACGCACTTCGTATTGAACTGAGGGCTTCTGATGATGAATTGCTGACAGCCGCCGGACGGGATATCAAGGAACAGCTCGCAACCATCCCGGCGATCAGTGGCATCGAAGATAACATCGAAGCCAGTCAGCCGCGCCTGTTCCTGGAACTGAACGCTCAGGGCAAAGCTTTGGGGTTGAGCACCGATACGCTGGCCCAGCAGGTGCTTCAGGCCTTCAGTGGTCAGGTGGTACAACGATTTCAACGCAATAACGACGAAGTAGAGGTTAAAGTCCGTTATCCGGAAGGTGCCCGGGAAAACCCGACGGACGTACTGAGTGCCAGCATTCGCACAGGCGACGGCACGGTGCTTCCCCTGTCCAGTGTTGCTACGGTCACCTACGGCTACTCCAGGGATACCATTACCCGTATTGACGGCAAGCGGGCACTTTATCTCTCCGCCGAGGTGGACAAGGACGTTCTGTCGGCTTCCGAGCTGGTCGCCAACCTGCAGCAGGATCTGGTTCCGACACTGGAGCGGCAATACCCGGGGCTGGATATCAATTTTGCCGGTGAAGCGGAGGAGCAGGCAGAAACACAGAACTCTATGGTGCACGTGTTCATGATCGCCATGCTGGTCATCTACATGCTGCTGGCAATCCCCCTGAAATCCTACATTCAGCCCGTCCTGATCATGACTGCCATTCCGTTCGGAATTGTCGGAGCCATCCTGGGGCACTGGATGAACGATCTTTCCATCAGCATTCTGTCGCTCAATGGTATTATTGCGCTCAGTGGTGTTGTCGTGAATGACAGTCTTTTGCTGGTGTCTCGATACAATGAACTGAAACCCGATGCAGATCATCAGATTGAAGCGATCAGTAAAGCGTGCAGGAGCCGTCTGCGCGCGGTTCTTTTGACGTCATTCACAACCTTCGCCGGCCTGGCGCCTCTGCTGTTCGAAACATCAGCACAGGCACAGTTTCTGATACCGGCCGCCGTTGCATTGGGATACGGGATTATGTTCGCAACCGTCATCACCCTCATTCTGATACCTGTACTGGTCGCTATTCAGCACGACGTGACCGAAAGGTTCACAGATATTCGCCGCTGGTTTACTGTGAGGCCAGGTAAACAAGAGTCCGATCCATGCTGAAATTGTTATTGGCCGAAGACGATCTCGACCTGGCTCAGACGTTGGTGCAATACCTGGAGCTGGAAGGGTTCATCTGTGACCATGTCAGCAACGGTATTGCAGGGCTCAATCTGATCGAACAAAACAGCTACGACGTGCTGTTGTTGGATATTAATATGCCTCGCCTGGACGGCCTTGGCCTTTGCCAGCGTTTGCGGGAGCAGGGCAACGATACCCCCGTATTGATGCTGACAGCCCGCGACCAGCTTGACGATAAGCTGCAGGGTTTCAACGCCGGCACCGATGATTATCTGGTCAAACCCTTTGAAATGGAGGAGCTGTTGGCCAGAGTCCGGGCGCTTTCACACAGGCGCAGCGGTCAGATCCAGAAGCTCACCTGCGGTGATCTGCAGATGAACCTCAGTGAGAAGAGCGTGCAGCGAAACGGTCAGGCCCTGAAACTGTCGCCCACGAGCTGGCGCCTGCTCGAACGCCTGATGCGTGCCTCACCGTCTCCGGTATCTCGTGAAGAACTAATGGATTCGGCCTGGGGGGATGACCACCCCGATAGCAACAGCCTCAAGGTTCATATTTACAACCTGCGCAAGGCCATTGATGGCCCCTTTGCCGAACCGCTGCTGCACACCATCAGCGGAGCCGGCTTTGCTTTGAAACCTCCTGGCGCAGGTAAAATAAATGTTTAGATACAGGATTAGCCTCAGAGCCGTTCTGATCGCTTCTTTTGTCGCTTTGGGGCTCATTCTGGTCGCGGCTTATACTCTGGTCGCCAAGGAGCATTTTATCCGGGGGCTGGATGCGGCGATGGCAGGCAATATGGAAAAAGCCGCCCGAACATTCAGTGAGGTGATTGGCGCAGGGGAAAGCGGGCAGGTCAGAGAGTTCAGCGGTTTTGACGTTGCAACGCAGTGGAGTAACTTGCCGGCCTATGCCCTTCGTGCCTTTCCGAATGGGCCGGGCAAATCTGGCCAATTGCTTAAACAGGAAAACAGTGCCTGGTTCAGCCGCCCGAAGTCGATCGTCTTTGCGATGCGCGACGATACCGCTCACGGCCCGCTGTACCTGAGCCAGAAAGTGACGCCTCGACAAACCTCGGAAGTGCTGCCTCAAGCCTCCCGGCAAAACCGAGTGTTCACGCTGACCGTCAGTATGCTGGTGATTGGTTTTGTTTCTATCGTTGGCTGGCTGCTCCTGTGGCATGTGTCCCGCCCCATGGCTGCCTTGCGAGCCTGGACTCATTCCCTCGACAACGACAAACTCTCAGACCCAGTGCCGGATTTTTCTTATCCTGAGCTGAATGAAATGGCGGAACTTATCCGAAACAGCCTCTCCTCGGTGCAGCAAGCGGTAGACCGTGAGCGGCGGTTTCTCAGACACGCAAGCCATGAACTCCGGACACCGATCAGCACCATCCGCTCCAATATTGAATTACAGCGCAAGCTGGCTCAGAAGCGAGAAAGGTTCGAAGACGAGCAGAGCATTGTCGATCGTATCGACCGCGCCAGCCTGACTATGAAGCACCTAACCGAGACGCTGCTTTGGCTGAACCATGAACCGGACACTCCGCTTCAGTCCCATGTAGTCGATCTGTCGGAGCTGGTGCGCGAGTTGTCGGCCGAGATGGCATATCTTTTGGCCGGCAAGCCTGTGACCACGGAGGTTAGTACCTCCCCGTACAGCTGCACGGTACCTTTGGTGCCGGCCCGCATCATTCTCGGCAACTTGATCCGAAATGCCTATCAGCACTGCTGGGAGGGGACTGTTGTTATCGATCAGAAGGAGGGCAGGGTTACGATCAGCAACCCGGTAGAACCGGATGCGCAGAATCCTTCCCCGGTATCGTCTGAAAATACGGGTTACGGCCTGGGCCTGGAGCTGACAACAACCCTTAGTCAAAGGATCGGATGGCATTACACAGCAAAGCGTGAGGGCAACTATCATCGCGTTATTGTTGAGACCGAATCCAGTCACGACAGCTAGCACGTATTTTCAAGTCACGTGGAGTCCCGTGGGCCACCAAAGACAGTCCGGGCAAGAAAAAGCCCCGACTGGCGGGGCTTTTGGAGAGGTTTTGAAGTCCGGGGGTTCCCGGTAGTTCTGAATTTGGTGGAGACGGCGTCACGCTAATAACGTCGGTAATAGTCTGATAGTAAATAATTAAATTTTTGTATAACTAATGGTTACCCACAATGTTACCCGCAAAATGCAAGCGTTAAACTCTGTGGGTAAAGAAGACTCAAGCCGCTAGCCGCCATTTTACACTATAGTTTGCCTGTCTCGGCCCCGACTCTTCTGCTATGACCACAAAGGGGATCTTTTCCGAGGCCGCGAGACCCCTTTACCTCCCCCCTCCGATTTCACTGGAAGACCTGACGCCATGGCAATGCCTCGCAAAACACAACCGGGCAGAAAACCCTAATCAGCGGTGCGACTAAAACAGGGATGTTTAAAATGATACCGGTTGCATGAGGTAACGGGCTCTGTGGTGGCGTGTAGGTAAGGGTCAACAGGCGCGGGGCTCTGTGTTTCATGTCTAGCGCTTGCCGCTGGCTTGTGGTCCCAAAGGCGCTCGACCAGAGTAAATCAGAAGCGAGGCTATCTTCATCACTTCGCGGTGCTTTTTGAACTTTATCGCAGTATAGCTAGCGCAGATCGATTCAAAGCGAGCTTTCCCTGTGGTATGCTCAAAGCACACCCCAATGAGGTGGAAAGCTCCGTCGGGAGCGAAAATACGTTCCTAGGGAACGAACGGGCGCCCAATAGGTTGATAGGGGGAGAGGCTTCAAGGCTTCAACCAAATTGAAACTTACTTTTACGTGGTTGCACCCGTGGGAGGCCCGTTCATTGGACGGGCTTTTTGTTTTATGACCAACCGTTTTGAAGACCATCTTAGCTCTGTAATTGAACAAGAAGCAAAAAAGCTAATCGATCGTTACCACTCCTATCACAATTTCCTACACCTAGAGCATGAAAAAAATAAAGCTCGTATTCACGATGTTCCAGAAAAAGTAGTCAAGAAACCAAGCTACTGGAGCTACGACAATAATTTTAACCCTTTCCACGTAAGGAAAAAGTCGAAAAGTATTGCCAAGTCGATTACCAAGAAGCTGGCGGATGGGACGTATAGTCCCCGTGAGCCGCATCAGAAACCAATAGATAAGCCTGGTGGCGGTAAGAGAGTTCTTTCGATATACCAGTTGCCCGACGTTGCTGTTTCTCGAATTTTTTATGAGAGACTACTTGAAAAAAATAGGCATCGGTTTAGTTCATTTTCTTATGCTTATCGAAATGACAAGAACGTTCACTTTGCGATCCAGGATATTTCTGTAGACCTATCGCTTAACGCGAGAGCATTTGTCGCCGAATTTGATTTTTCTGATTTCTTCGGTTCTATCTCCCACGAATATTTGCGCGAGCAGTTCGATTGTAATGGGTTTTATATCAGCGAAGAGGAGCGGAAAGTAATTGATGCATTCTTAGAGAAGCGTGAAGTAGGAATTCCGCAAGGCACGTCTATATCTTTGTTTTTGGCCAACTTAGTTTGTTGGAAGCTTGATAGAACTCTGGAAGGCCTCGGGGTAAGGTTTGCGCGCTACGCTGATGATACTGTCATCTGGAGCTCAAGCTATCAGAAGGTGTGTGACGCGTTTACAGCGATAAACGATTTCTCTACTTTCGCAGGCGTAAAGATAAACGCTAAGAAATCTGAGGGTATCAGCTTATTAACGCGTGAAGGGTTGCCCTCTGAACTGAGCAGTACAAAAAGCAGCATCGAGTTTCTGGGGTACGGGATTTCAGTAGATGCTGTCAGCATAAAGCCCGCTTCCGTAGAAAAGATTCAGAGTCAAATATCCTATATTTTATACAAGAACCTTATACAACCGTTGAAGGGGCCAAAGCTTAAGGGCTTGAAAATTCCATCTCGTGGTAAAGATGAAGCATTACTGTCGGCGATGATGCAGATTCGAAGGTATTTGTATGGCGGTCTTACTAGCTATCAATTAGAAAGCTATATCAATGGTCGAACCAAAAGGATCAAATTCAAAGGCATTATGAGCTTTTATCCATTAGTAGACGATTTTGAGCAATTGAAGCACTTGGACGGATGGTTAGTATCTACGATTTTCAGGTCGTTGCGTTTGCGATCGAAGCTGTTAATTCGGTGGAAGTTTGATTGTTCAGCTGAATTCCCGTTCAACGTTAAGCGTGATGAACTGGTAGAGACTTTTCGGGCAAGAATTGTTCACGGAAAAGCTTTGCTGGAGGTGCCAAGCTTTCTTTTAATTCAGAAAGCCGTGCAGCTAGGCTTGAAAAATCGGGGCATCGAAGGGGTGATGAATCCCAAGTCAAATGAATACAACTACTAATCGGTGGCTGCGATAAGGGGGCTCTCTTCCATGAGCGCCCTGCTATGGTTGGGCTCTATCGGCTCTCCTCCGCATCTTTCACGGTGGTCACAGTGAACTCGAAGATTTCGGTTGTGACAGCCTTCAAGTGGTGAGTGGTATCGATTGTTATTCGGGTTGTCGAGTTTCCGCACCCGCCTTCGCCTTTTGCGCAAGAATAAATATGTTCATCGCCATAGCTAAAGCCTCGCCCCATGTAATGGCTACTGTTAGCGACTACCGCTGATAGCCTGTGATACTGCTTTCCTTTGTCATGGAATTGGAGCGAATGGCCACGAACCACAAAAAACTGATTGGTGATCGTATACCTGATTTTTCCATTTGCATGAGGAGCTGGGACATCATCGACAGCATTGGGGTTGCGAATTGCGTAATCCGAAAATACGAGGCTCTTTGAGGGGTACGCTTTTTTTATTGCCTTCCACGTGAGCATCTCCTTCCTCGTCACGAAGCCAGTTGAGTTTACTTCTTCAACTGCGTCGTTAATCAATGTTGGAATTGAGCTGCCTGCGATGGCGGTGTAGGCAAAGCCCCACCGGGCCAGTGCGGCTAAACATTTTTCTACATCAGACTGCATGTCGATTACCGAGAGAGGGGAAGTATCGCGGAAATCGATGAGGATGCATATGTTCGATTCGTCGAAAGCTGTTTTAGCAATGATTTCTTCCAGGCGATCAATGAAGTAATCGGGATCGTCGAGATCGTCCAAGGCATCGGTTTCAAGACGAATGCAAAGGGTGGCACTGCTTCCGGCTCCAGCATTCTTAAAGACTTCTTGATACTCTGGGTCGTCCCAAACATCGTAATTAACGACAGGGTTAGCCTGAACATCCAGTGCTGCAAGTCGAGAATAAGCGTAGCTTAGAACGTGCTCTCCATTTTCAAGGGTGGCATTTGGTGCCCAATGTCGGGCATCAACAAAGCATTCTCTTCCTGTCCATACGTCCGCCGTCTTGACTGCGAATTCGTTAATGAATGCAACTGTCGGCTGCGTCAGATCTTTGAAACGCTTGGAATCTGCGACACTTCCTGCGAACGCTGGTAGTTCAAACAACGGTTTTAGCCGCTGAGCAGTGCGTGCATTTGTGTGCTTGAGGGCGTCAAACTCGCCCTTTTTTCCCTTAAGTATCGGGATGTAGGTAGGTATCATTTTGCGCCCTCTTCGCCGCGATTGAATAGAACTTTACTGACTTCTCCGTGCCCAACTAAATCAGCAAAAAGGCGGTAATTTCCTTTTTCCCGCCGGATGCGCCCTGCAATTATTGCCGGGCTCACTCTCAGCTTCCGTGATAGCTCATCAATCGCCTCTTTCGATGGTGAAAGATAGGCTTGGCTTCTTTTCCATGCTACGCGCGGAATAAGAGCTTCGCGTGCTAAACGATTTGCCTCAGCCTCTCGTTTATCAGTTGAGGCCGATGAATCAAGGTCATCCATGAATGTGTCATCCTCGCCGACGTGTTTCCAGATATGGACAACCTCATGTAGAAGCGTAAACCAAAAGTTGTCTAATCTGTCATGACGAAT
The DNA here is from genome assembly GCF_048259445.1 of Marinobacter sp. GTDB lineage: Bacteria > Pseudomonadota > Gammaproteobacteria > Pseudomonadales > Oleiphilaceae > Marinobacter. The sequence goes on along the minus strand of NZ_JBLXHQ010000011.1, from coordinate 45,060 downwards.
AGTAAGGCCGATCACAGGGGTGCCATCGACATCCTTGAGAGCAGCGCCATCAAGCATTGTGCCTTTAAGATGAGGCTCTATGACGACACAGATACCGATTTTTTCCAAATACTCGATCGCTAGTTTAGGGCCATCGTCGAACCAGCTAAGCTGTGCAAGCTCTCTAAGTGTTTGGCTGGAGAGAATTGATTCGTCAAATGTTCCAACAACAGATTTTTGCTCTCTTGCCCTCTGAATAACGCGGGACAGCCAAGCATAGAGGGCATATTTGGTAGTCGGAGAAAACGCCTCGCCTGATATGTTTCGCTTAAAGGCTGCATCGCCAAGCTGCCAACCTATTTGTGAAATAAATTCCTGAACCTGTTCCTCAATGCTTCTTTTTGCACGTCCTGCCGCCTTTTGAATCCAACCTCGTGCGACCATTTCTTTTGCTGGGAAGCGGGACCAATCGATTTCCTGCTGAGTCGTCCTTTCTTCCTCGGGAAGGCCAATAAGCGTCTCTGCTGATATTCCCAGTCCGACCGAGAGCGCCCGAATCATCTGCAGAGTTAGTGGGCGCTTACCGGAAAGTACCTCGGAAACCCTGCTGCGAGTTCCAAAGTATGGAATCAAGTCTGCTTGTCTTAGCCCTTTTTCCTGCATTCGGAACTTGATCGCCGTAATCGGGTCGGGAGCTTCGACTGGAAATTTTTGATTCTCATAGTTTTCAAGTAGTACCGTCAACAACTCCAATCTTTCGCTGTCTTCTCCTCCTATCTGGGGGCCGGACATCAAGAGCGATTGAACTTCGCTAAGATAGTTTTGGTACTGATCTTCTGTTTTTATGACCCTGGTTTGTTCGATCATCATTCGCTACTTTCTTTAAAGTTGAGAATACATGCGATTTTCTGTGGGAATGAAAATAGAACTTCTAAACACATACCTCTGTCGCTAACTGGAAAAAGAAATTTGCCTTTCCCCAAATCTTGAGCCGAGGGGTAGTGGTCTAAGAGCTCTATCGGAGATGACCATTGGCTTTCGGTGATTTCCGACATCCAGACGTAAAGCCACTCCCGCACGTCGGCGTCAACGATGTTCCGACTGAACACCCTTTCGCGGCCTACTAACCTCATAACGCTCGATCTCTAAAAGTTCCCATATTGGGAACTAATGTCTCATTCAGTTATCGGTAAGTCAATAAATAATTCCCAATTCGTGAACATGGGTCTGGTTTTGGAAATTGTAGAAAACCTGTTGGACTTTTGCATCTTCCAGTTTCAGGTTTCCCCCCGTGGCCTGCCCAATACTGACTCTTCATTTGGGTATGCCTTCTGGGTAATGGAAGCCGCTGCCGAGAAATACCAAGAGTTGGTCGGATTCAATGCGGTTATTGATTGGGAACCAATGCCGGACATTGAGGCTCTGCTGGCCACTGCACACAGCTGGTTAGTGAGTGAGTCGTACTCTATGACCCTTCAGCACTGGCTGATAGTGAGAGTTTTACCCGGTTACTGCAGATCCTTCTGAAAAGAAGCTGGACTTACCCCAGGCGTTAAATCAAGCAATGTGCTTCTTGGACGACTACCCAATCTCCCTTCACTGGCCCGTCTCGAAGTGACAAAAAGGTCCGCTTTCCAATGAAAGTGAGCGACCAGAACTCCCAGCGCATGTCGTCATAATGAGGACGGTTTGGCCAACTATGGTTAAAAGAACACCTTGATCGCAAGCCGCTAGACCTCCTCTACAGGAGTGCTTGCCTGATTAACACGTCCAAAATATTTTGATTCCAAAAAATCTCAAACCTATATCACCTCTGTGAACCAAGGCGCTCAAAGTGCCTTCCCTCCCAATTCACAGAGGTATCTTCAATGCCCGAACAATGTCCCAACTGCCAATCCGTCCGGGTTGGTAAGAAAAACTACGGTAAGAAAATGGCCGGTGTCGTTGGTGCGTCTGCCGGCACTTATGGTGGCTATGTTGCTGCTGCAACAGGTGGTCGAGTGGGTGCGTCTATTGGGGTCGCCGCTGGGCCTATGGGCGCAGCAGTCGGCGGTATCGGTGGCGCCCTGATTGGTGCGCTGCTGGGTGGCGCATCCGGTGCTTCAGCTGGCGTGATTCTGGGCGAGGTCCTGGATGAACGTGTCTTCGACAATTACCGTTGCCTGGATTGCGGCTATTCCTTCAGTGCTGATCCCGATCCCCGGGACGACATCCGTTAACCCCTTTGTAAATTCCATAGGAGAACAATCATGGCTCACCTTATTGAGCAGATGGCCTATGTTGGCCAAACCCCGTGGCATGGCTTGGGGAATCAACTCACGACAAACCAGCCCCTGGAGGTTTGGGCGAAGCAGGCTGGTCTGGATTGGCAGATCGAAGAAAGCCCAGTGCGCTTCGTCACCAATGCCGGTGGCCCTCTCGGGGAGATTCGGGCGTATCCGGATAGCAAGGTGCTTTACCGTTCGGATACCAAGGCTCCACTGTCGGTTGTTGGCAACCGCTTCAAAGTGGTCCAGCCAGATGAAATCCTGGAGTTCTATCGGGACCTGACGGAGATATCCGGTTTTGAGTTGGATACGGCAGGTGTGCTGAAAGGTGGTCGTAAGATGTGGGCTTTAGCGCGTACCGGACAATCCGGCGTACTGAAAGGCAACGACCAAACGAATGCCTATGTCCTCTTGGCCACAGCCTGTGATGGCACCATGGCCACCACCGCTCAGTTCACCAGTATTCGTGTGGTGTGCAACAACACCCTCGCGGTAGCCCTGAAAGATGCGACTGCGACCGCAGTGAAGGTGAAACACAACACCGCCTTCGATGCGGAGGTTGTAAAGAAGCAGCTAGGTATATCGGTCTCTGCCTGGGACGACTTCATGTATCGCCTCAAAACGCTGAGCGAGCGCAAAGTCAAAACCACGGAAGCGCGGAATTACTTCCTGAAGGTGTTCACGGACGATACGAAAGACGGTGTGGGTAAAACCAATGAGCGGTCCATGGCCAAAGCACTCGCGCTTTATGAAGGTGAGGGTATGGGCGCAGCACTGGCGTCATCCGATGGCACAGCCTACGGCTTGCTCAACTCGATAACGGAATTCATCGATCATCACCGCAGAGCCAAATCGATTGATCACCGAGTGGATTCTGCCTGGTTTGGAACCGGCGCGGCTGTTAAGAATCTAGCACTCGAACAAGCTATGTCACTCGTAGCGTAAAACTCACAACTTAAACCCAAAACGTCATAAAGCCCGCCGGAGCACTGCGCTCTGGCGGGCTTTTTTTATGTCTGGAGGAAACATCATGGGCATGACTGCAAAAGTAATTCAGAAACAACGTCCAGCATTGAGGCTGATCTCCACTAAGGATCTCAGTCGGGATGAGTGGCTGAAGGTTCGTAAACAGGGCATTGGCAGTAGCGATGCGGCTGCTGCGATTGGCATGAACCCTTATCAGTCACAACTTGAACTGTGGATGGTCAAGACTGGCAGGGATGCTGGGTTGCCGAAGCCGGATTCTGATGATCCCAGTTCGCCAGTGTACTGGGGGCATGTGCTTGAACCCATCGTGGCTGAACAATACAGCCAGCAGACGGGGCGCAAGGTACGCCGAGTGAATGCGGTACTACAGCATCCAGATCCGGACAAGCATTGGATGCTGGCTAATCTCGATTACTCCGTTGCAGCCGACGACGAAGTGCAGATTTTGGAGTGCAAAACAGCAGGCGAGTTCGGATCACGGCTATGGAAGGACGGCGTGCCGGATTACATCCAGTGCCAGGTTCAACACCAGTTAGCGGTCACTAGCAAACAGGCGGCGGATGTTTGCGTTCTGCTGTGTGGTCAGGAGCTGAAGATCTACCGGATTGAACGGAATGAAGAGCTTATCGATGCCCTGATTACGCTGGAGCGTCAGTTCTGGGATTTCGTGGAAACGGATACGCCACCACCTGCCGATGGAACCGATTCTGCAGACCGCGCACTACGCCATCTGTACCCGGTAGATCAAGGCGAAACTCTGGACTTCAGCCAAAGCAAGGAGCTGTCCCAAGCCTTTGACGAGCTTCTGGCTATCCGGTCTGAAATGGAAACCCTGAAGTCTACAGAGTCGCACCTAAAGCAACGAATTCAGAGCCAAATGGGGGAGGCCTCAAAGGCCACCTTCCCAAGCGGCAGTGTTAGCTGGAAACGAAGCAAAGACTCCGTTGCGTTGAACACCAAAAAACTGCTTAAGGAACAGCCAGAGCTGCTGGAGCATTACCCACTTACCAGGCCGGGAAGCCGGCGATTCCTCATCCAAGCATGAACACCCCTTGGCCACGCGGGTCTGACAAGTGCCCCGTGGCCCTTTTTCAGGAGAGTCATCATGATTAAAGGTTTAGCGATTACGCCGCCTGTGTTGGGGCGCATCAGTATTGGTCGGGTCGTTGAGAAGAATGGCATCCGACTTCCGCAAAAAGACAATCAATTCACCATCACCTCCCAAATTCAGGAGGTAGATGGATGGCTACTGCACCCCTTGGATGAAGAAATGCGCAAGGATGCGCCAAACGGCAAGCTGCGAACTATCCCGGTGCGCATGTTGTTCAACGAAGCGGATCTCAACCTGCGGGCGGAGTACACCATGTTCGATCGGAAAAGCGGACGACCAATGTGTGTCGGTAATGGCGATACCTGCAGGCGCCTTACGCAGACAGGCGTGCAGTCGTTACCATGCCCTGGCCCAACGTTATGTGAGTTTGGTAAAGGCGGGCTGTGCAAGCCCTACGGTCGTTTAAATGTACAAGTAGGTGACAGCAATGACTTGGGCACATTTATCTTCCGCACCACTGGCTACAACAGCATACGGACACTGGCGGCCAGGCTGAGCTATTACCAGGCAGTCTCTGGTGGTTTGCTGGCCTATATGCCGCTGGAATTGAAGCTTCGAGGGAAGAGCACGACGCAAAGCCGTCGCACACCGATCTACTATGTGGATTTGGTGATCAAGGAGGGGATGTCACTGCAGGAGGCGGTGGCTGAAGCTAGGGAGAAAGCCAAGCAAATGAAGGAGGAGGGCGTTGACCAGGCTGCGCTGGATGAGGCAGCTGCGAAGGGGTTTGGTAATGCGCTGTTTGAGTATGATGAGGATGAGGCGGTTCAGGTGGTTGATGAGTTTTATCCTGCGGTGACAGATGATGGTTCGCTGGATAATTCATCTGTTGTATCAAAACTGAGGAAAGGCATCGATTCTACAAGGTTAGCTTCTGGCTAGATTTTGATGAGTGGCCCTGCAGGGGCCACTTGCCTGAATCGAAATGTGTATATTTTTTGTGCTGGGGCGCCGGCTGGTGAGGCAATCCAGGCTTGGTTAACCACTCCTGTGCTCATGCGGGTCAATAAAAAATTCAAGCAATTCCATGGCAAGGGGAAAGGGGGTGGTCTAACCTACTGATTAATATTGAAGAGTTACAGGCTTGCGTATCCGTGATGCTGGCGACTCTATCCACAGATACCGGTGTTAGCCATGATCAAAGAGCTAGATGAAAAATATCATAACCTTGCCCTAGACTCGCTCCATAGTGGCCTCGCTGGATACGAAGTCCTTGGTCAGCGAGATACCACTGAAGCCAACGTAACGGAAATACTCAGTGCGTTTGGATACTCGGGGAATATCCTTCGAACCAATCAAGAAAGTGACCATATTCGAATGGTTGCTGAAACGGTATTCGTAACCTGCATTCGGCTTGCTAGGTGTTTGTTCTTTCCTGATGAGGGCAGAACAATAGTGCTTAATGGTGATGAGCACGTATTGGATGCAGAGGCGCAGTGGAATGTTTTACGACGAAATATTAGCCACCTACAGTTGATGGTGCAAAATAGTTAATACTTCCAAGTATGGCAAGATCTTTTTAATCGTTGCCGGGTCTCGATTCAAAAGCTGCGCAGGCTACGGACGTTAAATCAAAAGGAATTTTGTGGATAATGAGTTACAGAAAATTCTTGCAGCAGCCAAGGATATAGCTGTTCGGTAGATATGTCGGCTGCGCTTAATAACTCATCTCCGTTCGTTGCGGCCTTGGCGAACCAGTATCAGGTAGTACCTTGCCAAGCTGATTTGAATTTTCGGTCGGTGCTATTATCAGAATATGTCAGCGGTTGATGTTTTTATAAAAGTTTAAGCAAAACTCACGCCTTACCGACTTCACGTATAAACAGCGTTAGTCCGGCCATTTCGAGTGCAAACTGTCGATGATGTAGGGGTGGATATGCTGACGGCCAGACGTTGCGGTGTGCGGGTGATTATCTGGCAGATCATCATGTGAATGAAGAAGTTCCGTCGAATCGACAGCAGGCCAAAGCCTGATAGCTGGAATCAGCGCAACCAACGCAAGGCTGGCCAGCATAATCAGAGTAATCTGCATTCCAGCGACCGATCCGACCCAACCGGCCAACGGGTACGCAACCAGCCAGCCTACATGGGACAAAGAGAACTGGGCTGCAAAAAGTGCGGGCCGATCTTCTCCATGGGAGGATCGTGTGAGTAGCCTGCCAACAGGCGTTTGTGCCGTAGAAAAACCAACACCAAGCCAAGCCCAGACCGGGAGTAGCCAGCCCAGACTGTCTACAGGTATTGCAAGAACCAGCCCGGAAATGAGGATGCCTGCCCCCGTCAACATGACACGGCGATCTTGCCACCGTTTCAGTAAAGCCGGTAAAGCAAATGCCGCGAGCATCGATCCTCCGCCAAAGGCCGCAAAGGCCATCGCCGTGTGCCGGTCGGTCAAGCCAAACTGGCCCTGGACCAACACCACTGTGTTCACAATCACCATCGCGCCAGCCAAGCTGACAACAAGGTTCAATGCCATCAATCCCCGCAAGCTGGGCGTTGCCACAAAGATTTTGAAACCACGCCCAGCACGCTCATAGATCCCACGAGGCTTTTCTGTTTTAGCACTTGACGGCAACGCCACAGAAACCACCAGCAGCGCCGACGCAATGAAACCAATGACCGTTCCTGAAAACAGCCCCTGCCAACTTGTGACAAGCAATATCACCGCCGCCAACGCTGGGCTGATGAGGTTTTCCATATCGTATGCGAGGCGGGAAAGGGAGAGAGCCCGAGTGTAATCGTCCTCATCCGGAAGTGTATCTGGAATGGTGGACTGAAATGTGGGAGTGAATGCAGCAGAAGCGGATTGGAGTACGGCGATTAGCACATACGCCTCCCAGATTTCGGTCACGAAGGGCAAGGCTAGTGCCGTTAAGGCACGCACGACATCTAGTGACACCAACAGCATCCTGCGGGAGACGTTCTCCGCGAACGCCGAGGCCAGTGGTGCGATCAGCACATAGGCGGTCATCTTGATCGCCATCGCGGTGCCCAGTATCTGACCGGCTTCGTTGCCCGCCAAATCAAACGCCAGAAGGCTAAGCGCAACGGTTGCCAAACCGGTTCCCAGTAGAGCAACGACCTGAGCGAAGAACAGGTGTCGATACGTGCGGCATTTCAGAATATCAAGCATGGCTCAGCAACATTCACAGGTAATGGGCAATGGCTTTGAACTCATCAATACGCTTTTTTTGATCGGGCTCTAGTGGACCAATCGCATCGTCAAGACAGTGTTCGATGTGATCCTGGACCAACACCCGCTTTGCCTGTTGAATGGCCTTTTCCACAGCATGAAGCTGTTGTGCCAGTTCCAGGCAGGATCGCCCGGCATCCATCATCTCTATCACGCTGCCCAAGTGACCTTGAGCCCGTTTCAGGCGTTTGATGATCTGCGGATGTGAGTGGTGCTTGTGATCATTTCCCATTTTTAATTCCTATCCCCCCTAGGGGGATGATATTCTCTATCACCAAATTAATCCAACAGCCAGATTAACAAGCCCGCACTTATGATTACGGCCATCTATCATAAAAAACTGATTCCGTTTCTTGCCCTGCTGTTTGCTCTAGCTGGCATGACGTTTTCGGTCATCGGTGAGACCTCCTCTCATGGTGTCGCCGAGCTGAGCGGGTTTGTATCAGCGGATCAAAATGATCATTCGCACAACCACAATGATTTAGACGACAAGTCCGATATTCACCAGCACCACGACGCCGGCAATCACAGCCACGAAACTGTGGATCATCCGGCGATCCGCTCCATCTCAGACTGTTCGATCTCACTCCGGCAGCCTATTCCGTGCGCAGGAGATTCTCCCCGCAGCTTTCGTTACCGGCTCGACCGCCCTCCAAAAGCCTCTCTGATTGTTTAAGTCTTGCTGCACCGCAGCTTTTTAAACGAAAACAATTGGAGTCGTTATGTTGTCAACTTTGCTTGACGGCCTTTGGCGTGCGCACACAGCCGCCGGCGGTCGCCGTCTGATCTGGATATTCCTGACACTCGGTTTGCTCGGAATGAGCGCCGATGTGCTGGCCCATGCCATTGCCCAGGGAGACAAGGGGTACATCCAGGAAATATCCGGGGTAAACCTCATTGCGTTTATCTATCTTGGGGCAAAGCACATGGTCACCGGTTATGACCACCTGCTATTCCTTTTGGGGGTCATCTTCTTCCTTTATCGCATGCAACACATCGCAATCTACGTAAGCTTGTTTGCGCTGGGGCATTCCACCACCATGCTGCTAGGTGTGTATTTCAACGTCGGCATCAATAGCTATATCATCGACGCCATCATTGGACTGTCGGTGGTGTACAAGGCACTGGATAACGTGGGTGCGTATCAGCGCTGGTTCGGCTTCCAGCCCAACACCAAGGCTGCCACTCTGATCTTCGGCTTCTTCCACGGCTTTGGCCTGTCCACGAAGATCATTGAGTACGACATCTCCCCGGATGGACTGATACCGAACCTGCTCGCGTTCAACGTGGGTGTGGAAATCGGCCAGCTTCTGGCATTGGCGATGATCCTCATCGTCATGAGCTACTGGCGTAAAACCGATGGCTTTTTCCGCCATGCTTATACCGCCAATATCGCCATGATGAGCGCCGGCTTCCTGCTCATTGGCTATCAGCTAACCGGCTATTTCATTGCCTAATTCCGGAGACCGTTTTATGTATAACACCGATATGCCCACCCGTAACGAATTACCCAGCTCCGCGCAGTTGGTTCGCTCCACCATCATTGCAGCCATCGTAGCGCTGGTATTGCTCGTAACCGTGGTGATGCCCTCCGAATACGCTCTGGATCCTACAGGCGCTGGCCGCCTGCTTGGTTTGACGGCAATGGGTGAAATCAAGGCGCAGCTCGTGGAAGAAGCAGCCGCCGACGAAGCCGCCCAGATGGTGTCTGTGGAATCCTCCAGTGAGGAGAGCGCAGCACAGACTTCTGCAACAGCATCCCAGGCAGCGACACCACCTGAACTTGAAGCCGAGCCAAAAGCGGAGGAGCCTGTCCTGGCACCCGTCGCCGAACCCGAATGGCAAGACGAGGTGCGCGTCACCCTTACGCCGGGTGAAGGCACAGAGTTCAAGCTCACTATGCAGGAAGGGGCCGTAGCCCGTTTCTCTTGGGAAACTGAAGGCGGCCCCGTCAACTTCGACACCCACGGTGACGGCGGTGGCCAGTCCATCTCCTATGAAAAAGGTCGTGGTGTGCCGGAAGATGAAGGCGAACTGGAAGCTGCGTTCACTGGAAATCACGGCTGGTTTTTTCGTAACCGGAACGGTAACAACATCACGCTGGTGCTTCGCACCGATGGTGACTATGGCGAAATGAAGAGAGCGATGTGATGGAAGTCGCCTGAATAATAACTGCCAGGATCGGGCCTATCGACTTTAGATAGGCCCGATCGGGTGGCGGGCTACGACTCAGACTATAAATATCAATCTGGCTACCCTCTGATACGTCAGAGGGTTTTATTCTCTCCAACCCAGGAACGCTTAAAATTCACCGCCATAATCTCGATCAGTGGCAACACGATCACGTTTTCGGTCAAGACCAAAAGCGCTCCGGAGAAACTCGCACTCTCATCGTCGTCGGTCTGACTGTAACAATGATGGTTTGGGAGATTCTGGCCGGTATTATCTATGGCTCGATGGCTTTGTTGGCCGATGGGCTGCATATGGGGTCCCATGCGGTCGCATTGGGCATTGCTGCATTCGCGTATGCCTACGCACGCAAAAACGCAGGCAATAGGCAGTTCTCGTTTGGTACAGGCAAGGTTAATGCACTGGGCGGGTTTACTGGAGCCGTCCTGTTAGCCGGTTTCGCGCTCTATATTGCGATTGAAAGCATTGGGCGCTTTATTGATCCTGTCATCATATCCTTCGATGCAGCAATCTTTGTCGCGGTGATTGGCTTGGTGGTCAATGGCGTTTCGGCCTGGTTACTCGGTGGAGGGGATCACGACCACGGACACGGCCATGATCACAATCATCACGGGCACCACGATCATAATCGTCGGGCCGCCTATTTTCACGTTCTCGCCGATGCCTTGACCTCAATGTTGGCGATTGCGGCCCTGCTAGCAGGTAAATTTGCAGGCTGGAACTGGTTGGACCCGTTCATGGGGCTCGTGGGCGCTGCACTGATCACCCGTTGGTCATGGCTTCTACTCAAGGAGACTTCCAGTGTGTTGCTCGATCAGCAGCGTAGCGATCTGGAAGAAAGTGTGACAAACGCGATTGAGGATGACGATACACGAATTAGCGATCTTCACCTTTGGAGCATCGGCCCGAACATCCATGCAGCGATTGTTTCGGTTGTTTCACACGAACCGGAATCACCCGATGTATACAGGCAACGTATTCAGGCTCGCTGCCACACCTTGATGCATATAACGGTAGAGCCACAACGATGCAGCGCGGAGTCTGAATCTGGGTAAGCAGAAGAAAAATCAAACGCTGGTTTGTGACCTCTGAGAAGGATTGTTAAACTAGTGCTTCTTTGGGGAGTAGCCTGCTTCCGGTATTCGGAAGAGTTCGTGTCAACATACTTGGCCATACGCCATGGTGCGAACACCTCTTGGTTGGCGAGACCATCGATATATTCATGCCTGAGGTCGGGCGTGTGGATATATTGTGGACTCAACATGCCTGACCGGAGATATCTACTTGAACCCAATTACCCTCATTGTGCTTGCCTTTGCCATGTCTACAGATGCCTTTGCAGCTGCGGTCGGCAAGGGCGCGAGCCTCAAAAAAACCCGCCTTCTCGACGCACTGAGAATCGGGCTTATCTTTGGATCAATCGAAGCAATAACCCCTCTGATAGGTTGGTTAATTGGTAAGTCGGCATCGTCATACGTAGAGGCCTGGGATCACTGGATAGCCTTCTCCCTGTTGGTAGCTCTCGGCTTACACATGATTTATGAAGGTCTGAAACCAAGTGCGCAAGGCATAGAAAAACCTTCCAAACAGTCCTTCCTGAAGCTTTCTCTGACCGCAATTGGCACCAGTATTGATGCCATGGCAGTAGGCGTGGGCCTGGCGTTTATAGACGTAAACATCTGGATTGCTGCTGGCCTGATTGGTTTGGCGACAACGTTTATGGTGACACTGGGGGTGATGATAGGGAGGGTTGTGGGTTCCGTGTTGGGACACAGAGCGGAAATCTTTGGTGGTGTTACGCTCATCGGTGTCGGCGTGTGGATATTATCGAGCCACCTTTAGCGCCCACAAACAGAGAGCTACCCTGCTTTAATAGTAGGGAAAGCTATCAGTACAGTGCATATAACTCCTCAGGCTTTCATCCATTGCATTTGTACCTAAGAATAACGAGCAATCGCTTTCGACTCCTCACACTACAGCATGCGGCTCAAGATGTCATAGCCAGACGATCACTGATATCGAGAGAGTTAGATCTATGTCTAGTCAGCATGCGAGGGTTAATTAGGCGGTCGGAGTACTGACCGCCCGTCTTAAGCACGCTTTATTTTTTTATCTAAACGTATCGATAAAATACGTTAGGCATAAGCCTAATTGGGGATTTCGAGGGCCACCCGCAATCCCCCTTGCGAAGTGGCTGAGAAAGTAACATTCCCACCGTAACGATTAACTATTTCCCTCACGATGGCGAGTCCCAGACCATGTCCGGGTGTCTGCTCGTCTAGACGCAACCCACGCTGGCCAAGACTGGATATTTCATCTGCTTTGACTCCCTGGCCATCATCAGACACAGCCATACGAGCAAACCCATCGCTCTGCGTTAGGAAAAGTTCAACGAAAGAGGTCGACCATTTCCCGGCATTATCGAGAAGGTTCCCTAATATTTCGTTCAGGTCTTGTTCCTCAATTGGCCAGTGAGATTCGTCGGTGAGTGACGTTGACAGCTCAAACGACTTTTCGGGATAGAGTCGGCCCAGCATCCACAGGAGATCGCGGGCTTGCTTTACGGGATAGGCGCTCTTACCCACCTGTGGACCCGCAAACCGGCTGCGCCGCATTTCGGCTTCCAACTGCCGGTCGATATCACTCAAGCGCGACCCCATCTCATGCCTAAGATCATTGTCCAGGGGGCGACTGGTATCTTCGAGGACCTGCCTGACCGCAGTGATGGGCGTTTTGACACTGTGAGACAGATTCGCGAGCGCTTCCCGGGAGCGCTCAAGCCGCTGATCCAAGGAATCCAGAAGTTGATTGAGTTGTTGCACCAGTGGCCGGAATTCTTCCGGAGCCTCTACGTTTATCCGGGAGATTTCGCCGCTCTGTAAGCGTTTGAGAGCGGCCTGAAGTGAGACAACGGGGCGCATCGACAGGTTAATACCAAACCAGATAACGCCTACCAGTAAAAAGATCAGTAAAATCGATACGATCGCCGTCCAGGCATGCAATTCCGCCTGACTGTTTTGCAGCGCGCCCATATCTTCTGAAACGATCACGGTAATAGGGATGTCGTTTACCAAAAAGGATTCTCGATAGGCGAGAATATCGGAGGGCGCATTGGGTATCTCGGCACCGTGTATCCTGATGCTGTTCTGGTCATTCGGTTGCAGCAGGGGGCTCAGCAACGGCTGCCAGGATTGCGGAGATATGACGGTTTGAGCCGGGGACTGGATAGCAAAGGCATGATGGAACACTTCTTCAAAATAATCCCCGGTCTGAAGCATGTCTATTTGACCGTCGGCTTGGCGGATATGGTGTTCCAGAAAAGCCACTTCGTCTTTCAGGCGGCTCTCGACAAACTCCCGGGACATTCTTTCCAGAAGTAACCCATGCACAAGCCACGCGATGGCCATCAAGCCAATGCCTGCGGGCAGCAGCAGGAGCAGAAGCGCACCTTTTACGGAGACAGGCTTTCTAAACAGCGTCATTAAACAGATATCCCTGACCGCGCCGAGTTGCAATGCTCTCCGGCCCAACCAGCTTTCTCAGGCGCCGGATATAGGCTTCGATAATGTTTTCATTTGGGCTTTCGTTAAGATTGTAGAGCTGTTCCATCAGCTGTTCCTTGGAAAAAATATGACCAGGACGGCCCATCAGGCAGCGCAGTAACCGGAATTCTGTGCCGGTCAGGCTGTGTTCTGTGCCATCCTCGACTTTCAGGCACTGCCGGTTTTCATCCAGCTCAAAACGCCCCGCCTTAACTGACGAGTGAACTCTGCCTTCGCTTCTGCGCATGATGGCATTCAATCGGGCAATCAGTTCTTCAGTCTGAAAGGGTTTGGCCAGGTAATCATCTGCTCCGGCCTTGAGGCCGTTGACCTTATCTTGCCAGTCCCCCCTTGCGGTCAGGATCAGTACCGGAAAAGTGGCTTTGTTTGAACGCCATTTTCTCAGCACGTCCAGACCATTTCCGTCTGGTAGCCCGAGGTCCAGTACGCCGGCTTTGTAGTCTTCCTGCTCACCTAAAATAACCGCTTCTTTTGCTGTGCGAGTGATATCCACGCTGAAGCCAGCCTTCTCAAGTTGGCTGGCAAGCCCGTCAGCAAGCAGTCGGTCATCCTCTACCAGCAGTAGTCTCATGTGTCGCTTCCTTTTTTAAGCCAAAACAGGCTGCAGCAGTGTCGCTTATCAAACTGAATTGAGCCTGAACCACAAATAATTCCAGATTTTCAGAAAGAGTTCAGGTTCGTGCGCGATGGTACCAAGCGTTTTAGCACAATATTCACGTTGCGGGGCAAACACAGGTTTACAACGCACGTTACGCCGTACCACAGGAGAAGGTTTGATGAGTCTAGCAAAGTTCGCAGTTACAGCAGTTGCCATGTCAATGTCCTTAACAGCACTCGGCGCTGGCACCCACGAACGTGGGCACGGTCATAGCGCCAAGAGCGGCGAACCGGGGAAAGCCTCGGACGCCAGCCGCAGCATCACCGTGGAGATGTATGACAACTACTACGAACCTGAAACTATCGAGGTCAAACCAGGAGAAACGGTGCGCTTTGTAGTTCTGAACAAAGGGCAGTTGGTGCACGAATTCAACATTGGCACCCCCGATATGCACGAAGCCCATCAAAAAGAAATGAAGATGATGGTTGAGCATGGCGTTATCCAGGGAGGCAAGCTCAATCACGACATGATGGAGATGGACATGGGAAATGGCCAGTCCATGAAGCATGACGACCCGAACAGCGTGCTGTTAGAGCCGGGTGAGAGCCAGGAAGTTGTCTGGACGTTTTCGGAGAAGGGCAATATCGAATTTGCCTGCAACGTTCCAGGGCACTATCAGGCTGGCATGTACGGCGAAGTGCATTTCAACTGATCCCTTCAAACAAGTGAGAGTTTATCGCGCTCGCTCTATAGCCAGCGCGTCGGGATCTTTGAATTCAGCAAAATGGTTCGGGAGCAGTTGACCATGAAGAAAACCCTTGTTGCAGGCGCATTAGGCCTGCTTTTGCCCGCTATTGGTTTGGCGGGCGAATACAACCTGACCGTTGACCGGGTCGAAATCGATACCGGTGAATTTGTGAAAGAGGGCGTCGGTTATAACGGCAAGTCCCCTGGGCCGACATTGCGCTTCAAAGAAGGTGAAGAGGTGTCGATTAACGTCACCAATAACCTTGACGAGACTACCTCTATTCACTGGCACGGTTTGATCCTTCCTTTTGAGCAGGATGGTGTTCCGGGTATCAGTTTTCCTGGCATCAAACCCGGGGAGACGTTCACCTACAAGTTTCCCATTACTCAGTCGGGAACCTACTGGTTCCACAGCCACTCAGGTTTTCAGGAGCCAGAGGGGGCCTTTGGTTCTATTATCATCGAGCCAGAAGGGCGTGAGCCGTTTCGCTACGATCGCGACTACGTGGTTCAGTTAACGGATAAGCACCCGCACTCCAGCGAACGGGTTATGCGCAACCTCAAGGTAACGCCGGATTACTACAACCGTAAACAGCAAACCGTGGGGGAATTCTTTTCGGACGCGTCGGAAAACGGTTTCCTGAGCACGGTAAAAGAGCGCTTGGCATGGGGCGACATGCGCATGATGCAAGCCGATGTTGAGGATCTGCAGGGTTTTACCGGGATGATTAACGGTAAGGGCCCGGCACAGAACTGGACCGGTATCTTTGAACCCGGCGAGCGTATTCGGTTGCGCTTCATCAACTCCTCCGCGATGACCTATTTTGATATTCGGATTCCGGGGCTGGAAATGACGGTTGTGCAGGCCGATGGCAATAACGTACAGCCAGTCAACGTGGACGAATTTCGCATTGGCGTTGCGGAAACCTACGACGTGATCGTTCGGCCAAAAGACGAGCAAGCCTATACGATTTTTGCCGAGTCTATGGGGCGTTCCGGGTACGCCAGGGCAACGTTGGCAACGGAAGAAGGAATGGAAGCGGCCGTTCCCGGATTGCGCGAGCCCGCACGATTGACCATGGCGGACATGGGCGGTATGCCGGGAATGGATCATGGCGACATGCCCGGTATGGATCACGGTGACATGGGCGGCGCAAGCGAGATGGCCGATATGTCTGATATGGACCATTCCCAGATGAAGGGTATGGATCATAGCGCGATGATGATGCCCGAGGGCGGTGCAAGTGATCCGTTCTACGCAAAAGGCAGCGGGCTGGTGCCGACGGCAGCCAATGGCGGCAAATTCCTCTCCTACGCCGATCTGAAAGCACAGAAGCCGCTGTATGAGGAACGGGAGCCTGCACGAGAAATTGAGTTGCGCCTTACCGGGAACATGGAACGCTACACCTGGAGCATCAACGGCGTTAAATACGAAGATGCTGACGCCATACGCCTGAAATATGGCGAACGAGTCCGTTTCAAATTTGTGAATGAAACCATGATGACGCACCCCATGCACCTGCACGGTATGTGGTCGATTCTCGATGTCGGCGCTGGCCAATGGAATCCGATCAAACACACCGTCAGTGTGCAGCCTGGCACCACGGTTTACATGGAAACCGAAGTCGATGCCCCCGGGCAGTGGGCCTTTCATTGCCACCTGACTTATCACATGGCCGCCGGCATGTTCCGTAAGGTAATTGTTGAAGGTGGGCCGGAGTCTACACAGGCTGCCTCCAGTAAACAGTCGAGCGATATTGGGGGTGACGTATGAAGCTTTGGATGCCGTTGATTGCAAGTGCGGTTGTGAGCTTGAGTGTCATACCGGCGTTAGCATCTGCTCAGGAACGGATGTCGGACACCACCCAGCGTAAACAACCGCTGAATGTTTGGGGTGTGCAGTTCGAAGAACTTGAATACCGTTACAGTGACAACGATGAAGAAATAGGCGTTTGGGACGCGGATTTCTTCTATGGCACCGACAATTTCAAAGCTCGCTGGCTTACAAGTGGGGAGTATTCCTTTGAAGAGCGAGCCTACGAAAAGCTCGAAAACCAGTTGGTGGGTCAAATGCCGATATCCAAGTTTTTCGACGCAAAAGCCGGGGTGCGATTCGACACACCGGAAGGCCCGGATCGAACCTACGCGGTTCTTGGCGTCGCGGGCCTGGCGCCCCAATGGTTTGAAATTGATGCGAACCTTTACGTGAGCAAGGATGGCGACACGTCTGCTGATCTGGATGCGGAGTATGAGTTGCTGCTCACCAATTACTGGATACTTACTGCTACCTTCGATGCAACGGTGGCATTCAGCGAGGATCGGGAAATTGGAGTAGGGAAAGGCCTGGTATCGACAGAAACCGGGTTACGGCTCAGCTACGACTTGATAGACCGCGCATTTTCGCCTTACGTTGGTGTTGTTCACGAACGTAAATACGGCGACACCGCGGACTTCGCCAGGGCGGACGGAGGCAGCACAGAGGATTGGTTTGCGGTTGTTGGAGCACGGCTCTCGTTCTGAAACCCCAGGCAGGCCTTGGGTATTCCCCCTTGGCCTGTTTCAGCGCAACTTGACGTACCGCAAGTTTCGGTATGAACAGATTGTTTGTCTCTCCGATTTTCAGCTGCAGTTCAGCTTGGGGTGTTGTGATAGAGGCTGGATAGATCAGCTAGGAGGTGCAAGGCCATGGCCAAAGCCCATAAAGCAACAAACCAGGCGCAATTTCTGCTTCGACGCAAACTTACAGTCGAAGGTCTCACTGAGATCCAGTGGGAGGATTTTATCCATGAGCTGAATCATCATCCCTGCGTTGATTTCGCCGAGGGTAAACCTAAAGATCAACTCGTCGTCACGTTTGATGGCACGCATTGGTCGACCGACGCACTGATTGAGCTTATTGAAGCACGCGGGGGGTATCTGAAGGGTGGCTGGTGGGAGCGCCGAAAGCTTGCGCGTTACCGTTTCAGCGATGAAAACATTCGGGCCAACGCCAACCTGGATCCCTTCTGCTGTTCAAAAATTCCACCGATGAAGAAATAAAGGGAGGTTGAATGAGCAGGGAACAAGACAGAACTTCTCGCTACAAGGAAGGTAGCCTGACGCTATCAGGGACAGTCATGTTGGGCACCGGCGTCATGATTGGCGCCGGTATATTTGCGCTTACCGGGCAAATGGCCCAGATGGCCGGAGCGCTTTTCCCGCTGGCCTTTCTGGCCGCTGCAATCGTTGTGTCCTTCAGTTCCTATTCCTATATCAAAATATCAAATGCCTACCCATCAGCAGGCGGCATTGGCATGTATCTCCATAAGGCCTACGGCGATGGTTTGGCGACGGCGTTTAATGCCTTGCTGATGTATTTCTCCATGGTGATCGCCCAGAGCTTCCTGGCTCGAACATTTGGCTCGTACACCATGCAGTTGTTCGGCGGAGATGAAAGCGGGCGCATGGTGTCTATATTGGGGGTGTCGCTGATTTTGGCGGCATTCCTCATCAACCTTCTTGGCAATCGTTGGATTCAGGGCGTCGCTTCTTTTATCGGAATCCTCAAGATTGGCGGCATTCTTGTCTTCGGGCTGGTAGGCGTGTGGCTGGCCGACAGCCTCGCTGTAGATTTTTCCCAAAGCGGTGACGCAGGCGCCTTCGGTAGCTTCCTGGGCGCAACGGCGCTGGGCATACTGGCCTTCAAGGGGTTTACCACCATTACCAACAGCGGCTCCGAGGTAAAAGACCCGCACCGTAACGTCGGTCGCGCCATTGTTATCTCCATTGCCGCCTGCGTTGTGCTCTACACACTGGTGGGATTCGCTGTTTCGAGCAACCTCTCCCTCTCTGAAATCATTGAAACCCAGGATTACTCTCTGGCAGCGGCAGCGCGCCCGGCACTGGGTGACTACGGCCTGTGGTTCACAGTTGTGCTCGCCATGATGGCAACGGCCGGAGGCATTCTCGCCAGTATTTTTGCGGTCTCTCGCATGCTTGCCATGCTAACCGAGATGAAACTGGTACCTCACAGCCACTTCGGAATGCCTGGCAGCATCCAGAAACACACGCTCGTTTATACCGTGGTGCTGGGCCTGGTTCTGACCGCCTTTTTCGACCTCTCAAGAATCGCGGCGCTGGGCATTGTGTTTTATCTGATTATGGATATCTCCATTCATTGGGGCGTGCTGCGCTACCTGCATAAAGATGTGAAAGCCACGAGGTGGGTGCCAGCGGTGGCGATCATCCTGGACCTAATGGTTCTGGGCGGCTTCGTTTGGGTCAAGCTCAACACCGACCCCTTTGTGATTGGTGTGGCCGTTGGCACTATGGTTGTCATTGCCATTGCTGAACAGGTATTCCTGAAATCGACTGTCAGAAAAGAGGCGGTAAAAAGTAACGAGTCTCACGAACACCATCACTGATATTCAACACGTAAATCGGAGGGTAATCCTATGATGGAAGGGGATATGTTTGGTAACACCATGTGGGCAGGGCATTGGCTATGGATGCTGGTCATTGCCATTGTTGCGGTTATACCCGCTTGGCGAATTTGTCAGCGCACCGGCTTCCCGGGCTGGATGGGAGTCCTAATCCTTATTCCAATGGTGAACCTGGTCTTCCTGTACTTCATTGCGTTTGCGGACTGGCCAGCGGACAAAGCAGGAGCGCGAAATGAGTGAGCATCAGCACGCACGCCAGCACAAAAACGACACGCATGAACATCACGATGAGCACGCGGTAAAAGACCCGGTTTGCGGGATGTCTGTAGACCCCCATACGGCAGAGCATCGCAGCCGGCATGCTGGCAAGACCTGGTATTTCTGTTCTTCCCGATGCCAGACGAAGTTTGATGAAAGCCCGGATAAATACCTCGGGGAGAAACAGGAGCCTGCGGAGCCGGTAGCGCCCGGAACCATGTATACCTGCCCGATGCACCCGGAGATTCGTCAGCAAGGGCCTGGCGATTGCCCTATTTGCGGTATGGGCCTGGAGCCGGAGCAAGTGAGCCTTGACGATGGGCCTTCGGCAGAGCTTACAGATATGACGCGTCGGTTCTGGATTGGTCTGCTGCTCGCATTTCCGGTGTTTTTGCTTGAAATGGGCGGCCACCTCACAGGCCTTGATCACATCCTGTCGCCGCAAACCTCTAACTGGATTCAGTTGGTGCTGGCAACGCCTGTTGTTGCCTGGAGTGGTTGGCCGTTCTTTGTGCGAGGCTGGAAATCAGTGCTCAGCCGCAACCTGAACATGTTCACGTTGATCGCAATGGGTACTGGCGTTGCGCTGATCTATAGCCTTGTCGCGACTTTGGTTCCACAGATTTTCCCCGATGCTTTCCGCCAGGCGGACGGCTCGGTCGCCGTTTATTTCGAAGCGGCTGCCGTTATTGTGGTGCTGGTGTTGCTTGGGCAGGTGTTGGAACTCCGTGCACGAGAGAAAACCTCGGGTGCGATAAAAGCCCTGCTGGATCTGGCCCCTGCCACGGCAAGAAAGCTGGACGATGACGGGGGTGAGTCCGACGTTTCTCTTGATCAGGTGAAGGTCGGTGACCGCTTGCGAGTACGCCCGGGCGATAAAGTGCCCTTGGATGGAGAGATTCTTGAGGGGCGCTCCAATGTCGACGAATCCCTGGTGACTGGTGAACCCCTGGCTGTGAGCAAGCAGGCGGGTGACCAAGTGATCGGTGGCAGCATGAACCAGCAAGGCGGCTTCATCATGCGAGCTGACAAAGTCGGGCGCGACACCATGCTATCGCAGATTGTGCAGATGGTAGCAAATGCACAGCGCAGCCGTGCGCCGATTCAGGCTTTGGTAGACAAAGTGTCCGGCTGGTTTGTTCCAGTGGTCATCGTGATCGCCGTTATTGCCTTTATCGTCTGGTCAGTCGTCGGGCCAACGCCTCCAATGGCCTACGGCCTTATTGCAGCGGTGAGCGTGCTGATTATTGCGTGCCCATGCGCTCTTGGCCTGGCTACTCCTATGTCAATCATGGTTGGCGTAGGGCGGGGCGCTCAAAATGGCGTGTTGATCCGTGATGCCGAAGCTCTTGAGCGTATGGAGAAGGTCGATACGGTGGTGGTCGATAAAACCGGCACACTGACTGAAGGCAAGCCCAAGGTGACGAAATTGGTTCCTGCAAACGGCTTCAGTGATGAAGATCTGATGCGATATGCCGGTGGCCTGGAGAAGGGCAGTGAGCACCCGCTGGCGCATGCGATTCTTGATAAAGCCAAAGCCATGGAACTTGCCTTGCCGGATGCAGAGGATTTCGACTCGCCGAATGGTAAAGGTGTAACCGGCAAGATTGATGGGAAAAGCGTTCTGATTGGTAACCGGTTGTTGATGGAGTCACAGGGCGTCGATACCTCTGCCTATGAAGAAGAGGCAGATCAGCTTCGTGTGGATGGAGCCACGGTGATATTCACTGCGGTGGACGATCAGGTTTGTGGGTTGATTGCCATTGCAGACCCCATCAAAGCAACCACCGAAGCAGCTATAACCTCGTTGCAGAAGGACGGCATCCGCGTGGTTATGCTGACAGGGGACAACCAAACCTCTGCCGAAGCCGTCGCGCGCAAGCTCCATATTGATGAAGTTAAAGCAGAAGTGCTGCCAGAGGACAAAGCGAAGATCGTCCAGCGGTTCAAGGATCAGGGCCGTATCGTGGTGATGGCCGGAGATGGTGTGAACGATGCCCCTGCGTTGGCTACGGCCGATGTCGGCGTTGCTATGGGTACGGGCACGGATGTGGCTATTGAAAGCGCAGGCGTAACTCTTTTGCGTGGGGATCTGATGGGCATTGTCGAAGCGCGTCATTTATCAATCGCGACCATGCGCAACATACGGCAGAACCTGTTTTTTGCCTTCGTTTATAACGCGGCTGGTATACCGATTGCGGCCGGTGTGCTCTACCCAGTTGCAGGGATTCTCTTATCACCGATTTTTGCCGCTGCGGCGATGTCACTGTCTTCGGTGAGCGTCATTGCCAACGCACTCCGTTTGAGGGTGGTTAAACTGGATTAAGGCAGTAAAAACTCAACGAAATTGGAGGTTTCTATGTCTTACACAATCAATCGAGTTATTGAAAACGCAGATTTCGCGGAAGTGGATGAACGAACACGCCAAGCCTTGGCCGACAAGGGCTTTGGGGTTTTAACGGAAATAGACGTCAAGGCGACCATGAAAAAGAAACTGGACAAGGATATGCCTGCCTACCTGATTCTCGGCGCATGCAATCCGAACATGGCCTGGGAAGCGATCGGCGCAGAACCTCGGGTAGGCGCCATGCTGCCGTGCAACGTCATTCTTCGCGAAACAACCGGGGGTGTTGAAGTCAGTGCGGTTGACCCCGTTTCATCCATGACAGCAATTGGAAATGAGCAACTCAAAGAGATTGCGGGTGAGGTGAGGGATATGTTGTCTGAAGTGATCAACGCAATCTGACGATTGACTCGACCAGCCACAGAGAAAATGACGTACAGCAATCGAGAGGCTGATCTAAACATAAATTCAGGTTCGATTCAGGTAGATGCTGTTCAATGAAGGTGTCGCAAATCGAGTTCGTTAAGGAGCTTCGCTATGAAGAGTTTTACCAGAGTAATCGCAATTTCTTTGATTATGGCCACACCGGTTGTCTGGGCGCAGGGTTCGAGTAACCAGCAGATGCCTGGTGGGATGATGTCCCAGGAGCAGATGCAGCAAATGCAGCAAAACATGTCCCGCATGCAGGAGATGGCGCCTAAAATGCGTGTGAGTTCCGGACAAAACCGGCAAAAGCTCATGCAGGAACATATGGAACTCATGCAAGAGCAGATGCACATGATGCGGGGCGGCATGATGGGCAGGCAAGGAATGATGAATGGTCAGGGAATGATGAATAACCCAGGAATGATGAATCGCCAAGGAATGATGCACGGTCAGGGGGTGCAGGGAAATTCGAGCCAGGGCAACCCTGCTATTAACTCAGAAGACCGCGTTCAGTTTATGGAAAAACGGATGGATCAGATGCAACTGATGATGGAGCAAATGCTGGAGCATCAGCAGGAACTGCAAGATCGCGCAAAGTGACACCCTGACGATTCCGGGGTTACCGTGGGGTGCACCGGCAAGGACAGCAGGTCGATATCGGCGGTATATGAAAATGAATAAACCCACGGAGTTGCAGTAGGCGCTCTTCCCGGCTACGGCAATGCCGGATAATGCATGGTGGTCGGCTCTATGCCCCGACCCTGACGGCATTGTTCGGATCCTCGGGATAGAAGTCGGTATGACGGTCGTGGATCTGTGTTGTGGCGACGACTGCGCTGGAATGTCTGAGGAAGAAAAAGACGATTTCGAGGCGAAGATTGTTGAACCACTAAAGCGATGAAGACGCTCATTGGAGTGTTTTACTTCCTGCACGTGGCCTGAATCGCAAGAAGAGCGTTATGACTGAAGATGAGAAAAACATGGGTAAACCCAACTGAAGGAGAAACGTTATGCAACATGGATGGGAAATGATGCCCTGGTACGGAATGATTTTCGGCCCGATCATGATGATTTTGGTGCTTGCCACAGCCGTCACGGTTGTGATTCTGCTCGTCCGTTGGTTGGGCGGGGGCTCAGGGGCGCCGTTTCGCGACAACCGGCGATCATCTAAGGCAGCGCTCGATATCC
The DNA here is from genome assembly GCF_048259445.1 of Marinobacter sp. Classification (GTDB taxonomy): domain Bacteria; phylum Pseudomonadota; class Gammaproteobacteria; order Pseudomonadales; family Oleiphilaceae; genus Marinobacter. The sequence goes on along the minus strand of NZ_JBLXHQ010000011.1, from coordinate 21,788 downwards.
TGAAAGAACGCTTTGCGAAAGGAGAGATCGATAAGGACGAGTTCGAAGAGAAGAAGCGTTTACTTTCGGATTGAAGGATTTCACGTGCCGCCATTTGTGGCAGACTAAACCTAAAGGGGGATCCGGATTAAATGGTTGTTCTTACCCCCTGCGCGAGAATGGGACAGACATCTCATCGGATCTTCCGGTTGATGCTTCAGCCTATTACTGAAGCAGGCTTCGCTCGCTGATTCCAGCAAGAATCCCGCAAGCCTCAACTTCCCGGCCATCGTTGCAACGCCCTCTCAATGAAACCAGTTGCTTCTCAAGCGTTTGCAGAGCTGTTATCTGCGACCGCACATGAGAGATGTGGTCATCGAGCAAGGCGTTAACGGCAGCACAAGGCTGGTGAGGGTCGTTCTGATAGCTCTGTAGTTCATGAATCTCTGTTAGTGACAGGTTCAGAATTCGGCAGCGACGGATGAAGGCCAGCAGCTCAGCATGCTTTTCGGTATAAACACGGTAGCCATTCTCCTGCCGATCCGGTGGCGGTAACAAGCCTTGCTGCTCGTAAAAGCGGATCGTCTGTGTATCCACCTCCACTAACCGCGCCAATTGGCCAATGCGCATCGAGCTCCTCCTCCGCGAATTCTTTATCCGGTTGACCTTATAGTGGCTATATGGTTTTTAATGGTAGCACAAGGTTCTTCAAGTGGAGTCGTTTCGTGAGTAAAACCTGTGGTGACCAAAGTGGCTGTGAAGCAACGCCTGCAGCGGATGTCGACATGTCGATTTCTCCCAAAGCATCAGGAGAATGGGTGAGCGAATATGCAGTACCGAAAATGGACTGTCCGTCAGAAGAGCGGTTGATCCGCTTGGCCCTAAACGGTTTTGACGAGATTCGAACTCTATCCTTTGACCTGTCAAACCGTCAGTTGAAGGTTGTACATAATGGCGAGGTCGAGCCCATCACAGCGAAGCTGCAGAGCTTGGGGCTAGGGGCCTCTCTTCAGGAGACCGTTGCTGCCGATCCAGAGGAAATCAAGTCCGCCGAAAAGTCTGTGGCCTCCGCTAGGCAAGAGTCCGGCACCCTGCGCTGGTTGCTCGGCATCAACGCCCTCTTGTTTGTGGTGGAAATGACTGCCGGTCTAATCGCACAGTCAGCCGGCTTGATTGGAGAATCTCTCGACAATTTTGCCGACGCTGCCGTATATGGCCTTGCCCTTTATGCCGTTGGGCATACTGTAAAGATGCAGTTGCGTGCCGCGCATCTTGCCGGTGTGCTCCAACTGATATTGGCTCTCGGAGTACTCGTAGAGGTAGTGAGACGTTTTGTATTCGGTAGTGAACCTGAGTCGCTGATGATGATGGTTATCGCATTCGTCGCATTGATCGCCAATACCAGTTGTCTGCTGCTGATATCCAAACACAGAGAGGGCGGCGCACACATGAAGGCAAGCTGGATATTCTCCGCCAATGACGTGGTGATCAATATAGGCGTCATTATCGCTGGAGCCCTGGTTGCGTGGACTGGATCCAATTATCCAGATCTGATTATCGGCGGCATCACGGGAATCATTGTGCTTAACGGTGCCAGGCGAATTCTGGCGCTGAAGGCGTGAATTCAGATAATAACTGCAGCACTTTGACGTAATCAGGTAGAGGTTGGAGGGCCGTTGCCGGTACCCTCACGGATTTTACCGACCAAAGTGATGCAGTACCGACAACTGTCCCAAACACACATCAATCGAGTGATTGAGCAATTGAATAACCGGCCCAGGAAACGGCTGGGCTAACGAACACCGGCAGAGGTGTTCTGGGGTGAATATTCCGGAGCACTATAAAATAGCGGTGCTGCGGTTATTGGTTGAATCCACGGGTACAAGAAATTTGGAGGGACGTATGAAGAAGATTCTTCTTGGTTTGGGAATATCAGCAACTCTCATTTTACCAATATATGTATATGGACAAATGGGGATGATGGAGGGAAGAGGCATGATGGGCGGAAAAGGTATGATGGAAGGAGGTATGATGAATATGTCAATGATCAGGCATCGCTTCGTCATGCGAAATGGTATCGATGAAAAATATGCAAACAAAGTAAACCCTCTGCAAAGCACCTCAAATAATATCAAAGAAGGGAAAGTGCTATATGAATACAACTGCGCAAGCTGTCATGGAACATCAGGACAAGGTGACGGTGAGGCTGGTATAAATTTAACTCCCAGACCATCCAACATTGCGATGTTTAGTAAGATGCCAATGGCAACTGATGGTTATCTATTCTGGACAATTTCTGAAGGCGGGGTTCCATTGCAAACGGCAATGCCCCCTTTTAAGAGTGCTCTAGAAGAAGACGATATTTGGAAAATAGTTCTCTATCTTCGACAGCTATAGCAACCTAACAATCACATGCCCTCGGACTTGCACTTCTCCCATTTCGCGACGCTACCTAGGTGCCGCTAAACATAAGGTTACACCGGTGATGGCGTTCGATTGCTATTTGGGAGATTTGCTCGGCTTTTTGCGGCTGATGCCGGCATTTATCCTGCCCTGAGCTTTCCGAAACCTTGAAACAATCGCCCCAAAATCATCCGGAACACCAAAAACATCCTGCCCTCAATAGCAGCTTGATGATCCGCTGCAATCTGCTCAAGCCGCTCCCCTTCCAGCACAAGAACCAACCGGCCTTCAAGCACTTTCTCAAAGGTGAAACCCTTTTGTGCCCACCGCTGGCTCTTCATGGTCACCACGTCCGTCATTGCGTCAGTTGCATCAAGGGCATCACTGAATTCATCTTGTTGAAGAATGCAATCTACGTCATACCAGTGCCTTGCCAGTCGATGCGGGTCTGGGTCTTTTTCCTGGGTCGAAAATTGGTGCATGCCAGTCAGCTTTTCCCAAAGAACGTAGCCAGGGTGATATGCGGCAACCGTCATTTACGGAAAAGCTATAGCTTGAAGTTCGTCCAGCTCTGCCAGGTAGCATCCAACATCATTGCCTACCGTAAACGTTCTACTGTCGACGTTTGTCCAAAACACTGTTTTTACCGGTGCCTGTGTCTGAAGGCCAAGTCGATAAGCCGACTCAATGCCTTGTCTAACCAGTGTATAGCCGTTCTGCTATGCCCATTTTTTGGCGATCTGTTCTGCGCTTGCTGTGATTTTGATTGATGGCATGCTGGCCAGTGACTTTGGGCGCACATAAATGCCTTTGGCTACTCGTTCAATCACACCTTCTAGGGCAAGCCTGCTCAGCGCTTTTTGCACAGACGTAGCAGTGCCCAGTTCGTGGAACTGATTGATGGAAAACGGGACGCCCCGCCTCATGCGCTGCAATTGACGGGTCACTTTCTCTGATGTAGACATGCTTTGACCTGACACATTGATATCTATGTGGATTAATATTAGCCCCTTGATGACAGGGGTTGCAAGCGGGTTGGTGTCAGGATGATGGGTGTTTAGGGTGAAGGTTATAAATTCTGGGGAACTGTTTTTGATCCAGCCAACATCCGCAATATCAGCAAGGCAAAGCCCCTTTGCGTTTGCTCATCTCCCAGCACCTACATAGAAAGCTTCTCATTGTCCGTCATGGCATCCAGCACCATGTCTGAGACACGCTTTGGGAATAGTCCGTGCATCACCTGTTCCGGGGAGTGGCTGTTCACCTGGGCCATCACAGATTCATCTCGGCGTATCCTGTCCGCTACGCCTTGGGCAAAATGAAGCGAATCTCCATCACCTGGCTAGGTTTTGGGCGACTGGTTGAGTTAACACTCGCGTAAACTAGCTCTGTAGATTCTTTTTTTGAGATCACTTCCAACTTTGCAACGCACAGCACATGGTTTTGCGATTACAGGTCGTTTAAGCTTCTGAGTCTAGGCAGAACAAAGTGCTAGTGAGATCTAGCAGTTTGTTTTTGATTTTTGTCTGACGGAGAAGGTTAATGATTAAGTGTTTGGTTTGTGATCAAGAGGCAGAGCGTGTTCTGGTAACTTACATGCATGAAATTGTGGGTGAGGGCGCTTTTTTTTGTGAGCGCCATGCCTTTGATGATGGCCGTGAGCGGTGCCCGTATTGTGATGATTACGGGGTAGAGGTTGAAGATGAGGACTCTGGAGAAATCGTCGAGCTACTACCAACATATCCTGCAGGTGCTTTGGATTCAGAAGACAGCTGTTCTGAGCACCCTTAATGCAGCTGTTGGCATGCACAAGTTGAAGGCATTGTAAGTCGGTGGCCGAGTTCTCGCAGGCTCAGGGTTCTGTGAAACGGCATTATGCTTGAGGAAATGGTTTGAGCTTGTTTGAAATAATCAGTGTTTTGATATCCGTGCTTGCCGTGGTGGTATCACTGACTGCGCTCTCACGTTCTAGAAAAAATCATGCTCAGTTGCTGGAACTCGAACAGGTTCACGCCGAGCTAAGCCGGAAGCAGTTAGCTGATTTCGAAAAGCGCGAGCAGCAAGTCTTGAAGGCCAATTTGACTATCAGTTTAGAGAAAGAAGGCCAGATGAGTAAGTTCGTTATCAAAAATGCGGGGCCGGCGATAGCGACTAATATTTACTTCGGCTTAGAGCAAGACAATGACTGTAACCCGCTTGTGAGTGGAGATTTCGAGGCAAAAATACCTTTCCCCGCGCTGGCTCCGCAAGAACAATATTACCTTTTGGCTGACATCCCGCTCGACGTCCGTCAGCTGACATTTTCAATTTCGCTACGCTGGAATAATGAGGATGGTACGCAAGAACGGGTAGTTCGGAGTGTGGCTGTTTAAGTGTAATAGCCAGATCAAGTTTCAAACAAACTGAGCCAGGCGCTATGGCCCGCGGCCGAACTCGCAAGCATCACCCGCTGCCTCATTGACCTCAACTATGCGTGTTTCCGGCATCATTCAATCTACCATCACCACGATCCCATGAAATTACTCAATACCTACGAAGACAAAGACGATGCCGAAACGGCCGCAACCAAGCTGCAAGGCGAAAAGCGCCTGGCCAGTGAGCGTGATTCCACAGAGGTTATCTATAACCTGTTTGGACTTCCAACTTGGGGTAACTTTCATCGGCTGGGTATGTATAACCTGGGTGAGCTGAGTAAACTCTTGGCCCGTCGCGATCAGTGGGGCACCGAGGAGCAAACTCGTCACCGTGAAATATTGAACACGTTACAAGTGGTTTCCAAGAACTTCGAGGTAGCGATACCCAGCCATTGGTTATAGTGCTATCACAAGCAGGCTCCGCATCGGCTTTGGTTTGACGCGAAAAATAGGCAAATGCGCTATCCTCTACCCCAGTTTTTGATCAGTAGCGCCCGTTAGCCAGCCTTTAGGAGTCAGTTTTGATCACCGCGTATCACGCAAAATACTACGCCCATGAACTGACGCGACGGCATGCTGCTGACGGCGTGGATCGATTGTCACAATCACTTTTTGACGCCAGTGTGGACCTTAACCCGCATCAGATTGAGGCTGCGTTGTTTGCCATGCGCAACCCGCTCCAGCAGGGGGTCTTGCTTGCTGATGAAGTAGGCCTGGGCAAAACGATTGAAGCAGCCTTGGTACTTTGCCAACTATGGGCTGAGCGCCGTCGCAAGCTCTTGATCATTGCTCCAGCCAGCTTGCGTAAGCAGTGGGCGCAGGAGTTGTTAGAGAAGTTTGCTGTTCCAACCACAGTTCTGGATGCAGTCGCTCTTCGCAAACAGTCTGCCGGAAGCGCTCTGGACACCCTTCAACGGTTGGCGGGTAAGACCGTCATCATTATGTCTTATCAGTTTGCTGCCAGGCTTGAAGCGGAGTTGCGTGCAGTACCTTGGGACGTAGTAGTTATCGATGAGGCCCATAAGCTACGCAATGCTCACCGACCGAGTAACCGTACCGGCCAGGCTTTGCGACGAGCCTTGGAGGGCCGTAAAAAGCTCCTGCTCACCGCAACACCGCTGCAAAACTCGCTCATGGAGCTGTATGGCCTGTCGACTTTAATTGACGAGCATCTTTTTGGTGATGAAAAAGCGTTCCGCAAACAATACATTAGCAACCCCGATGGGCTCGAGGAGTTGCGCGGTCGGCTGGCTGGTTTTACCCAGCGTACGCTCCGCAAAGATGTACTGGAATACATTCAATACACAGAACGCAAGGCCCTAACTCAGCCGTTTAATCCTACCGATGAAGAGCAAGCTGTTTATGAACGCGTTTCAGCGTTTCTGTTGCGGGAGGAGTCTTATGCGCTGCCTAAGCGACAACGCCACCTAACCGGGTTGATTCTTCGCAAGCTGCTTGCGTCTAGCACTCCTGCCATCCTGGCAACGCTTGCAACTATCTGCGCAAGGCTTGAGCAGATGCTGGTTGATGAAGCGGCTGCAGAAAAAGTTAATTTGCTTGAACAGTGGGTCGAAGATGATGACCTTGAAACTGATTACCTAGAGGAAAGCCAGGAAGAAAGCCACGAGGCCGACGAAGTAGATTCAAAAAACTCAGCGGCGAGTGATCTGGGAATACGAGGGCCAGAGCATAAGAAGCAAACGATACGGCAAGAGCTTGTCGAGCTAAAAGACATAATCGTCCTAGCTCAGGGGCTGAAAAGTGATACCAAAGCCCAGTCATTGCTTACGGCACTTCAGCATGGTTTCAATAACATGGCTGAACTTGGCGCTCCGCGTAAAGCCATTATTTTTACGGAATCCAAGCGTACACAAGAATACCTCTACCAATTTCTGGCATCGAACGGCTATGACGGATCGTTGGCACTGTTCAGCGGAACCAATAACCATCCAGACACCACGGTTATTTATCAGCAATGGCTGATTGAGCATCGGGGCACAGATCGAGTAACGGGCTCGCCACAGGTTGATCGGCGTACCGCTCTGATCGACCATTTCCGGAAGGGCGATGGAACTGGCGCCGACATCATGATTGCCACAGAAGCGGCTGCTGAAGGGGTCAACTTGCAGTTCTGCGCGCTGGTCATCAACTATGACCTGCCCTGGAACCCACAACGGATAGAGCAACGAATTGGCCGCTGCCATCGTTATGGTCAGCGCTATGATGTTGTGGTGATTAACTTCCTCAACACCCGCAATCAGGCCGATCAGCGCGTACTGGAGCTGTTATCTGAGAAGTTCAATCTATTTTCCGGGGTTTTCGGCGCATCGGACGAGGTGCTAGGGCGTATAGAAAGCGGCATCGATTTTGAAAAACGCATTCTCAACATCTATGACACCTGTCGCCACCCCGACGAAATCGAGCATGCTTTCAATGCTCTTCAGGTCGAGCTGGAAGAAGCAATCAACGACCGGATTCAAGACACTCAAAGCCAACTGCTAGAAAACTTTGATGAAGACGTACACGACCGCCTCAAATTACGCCTGGATGAAACCAAAGCACGCCTTGACAGATTAGGCCGCTGGTTCTGGGGAGCAACGCGTTTTGCGTTGGAAAAGCAGGCACGCTTTGACCACGCCAGTTATGCCTTCGCCTTGAAGCAGTCTCCAGCAGGAATTAGCCCACCAATCGCCTCTGGGCGCTACCAGTTGATTCGCGGTGCAGCTCAGCCAGATATGCTTGCCCATGCTTACCGCCTTAGCCATCCGCTAGGCGAATGGGCGTTGGAAACCAGCTTGGCATCTTCTACGCCTGCAGCTCGACTCGTTTTCAATTACAGTGCCCACGGCAGCAAGATCAGCCAAGTGGAAAACATGGTAGGGCAGTCTGGCTGGCTGCGCCTCGACAGACTTGAAGTTACTGCTTTTGAAACTACAGACGCGCTGTTGTTTTCTGGCCTTACCGATGATGGGCGAACACTGGATCAGGAAGCCTGTGAAAAACTAATGGCCGTCGAGGCCCAGAGCTATGCGGAAAAACTGACTGATCAGCCGCCCCTGGAATTAAACGCCAATAGTGATCGCCATATCGCTGCAGCTATTGCCGACATCCTCGACCTCAATCAGCGCCTATTTGATGAAGAACGAGACAAGCTAGAAAAGTGGGCTGATGACAAACTGCTGGCTGCAGAGGAAGCACTGAAAAATACCAAGGCGCGGATTGCTCAACTTAAACGCGACGCCCGCAAGGCAGCAACTCTCCAGGAGCAGGCCGGTATCCAGAAGGAGATTTCAGCGCTGGAAAAACAGCAGCGGCGCCAACGGCAGGAGATTTTTGCCGTAGAGGACGAAATCATTGATAAGCGCGATGAGCTGATCGAATCCCTGCAGCAGCGCCTGCAGGAAAAAACCGAAACCAACACCTTATTCACCCTGCGCTGGCATGTGGTGTAACACCCCAGAAAATATCCAGGGACACAACCTTTAAGGCTTGAATGATGAGCGCAATGAAAAACGCTAAATTCCAGGAACTCGTTGCCAAATTGCGCGAGATTTTCCAGATAGACCGTCCAGAGCTGGATTTTGGCATCTATCGCATTCTCAATGCCCGCGCTGATGAGATTAATGAGTATCTGGAACAACGTTTGCCGGAAAAAGTACAAATCGCTTTGAGCAGCGGCAGTGATGTTCAGCGCGAACAAGTCGCCCGCGAACTGAAAGAAAAGGAAGAGCAGTACTCTGCTGATGGCCTCGATCCGAACAGCGTGCCTAAGGTGCAGGAACTGCGAGAAAAGTTGGCCGCATACAGTGGCGGAGCTTCCGAGCACGAAAATGCCGTCTTTTCGCACCTGCTAACCTTCTTCTCACGCTACTACGATAACGGTGACTTTATTAGTCAGCGCCGTTACAAGGGCGATACCTACGCCATCCCCTATGCCGGTGAAGAAGTGATGCTGCACTGGGCTAACAAAGACCAGTATTACACTAAGAGCGGTGAGAACTTCGCCAATTTCAGCTTTAAGCTGGAAGACGGACGCACAGTACACTTCCGTCTGGTGTCGGCAGATACCGCCAAGGACAACCGCAAGGATAACGACAAAGAGCGTCGGTTTGCATTGGTTCAGCCAAAAGCAGTCATCCGAACTGATGAGCAGGGTGATGAGTATGAAGAAGAATTGATCCCGGTTGAAGAAATCGGCAGCGATGATAGCCAAGAGCTGATTATTCGCTTTGATTATGCGCCCCAGGCCAAAGGCACCAAGCAGGATGCCCTTATCAAACAGGCTGTGGGCGTTGTGCTGGACGATGAAAGTGTTAAAGCCCGCTGGCTGGATCTCGCTAACCGTGCCCCCACTGAAAAGAACCCCCAGCGCACCCTGCTGGAAAAGTACCTGACCGACTACACCACTAAAAATACAGCCGATTACTTCATTCACAAAGATCTGGGTGGCTTTTTACGCCGAGAGCTGGACTTCTACATCAAGAATGAAGTCATGCATCTCGACGACGTGCAGAATGCGGGCACCTTTGCTGACATTGAAAAAAACCTTCGCATGATTCAGTGCCTGCGTGCAATCGCTTTAGAGCTGACTGATTTTCTGGCGCAGTTGGAAGCTTTTCAGAAAAAGCTTTGGTTGAAGAAGAAGTTTGTTGTCTCCAGTCATTATTGCATTACCTTGGATCGGGTGCCGGAAGAGTTGTATCCCGAGATAGCGGCCAATGAAAAACAGTGGCAGGAATGGAAGAAAATAGGAATATGGGATGGTGCCATTCCCGGTACGATTGAAGATCTAAAGTCTGGGTTACACCGGATGCTAGATACTAGTTTGTATGAAGAATCTGTCCAAAATCGTTTGAGCCAATCAATCGATGACTTGGATTCATCAATCGATGGGTTGCTGATTAATAGTGACAATTTTCAAGCTCTGAGCTTTTTAGATGCTCGATATTCGGAAAAATTCGATTGTGTTTACATTGACCCTCCCTATAACACAAACGCTAGCGCTATTTGTTATAAAAACGGATATAAATCGTCCAGCTGGGCGTCCCTAATGCAGTCCCGCCTTGAACTTACTCCAAAGCTGATGACTTCTGGCGGTGTGCTTGTGTCAGCTATCGATGATGCTCAGCAACGAGAGTTAAGTTTTATATTGTCAGGTGTTTTTAATGACAATCTTCTTGGTGTTATCAATGTTCGTTCCAATCCATCAGGGCGCCCAACGCTCACTGGTTATGCGGTTTCTCACGAGTACCTGCTTTTTGCGGGGAAATCGGATGCTTCAAAAATTCAACGGCTGCCGCCTACGGCAGCGCAGCTCGCCCGGTTCAAAGAGTCTGATCAAATTGGAATTTACGAATGGCGTAATTTGCGTCGAGAGGGTTCGGACTCAGATAGAGATAAGCGTCGCGCAATGTACTACCCGATCTATGTGACTGACAAAGAGCTGCGTGTGCCAAAAATGGATTGGCGCGAGGAAACAGAGGAGTGGATCCCCTGTGAAAAACCAGTCTCCGGCGAAGAGGTTGTTTTCCCAGATAATGAAGACAAGGATGAGAAGCGCTGGCGCTGGGAATGGCGAACGGTTGAAGAAAGAAAGTCGGATCTGGCGGTACGAAAAGATCGTTCAGGCAAGAATTATGTTTACTACAAGCGACGTCCTAATGAAGGGGGAGTCGTTTCTGTATCAACATGGGCAGATTCCAAACACTCATCCACGGAGCATGGTTCTGCACTACTCAAGGCACTTTTTGGCGTTAACCCTTTTTCCTATCCAAAGTCTATCCATGCGGTAGTCGATTCGATTTACATTTCAGGCGCATCCGACCCTAATGCCTATATCTTGGACTACTTCGGCGGATCGGGGACAACGGCGCATGCAGTAATAAATCTCAACAGAAGAGATGGAGGGCATCGGCGATATGTGATTGCTGAGCAAGGCGAGTACTTTGATGCTGTACTGAAACCAAGGTTGCAGAAAGTTGTTTTCTCTGAGGAGTGGGTGAATGGAAAACCCATCGCTCCTGATACAGCCGTTTCTCACTGCTTTAAAGTCCTCAAACTAGAGAGCTACGAAGACACCCTGAACAACCTGCAGCTGCGCCGGGATGCAATGCAGGGCCAGACCTTCGAAATGCTGGAACAATCAGCCAAAGATGACTACCTGTTGCACTACATGCTGGATGTGGAAAGCAGAGGTTCACTTTTATCGGTCGAAGATTTCAAAAAACCCTTTGATTACACCATGAATATTGCCGCCGATTCATCCGGTGCTCATGAACGCACAAAGGTTGATCTGGTAGAAACCTTCAATTACCTGATTGGCCTGCGGGTAAAGCACATGGATGCCCAGCCGCAACGCGGCTTCGTTACCGTTACTGGCACTCTGCCCAGTGGTGAGAGTTGCCTGGTGTTGTGGCGCGATTGCGATGTTCTGGATTATGAAGGCGTTGCCCGTTTGTGCGACAAGTTGGCCATCAATCCAGCCGACAATGAATTCGATGTGGTGTATATCAACGGGGATCATAACATCCCGACCGTGTTGACCCAGACTGAAGAAGAAGGCGGTGCTACTCGTGTCCTGAAGTTGCGTCAAATCGAGCCCGAGTTTCTGGAGCGCATGTTCTCCGTGGAGGATGTGTAATGGCTGATCAAGAACCTGCATCGCTTTTAGGTCCGGACATGGCGGGTGAGTTGGTTATCTACCCTGGGAAGGATGGGCGCCTGCGCGTAGAAGCGCGGCTTTATGATGAGAGCCTATGGCTAACACAGAAACAAATGGCTGAGTTGTTTGGCGTTGACGTCCGAACTATCAGTGAGCACCTAAAAAATATATTTCAAGACAATGAGTTGCAGGAAGAAGCAGTTATCCGGAAATTCCGGATAACTGCTTCTGATGGTAAACGGTACCTAACGGGCTTCTACCATCTGGATGCGATCATTTCTGTGGGCTACAGGGTGAGCTCGGTACGCGCCACCCAGTTTCGCCAGTGGGCCACTCAGGTTTTGCGAGAGTACATCGTCAAAGGTTTCGCGATGGACGATGAGCGCCTCAAGAATCCGCCGGTGGCTGGATCTGGAGTACCTGACAGCTTTGACGAACTGCTGGAACGTATCCGCGATATTCGCGCAAGCGAACGGCGAATGTACTTGCGGGTGCGTGAGATCTTTGCTTTGGCAGCGGACTACCAGCTGTCGCTGAAGGAAACCACGCGCTTCTTTCAAACCATGCAAAACAAACTGCACTTTGCAGTCGCCGGTATGACCGCGCCGGAAATAATCGCCGGCCGCATTAATCACTTGATGCCCAATGCAGGGCTTACCAGCTGGGCGGGTGACGAGGTGCGCAAGCGAGACGTCACGGTGGCCAAGAATTATCTGAGTGAGGACGAGATCCGTGAGCTGAACCGCATCATCACCATGTGGCTGGATTTTGCTGAGGATCAGGCAGAACGTCGCAAGCAGGTTTTCATGGCTGATTGGCAGCAGAAGCTGGACGATTTTCTGAAGTTTAACGACCGCCAGGTTCTGCCGGATGCAGGCAAGCGCACCCGTAAGCAAGCGGATGCTATCGCCCATGCCGAGTTCGAGAAATTCGCAGTACGTCGTCGCGAGGAGAAAGAAACGCTTGGCGCCATTGAGAACATCCGTGAGTTAGAGTCCGCAGCTCGAATGCTGGAAAGCAAGCCCGGTAAAGTCAAAAAGCCGAGCAAGCCTGAGGGGGATGCGGAGTGAGCAAGAAAAAACAGAAGCGCAGCTTCCACCAGGAACTGGTACTTAATCGCTGGATGTTGACGTTCTTCAATACCGAAAAGCTGGCTGATTTGAAGCTACGTTTGGGCGAAGACCGGCATGAGGGCATTGGAGAAGATGGTCAGAGCAAGTTTTTTCATGAGCTGATGCACGGTCTGTTCAATCCCAACTTGATTGCCGAATCGGATCTGCGCCGATATGACTTGAACATTGTGAGCTTTTGGCAGGCCATTACTAAAGAGCGAAACAAGCTGGAAGGCCACGAACTTCAGATGAAGTACTTTCAGTATTTGTCGCTGTTGTTCAGCGAGATTTACCTGGACTGGTACTTCAACAAACGACAGGCTCTGCTTGATGGAGTGAACGAGCAAATGGCTCTTTACCGGGAGGAGCAGGGCGCAGAACCTTTCCGGGACTTTGTAGTCGATGAGCTAAACAAGGTGGCGTTTTGGAATGCTACGGGTAGTGGAAAAACACTGCTGTTACACGTCAACATCAAGCAATACTTGCACTACTTTCAGGCTGGCCACCCAAGCAGTCATCCGGACAAGATTATTCTGCTGACTCCCAATGAGGGGCTGTCACGGCAGCACCTGGAAGAGCTCAAGTTGTCTGGATTCCCAGCGCAGCACTTCAATAAAAATCAAACGATGAAATACCCCGGCATGGTTGAGGTCATCGACATCAATAAGCTAGGCGACGAAATGGGCGATAAAACCGTCGCGGTGGAAGCGTTTGAGGGCAATAATTTAGTTCTGGTGGACGAGGGCCACAGGGGTACAGGTAAAGATGCCACGGCATGGATGCGGCGCCGTAATGCTCTGGTGCAGGGGGGCTTTGCGTTTGAGTATTCTGCTACCTTTGGGCAGGCCGTTGCCAAAGGTTACACCGTAGAGATGGCAGAGCTGGAGATCCAGAAAAAGCGCGCCAAGATGCTGTTTGGGACGACCAACCTGAAAAAACTGGATGAAGACCAATTCGCACAACTCGCACTGAGCGCTGAAGAGCGACGTCTTGCCCGTGTAACGGCTACTCGAGAAAACTACGCCAAGTGCATTCTGTTCGATTATTCCTACAAGTACTTCTATGAAGATGGTTACGGCAAAGAGTCCCTGATTCTCAATATGAACGGAGACGCCTACGAGCACGAGGATAATGCGGCCAAGTATTTCACCGCTTGTTTGTTGGCCTTCTATCAACAGCTCTGGCTGTGGAGTACCCATCGCGACAAGTTGAGCGATTTCAACATAGAGAAACCGTTGTGGGTGTTTGTGGGCAACACCGTGTCCGGTGAGGAATCCGATATTCTGGAAGTAGTGAAGTTCCTGGCTGACTTCCTGAATAACGATGCGCAGATTAAAGTCTGGTTGGCTGATTTGGTCGCCGATAAAGCCCAGATTCTGGATGCCAAAGGAAACAATATTTTCAGTGGGCGCTTTACGCCCCTTATGGGCTTTGTGGGCAACGTTGACGCTCTCTATGCCGACATTCTGCAGCGGGTTTTTAATGCCCGAGCTCGACAGCGGCTGAAGCTGGTTAATATCAAGAGCAGCAAAGGTGAGTTGGCGTTGCGTGTTGGTGATGCCGAGCCATTTGGACTGATCAATATCGGGGATGACGGTAAGCTTTTTAGTCAGGCGGAGGATGTGGGGGCATTCGACAGCGAGCGCGATGACTTCGGCGGCGCTTTATTTGGAACGCTTAACAATAAGAGCAGTCAGCTCAACGTGTTGGTCGGTTCACGAAAATTCACCGAAGGCTGGAGTAGCTGGCGAGTGTCTACCATGGGCCTGTTGAACATGGGGCAGGGCGAAGGCTCTCAGATCATCCAGTTGTTTGGTCGCGGTGTGCGTCTTAAAGGGAAGGGCTTCTCGTTAAAGCGCACCACTCCGCAGGAGCGCCCGAAAGGAACACATCTGGAGAAACTGGAAACGCTCAATGTTTTCGGTGTGCGTGCCAGCTATATGGCCGCGTTCAAAGACTACTTGCGCGAGGAGGGGGTTACGCCCAGTGATGAGATTTTAGAGCTGGACTTCCCTACACGAGCCAACCTGCCAGTTAGCAAGCTAAAGACTTTGGCCTTGAAAGACGGCTACAAAGATAACCAAAAGCAGGGTTTCAAACGCACGCATTATCCCTGGCTGTATGAGATTCCAACGGAGTTCAAGAACAAGATCAAACGGCCCCATGTGATTCTCGACCTGTATCCCCGTGTTGAAGCACTGAGCACAGAGCGCACCCAAGGCTCTTCAAATGCGGCCGAAGCACGGCACCGGGGCCAGCTGAACGCTGATCTGTTTACCCTATTTAACTGGGATCGGATTTATTTGGCTTTGCAGGAATACAAAATTCAGCGCAGCTGGAGCAATCTGCGATTGGACCGCCGGAAGCTTATCGACTTCTGTTCAGGCCCAGCTGACTGGTACACGCTGTTTATTCCGGCAGTTGAATTAACGGTGCGTCGCTTTAGTGATGTCAGTAAACAGGAAGATGTCCTGATTCGCTTACTGATTGATTACACCGACCGTTTTTATAATGCTTTGAAAAAGGGCTATGAAGGCCAGTTCTACGATATTGCCCATATCGACGAAGACCACGGCTCAATGCTCAAGCTTTATCAATTCGAAATAGACAACACTGATGATGGGCTGGCGTACCTCAAAAAACTGGAAGTGCTGAAGCAGTTAGTAGCCGATGGCAAGATCGGTGAGGCCAGCCAGTGGAATGCGCCTCACATGGTCGCTATCAGTTTTGATCGCCACTTGTACTATCCACTGCTGGCACCGGAGGATAAAGACTCAGTGCCTTTGAAAATGCGTCCTCTGGGCTTTGACGCGCCCAGCGAATGGCAGTTTGTCCAGGATCTCCAGAAATTCTATCGGTCGCCAGAAGGCAAGGGAATGATTGGTTCGCGCAGTCTGTACCTGTTGCGTAATGCCGATAGCGAAAAGAAGGGCCTAGGCTTTGCGCTGGCAGGCAACTTCTACCCGGATTTCCTTTTGTGGTTGGTGGACGAGGCGACAGGGCAGCAATGGCTTTCTTTCGTTGATCCTAAAGGGTTGCGCAATCTGGATCTGTCGCATCCAAAGCTTGGCTTATACAAGGAGGTAAAAACGCTGGAACAAACCCTTGCCGACCAGGCCAAACCCGGCGAGCCAGCTTTGGTTCTGAATGCTTTTGTGCTGTCACCGACCAAGTTTTCGGATTTGCTCAACGTGGGTGATCCTACCCAGAAAGCTGAGCTGGAGAACCGGCATGTGTTGTTCATGGAAGATGGCGGCCAGGCATACCTCAATAAGCTTTTCACCAAGCTGCATTAACGAGTAATGGTAGTCGGTTGGGCGTGGGCTCAATGACTGACCACATCTCTTGCCAAGGCAATCCGGATCTTATGTCATCTTGTATGGCTCCCTGCTATACCTGCTACGAATAGCAGGTATAGCTTGCGCCCAGCCTACCACCATGCTTTTACAATGAATTTAATCCCCCCAAAAAAAGCTAACGTGAGTAATCGTTAGCCTCACGTTCTGTACCCTCTTCAAGTTGTTCTTTTAGGATAAATGCTCTGGCACTTACCGAGGAGCAAATAATGCCTGATTCAAAACGAGCAACTGTAACCATTCTCCGGCTGAAAAACGTCATGACACGAACAGGACTATCGCGATCC
Organism: Marinobacter sp.; assembly: GCF_048259445.1. Taxonomy (GTDB): domain Bacteria; phylum Pseudomonadota; class Gammaproteobacteria; order Pseudomonadales; family Oleiphilaceae; genus Marinobacter. Next base: position 5,576 of record NZ_JBLXHQ010000011.1, on the reverse strand, counting down.
ACAATCTACGCCAAGCTTGACCCAAGAGCTAAACAGCATGATCCCTCATTTCCAAAACAGGTTCGCCTGGGCGGCGGCGCTGTTGGTTGGGTGGAATCGGAGTTAAATGAATGGCTTGAGGCCTGCGTTTCGACATCGAGAGTTGGATGATGGTGCATAATAATTACCACGGCGGGCCAGCGCAGCGTTGGGCTGGTGGAGGGTTTCAGTGCGTCTCTCTGCCACCTCAAAATGTTGTATTTCCATATTTGGTGAATGCTCCGCTCATTTCCTCTGCTGCGGCGGAAATTGAGCATAACATCCAAGCGCCTAAGCCGATGATTTATAGCTGCATATTTGGGGCTATCTCACTAGTTCAGCAAGGCTTGATTGATGTTCGCTTGCCAATTGGCCAGGTTGTGCCTACATCACAAATGTACTTAACAATTGGAGATTCGGGGGAACGAAAAACCGCAGTAGAAAGTAGTGTTCTAGCTGAGATCTACAGGTTTCAAAAGCGGCAAAAATATGAGTTCACGCAAAATTTGCGAGCTTGGAAGGTTGAGCACGATCTCTGGAGAGCTGAGCGAAAAGCAATTATAAAAAGTGCTGTAAACAAGGGGGCAGGTGAAGCCCTCTCGGATTTAAGCCGACAGCAATTGCTAGAGCATGAAAATTCTGAGCCAAAAAAACCCAGGGAATTTAAGATTATTTATGACGACTCCACATCTGAAGCGCTGTTCTACGGACTTTATCAAAACCTACCGGCAGCCGGGCTGATTTCAAGCGAGGGCGGTGGCGTTCTAGCAGGTCGAGCATTTAATGACCTAGCAAAACAAAACGCCATCTGGAGTGGTGACACAATAACTGTAGATCGAGCGACACGAGAAAGTTTTGATCTTGTTGATCGGCGGCTAACAGTCATGCTCATGGTCCAGAATAGTGCCTTTGAAGCGTATATGGATCGTCGCGGGGAGGCTACAAGAGGATCTGGCCTATGGGCACGGTTTCTAGTCTCCCGGCCAGAGTCTACCCAAGGGAATCGATTTGTTCGAAATGGCTCACCAGCGGCGGAGAAACAAGAACTATTTAATAGCCGTATGAACGAGCTGCTAAACCAGGTTGTCGGTTTGCTGGAAGCTCCGGAATCAGAGAAGCAGGTGCTGCATTTTAGCCCTGACGCATCAAATCTATGGACGGACATTGCAAACGAAATAGAGGTCCAGATCAGGCCAGGTGGCCGGTTTGAGAATGCGGGAGATCACGCGTCAAAGCTGCCGAATAATATTGCCCGCTTAGCAGCAAGCATCCATTGGTTCGAAGGTTATGAAGGGGATATATCGAAGGAAGTGCTTAACATGGCTATCGACATTGGCTTCTGGTATTCCGACGAATATCTTGGGATATTTTTGCCACCTCCAAGACATATAGTTGATGCTCAGGAGCTAAGAAACTGGTTGGACAGTGTACGAATGGGTAATCAGCGGTACATTCGTAAAAACCATATCCGGCAGTATGGCCCAGGCCGCATTCGAAACAAAGTCAGGCTAAATGATGCCCTCGACATTCTGAAGATGGAGGGGCAGGTTTCAATTTTTACTGCGCAGAATGTTACTTGTGTGGATTTATTTCCAGGAGATCCATATAACGCTGCTGCAGCTCAAGTGGCCATTTTTGGACAGGTGATTTATCAAAATTAATGGTTTGTTGCCACTAACTTATATTCGTGGGTGGCTGAGTTTTCCGTTAATTGAAGTTGTTTTTCGGGGTTGCAAGTTAATTGGTTGTGATTTTTATTTTGTATTATTATTTAATTGGTGTTATGTGTTGTAGTGATGAGTGAGTGATAGACGAATAACACATTGATATAATTATAATGGTAAGTTATTAATGGTCGAGTGGTTAGAGTAGTGATGGAGAGCCAAAGCGGAGTAGAGGGTGTTGATGATAATGCTGAAATAGATGATAGAGCATTAACAGTAGAAGATGACCTAATAAAAAGATTGAAACGGATAGATAGGGTAGTTAAATCTGTTGTTGAATGTGATGAAGATTTATTCTATGTCAGGCTCAGAGGTGGAAAGCCTACTTTAGGATCTTTGCGGCTTGGTAAAGCGCTAATTTCAGTACTTGTTGTAGGTGAGTATGAGTATAGCTACTATTTTCCATTACACAATGTAAGTCCATATGCGGATCTGTTGTTTAGGTGTGTTGAGAGATTAGAGGATCCCTTTCTTCCATATATGATTAATAATCTGTTAGCCCACGAAATAGGTAGGGCAGTATGTTTTCTGAACGAATTGGTTGACGACATTAAGTCAGAAGCCCATTCAACTAAATTCAAGAAGACAATAAGGCGCTTTGATAAGGCGGCGAGGAAGAGGTCGAAAAGTCTTAGTCAATACGTTGAAGCACTTTTCAATAAACACTCAAGATTGCTTGTAGTGCGTGTAGACTTATCGTATAGGTCAGAATATTTTCAGACTGAGGAACTTCGGGAGAAGGTAAAGCAGGTTAAAAATGATTGGTCGAAAATGCAAAGGGATCTTTACCAAGGAATACCTGTTCCTGGAATGCTTGGTTTTGCATGCAAGCTGGAGTATGGGCATTTAAAGGGTTTCCATTTTCACCTTTTGGTTTTTTATGACGGAGCAAAGTATCGTAAGGATATTGTTCTAGCTAAGTTGATCGGAAAGCACTGGGCTGAGGTCATAACGAACGGCAGAGGGACGTATTATAATTGCAATAAGAACAAGGGCAAGTACAGGAGACTCGGTATTGGAGTGATAAATCACTTTGATTCTGAGAAGGTTTCCAACCTCAAAGGATATGTCTCTGAATACTTGGTGAAGGTAGACTATTGGGTCAGGCTGTTACCGGAGTGCGGAAGAGTTTTTTTTAGAGGAAACATGCCAAAGATGAAAAGCCTTAGGAGGGGACGGCCTAGAGGATCGTTTAAGACTACGAGCAATATCTGATTTCAGTATTTAAGTTCTTTTTTTTGGGCGGATGAAACTTGATACGGCTCCAGCTAGTTTAGCCGTAAAACCTTGAGCATTTAATTCCTCAATAATATCTTTTCGGCTACGATATTTCCTTCTAGGAATGTGGAAGTTAGCTTCTTGCCAGCAATCTTGTGCTAATTCATTTATTATTATTAGTGCAGTAGATGCGTAATCGTTGTATTTGCTTCTAATTTCGGGTTTGACTTTATATTTACTAGGAGCGTCACGGTAAAAGCTGTCTGGCATAATTGCGTATACAGCCTGATTAATGACATCGTCTCCGAGACGGAATTCGCTCCATTTTTCCATAAACCATGCGTGTATCCGTTTACGGTCTGGATCAACAGAATTAGAAAAGAAAAATGTTGAAGCCTCATTCAGATCGAGGAGCATTGACGACATCCATTCCTGTGCTTCGAGTTTTCCCAGTTCACGTGTTGCAATTTGTGCAATCCTTGATAATTCTTCAGCGCGAATAAGTAAACTTTCGAGTGTAATAGGTATTGGCTTTTTAATTGGTTGAGTAGTTTTTTCTTGAAAATCTTCTGAAAATATTTCATTTTTTTGATATGTTAAGAAGTTAGCGTCGGTAGCGAATTCGAACAGTGCTTCAGGGTAATTTAACTTGTAAGCCTCCATGTCCATTAAATCTACGCTGCCGTCGTTGCTCATTTTTCCTACTGCAGTAAAGCTGCCTTTCAGAATATTTTCTCTATAGATTAGCGGTAGGCATTCAGATGAATCGAGGGATAAGAACTGGATCTTACTGCTGACAAGTGTGGGACGCCAGGATGCGGCGGTTCGTTTAAGCTGAATGTTTGTAAGCCTAAAAATGTCATATGTAGAGAAGGCTCTGATTATTGCGACTTCAGTATCGGCTGGTATGTTAATTAAAAAGGTACAGTTTTCTTTTTGAGCCTGTTGAAAAAAAGTGCTACTTGATACAGACAACTCGTTGATCGCACGGGTAACTGACAAAAGGGTGTGGCTATTTTTGTTGGTGTAAAGCATGTTTGATCAGCGTTTCAATTTTGTCAGTAGGATCACGATGTGAGCGTGATGAATGAAATTCCGGAGGCATAACTCTAAAACTATTAGCTTCGCTATGCTAAGCATTTGACAAAAGCTTAGTCAGGTAGTCAGCCCAAGCTTGCATCATATTTTGCCGATCTTCAAGAAACTCAGTCCGGTTATAGGCGCGCCCATGCATGTCTGCAACACGGTGCGCTAGCTGCATCTCAATCAGGTGAACAGGGTATTTGAGTTCCTCTTGCAGCAGGGTTCTGGCCATAGCCCGGAACCCATGAGCAGTCATTTTTCCACCGTACCCCATCCGATCCAGGGCGGCCTTGATTGCCACATTGCTCATCGGGCGTTTGGCATCCCTGGCGTTGGGGAACACATACGGGCTGCGGTGTCTGGTGACGGGTTCGACTTCTTCCAATATGGCAATTGCTTGGCGTGATAAAGGCACCATCAAGGGTGCACCGTTTTTAGTCGTCGGAAGTTCCCATAGGGCTTTGTCGAAATCAATCTGCTCCCAGAGCATCTGCCGCGTATCACCTGGTCGAGTGAATACCAATGGAGAGATTCTCAAGGCGGCTGACGTGGCAAAGTGCCCCTGGTATGCCTCAATGTCCTTCAGCAGGCGTGAGACCTCGTCAGGTCGAACCAGTGCATGTTGGTGCTTTACTTGGGTCTTGGGCAGGTAACCGGTCAAATCCCGGGTTGCGTCAGAGTCTACTCGCGATGTTGCCACTGCGTACCGGAATACCAGGCTTATGAGTGTTTTAACCCTGTGTGCGGTTTCAACGTTTCCCTTTTTAACGATCTTGTCCAGTACTTGCAGGATATCGGCAGGCAGGATCGAGCGAATGGGGCGCCTGGCAAGCAGAGGGAACGTATAGATTTCCAGTCTTCGCCAGTTGCGCACTGCGTGTGACTCAGTAACTTCTGCAGAGTGTTTCTGCTGGTACCAGTCCTCACAGAGGGAGCGAAAGGTGTTCTCGCCATCGGATACTCGCTGAGCAGACTCTTGCTTTCGGTGGGCGCTGGGGTCGATGTTGTCATTAAGCAGTCCTTTGGCTACATCACGAGCTTTACGCGCATCCGCAAGAGTAACTTGTGGGTAACTGCCCAGTGAGAGGGTCTTTTCGTTACCCGCAAAACGGTACCGAAACCACCAATATTTGTACTCACCTTTGATGACCAGATTGAGGCCGCCACCATCTGTGAGTTTCCGTATCTCCCCGGAACCCTTAGCATTTTTCACTTCGTTGGCGGAGAGTTTGTTGAGTTGCCGGGCCATGGGTGTCCAGTTTGTGGGTAACGAGAAGTGGAGATGTGCTGTTACCCACAATGTTACCCACAAGTTTGCGTGGATGCCAATGGATCAATATGGATGTGATAGACATAAAAAAGCCCCGTTTCCGGGGCTTTGGGGCGTTTCACTGGGTCTCGCTGGACCCCCTGAAACTCTTGGTTGGTGGAGACGGCGGGAATTGAACCCGCGTCCGCCAGCACTGTGCCTTGAGATCTACATGCTTGTGTCCTTCTATTGATTTAACCTCTTGCGACCCGAAGGCCAGGGTG